>JBFJNH010000027.1:0-40262 GCA_041618295.1 Marmoricola sp.
CGCGTCCTGCACCGGCAGGGCGCGGGACCACCGCACCCCGGGTCCTCCCGCCTCTCCCGACCAGTCCAGGAGTCTCTGCATGGAGTCCTTCACCACCCCTCTGCTCACCGGAACGTCGACCGGCGCCATCCTGCTGGTCGCCGCCCTCGGCCTCGCCCTGACCTTCGGACAGATGGGCGTCATCAACATGGCGCACGGCGAGTTCCTGATGGCAGGTGCGTACGCGACGTACCTCACCCAGCAGGTCGTCACCAGCACCAGCCTCTCCCTGATCGTGGCGATCCCGGTCGCCTTCGCCGTGGCCGGCGTGCTAGGCCTGGCTCTCGAGGCGGGTGTGATCCGGTGGATGTACCACCGGCCGCTCGACACGCTCCTGGTCACCGTCGGGGTGAGCATGGTGCTCCAGCAGGCCGCCAAGGACCTCTTCGGAGCCCAGGGTGACTCCGTGTTCACCCCGGACTGGCTCGACGGGCACCTGGCCGTCTTCGGCTACAACTGGCCGTACGTGCGCATGTTCACGATCGCCCTGGCGCTCGCCGCGCTCGCCGGGCTCGGCGCGCTGCTGAAGTACTCCTCGTTCGGGCGCCAGATCCGGGCCACGGTCCAGAACCGCGACCTCGCCGAGACGTTGGGAGTCGCCACCCGCAACGTCGACCGGATCACCTTCTTCGTCGGTTCCGGGCTCGCCGGACTGGGTGGGGTGGCCGTCGCGATGAGCGGCGGCACGAATCCGAGCCTGGGGACGACGTACATCATCCCGGCGTTCCTGGTCGTCGTCGCGGGCGGCCTCGGGCAGCTCCGGGGCACGGTCATCGCGGCCTTCGTGATCGGGATCGGGATGGCGTTCCTGACCAGCTGGTCCAACGCGAGCATGGCGCAGGTCGTCGTGTTCGCACTGGTGGTGGTCTTCCTCCAGGTTCGTCCGCAAGGCCTGTTCACGGTCCGCACCCGGGGGCTGGCATGAGTACCGCGGTGCTGGGCCGCCGGCTCCAGGGCTACCTGCCCCTCCTCGGCATCCTGCTGCTGGCGATCGCCCTCCTGGTGGTGGCGCCCGCCGTGCTCAGTCCGTTCCGGCTGAACAACCTGGGCAAGTACTGCGCCTGGGCGATCGTCGCCGTCGGCATCGGCCTCGCCTGGGGGCGGGGCGGGATGCTGGTGATGGGCCAGGGTGTCTTCTTCGGGCTGGGCGGCTACGCGATGGCGATGCACCTGAAGCTCGACGCGGCTTCGGCCACGGGCGGCCCGGACGCCGTACCGGACTTCATGGCGCTCTACGGCGACGGGACGATGCCGGGCTGGTGGGAGCCGTTCCGCAGCGGGGCCTTCACGCTGATCGCGATCATCGTGATCCCGGTGGTGGTCGCGTCCGTGCTCGGCTACGCCATCTTCAAGCGCCGGGTCAAAGGCGCGTACTTCGCCATCCTGAGCCAGGCGCTCGCCGTCGCCTTCGCTGCCCTACTGGTCGCCACGATCAAGCAGACCGGCGGGTTCAACGGCTTGAACAACTTCACCACGTTCTTCGGCTACAACCTCTACGACCCTGCCAACAAGGAGCTGCTCTACTCGATCGCGGCCGTGATCCTGATCTTCTGCCTGGTGGTGGTCTGGCAGCTCTACCGGAGCCGGTTCGGCGAGCTGCTGGTCGCGACCCGGGACGCGGAGGAGCGGGTCCGGTTCCTCGGCCACGACCCGGCCAACGTGAAGCTGGTGGCGTACGTGATCGCGGCGGTGATGGCGAGCATCGGAGGAGCTCTCTTCGCCCCGATCGCCGGGATCATCTCGCCGTCCGACATCGACGCATCCGCTTCGATCTGGCTGATCGCCGGAGTCGCTCTTGGCGGACGGGCGTCGTTGTTCGGACCTGCGCTGGGTGCCCTCGCGGTCGGGTACGGGCAGTCGACCCTGTCGGAGCAGTTCCCCAACCAGTGGCCCTACGGCCAGGGGGCGCTGTTCATCATCGTCATCCTGCTGATCCCGGCCGGGCTGACGTCGTTGTTCCCCCGGGCAGCGGCAGCCCTGCGCAGGTCCCGACCACGCCCCGGGGCCCGGAAGGCGGTGGCCTCATGACTGCGACTCCCCCGGACCGGACCGGGCAGGACTACCTCGAGATCCGCGGCCTGACGGTCGACTTCGACGGTTTCAAGGCGATCGACGGGGTCGACCTGACCCTGCTCCAGGGGCGGCTGCACTTCCTGATCGGGCCGAACGGTGCCGGCAAGACCACCTTGGTCGACGCCCTCACCGGTCTGGTTCCGGCGACCGGGTTGGCGGAGTACCGCAACAAGGACCTGCTCGGCATGAAGTCGCACCAGATCGTCCGAGCGGGGATCGGGCGGACCTTCCAGACGGCTACGGTCTTCGAACAGCTCACCGTTCTCCAGAACCTCGACATCGCCGGAGGGGTCCACCGCAGCGCCTGGCGGATGGCTTTCGCCCGCGGCCGGACGCCGGAGTACGTCGAGCACGCGCTGGAGACGATCGGTTTGTCCGACCTGCGCAACCGCCCCGCCGGGATCCTGGCGCACGGGCAGAAGCAGTGGCTCGAGATCGGGATGCTGCTCGTCCAGGACGCCAAGGTGATGTTCCTCGACGAGACGGTCGCCGGGATGAGCCACGAGGAGCGAGACGCGACCGGCGAGCTGCTGCGCCGGATCGGGCAGGAGCGGACCACGGTGATCATCGAGCACGACATGGACTTCGTCCGGAACTTCGCCGACGTGGTGACCGTCATGCACGCGGGCAAGGTCCTGGCCGAGGGCTCGCTCGCCGACATCCAGGCCGACGAACGGGTCCAGGACGTCTACCTGGGCCGCGCGGTGACTGCCGCGGCCGAGCCCACCCCCACACCGCAGGAGGCCTGATGCTCGAGCTCCGCAACGTCACCGCCGGGTACTCCCGGGCGGCCGTTCTCCACGACGTCTCGCTGACGGTGCCGGCCGGTGGTGCCGTGGCGTTGACCGGGCACAACGGCGCCGGCAAGACGACCCTGCTCCGCACGGCGGTCGGCCTGCTCCCGGTCAAGAGCGGCTCGATCTTCCTCGACGGCGAGGACGTCACCCGGGTTCCGCCGAACAAGCGGGTCAGGCGTGGCATCGGCTACGTCCCCCAGGGTCAGCTTTGCTTCCCGCAGATGACCACGCTGGAGAACCTGCAGCTGGTCGACCCGTCCACCGTGGCCATCGAGGACGTGCTGGCGATCTTCCCGGCGTTGCAGGACCTGCTCGCCCGTCGCGCAGGACTGCTCTCCGGAGGACAGCGGCAGCAGCTGTCGATCGCCCGGACGCTGCTCACCAAACCGCGGATGCTCATCCTCGACGAGCCGACCGAAGGCATCCAGCCCAACGTGGTCGCGGAGATCGAGAGGGTGATCACCGAGCTGACCCGCCGTGGTGACCTGTCGGTCCTGCTGGTGGAGCAGCACGTCGGGTTCGCGCTGCGCACCACCGACCGGTACTACGTCCTGGAGTCCGGCCGGGTCACCGCCAGCGGTGAGGGCGGCGCCGGGGCGATCGACGACGTGCGCGACGCGATGGCCGTCTGAGGGGAACAGCGATGCACCTCACCCCCTCCGACACCGAGAAGCTCCTCCTCGCCGTTGCGGGCATGGTCGCCCGCGACCGGCTGGCCCGCGGCGTCAAGCTGAACTACCCCGAAGCGGTCGCCCTGCTGAGCACCTGGGTGATCGAACGCGCCCGTGACGGGGTCGGCGTCGCGGACCTGATGGAGCTCGGCCGTGAGGTCCTGCGCCGCGACCAGGTGATGCCCGGCGTGCCGGACATGCTCACCGACGTCCAGGTCGAGGCCACCTTCCCCGACGGTCGCAAGCTCGTCACCGTGCACCAGCCCATTGCCTGACCACCAGCATCCGAACAGGAGCGACCCATGGCGCACCTCACTGAAGGCCCGGCATCGGGCCCCGGCGCGATCCGGACCGCCCCGGGCACCGTGGTGCTCAACGGCGACCGCTCCGAGGAGGAGCGGCTCACCCTGGTCATCGTGAACCAGGGCGACCGGCCCGTCCAGATCGGCTCGCACATCCACCTGCCGTCGGTAAACGCAGCGCTCGACTTCGACCGCGAGGCCGCCGCCGGGTTCCGGCTCGACATCCCGTCGGGGACCTCCAGCAGGTTCGAACCGGGCGCCTCCCGGACGGTGCAGGCGGTAGCACTCCGCGGACGTCGCCGGGTCCCCGGGATCCAGATCGGAGGCGGAGACACCGATGGTTGAGATCTCACGTGCCGCGTACGCAGCGCTCTACGGGCCGACGACCGGCGACCAGGTCAGGTTGGGCGATACCGATCTGTGGATCGAGGTCGAGCAGGACCACACCGTCGGCGGCGAGGAGGCGGTCTTCGGTGGCGGCAAGTCGATCCGTGAGTCGATGGCGCAGGCGACACTGACGCGGGGCGAAGGTGCCCTCGACACCGTGATCACCAACGCGATCGTGCTCGACCACTGGGGCATCGTGCGGGCGGACGTCGGGCTGCGCGACGGCCGGATCGTCGCCCTCGGTCGGGCGGGCAACCCGGACGTCGCTGACGGTGTGCACCCGTCCTTGGTGATCGGCCCGTCGACGGACGTGATCTCGGGTGAGGGCAAGATCCTCACCGCCGGCGGCATCGACGTGCACGTGCACCTGTTGTCGCGGTCGCAGCTGGTGGAGGCCCTGGCGACCGGGATCACCACCGTTGGCGGAGGCGGAACCGGGCCGTCGGAGGGCTCCAAGGCGACCACCGTCACGCCGGGCGCCTGGCACCTCCGGACGGTGCACCGAGCGCTGGATCCGTTGCCGCTCAACGTGCTCCTGATGGGGAAGGGCAACACCGTCAGCGCCGGCGGACTGGCGGAGCAGGCGCTGGCCGGGGCGGCGGCGTACAAGGTGCACGAGGACTGGGGCTCCACGCCGGCGGCGATCGATGCAGCTCTCCGGGCCGCCGACGAGTTCGGACTCCAGGTAGCGCTCCACTCCGACAGCCTCAACGAGGCCGGGTTCCTGGAGTCGACGGTCGGTGCGATCGGTGGGCGGTCGATCCACGCTTTCCACGCCGAGGGCGCCGGTGGCGGTCACGCCCCGGACATCCTCAAGGTCGCCGGACTGGGGCACGTGATCCCGGGCTCCACCAACCCGACGCTCCCGCACACCGTCAACACGGTCGCCGAGCACCTGGACATGTTGATGGTCTGCCACCACCTCAACCCACGGGTTCCCGAGGACCTGGCCTTCGCCGAGTCGCGGATCCGGGCGACGACGATCGCGGCCGAGGACGTCCTGCACGACATCGGGGCGCTGTCGATCACCTCCTCGGACGCCCAGGCAATGGGCAGGATCGGCGAGGTCGTCACCCGGACCTGGCAGGTCGCGCACGTGATGAAGCTCCGCCGCGGCCCCCTCGGCGGAGCGTTCCCGGCCGACAACGAGCGTGCCCGGCGGTACGTCGCGAAGTACACCATCAACCCGGCCATCGCCCACGGGATCGACCACGAGGTCGGCTCGGTCGAGCCCGGGAAGCTGGCCGACCTGGTCCTGTGGGAACCGAAGTTCTTCGGGGTCCGGCCGTCGGTGGTGATCAAGGGCGGTGCGCTCGTCTGGGGGGCTCTCGGTGACCCGAACGCCTCGATCCCGACTCCGCAGCCGGTACTGATGCGCCCCACCCTGGTCGACCAGGACGGCGCCGACCACGCGGTCACCTTCGTCTCCCCCGCAGCTCTGGAGGACGGACTGGCCGACCGCCTCCAGCTACGCCGGCGGCTGGCCGCCCTACGGCCGACCCGGGACGTGGGCAAGGCGCAGATGGTCAACAACGACGTACTGCCGAGCATCGAGGTGGATCCTGAGACGTTCGCGATCACCGTCGACGGTGCGCTGATCGTGCCCGAACCGGCCACCGAGCTGCCGCTGACCCAGCTGTACTCGCTGTTCTGATGGACGCGGGATGAGCGAGACGTTGCTGATGCTGCTGGCCGACGCACGCCTCCCCGTCGCCGGGCACACCCAGTCGGGCTCCCTGGAGCCGGCGCTGCGGCACGGGCTCGCCGTCGAGGACATCCCCGCATACCTCGGCGCCCGGCTCGACAGCGTCATCCGGGTCGAGGCGGGGACAGCGGTCGTCGCCCGGCACCGCAGCCTGAACGGAGGCTCGCTCGCCGACGTCGAGCTCGCCTGGGCGGCCCGGACGCCGAGCCCGGCACTGCGGTCCAGCTCGCGGCACCTGGGGAGGGGTCTGCTCCGGCTGGCACTGCGGCTCTGGCCCGACCACCCGCTGCTGCGCCGCGTGCAGGCGATGGAACCGCCCGCCCGCGGCGTCGTGCTCGGCGCGATCGCAGCCGCTGGCGGACTCTCGCCGACCTCGCTGGCGCGGCTGGTCGCGTACGACGACCTGCAGACCATCGCGGCCGCTGCCCTGAAGCTCGAACCGCTGGACCCGGCCGACGCGAGCCGGTGGGTCTTCGACCTGCTCCCCCGGGTCGACCGGGTAGCGGTGTCGCTGGCCCCGTTGACCCACCCCGACGACATCCCGGCCGTCGGTGCCCCCCAGACCGAGGTGTGGGCCGAGCTGCACACCCGAGCTACCCGGAGGTTGTTCCGTGCCTGAACCCGTTCCGAGCACCCGTTCCCGCGCGCTCCGCGTCGGCGTCTGCGGACCCGTCGGCACCGGGAAGAGCTCGATCATCGCCATGGTCTGCCGTGAGCTCTCCGGCGTGCTCGAGCTCGGCGTCGTGACCAACGACATCTACACCGACGAGGACGCCCGCTACCTCCGCTCCGCCGGAGTGCTGGCGAGCGACCGGATCCGCGCCGTCGAGACCGGCGCCTGCCCGCACACGGCCATCCGCGACGACATCACCGCCAACCTCTTCGCGGTCGAGGAGCTGGAGGCCGATTTCGCGCCGCTGGACATGGTGCTGGTCGAGTCGGGCGGGGACAACCTGACCGCGACCTTCTCCCCGGCGCTCGTCGACGTGCAGCTCTTCGTCCTCGACGTTGCCGGAGGCGGCGACGTGGCCCGCAAGGGCGGGCCCGGTATCGAGCGCGCGGACCTCCTGGTGATCAACAAGACCGATCTGGCGCCGTACGTCGGCGTCGACCGGGACCTGATGGTGGCCGACGCGTCGGCTGCGCGGGACGGCGGGCCGGTGATCGCGCTCTCCCGCCACGACCGGGCCTCCGTCGACGACCTGACCGCCTGGCTGCTCGGCCGGCTGGAGGCACACCGAGCCGGGGCGCTGGTGCCCCGCGACCCGGGGCCGATGGCGCCGCACAGCCACGGGCACGACGACGACCACCAGCACGACCGGGAGCACGGCCATGAGCACCACCGTCACTGAGCGGGCCTCCCGGGCCAGCCACACCGAGATCGGGGTCGTGGCCGGCGCGGACGGTGCTCGGGCCCGGGTGCGCACCCTCACCACCGCGCATCCTGACGCGCCGGTACTCCGCCCGGTCCTGCTCGGTTCGGGGGCCTCCTGGGCACGGGTCGCGCTGGTCGCCGAGGGTGCGTTGCTGCTCGCCGGCGATCGGATCACGGTGTCGGTCGACGTCGGCCCCGCTGTCCGGCTGACGGTGATCGAGCCGTCGGGAGTCGTCGCCTACGCAATGCGGGGGCGTAGCGCCTCGTGGGACGTCGACCTCCACCTGCGTCCGGGTTCGAGCCTGGTCTGGCAGGGGCAGCCGTTCGTGGCGGCAGCCGGAGCGGTCGTCGACCGGCGCACGGCTGTCGAGCTGGACGCGGACGTCCGGCTGCTGCTGCGCGAGACCTTGGTCCTCGGCCGAGCCGGGGAGGATCCCGGGACCGTCCGGACCTCGACCGCGGTACGGCAGGGCGGTCTACCGGTGCTGGTCGAGGAGCTCGCGCTCGGGCGGCCGGCTCAGGTCCCCGGGATCCTCGGAGGTCACCGGGTCGTCGACTCGGTACTGGCGTTCGGGAATCCCGCGGTCGACCACCCGGCCCGCTTGGACCTCGACGCCGCGGGACACCTCTACCGCGACCTGGCCCGGGAGACCCACCTGAGCAGCCTCGGGCCCCTCTGGGACCGCTTGGACCGGGCTCAGTCGGTGACGGACGTGTAGGTGACCACTCCCCGTCGCAACCGGGCCACCACCTCGTGCGCGGTCTCCCGCAACGTCGGGTCCGTGGCGGCGTCGGCGACCTGACCGGCGAGGTCGACGATCTGCTTCACCCAGCGCACGAAGTCCCCCGCCGCGAGGCCGGTCTGGTCGAGGACCTCGTCGAGGTCGTCGCCCTCGGCCCAGCGGAAGGCAGCCAGGGCGAACCCGAAGTCGGGCTCGCGCAGCTTGTCGAGCTTGTGCTCGCGCTCGAGTGCATCCAGGTCGGCCCAGAGCGAGGCCATCTGCTGGAGGACGTCCCGAACCACCGACCCCGGGATCGCGGGGGCAGCGGCGTCGTCGGCCTTCCGCGACTCGAACACCAGGGTCGAGAGGACGGCGGCGAGCTGACTGGCGTCGAGGCCGTTCCAGAGTCCGGTGCGCAGCGACTCGGCGGTGAGCAGGTCCATCTCGTTGTAGATCCGCATCAGGGCCTTGCCCCGCTGCGTCACGGTGTCCCCGTCCAGGTACTCCAGCGTCCCCAGCACCTCGCAGACGCGGTCGAACTGACGGGCGATGGTGTTCGTGCGCTGCTCGATCCGGCGGCGCAGTGTCCGGGCGTCCCGGTCGAGCTTGTGCCACCGCTCCATCCAGCGGGCGTGGTCCTCGCGGTCGGGGCAGCCGTGGCACGGGTGCTGGCGGATCTGCCGGCGCAGCTCCTCGATCTTGGACGACCCCTCGCCGGCGGACGGGGCCGCGCCGGACCTGGTCGTCCCCGGCGGCGGGTTGAAGCCGTGGGTACGGATCTTCAGCGTGGTCGCCAGGTCCCGCCGGGACTGGGCGTTGCGCGGGTTGAAGGACTTGGGCACCTTCATCCGGGTGAACGCCACGACCGGTGTCGGGAAGTCGACCAGGCTCAGTCGTCGCGCGTGCCGGTCCTGGGTGAGCACGTAGGGACGCGGCCCCTCGCGGTCGCCGACCGGGCCCGGGTCGATCACGACCGCCACCCCCGAGAACTTGCCTGCCGGCACCTGGATCACGTCGCCGGGCCGGAGCGCCGCCAACGACGCGAGGACCTCCGCGCGGCGGTCGTGCCGGCGAGCCTTGGCGAGCCCGGACTCGGTCTCCGAGAGCGTTCGCCGCAGACCGGCGTACTCGGTGAAGTCACCGAGGTGGCACCGGGCGGACTCGGCGTACCCGTTCAGGGCGTCGTCGCTCTTGCGGAGCTGGCGTGCCAACCCGACGACCGCCTTGTCGGCCTGGAACTGGGCGAAGGACGATTCCAGCAGCTCGCGGGCACGCTCGTGCCCGAACTGGTGCACCAGGTTGACCGCCATGTTGTACGACGGCGCGAACGACGACTTCAGCGGGTAGGTCCGTGTCGAGGCGAGACCGGCGACCGCCTTCGGCTCGAGGCCCGGTTGGTACAGCACCACCCCGTGTCCCTCGACGTCGATCCCCCGGCGGCCGGCCCGACCCGTGAGCTGGGTGTACTCCCCCGGCGTGATGTCGGCGTGCGTCTCGCCGTTCCACTTCGACAGCTTCTCGATCACCACCGAACGGGCCGGCATGTTGATCCCCAGGGCCAGCGTCTCGGTCGCGAAGACCACCCGGCACAAGCCGCGCAGGAAGAGTTCCTCGACGCACTCCTTGAAGGTCGGCAGCATGCCGGCGTGGTGCGCCGCGACACCGCGGGTGAGACCGTCGAGGAACTCGTGGTACCCGAGCACCTGGAGGTCGTCGGCGGGCAGGTGCGAGCAGTGCTCCTGGACGAAGGCGAAGATCTCGTCGCGCTCCTCGGGCGTGGTCAGCCGCAGGTTGCTGTTCAAGCACTGCTGCACCGCGGCGTCGCAGCCGACCCGGCTGAAGACAAAGACGATCGCAGGGAGCAGGCCGGCCCGGTCGAGCTGCTCGACCATGTCGGCCCGGCTCGGGGTCCAGACCCGGCGGCCGTTGCCGGACTGCCGCGCCCGGGTGCCGGTCCGACCCCGCGCACCCTTCGGGGACCGGCGGTCGCGCATCCGGCCGCTCACGTAGTCGTCGCGAGCCACCCGCAGGAGCTCGGGGTTGACCTTCTCCTCGCCCGGCTCGGCGGGGCCTTCGGCGAAGAGGTCGTAGAGCCTGCGACCGACCAGCACGTGCTGGTACAGCGGAACCGGGCGCTTCTCCTCCACGATGGTCACCGTCTCGCCGCGCACGGTACCGAGCCACTCGCCGAACTCCTCGGCGTTGCTCACCGTCGCGGACAGGGAGGCCACCGCCACCGATTCGGGGAGGTGGATGATCACCTCTTCCCAGACCGCGCCCCGCGAGCGGTCGGCGAGGTAGTGGACCTCGTCCATGACCACGAAACCGAGCCCGGTGAGTCCGCGGGAGCCGGCGTACAGCATGTTGCGGAGCACTTCGGTCGTCATCACGACCACCGGGGCGTCCCCGTTGATGCTGTTGTCGCCGGTGAGTAGACCGACGGTCTCGGCGCCGTAGCGGTCCACCAGGTCGTGGAACTTCTGGTTCGACAGCGCCTTGATCGGGGTGGTGTAGAAGCACTTGCGTCCGCTGGCCAGCGCCAGGTGCACCGCGAACTCCCCCACGATCGTCTTCCCGGACCCGGTCGGGGCGGCGACCAGGACCGAGTGCCCGTCCTCGAGGACCCGGCACGCGCGCAGCTGGAAGTCGTCGAGACCGAAGGAGTAGTGCGAGGCGAACTCGGCGAGCTCGGGGTGCTGCTTGTTGCGGCGGTACCGCGCGTACTGCTCGGCAGGATTTCCCCCGGGCTCCTGGAGCGGGTGCTCGGTCATGGGACCAGGACGCGCAGTGCCCGGGGTACGGCTTCCACGGTCAGCGGAAGCGCGGCGATCCGCTCGCCGTCGGCGTAGGCGACGATGCCCGGCGCCGCCACGGTGATCCGCCGGCCTGCGTAGTGCCGGTACTTGGGGTGCTGGACGTGGGTGCCGCTGAACAGCTTCGGGAACGTCCTGATCAGCTCGAGCTTGGTCATCGGCATGATCGCGACCACGTCGAGGACGCCGTCGTCGAGGACAGCGCCCTCGGTAATCCGCATCCCGCCCCCGAACGAGGAGGTGTTGCCGACCGCGACCATCATCGCCTCGAACCGGTGCTGCTCGCCGTCGACGTCGAGGACGTACGGGATCGGGGTGAAGGTGCGCAGCTCGACCAGCGTGGCGAGGTTGTAGCGCATCTGGCCCTTCGGCCAGGACATCTCGTTGGCGCGTTCGTTGACGATCGCGTCGAAGCCAGCCGCCAGCACGGTCACGTAGTACCGGTTGCCGATCCGGGCCAGGTCGATCGAGCGCTCCTTGCTGGCGATGATGACGTCCGTCGCGGCTGCGGGGTCCTTGCGCGGGATGTCCAACGCCCGGGCGACGTCGTTGCCGGTGCCCGCGGGTACCAGTCCGAGCCGGGTCTCCGAACCGGCGAGCGCCTGGGCAGCGAGGTGGACCATTCCGTCGCCGCCGATGACCACCAGGGTCTCGACGCCGTCCGCGACGGCCTCCCGGGCGAGGTCCAGCGCCTCGTCGGCGTCGCGACCGGTGAGCGCGCGGACGTCGTACCCGGCGTCGCTGAGCCGCGGGACGACCACATCGGTCACCCGGCTTCCCTTGCCCTTGCCCGCGGTCGGGTTGGTCAGGACGGCAATCTGCTTGCGCACAGGTCGAACCCTATCCGTCCGGCGGCCGTCGCGAGGTCGGTGGTCACAACGGCGATGCGACGTCGTCGTCCCAGGCTTCGGTGCCGACCGCGTCGCCCCGGCGACGGCGGTCGACGACCCGGGCGATCCCCTCGGCGAGCAGGAAGAGCGGCAGCATGGTGAGCGCGAGGACGAGCATCGCGAACGGGTCGGTGGACGGTGTCGCCACCGCGGCGAAGACGAACGTCCCCACCACGATCCACGGCCGGTACCGGCCGAGGGTCTTGCCGGAGACGACTCCGGCGAGGTTGAGCAGGACCACGAAGAACGGGATCTCCAGCGCGATCCCGAAGACCAGGAGCATCCGGGTCGTGAACGAGAAGAAGTCGTTGAAGTCGTTCAGGTTCTGCATGTTGTCCGGGGTGAACTGGATCAGCACCTGGATGCCCTTGGGCAGGACGTAGTACCCGAGCGCCACGCCGGCTCCGAAGAGCGGGCCCGCGATCAGGACGAAGACCATCGTCCAGCGGCGTTCGCTGCGCTTCAGGCCCGGAACCAGGAACGCCCAGATCTGGTACAGCCACACGGGGCTGCTGGCGATGACGCCGCTGAGCGCGCAGAGCTTGAGCTGGATCATCAGACCGCCGCCGATCCCGCTGACGAAGATCTCGGTGTTCGAGGCGTCCTGCTCGTTGAGCATCGACACCGCGTCGTCGTACGGGCCCTTGATCAGGTCGATGAGCTCGTCGTAGAAGAAGAAGCTGACGATGGTGGCGACGACGAGCGCCACCGTTGCTCGGAGCAACCGGGCCCGGAGCTCGCGGAAGTGATCGGCCAACGCCATCTGGCCGCCGGGGCCGGTAGGACGTACTGGCTTGCCCCGGAACGCGCCGAGGATGCTGCCGATCGCCACGACTCAGTCTGCGGTGTTCGGGCGCTCGGTCTCCTCGCGCCGCTCGATCTCCAGCTGCTCGGGAGTCTTGTCGTCGTCCATCAGGCTCTTCGTCTCGGACTTGAAGATCCGCAGCGCCCGGCCGCTGTTGCGGGCCAGGTCGGGGAGCTTCGCGGCACCGAAGAGCAGGATGATGACCGCGAAGATGATCAGCAGCTCGGGTGTTCCCAGACCGGCGACCAAGGGGCTCATCATGGATTCCTTTGCACGAGGGGTGACGACGTTGTCTCCATGCTACGCCGTGCCCTGTTGCAAGCGGAGCGCAGCGGTGGCAAGTGTTGCCAAGCGTTCACCGAGCAGCGGCGGATCCAGGATGGTCAGACCCGGGCCGAACCGCATCGCCAGGCGCAGCAGCCAGCGTTCGTCGGAGACCGCGAGGGTCACTTCCTGGCTGCCGTCCGCGGCCGTCTGTACCTCCAGCACCGGGTAGTACTCCGAGAACCAGCGCATGTCCGGGCTCAGCGCTACCCGGACGACCAGGTCCGTGGGGCCGGCCGCGAACAGCCCCTCGCCCAGGTCCCGGGGTGTCAGGTCGGGCACCGCCCGCGCCGTGTCGAGCACCTCGGCCTCGCTGATCCGGTCCACCCGGAAGAGCCGGCGGTCCTCGGCCAGGTGGCACCAGGCATCCAGGTAGGTCTTCCCGTCGCGCTGCAGGACCGCGATCGGGTCGACCACCCGCTCGGTGGACTCGTCCCGGGCGGGGACCAGGTAGGCGATCCGCACCTGGCGGTCTTCTGCGACCGCGCGTGCGAGGGTGCCGACCACGTCCCGCAGACCGGGTCGTTCGGTGGTGAGCCGGACGTCGATGAGGGGCATCGAACCGACCTCGGTGGCTGCCTCCAGCTTGGCCAGGGTCCGCTCGACCACCGGCCGCGAGTCCGCGACGCTCGAGTCGAGCAGCGCCCGGAGCGCCACGATCAGCGCGGACGCCTCGTTGCTGCCCAGCCGCAGCGGTCGGGCCAGGTAGTCGGCGTTGTCGATCCGGACCAGGCCGTCGGGGTCCTCCAGGAGCGACTCGACGTTGATGTCGATCAGGTCGGCGGGCCCGAACCCGGGCAGCCCGCACATGTACAGCACCCGCAGGTCCCGGAGGATCTGGTCGCGGGAGACGCCGAAATCGGCGGCCACCTCCGCGAGCGGAACCGCGCCCCGTGCCTGGAGGTACGGCGCCAGGGTCAGCAGGCGGCCCAGCTGGTCACGGGTCGACGCGCCGATCACGGTCGGGCTCCGAGCAGCGACTCGAGCTGGTGGACCACCCGGTCCCGCAGCTCCGCCGGGGCCTCGGCCACCACGTCCCCGAGATGGGAGAGCACGTCCCCGGCCATCTCGTCGTAGGAGTACATCGGAACCGTCAGCCGGTCCCACGGCGTGGCGTCGTCGGGGCCGGCGACGTCGGGGACCACCCCGACCGCCCGTTTGCGCATCAGGACAGCACTCCCTCGTCGCGCCAGCACCGTGGCCTCCATCGTCGGGCGGGTCGGCGCGAGCGCGGAGGTGAGCGCCCGGATGTCGGTGCCTTCCGGGACCGTGAAGGTCCCGGGCCTGCCGTCGTTCTCCACGGCACCCTCGATGCGGCTGAGCCGGAACATCCGGGGCTCGCCACGGTCGCGGTCGTGCCCGACGACGTACCAGCGTTCGCGGGAGGTGACGACCCCCCACGGCTCGAGGTGCCGGACGGCGGCGACCTCGTCGCGGGGGCGGCGGTACCCGAACCGGACCGGGGTGCGGCTGATGGTGGCGGTCCACATCGCGTCGAACGCCGGCTCGTCGGCCCCCACCCGCGGCTGCACCACGTCGAGTGCGTCCCGGTCGACGTCGTAGCCCGCGGCCCGCAGCTTGATCAGGGCGCTCGACGTCGCCGAGGCGAGGCTGGCGTGCTGCCAGACCCTGGCGGCCAGGCCGAGGACGGCGACCTCGTCGGGTTCCAGATCCAGCTCGGGGAGCTCGAAGGCGTCCCGGGCGATCCGGTACCCCTGCTCGTCGTCGAAGAACTTGTCGACGCTGCCGACCTCCAGCGGGATGCCGAGGCTGCGCAGCTCGGCCTTGTCACGCTCGAACTTCTTCTCGAAGGCCTCGTCCTCGGAACCCTGGTAGCCCTCGATGACCTCGCGGATCCGCTCCTTGGTGACGTAGTTCCTGGAGACGAGCAGCATGATCACGAGGTTCATCAGCCGCTCCGACTTCGATGCCGTCACGCAGTTCCGCCTCTCCGCAGGCCCCGGGATGTCGATGACCAGCCGATGTTCCCACGTTCGGGAAGCCGCGACGAATCCGTTTCCCGGGTGGGCTGGACTGCCGTCTACATCCCCTCGATGAGGCGCTCCACACGCTCGTCGTGCGAACGGAAGGGGTCCTTGCACAGGACGGTCCGCTGGGCCTGGTCGTTGAGCTTGAGGTGGACCCAGTCGACGGTGAAGTCCCGGCGTCGCTCCTGGGCACGCTTGATGAAGTTGCCGCGGAGCCGGGCGCGGGTGGTCTGCGGCGGTACCGACTTGGCCGCGAAAACGTCGAGGTCGTTGGTGACCCGCGCCACCGCGCCCCGCTTCTCGAGCAGGTAGTAGAGGCCACGGTCGCGGTGGATGTCGTGGTAGGCCAGGTCGAGCTGTGCCACCCGGGGATGGCCCAGCGACAGGTCGTTCTGGGCGCGGTACCGGTCGATCAGCTTCCACTTGATCACCCAGTCGATCTCACGCTCGACGAGCGAGAGATCTCCGGACTCTACGGCCTTGAGGCCGCGCTCCCAGAGATCCAGCGATCGCTCGATCACCGGGGTGTGCAGCTCGCGGCGGTCCACGAAGTCGCGTGCCCGGGAGAGGTACTCCGACTGGATCTCCAGCACGCTGGCCTCACGGCCGTTGGCGAGCAGGACCTTCTTGCGGCCGGTCATGTCGTGCGAGATCTCCCGGATCGCCCGGATCGGGTTCTCCATGGTGAGGTCGCGCATCACCACGCCTTCCTCGATCATCCGCAGGACCAGGTCGCAGGTCGCGACCTTGAGCATCGTGGTGGTCTCGCTCATGTTCGAGTCACCGACGATCACGTGCAGCCGCCGGAACCGTTCGGCGTCGGCGTGCGGTTCGTCGCGGGTGTTGATGATCGGGCGGGAGCGGGTGGTCGCGCTGGAGACGCCCTCCCAGATGTGCTCGGCGCGCTGGCTCAGCGAGTAGGAGGCCCCGCGCGGGGTCTGGATCACCTTGCCGGCGCCGCAGATCACCTGACGGGTGACCAGGAACGGGATCAGCACGTCGGCGAGCTTGGAGAACTCCCCGTTCCGGCTGACCAGGTAGTTCTCGTGGCACCCGTACGAGTTCCCGGCCGAATCGGTGTTGTTCTTGAACAGGTAGACGTCTCCGGCGATGCCCTCGTCGTGGAGCCGGCGTTCGGCGTCGATCAGCAGACCCTCGAGGATCCGCTCGCCCGCCTTGTCGTGGGTGACCAGGTCGATGATGTCGTCGCACTCCGGGGTGGCGTACTCCGGGTGGCTACCGACGTCGAGGTAGAGCCGGGCTCCGTTGCGCAGGAAGACGTTGCTGCTTCGTCCCCAGCTGACGACCTTGCGGAACAGGTACCGGGCGACCTCGTCCGGCGAGAGACGCCGCTGCCCCTTGAAGGTGCAGGTGACGCCGTACTCGTTCTCGATACCGAAGATTCGCCGGTCCACGGAACGAGCCTATGCCTCCTGGAGCAACCCGGAGAGCGAATCAGCATCCAGGCGACGGAACTTCCGCTGCTGGATCCGGGTGCGGTCGAGCACGGCGACCTCGAGGTCGCCCGGCGGGATCGACCGGGCCTCCCCGCTGGACTGCCCCAGCGCGGTCACCGCGAGCCGGATCGCGGCCCCGAGGTCGAGACCGGCGGTGAAGTGCTCGGTCAGGTAGGTCGAGACCGCCTCGGCGTCTCCGCCCATCGCGGCGACGTCGTGCTCGTCGGCGACCTGGCCGTCGTAGGTGAGCCGGTAGATCTGGTCGTCCTCGGGTTCGTCACCGACCTCGGCCACGAAGATCTCGACCTCGTACGGCTTCTCACCGCCCGAGGAGAAGATCGTGCCCAGGGTCTGGGCGTAGGCGTTGGCCAGGCCGCGCCCGGTGACGTCCCGGCGGTCGTAGGAGTACCCGCGCAGGTCCGCGAGCCGGACGCCGGCGATCCGGAGGTTCTCGAACTCGTTGTAGCGACCTACGGCGGCGAAAGCGATCCGGTCGTAGATCTCGCTGACCTTGTGCAGTGCCTGGGACGGGTTCTCGGAGACGAACAGGACGCCGTCGGCGTACTGGACGACAGCGACCGACCGACCGCGCGCGATGCCCTTCCGGGCGAAGTCGGCCCGGTCCTTCATCAGCTGTTCGGGTGAGACGTAGAACGGCATCGACATGTCAGATTCTCCGGTGATCGAGCGTGGTCGAGATCAGGTCAGGGCCGCGGCCGGGCCGTCGGGGCGCTGCATCCGGGCGGCGACGACGCGGTCCGCGATCTCGGCCACCTCGGCTTCCGGGACCCGCTGCTGACCGGTGGCGGTGATGACGTGGACCACGGGGAAGATCCGCCGGGTCAGGTCGGGGCCGCCGGTGGCCGAGTCGTCGTCGGCGGCGTCGTACAGCGCCTGGACGGCTGCCGTGACGCACTCGGTGGCGTCGAAGTCGCTGCGGTAGAGCTTCTTCAGGGAGCCACGGGCGAAGACCGACCCGGAACCGACCGAGTGGAACGCGGTCTCCTCGTAGCGGCCGCCGGTGACGTCGTAGCTGAAGATCCGGCCCTGCCCGGCCCGGTGGTCGTACCCGGCGAAGAGCGGGACCACGGCCAGGCCCTGCATCGCCAGTGCCAGGTTGTTCCGGATCAGCGTGGAGAGCCGGTTCGCCTTGCCGTCCATCGACAGCGTGCTGCCCTCGATCTTCTCGTAGTGCTCCAGCTCCGTCTGGAAGAGCCGGACCATCTCGACCGCGAGCCCCGCGGTACCGGCGATGCCGACGCAGGAGAACTCGTCGGCGGGGAAGACCTTCTCGATGTCGCGCTGGGCGATCACGTGGCCCATCGTCGCCCGGCGGTCCCCGGCCATCACCACCCCGTCGGTGAAGGTGGCCGCGACGATGGTGGTGCCGTGCGGCGCCAGGTCACCGGCGTTGCCGGTCAGGGCGGGCCGAGCGGCCGGGAGCAGCTCGGGGGCGACCGAGCCGAGGAAGTCCGCGAACGAGGACGTCCCGGGACTCAGGAAGGCGTTGGAGAGGCGTCCCACCCCACCCGGGGACGTCTCCGTGCTCACTGGCCGCCCTTCTGGATGAACGACTTCACGAAGTCCTCGGCGTTGACCTCGAGGACGTCGTCGATCTCGTCCAGGATGGCGTCGATGTCCTCGTCGAGCTGCTCCTTGCGCTCGGACACGCTGGCTGCAGGCGCCGTCGTCTCCTCGACCGACTCCTCGGCCTCGGTCGACTTCCGCGGTTGCTTCTGTTCCTGTGCCATCGCCTTCTCCTTCCGCTCCCCCACCGACGGCCCCCGCCGGCTTGCTGCTACACCCCGACCCTAGCGAGTCAGGGCGGCGAACAGGGCAAGAGCGGTATCACTGCGGTCGATCAATTCGCCGACGTGGGCCTTGCTCCCGCGCAGCGGGTCGATCGTGGGCACCCTCTGGAGGGAGTCGTGACCAGGCAGGTCGAAGATCACCGAGTCCCAGGAGGCGGCGGCGATGCTGTCGGGGTACTTGTCCAGGCACCGGCCCCGGAAGTACGCGCGGGTGTCCTCCGGCGGGTCGTGCATGGCGGTGGTGACCAGGTCGTCGGTGAGCAGCCGTTCCATCCGGCCGAGCCGGAGCAGCCGGTGGTACAGACCCTTCTCGGGCCGGATGTCGGCGTACTGGAGGTCGATCAGGTGGAGCTTGGCGTCGTCCCAGTCCAGGCCGTCGCGTTCCCGGTAGGACTCCAGCAGCCGGAGCTTCGCGACCCAGTCGAGCTCGGTTGCGCACTCCATCGGGTCCCGTTCCAGTCGGGTGAGCACCGACTCCCAGCGGCGGAGGACCTCGGCGGTGTCCGCGTCGACGTCGTCGCCGTACCGGTCGGCGACGTAGGCAGCAGCGAGGTGGAAGTACTCCCACTGGAGCTGGACGGCGGTCAGGGTGCTGCCGTCGTCACGCTCCAGCAGGTGGGTCAGGGTCGGGTCGTGGGAGACGGCCCGGAGCGAGGTCACCGAGTGCGAGACCGTCAGGTCCTCCGTGATGTACCGGTTCTCGATCATGTCGAGCACCAAGGCGGTGGTCCCGACCTTCAGGTACGTCGAGATCTCCGAGAGGTTCGCGTCGCCGATGATCACGTGCAACCTGCGGGACTTCTCCGGGTCGGCGTGCGGTTCGTCACGGGTGTTGATGATCGGACGCTTGAGGGTCGTCTCGAGGCCGACCTCGACCTCGAAGAAGTCCGAGCGCTGGGCGATCTGGAAGCCGTGCTCCCGCCCGTCCTGGCCGAGCCCGACCCGCCCCGCCCCGCAGACCACCTGCCGGGAGACGAAGAACGGGATCAGGTGCCGGACGATCTCCCCGAACGGGGTCGAGCGCTTCATCAGGTAGTTCTCGTGGGCGCCGTAGGAGGCCCCCTTGTTGTCGGTGTTGTTCTTGTAGAGCACGATGTCCGGCTCGCCGACGACGGAGGCGAACCGGCAAGCATCCAGGGCCACCTGCTCCCCCGCCTTGTCCCAGCGGACCACGTCCAGCGGGTTGGTCACTTCCGGGGTGGAGTACTCCGGGTGCGCGTGGTCGACGTACAGGCGGGCCCCGTTGGTGAGGATCACGTTCGCCAGGCCGAGGTCCTCGTCGGTCAGTTGGCTGGGATCAGCAGCCTCCCGGGCGAGGTCGAACCCGCGGGCGTCCCGCAGCGGCGACTCCTCCTCGAAGTCCCAGCGAGCACGACGGACGTGCAGCGCAGCGCTCGCGTAGGCGTTGACCAGCCGGGTGCTGGCCACCATCGGGTTGGCGTGCGGCTGCCCCTGCACCGAGATACCGAACTCGGTCTCGGTGCCCATGATGCGCCGAACAGTCATGGGTCGACCCTAGTGGTGCGGTCGCAGTGTCCTGTCAGAGGTACTGGCCGGTGTTGGCGACCGTATCGATCGAACGGCCCGGCTCGGTGCCCTGCTTGCCGGTGATCAGGGTCCGGATGAAGACGATGCGCTCGCCCTTCTTGCCGGAGATCCGTGCCCAGTCGTCGGGGTTGGTCGTGTTCGGGAGGTCCTCGTTCTCCTTGAACTCGTCCACGCACGCCTGCAGCAGGTGCTGGACCCGCAGGCCCTTCTGGTCGTTGTCCAGGAGGTCCTTGATGGCCATCTTCTTGGCCCGGTCGACGATGTTCTGGATCATCGCCCCGGAGTTGAAGTCCTTGAAGTACAGGACCTCCTTGTCACCGTTGGCATAGGTGACCTCCAGGAAGCGGTTCTCCTCGGTCTTGGTGTACATCCGCTCGACCGTCGCGTTGATCATCCCGGCCACGGTGGCGTCGCGGTCGCCCCCGAACTCGGCGAGGTCGTCGGCGTGCAGCGGCAAGGTCGGCAGCAGGTACTTGGAGAAGATGTCGCGGGCCGACTCGGCGTCCGGGCGCTCGATCTTGATCTTCACGTCGAGCCGGCCGGGCCGCAGGATCGCGGGATCGATCATGTCCTCACGGTTCGAGGCGCCGATGACCAGGACGTTCTCGAGCAGCTCAACACCGTCGATCTCGCTGAGCAGCTGCGGAACGATGGTGTTCTCGACGTCGGAGGAGACACCGGAGCCGCGGGTGCGGAAGAGCGAGTCCATCTCGTCGAAGAAGACAATGACCGGGGTTCCTTCGCTGGCCTTTTCCCGCGCCCGCTGGAAGACCAGCCGGATGTGCCGCTCGGTCTCACCGACGTACTTGTTGAGGAGCTCGGGGCCCTTGATGTTGAGGAAGTAGCTCTTGGCCACGAGCCCGGCGCCGTCGACCTGGTTCTTCGCGGCGACCTTCTTGGCGAGCGAGTTGGCGACCGCCTTCGCGATCAGGGTCTTGCCACACCCCGGAGGGCCGTAGAGCAGGATTCCCTTCGGCGGCTTGAGCTGGTGCTCGAGGAAGAGCTCGGGGTGCAGGTACGGCAACTCGACGGCGTCGCGGATCGCGTCGATCTGGCCGGCAAGACCGCCGATGTCGCTGTAGTCGATGTCCGGCACTTCTTCGAGGACCAGCTCCTCGACCTCGGACTTCGGGACCTTCTCGTAGACGTACCCGGAGCGGGCGTCGAGCAGCAGCGAGTCACCCGCCCGGAGCTTCTCGGTGCGCAGCGGCTCGGCCAACCGTACGACGCGCTCCTCGTCGGCGTTCGCGATGATCAGGGCGCGGTCGCCGTCGGCGAGAAGTTCCTTGAACATCACCACCTCGCCGATCTGCTCGAACTCGAGAGCGGCGACGACGTTGAGAGCCTCGTTGAGCATGACCTCCTGGCCCTTGGTCAGGCTGTCCACGTCGACGGCGGGACTCACGGTCACCCGGAGCTTGCGGCCCCCGGTGAACACGTCCACCGAGTCGTCGGAGTTGCGCGCGAGGAAGGTGCCGAAACCGGTCGGCGGCTGGGCCAGCCGGTCGACCTCTTCCTTCAAGGTCATGATCTGGTCGCGCGCTTCGCGCAGCGTGCTGGCCAGTCGTTCGTTCTGGGCGGTCACGGCAGCCAGGGACCGCTGGGTGTCCACGAGGCGCTGGTCGAGCTGCCGGGATCCTTCGCCCGAGTTCTGGGGGGCGTCCGCGAGCCGACGACGCAGGTCTCCGACCTCGGCCTCCAGGTACGCAAGCTGGCTGAGCAGCTGCGCGGTGTCCTGTCCTTCAGCGCCGGCGCTTGTCATCGGACCCTCACCTCCTCGAGGAGCGTTCGTTGTTTTCGACCCTACCTGCGTGTACTACTCCTTGCTCAGGAGATTCGTCACGTGTTGGTCACGGTGTAGGAGAAACGTCCGACCAATATCTCCCGCTGGTCAGGTGTCCAGCGCTGCTGCCTGCTCCTCGATGACGTCTCCCGGCCTCGGACCGGAGTAGTCCTCGCCGTACGCGCCGGGCGCCGGCCGGCGCTTCTTGCGCGGGGCCGGATTCCCCGGAGCCATCCGCCTAGCGGTGACCAGGAAGCCGGTGTGGCCGTTCATCTTGTGGCTGGGCCTGATGGCCAGCCCCTCGACGTGCCATTCCCGGACCAGGGTCTCCCAGGGCTGGGGCTCGGTGAACTCGCCGTGGGCGCGGAGGGTCTCGACGGTCTTGCCGAGCTGGGTGGTGGTGGCGACGTAGGCGACCACCACGCCGCCCGGGACGAGGACCTCCGCCACTGCGTCGATGCACTCCCATGGCGCGAGCATGTCCAGCACCACCCGGTCCACGGTGCCCGGACCCTCGTGGTCCGGCAGCGCGGTGACGAGGTCACCCACGGTGAGCACCCAGGCGGGGTGGTCGCCGCCGAAGAACTGGGTGACGTTCTTGCGGGCGACGTCGGCGAACTCCTTGCGGCGCTCGAACGATGAGACCCGACCGGTCGGACCCACGGCGCGCAGCAACGAGCAGGTCAGCGCCCCGGAGCCGACCCCGGCCTCGACGACGCGGGCTCCCGGGAAGATATCGGCCATAGCGACGATCTGGGCCGCGTCCTTGGGGTAGACGACTGCGGCGCCCCGGGGCATCGACACCACGAACTCGCTGAGCATGGGTCGGAAGACCAGGTACTCCCCGCCGGAGGTCGAGGTCAGGGTGAAGCCCTCGTCGCGGCCGATCAGGTCGTCGTGCTCGATCCCGCCCCGGTTGGTGTGGAAGGACTTTCCGGCTTCCAGGCAGATGTTGTGCCGGCGACCCTTACCGTCGACCAGGCGAACCCACTCGCCGGCCCGCAACGGTCCGCGGCTGACCCCGGACCAGGCCGGATCCTGGGCCGGATCCTGGGCTGGATCCTGGGCTTCGGTGTGCTCGGTCATTGTCCTGCTCCTGCGGTGAAGGCGGCGTCTACGTCGGCGGTGGCGAGCAACCCGAACAGGGACCCGTCCGGCTCGACCAGGGCGTACTCGGAGGCCGGGGTGCGTGACATCGCCACGATCAGCTCTTCGCCGGCCAGGTCGGCCGGCAGGATCAGTCCGGGATCGAGCGAGCGCGACACCGAGCTCACCGGGACCCACGGCCGCCGGTCCTCCGGGACCGAGAGTAGGGCAGCCTCGTTGACGACGCCGACCAGGTGTCCTTCGGCGGACGCCACGACCATCCCGCCGGCCGCCGCTTCCTGGGCGCGCCGGACAGCTTCGGCAATCGGGAGGTCCCCGGTAACGACGGCGGCGCGGCGTGCGAGCTGGCGTGCCTTCAGGGCCGGGAGCCGGCGCCGGATCCGGGCGTTCATCATCGACGCGGTGGCCCCGGTCCAGAGGAAGGCGCCGATCACGAAGGCGAAGAGGTAGTCGAACAAGTCGGGCTGGACGTCGAGGAAGATCTGCGCGAGCGTCGGCCAACCGAACGCCACGAGAGCGGTGATGCGTCCGCCCCACGCCGCGACGATGGTTCCTTGGTGCATGTTGCCGACCGACTGCCAGACCGCCGCCCGGAGTACCCGGCCACCGTCCAGCGGCAGCCCCGGGATCAGGTTGAGGATCCCGACCACCAGGTTGGCTCCGGCCAGGCCCTGGACCGCCAGCCTCGCCAGTCCCTGCGGGTCGAGGGCCAGCAGTGCGAGCGCCGCCAGTCCGACCCCGATCGAGGTGAGCGGACCAACGACCGCGATCTTGAACTCCTCGCCGGCCGTCCGGGCCTCACCCTCGATCTCGGTGCTGCCCCCGAGGAACTCCAGGCTGATCGACCGGACCCGGAGGCCGACGCGCTGGGCCATCAGTGCGTGCGAGAACTCGTGGAGCAGGATCGAGAGGTACAGCAGTACGGCGAACGCGAGCCCGGCCAGGTACTTGCCCGCGCCGAGGCCCGGCTGCACGTCCTCGATCCGCGGCTCGAGCAGGATGGCGATCACCACGGCGACGACCACCCAGGAAGCGCGCACGTAGACCGGGACGCCGGCAAGGCTGCCGATCCGGACGCCGGCGCCAGGACGGCGCGCTGCGGGGCGGTCGGTGGGGGTCACGGTGAAAGCCTAGGGTGTCGGACCAGCCTCACCGGAACAGTGTCCCCGGCACGCCTTAGGGTCCGGACATGACCGATCCGGCCGAGACCGCTCACCAAGGCACCCGGGTCGACGGCGTTCGGGTGCTCGGGGCGCTGTCGCCGAGCCGGGCAGCCGACTTCAAGTCGTGCCCGTTGCTCTACCGGTACCGCACGATCGACAAGCTGCCGGAACCGCCGTCGATGCCGGCGGTCCGCGGCACCGTGGTGCACAAGGTGCTCGAGGATCTCTTCGACCTCCCGGCGGCCGAGCGCACGCCGCAGCGCGCGGATGCGATGGTTCCCGCAGCCTGGGAGGCGGTGGTGGCCGAGCGTCCGGAGTCGGCCGAGATCGCCGAGGCGACCGACCCGGACGCCTGGTTCGAGTCCTGCCGGACGGTGCTGCGCCGGTACTTCGACCTGGAGGACCCCCGTCGGCTCGAGCCTGCCGCGCGTGAGCACTACGTGGAGACCCTGCTCGAGACCGGCCTGCTCCTCCGTGGCGTGGTCGACCGCATCGACATCGCTGCGGACGGTGCTATCCGGGTGGTGGACTACAAGACGGGCCGCTCCGGACCCGAGCAGTACGAGGCGACGGCACTCTTCCAGATGCGCTTCTACGCCCTGGTCCTGTGGCGGACCCGTGGTGTGGTCCCGGCGGTACTCCGGCTCATCTACCTCGGCAACAGCGAGACCCTGAGCTATCACCCCGACGAGGAAGACCTCCTGGCCACCGAGCGCCAGGTCACCGCCCTCTGGGACGCCGTCGCGCGGGCCCACAGCACCGGGGACTGGCAGCCGAACAGGGGCCGCGGCTGCACCTGGTGCACCTTCCAGGCGCACTGCCCGGAGTACGGCGGCTCGCTGCTCCCGCTACCCGTCCGCGTTGAGGAACAGGTCGGCGAGCCGGTCCGCACCGACCCCGGCGAGCGTCTCGACGAATACGCGGCGCTCCCCCTCGAGCACCGGGACGTGGTTCGGGACGACCAGGACGGTGCACCCGGCGGCCACGGCTGACTTGGCGCCGGTGTTGGAGTCCTCGATCGCCAGGCAGTCCTCGGGTCGGACACCCAGCTCGGCGGCCGCCCGCAGGTAGGGCTCGGGGTGCGGCTTCCCGACCGTGACCGTGTCGCCGGTGACCACCGCACGGAAGGTCCCCTCCGGCAGGGCCGCCAGGACCGGCTCCACGAACCGCTGGTACGACATCGTCACCAGCGCGCACGGGATACCGGCTTCCCGGAGCTCGGCCAGCAGCTCCACGGCCCCGGGCCGCCACGGGACCGTCTCACTGACCCGGTCCACCACGCCGTCCAGGAGTCGCTCGACGATCTCCTCGGCCGGCAGGTCGACCCCGCCGTGCTCCCGGATGTAGGCGCCGGAGACCAGCAGGTCGTTGCCGACCAGGTTCAGCGCGTGCTCCCTCGACCAGGTGCCGCCGTGCTCGGCGACGAGGGCGAACTCGACCTCGATCCAGTACGGCTCGGTGTCGACCAAGGTGCCGTCCATGTCCCACAGGACGGCCGCCGGATCAGTCCTCAGGGTTGTACCCGAGGTTCGGCCCCAGCCAGCGCTCGGCCTCCTTCAACGTCCAGCCCTTCCTGGTGGCGTAGTCGGCCACCTGGTCCTGGGCCAGCCGCCCGACGACGAAGTACTGCGACTGCGGGTGCGAGAAGTACCAGCCGCTGACCGCGGCGCCCGGCCACATCGCCATCGACTCGGTCAGTGCGATCTCGGTGTGGTGCTCGACGTCGAGCAGCTCCCAGAGGGTCTGCTTCTCGGTGTGCTCCGGGCACGCCGGGTAGCCGGGGGCCGGCCGGATACCCACGTACTTCTCGGCGATCAGGTCTTCGCTCGCGAGGGCCTCGTCCGGCTGGTAGCCCCAGAACTCGGTACGGACCCGCTCGTGCATCCGTTCGGCGAACGCCTCGGCGAGCCGGTCGGCGAGCGACTCCAGCAGGATGGCGCTGTAGTCGTCGAGCGCAGCCTTGAACTCGTCGATCTTCTCCTGGATCCCGAGACCGGCCGTGACGGCGAACGCGCCGACCCAGTCCTGCAGCCCGGTCTCGACGGGCGCCACGAAATCGCCCAGCGACTTGTTCGGTACGCCGTCTCGATGCTCGCCCTGCTGGCGCAGGTTGCGCAGCACGCCGAGCACCTCGGTCCGGGACTCGTCGGAGTACACCTCGATGTCGTCGCCGACCGCGTTGGCCGGGAAGAACCCGACCACGGCGTGCGCGATCAGCCACTGCTCGTCGATCACCCGGTCCAGCATCTGCTGGGCGTCCTCGTACAGCTTGCGAGCGGCCTCGCCGGAGACCGGGTTGTTGAGGATGTCCGGGAACTTGCCCTGCATCTCCCAGGCGTTGAAGAACGGCTGCCAGTCGATGTACTCGCGCAGCTCGCCGAGGTCGTAGTGGTTGAAGACCGTGATCCCGGGTTGCTTCGGAGCCGGCGGGACGTAGCCGTCCCAGTCGATCGGGGTCCGGTTCGCCCGGGCCTTCTCCAGGGTGAGCATCGGCCGCTCGTGCTTCTGGGCGTGCCGTTCACGCAACGCCGCGTAATCGGTCTCGGTGGCTTCCAGCAGTGCCGGACGCTGCTTCTCGTCGAGGAGCGCCGCCGCGACCGGCACCGAGCGGGAGGCGTCCTTGACCCAGACCACCGGGCCGGTACGCCGCGGCGCGACCTTGACGGCCGTGTGCGCCCGCGACGTGGTGGCACCACCGATCAACAGCGGGATCTCGAGGCCCTGACGCTCCATCTCGACGGCGAAGTTCACCATCTCGTCCAGCGAGGGGGTGATCAGGCCGGACAGGCCGATGATGTCGGCCCCGTGCTCCTTGGCCGCGTCCAGGATCTTCTGGGCAGGCACCATCACGCCGAGGTCGATCACGGTGTAGTTGTTGCATTGGAGCACCACGCCAACGATGTTCTTGCCGATGTCGTGGACGTCGCCCTTGACGGTCGCCATCACGATGGTGCCGTTGCTCGTCTCGACATCGCCGGGCTGCTTCTCGGCCTCGATGAAAGGCAGCAGGTAGGCGACGGCCTTCTTCATCACCCGGGCCGACTTGACCACCTGGGGAAGGAACATCTTGCCGGCGCCGAACAGGTCGCCGACGACGTTCATGCCGTCCATCAGCGGGCCTTCGATCACTTCGATCGGGCGGCCACCGGCAGCCGAGATCTCCGCGCGGAGCTCCTCGGTGTCGGCCTCGACCTCGGCGTCGATGCCCTTGACCAACGCGTGCGTGATCCGCTCCCGGACCGGCAGGCTGCGCCACTCCGCAGCGGCTGCCTCCTCCTTCGGGTCGCCGGCGTTGTTGAAACGCTCGGCGATCTCCAGAAGCCGTTCGGCCGCGTCCTCGCGACGGTTCAGGACGACGTCCTCGATCCGCTCGCGCAGCTCGGGGTCGATCGAGTCGTAGGGGACCAACGCACCGGCGTTGACGATGCCCATGTCCAAGCCGGCCTTGATCGCGTGGAACAGGAAGACTGCGTGGATCGCCTCCCGGACCGGGTTGTTGCCCCGGAACGAGAAGGAGACGTTCGAGATCCCGCCGGAGATGTGCACCCCGGGCAGGTTCTCCTTGATCCAGGCGCAGGCCTCGATGAAGTCGATCCCGTAGGTCGCGTGCTCCTCGATCCCGGTTGCCAACGCGAAGCAGTTCGGGTCGAAGATGATGTCCTCGGCCGGGAAGCCGACCTCCTCGGTCAGGATCCGGTAGGCACGGCCGCAGATCTCCTTGCGTCGTTCCAGGTTGTCCGCCTGGCCCTGCTCGTCGAAGGCCATCACGACCACGGCGGCGCCGTACTTGCGGCACAGCTGGGCCTCGCGGATGAACTTCTCCTCGCCCTCCTTCATGGAGATCGAGTTGACGATCGGCTTGCCCTGGACGTTCTTCAGGCCCGCTTCGATGACCTCCCACTTGGAGGAGTCGATCATCACCGGGACGCGGCTGATGTCGGGTTCGGCCGCGATCAGCTTGGTGAAGCGGTCCATCGCCGCGACACCGTCGATCATGCCCTCGTCCATGTTGATGTCGATGACCTGCGCGCCGACCTCGACCTGCTGCAGTGCCACGGAGAGGGCTGTGTCGTAGTCCTCGGCCTTGATCAGGTTGCGGAACCGCGCCGAGCCGGTGATGTTGGTCCGCTCGCCGATGTTGACGAACAGCGAGTCCTCGGTGATGTTGAGCGGCTCCAGACCCGAGAGCCTCGTCGCCACCGGGATCTCGGGGACCGGACGCGCCGGCTTGCCCTCGACTACCTTGGCGATCTCCGCGATGTGCGCCGGGGTCGTGCCGCAGCAGCCACCGACCAGGTTGACCAGCCCCGCCTCGGCGAACTCGGCGATGTAGCCGGCCTGGCGTTCCGGGGACTCGTCGTACTCGCCGAACGCGTTCGGCAGTCCCGCGTTCGGGTAGCTGGAGACGAAGGTGTCGGCGATCCGGGAGATCTCGGCCATGTACGGCCGCATCTCCGGGGCTCCGAGAGCGCAGTTCAGGCCCACGGCGATCGGCTTCGCGTGCCGCACCGCGTTCCAGAACGCCTCGGTCACCTGGCCCGACAGCGTCCGGCCGGAGGCGTCGGTGATGGTGCCGGAGATGACGACCGGCCAGCGCCGACCGCGCTCCTCGAACAGGGTCTCGACCGCGAAGATCGCCGCCTTGGCGTTCAGCGAGTCGAAGATCGTCTCGATGAAGATCAGGTCGGACCCGCCGTCGACCAGGCCGTTGGCGGCCTCCAGGTAGGCAGCGACGAGGTCGTCGTAGGAGACGTTGCGGGCCCCGGGGTCGTTCACGTCCGGGGAGATCGACGCGGTCCGGGTGGTCGGGCCGAGGGCGCCGGCGACGTACCGCGGCCGCTCGGGCGTGCTCAGTGCGTCGCACTCGGCCCGGGCCAGGGCCGCGCCGGCATAGTTCAGCTCGTAGGCGAGGTCGGCCATGTCGTAGTCGGCGAGCGAGACGGCGTTCGCGTTGAACGTGTTCGTCTCGATGATGTCGGCACCGGCCTCGAGGTACTCCCGGTGGATACCTGCGATGATCTGCGGCTGCGTGATCGTCAACAGGTCGTTGTTGCCCTGGACGTCGCTGGGCCAGTCCTTGAAGCGCTCGCCTCGGTAGCCGGCCTCGTCGGGACGGTCGCGCTGGATCGCGGTCCCCATGGCACCGTCGATGACCAGGATCCGCTCGGAGAGTGCGCGCGTCAGCTCGTCGGTGCAGTCGGGGCGGAGGTGCGGCTCCCAGGACTTGGCACTGGCGTTCACGTAGGTTCCTTCCGGTTGCGGAAGGCGTCCTTAGCTCTGCCGAGCGTGGCGGCTCCCGCGGTGACGACCGGGGACCCGTTGCAACGCCTCTCGACGGAAGGAGTCTACGTGCTGCCGGGTGCTGGGCAGGGATCATTTCTCATGTTGGAGACGTGCCAGCGCAGCCGCTCGCTGATCGTCGCTGCGCTCCTCAACGCTCCTCACTCCGCCGACAACGGAGCAAGCTCCTTGCGGCTCCGTTCGCTCGCGTAGGCTCGCCACGTGATCCTCGCTGCGCTCGTCAACGCCGCCTCGCCCACTCGGCCACGAGCAAGCTCGGGCGCTCGCTAGGCTCAGCACGTGATCGAGATCGATGAGGTCCTCCCGCTGGTCAACCCGGTGATGATCTGCGCGTTCGAGGGGTGGAACGACGCCGCCGGGGCAGCCTCCGGGGTCGTCGACCACTTGATCGACGTCTGGGAGGCACAGCTGGTCGCAGCGATCGATCCCGAGGACTACTACGACTTCCAGGTCAACCGGCCCGTCGTCGGCACCAACGACGAAGGCATGCGCCGCATCACCTGGCCGACCACCCACCTCTACGTCGCCCGCCCTGCCGGGTCGCACCGCGACGTGGTGCTGCTCCGCGGCATCGAGCCGAACATGCGCTGGCGCGGCTTCTGCGCCGAGCTGCTGGCGGCCGCCGACGACCTCCAGGTCGCCCAGGTCGTCACCCTCGGTGCGCTGCTGGCGGAGACCCCGCACACCCGGCCGATCCCGGTGACCGGGACGGCGACCGAGCTCGACCTCGACGACCGGTTGAAGCTCGAGCCGTCGACGTACGAGGGACCGACCGGCATCGTCGGTGTGCTCCAGGACGCGTGTGCCCGCTTGGACATCCCGGCAGTCTCGTTCTGGGCGGCCGTTCCGCACTACCTCCCCCAGCCGCCCTGCCCGAAGGGGACCCTGGCCCTGCTCACCCAGGTCGAGGACCTGCTCGAGGTGCCGATCCCGCTGGGCGACCTCCCCGAGGAGACCCGCGCCTGGGAGCGCGGTGTCGCCGAGCTCGCCGAGGAAGACGAGGACGTGGCCGAGTACGTCCGCAGCCTCGAGGAGTCGAAGGACACCGCGGACCTGCCTGAAGCCAGCGGCGATGCGATCGCCCGGGAGTTCGAGCGCTACCTCAAGCGTCGCGAGAACCCCGAGGACGGGCCGGTCTGAACTAGATCGCCAGACCGAGGGCGGCGTCGGCGAGATCCCGGACGACCGTCCCCGCGTCGCGTTCGGATGCGTCTCCCTGGTGGGTGGCCTCGGCCCAGTCGGAGAGTGCCGACAGCGCGCGAGCGGCGTCCAGGTCGTCGGCCAGGGCCGCCAGGACCTCGGTGACGAGCGCCGCGGTTGGTGCACCCGCCCCCTTCGCCGCGGCGGACCGCACCTCGTTGAGCTCGGCGGCCGAGACCTCGAGGAGGTCGCTGTCCCACTCCCAGTCCGACCGGTAGTGGTGGGTGAGCAGCTCCCAGCGGATCGCCATCGGGTCGACGCCGCGGGCGCGCAACCGGGAGACCAGCTCCAGGTTGCCTCGGGACTTCGACATCTTCTCGCCGTCCAACCCGACCATGCCGGCGTGCACGTACGCGCGGGCGAACCGGACGTCCGGCTCGACGACCTGGGCCTCGGCGGCGCTCATCTCGTGGTGCGGGAAGACCAGGTCGCTACCGCCTCCCTGCACCTCGAAGCCGGAGCCGAGGTGGTCCCGGGCGATCGCCGAGCACTCGACGTGCCAGCCCGGACGTCCCCGTCCCAGCGCCGAGTCCCAGGCCGGGTCGTCAGGGCGCTCGGCCTGCCAGAGCAGGCAGTCCAGGGGGTCGCGCTTGCCGGGGCGGTCGGGGTCGCCACCGCGTTCGGGGAAGACGCGAAGCATCTCGTCGGTCTCCCACCCGGAGACCGACCCGAACGTGGGGTCGGCGTGCACCGAGAAGTAGAGGTCCTCGCTGCCGGAGTCGTTGGGGACCGGGTAGACGCTCCCCCGCTCCCGGAGCTCCCCGATCATCGAGACCACCAGCGGGATCGACTCCACGGCGCCGATGTAGGCGTCGGGGGGCAGTACCCGCAGCGCCTCCATGTCGGTGCGGAACAGCTCGGTCTCCCGCTCGGCGAGCTCGGCCCAGTCCTCCCCGGTCGCGTTGGCCCGCTCGATCAGCGGGTCGTCGACGTCGGTCACGTTCTGCACGTACCGCACGCCGTGACCGGCGCTGCGCCAGGCCCGGTTCAGCAGGTCGAACGCCACGTACGTCGCGGCGTGGCCCAGGTGGGTGGCGTCGTACGGAGTGATCCCGCAGACGTAGAGGCGCGCGATTCCGGACGGCGGGGTGAGCTCGACCAGCCCCCGGGTCGCGGAGTCGAAGACCCGGACCGGCGGACCGACGACGCCGAGGCCAGGGACGACGGGAGCAGACCAGGCACGCATGGCCGAAGCGTAGCGAAGGGATTCAGAACGCCGGCCACGGGAGCGACGGCCACCCCGGACCGGGCTCCGGGAAGGTTCCGGCCCGCAGCAGCCGTGCCAGGCGGCGCCGGGTGGCAGCCACCTCGTCGCGGGTGAGCTCCTCGTCGAGGTCGCCGAGCTCACCTCCGTCGAGGGCCGCGGCCAGGCCGGTCAGGGCCTGGCGCTCGTCGTCGGTGAGGGGTTGGCCGGCCCAGCCCCACAGCACGGTGCGCAGCTTGTCGTCGACGTGGAAGCAGACGCCGTGGTCGACGCCGTACCGGTGGCCGTCCGACATCGCCAGTACGTGGCCGCCCTTGCGGTCGGTGTTGTTGACCACGAGGTCGAAGAGCGCCATCCGGCGCAGCGCCGGGGTGTCCTCGTGGACGAGCATCACCGGGCGGTCGCGGTGATCGGTGGCGTCCACGACGTGCAGGTGGCCCGCGGGCAGCGCGCCGTGCGGGACGACGTCGACCGGCGACTGCTCGGGGTGCGGCTCGCACCAGAGCTGGACCATCCCCGGACCCGAGGGGCCGTCGCGCAGCACCGTGGGCGGCACGACGGACCAGCCGAGTGCCTCCGAGACGCGCCAGGCGGCGTACTCCCGGGCGGCCAGGGTGCCGTCGACGAAATCCCACAGGGGCCGCTCTCCCGAGACCGGTTTGTAGACCGCTTGCCGGCCGTCCTGCTCCGTGCCGAGGCGGCACAGGTAGGTGTGGTTGGAGGCCGGCATGATCCGTCCGAGCACCGTGAGGTCCTCTCCGAGGAGGATCTCGAGCTCCCGGAGCGACGCGGCTCCGCTCTCCGGCACCATCGGCGACTCAGCCGAGGCTGCGGCGGTAGCCGTTGGCGCGCGGGCAGAGGTGTCCGGACACGTCGACCGGTCCGCCGCAGAACTGGCACGACGGACGCCCGGCCTGCACCACGGATGCGGCGCGGGTGGCGAAGACCCGAGCCTGGGCCGGCTCGAGCCGGACGATGAAGAGCTCCTCCGGTTCGGGTTCCTCGATGGGGAGGTCGACCAGCTCGTTCTCGTCGGCCGAGATGGGCAACGTCACCTCGACGACCGGGAAGACCTCGATCACGACGCGTTCGTCCTCGGCGTCCCAGGACAGGGTGATCGTCCCGGCGCGGAACTCTTCGACGATCGGCTGGTCGAGCGGTGCGGTGTCGATCGCCGCGACCGGAGTGACCGCCGGGATGGTGCTCGCCACCCCTCCGGCGCTCAACAACTCGTCCAGGAGTTCGTCGACCCGCTCTCCGAGGATCTGCACCTGCTGCTTCTCCAGGGCGACGCTGGTGACCTTGGCACCGGCCCGCGCCTGCAGGAAGAAGACCCGCTGACCGGGCTCCCCCACCGTCCCGGCGATGAACCGGTCGGGCGGGTCGAAACGGTGGACGAGTGGCGCCATGAGGCCGAGCCTACGGGGCGCCCGGTACTGGTCCGGAGCCCCCACCGAGCTTCTCCGCCGGCTCCTCGGCCGAGGTGGCCAGGTGCGAGAGCGAGCCCTCGTTGGTGTTCATCGCCAGGACGTAGGACCTGCGCGGCGTGTAGCGGATCACCGACAGGCTCGCCGGGTCCACGACGATCCGCTGGAACGCGTCCAGGTGCATCCCGAGGGCGTCCGCGAGGACGGCCTTGATGACGTCACCGTGGGCAACGGCCAGCCAGACGACGTCGTCACCGTGGGTTGCTGCCACCCGTGCGTCGCAGCCGCGGACAGCGGCGATCGACCGGGCGCTCATCTCCGCCATCGACTCGCCCCCGGGGAACCGGACCCCGGCGGGGTGGGCCTGGATGACCTTCCAGAGCTCCTCCTTGACCAGGGTCTTCATCGGTTGGCCGGACCAGTCGCCGTAGTCGCACTCGTTGAGACCGCGCTCGACCCGGGCCTTGAGTCCGTGGCCGTCGAGCAGGAGGGCGGCGGTCTGCTTGCACCGCTCCAGCGGGCTGGTGAACGCGGCGGCCAGGGCAAGGCCGCTGAGCCGGGCCGCCGCGGCCGTAGCCTGGGCCGTGCCGACCTCGTCCAGCGCGATGCCGGGGGTCCGTCCGGCGAGGATGCCGGTCGCGTTCGCTGAGGTTCGGCCGTGCCGCGCCAGGATCACCGTTGCCACGTGCGGAGCCTAGCGAGTGCCCGAGCTTGCTCGTGGCCGAGTGGGCGACAGCACGCGGACGAGCGCAGCGAGGACCACGTGCGGAGCCTACGCGAGCGAGCCTGCGCTGCGGACCGCGTCCGCCGTCCTAACCTGGGCACGTGATCGTCGACAACGCGCTCTACCGTCACGGGGTCCGGGTGGACTGCGGCACGGCCACCTCAGACCTGGCCGGGGTCCGTTCCCGGGCCACCGACGACGGTGACTTCGTCTGGGTCGGGCTGCACGAACCCACCCAGCACGAACTCGACACCGTCGCTGCCCTCTACGACCTGCACGCCCTCGCCGTCGAGGACGCGTTGATGGCGCACCAGCGACCGAAGCTCGAACGCTACGAGGACTCGCTCTTCCTCTCCCTCAAGACGCTCTGGTACGTCGACGAGGACGACGCGGTCGAGACCGGCGAGATCAACGTGTTCATCGGCCACAACTTCGTGGTGACCGTGCGGCACGGGGCCGGCGGCGGGCTGCACGACGCCAGGGTCGCCCTCGAAGGCATGCAGGCCGTGCTCGCCCACGGTCCTTCGGCGGTCGTCTACGCCGTCTGCGACCAGGTCGTCGACGCGTACGAGGACGTCGTCGAGGCACTGGTGACCGACGTCGACGAGGTGGAGGCATCCGTGTTCGGGCCGGAGCGCAGCAACGACTCGGCGCGCATCTACGTCCTCAAGCGCGAGCTCGCCGAGATGCGGCGGGCAGTGCTCCCGCTGCGCGACCCGGTCAACAGGTTCGCGACCGGGGCCGTCCGCGGGATCGACGCCGAGGCGGCGCCGTACTTCCGGGACGTCGCCGACCACCTGGCCCGGGTTGCGGAGACGATGGACAGTCTCGAGACCCTGCTGAGCGCGGCGTTCGAAGCGCACCTGGCACAGATCAGCATCCAGCAGAACGACGACATGCGGACGATCTCCGCCGTGGTCGGACTGATCGCGGCTCCCACGCTGGTCGCCGGCATCTACGGCATGAACTTCACCCACATGCCCGAGCTCACCTGGGTGCTCGGCTACCCGCTCTCGCTGCTGCTGATGTTCGGTAGCTCGCTGGCGGTGTGGATCGTGGCCCGTCGCTCGGGTTGGCTCTGAGGTCAGCGACCTCAGGCCACCATGACGCCGGCGGCGACCAGGACCAGAACGCCGGTGCCGAGCAGCACCCGGTAGACCACGAACGGGAGGTAGGACTTCGTGGAGACGTACCGCAGCAGCCAGGCGATCGAGGCGTAGCCGACCACGAAGGCCACCACGGTCGCCGTGATCGTCGGCCCCCACCCGTAGCTGTTCGCGCCGTGGGGGATCTCCTTGAGCTCGAAGAGACCGGCGCCGACGACGGCCGGGATCGCGAGCAGGAAGGCGAACCGGGTCGCCGCCTCACGCTCGAAACCGAGGAAACGGCCCATCGAGATCGTCGCTCCCGAACGGGAGACCCCGGGGATCAGCGCGCAGGCCTGGGCCGCTCCCATGAGTACGGCGTCTCGCAGACCGAGCGCCTCGACCCGGCGGTTGTTCCGGCTCACCCGGTCAGCGACTCCGAGGATGATGCCGAGGACGATCAACGTGGACCCGATTACCCACAGGTTGCGGAAGTCGCTCTCGATGACGTCCTTCAGCGCGATGCCGAGGACGACGATCGGCAGCGAGCCGATGATCACGTACCACCCCATCCGGGCGTCGAGGTGACCGCGGAACTCCGGCTGCACCAGGGACCGCAGCCAGGCGGTCGCGATCCGCCAGATGTCCTTGCGGAAGTAGATGAGCACGGCTAGCTCGGTACCGATCTGGATGACCGCGGTGAACGCTGCTCCCGGGTCGTCCCAGCCGAAGAGCTCGGGAAAGATCCGCAGGTGCGCGCTGCTGGAGATCGGAAGGAACTCCGTCAGACCCTGGAGGGTGCCGAGGAACACCGCCTTGAGGAAGTCGACCACGGGCCGAAGCCTACGGCCCGGTCCCGGTGAGTCGGTCCCGCCCCGCGCCCGACGGCTCGATAACCTGGTCCCATGCAGCAGCGGCACCTCGGCAGCACCGGTTTGAAGGTCTCGCGCCTGGGCCTCGGGACGATGACGTGGGGCCGCGACACCGACGAGCACGAGGCGCGCGACCAGCTGGTCTCGTTCGTCGGCGCCGGAGGCACCCTGCTCGACACCGCCGCCGGGTACGCGAACGGAGATTCCGAGCGGGTGATCGGCTCCCTGCTCGGTGACGTCGTCCCCCGCGACGAGGTGGTCCTGGCGACCAAGGCCGGGATCGCCCACCGCCGTGGCGAGCGCGAGACGAACGTGTCCCGCGGCTTCCTGCTGAGCAACCTGGACGCCTCGCTGAAGCGGCTCAAGGTGGACCACGTCGACCTCTGGCAGGTGCACACCTGGTCCGACGACGCACCGCTCGAGGAAACCTTGAGCGCACTCGACCACGCGGTGGCCAGCGGTCGCACCCGGTACGTCGGCATCTCCAACTACAACGGCTGGCAGTCCGCTCAGGCCGCGACCTGGCAGCGCGCCGTACCCGGTCGTGCCGTGCTCGCGTCGAACCAGGTGGAGTACTCGCTGCTCAGCCGCGGTGTCGAGCACGAGGTGGTGCCCGCGGCGCGGGCGCTCGGCCTCGGCATCCTGCCGTGGTCCCCGTTGGGCCGCGGGGTCCTCACCGGCAAGTACCGGACCGGTACGCCGGCCGATTCCCGGGCCGCTTCGCCGCACTTCGCGTCCTTCGTCGGCAAGCACCTCAACGAGCGCTCGGAGCGGATCGTCGAAGCGATCACCAAGGCGGGCGACGGCCTCGGCTTCACGCCGTTGGAGGTGGCGCTGGCCTGGGTCCGGGACCGACCCGGTGTTACGGCGCCGATCATCGGGGCGCGCACCGCCGAGCAGCTCAAGGCCTCGCTGCTGGTCGAGGAGTGCGAGCTGCCGCCGGAGATCACCGCGGCGCTGGACGACGTGTCCGCCGAAGGGCACGGGGCACTGTGAGCTCCGGGAAGCAGCGCGCTCGCGCCCTGCGTCCCGGGGTGGAGTACGAGTACGACCAGATCCTGCTGTCGCGGGAGTTCTCCCGCAACGTCGTCACCCGGATGCTGGCGCACCTCGCCGAGGCCGACGGTTGGGAGCTGGACCGGGTCCGGATCACCTCGGACGGGACCCGACGGGTGGTGCTGCGACGCAAGATCATCCGGCAGCAGCCGATGTGGTTCGCCTGGAGCTAGGCCGCTCGCAGCGCCCTGATCTGCTCGGCTACAGCCTCCCGAGGAACGAGTCGAAGACCCGTGCGCCGAACTCCAGGGAGTCGACCGGGACCCGCTCGTCGACCCCGTGGAAGAGCGCGGTGAAGTCGAGGGCCTCCGGGAGCCGCAGCGGCGTGAAGCCGAAGCAGGTCATCCCCAGCTCGGCCCAGTACTTGGCGTCGGTACCGCCGCTCATCAGGTACGGCGCGACGATCGCCTCCGGGTCCTCGGCCAGCAGGGAAGCCGTCATGGCCGCGGCCACCGGGCCGTCGTACGGGTTCTCCAAGGCGCCCATGTGCACGTCCCGGGTGATCTCGACATCCGGCCCGGCGAGCACCGCCAGGGTGTCCCAGAACTCGTCCTCGTAGCCGGGCAGGAACCGTCCGTCGATGCGGGCGGTCGCCTCCCCCGGCACCACGTTGACCTTGTAGCCGGCCTCCAGCATCGTCGGGTTCGTGGTGTTGCGGATCACGGCTCCGAGCATCCGGGCCGCCGAACCGAACTCCTCGACCAACGTCTCGGCGTTCTCCGGCGTCGCCTCGGTCCCGGCGAGCTCGGCCACCGCGGCGAGCAGCACCTCCATGGTCGGGGTGGGCCGGACCGGCCACTGGTGCTGGCCGATCCGGGCGACGGCGGTGGCCAGCCGGGTCACCGCGTTGTCCGCGTGCACCATCGACCCGTGGCCGGCGTTGCCGCGCGCGGTCATCCGGACCCACGCCATGCCCTTTTCCGCGGCCTCGATCAGGTACACGCGCCGACCGCGGACGGTGGTGCTGAACCCGCCGACCTCGCCGACGGCCACCGTGCAGTCCCCGATCAGGTCGCGGTGCTCGCGGGCCAGGTAGCCCGCGCCCTTGGCCCCACCGGCCTCTTCGTCGGCGGTGAAGCAGAGCACCAGCGGACGGCTCGGCACCGCGCCGGCCCGGGCCCGGGCACGGATGCTGGAGAGCAGCATCGCGTCGAAATCCTTCATGTCCACCGCACCGCGACCCCAGACGCAGGGGCCATCCGCAGAATCGCGGACCTCGCCGCTGAACGGGTGGACGGTCCAGTCGGCAGCGGCGGCCGGGACCACGTCCAGGTGGCCGTGCACGAGCACGGGTTCGCCCAGGTCCCCTCCCCACCGCGCCACCAGCGAGGTCCGACCGGCCTCGGACTCGACCACCTCGGCGGTGATACCGACCTCGTCGAGCAGTGCCGCGACGTGCTCGGCGGCCTTCCGCTCGCCGGGACCGGGTTGGTCGCCGTAGTTCGAGGTGTCGATCGCGATCAGGTCGCTGCAGATCTCCACGACCTCGGCGGCGGGGTCGTACCCAAGGGTTTCTGCTGCCATGCGTCCAGTCTGCCCCACCGGTCGGTCCGGTCAGTCGAACGCGGGTCCGGCGACCTCGGGCTGCGGGCCGTTGGCGAGCAGCACGAACCGGTGGCGGACCGGCCGTCCCAAGGGCGGGGCGTACCAACGGGCGGCGTACCGGTGGGACCCGCGCCGGTGGCCGAGGTAGGTCACGCCGAGCCGCCAGCCCTGGTCGTCGACCGGACGCCCGTCGTACGACGCGGTGCCCCACCCGTCGGCGCCGTCGACCTCGACCCGGACCAGGGGCTCGTGCCACCGCAGGTCGCCGGGAGCGACGTCGGTCCAGGTCTGCTCCCAGAACGCGTCCTCGGTCGCGGTGGCTTCCGTGAAGCGCACCGGCCCGGGGGCGCGCGCGACGACGACCCCGGACGGGCGGGCCAGGTAGTGGTGCACGCCGAAGTCGAACGACCGCGGCTGCGGGGCGGACGGCCTACCGGCGGCCAGCGCGTCGGCCACCTGGGCGGCGACCGCCGCCGTCCAGGCCTGCTGGTGCGGACCGAAGAGGGTGGAGGCGCCCTCGTAGTGCTGGGCTGAGTACTCCTCCGCGGTGGTCAGGTAGTCACAGTGGTCGTCGACGAGGGAGGAGACGAAGGCGTTGCGGACCGGGAGGCCGGAGCCGACCACTGCGTCCCCGATCCGGCGACCGGCCTCGACCGTGGTCTCGAACGGGAGCCCGACCACCGCGTGGTCGCCGAGGTGCAGCAGGTGCACCGGGACGACCCGCGGGAACTCCTCGGGACGGCCGACCAGGACCGGGTGCAGCAATTCCCCACCCGCGATCCGCTTCCCGGCGTGCGGCCCCCGGGGTCGGCGCTTGGGGTGCCCTGCCCGGAACGGAGGCAGCAGGTGCAGCACCGGGGTGGTGTTCTCCGCGGCACCGGCGGTTTTCGCCCACCCGATCCGCGGTGAGGCCAACGTGATGCCGTCCACGGCCGCCTCGCCACCCAGGTCGACCTGTTCCAGTCGGGCGCCGACGGTGAACCCTGCCGTCAGGCTCCCGGCTAGTTCGGCGTGCAGCTCGGCCGCTGCCGCTCCGATCCCCCGGCCGATCCGTTCGGCCTCGGGGAAGACGAGCATGCCCGGCCGTACGGCCGGCGTCATGTCCCCGTGCGAGGCCACGACCGAGCCCGATACCGGACGGCGTCCGGTCGCTCGGGTGACCCGGTCGGCCAGCTCCCCGTTGACGTAGGCCCAGACGTCGGCGTTGTACGACGGGTCGTGGTGGCTGATCCCGGTCCCGTGGATGGAGAACCAGCCGAACGTCCCCAGCGGGCCGTCCGCGTCGTCGACCCGGAGCAGGTGCAGCCGGGGGTCGACGGCCGCGTACGCGCGGTGGTCGGTCACCCGGGTGTCGGAGACCTGCTCGTTGCGCACGAACGCCCCGAGCGAGCGGTTCCGGGTCAGTCCCCAGACCTCGGTGCTCCCGATCGCCGCGCTCGCCGGCCGGCGCGAGTGCACCGCCGTCCGGACCGCGGCGGCGATCTGCTCGACGAGGAAGGCGGCGAAGCCGGGGTCGAACCCAGGCCGGTTGGAGGCCCAGTCGTTGTAGAACGCGCTGCCGCTGTACTGGCCGGGGCCGGCATGGGTGTGGGTCGCCGCCAGGAACAGACCGGAGAGCGGGACGTCGGTGTCCCCGACCGCGCGGGCGACAGCCTGGTGGAGCAACGCCGACCCGGCGAGCAGGTCCATCGCGACCAGGGCCACCGAGCTGCGCTGGTTGCGCAGGTGCAGCACCCGGACCTTGAGCCGGGTGCGGAACCCGGTGCCGTCCTGGGCGTTCTTGGAGTGGCCCGCCTTGGGCATCCCCGGTGGTGGCGTCACGTCCACCTCGGCTACTCCCGCGAGCAGGCTGTCGACCGGGTCGAGGCCCGGCTCGGGAACCGCGGGATAGCTGATCCGGAATCGTCGGGCGTCGGTGGTGGCATCGCGCCACGTCGCGGACGGAGAGGGACGATCCATGCCCGCGAGACTAGTCCGCCGAAAGCCCACCCGATTCGGAACTCGGGCACTTGCTTTGCTACTGTTGCGCCCGCTCGTCCGAGTGGCGGAATGGCAGACGCGCTAGCTTGAGGTGCTAGTGTCCTTTAA
>JBFJNH010000028.1:0-39148 GCA_041618295.1 Marmoricola sp.
GCTCTGCCGGTACGCCTCCAGCAGGTTGGCGACCAGCTCGTCCATCAGCTCCTTGGAACGCGGCGGGAAGTGCCGGGCTACGTACTCGCGGCCGACCGCCTCACCGAGGCCTCCCTCGACCAGGCCGACGCCGCGCTTCCAACGCGCACGCAGCTCCGGGGTGCCGGAGAGGGTGCGGCCGTAGAAGTCGAAGTTGGCCTGCACGAACGCGTCCGGCAGGTACGCCGCCGCCGACCGGATCGCCCGGACCGTGAGGAACGCCCGCCACGCCTCGACCGGGGTCTCGGCCAGCACCGTCTCCAGGTGGGTCAGGAACGACGGCTGCCGGACCACCGTCTCGGCGAGGGTCCCGGTGTTGCCCGACACCGGGTCGCCGCCGAGGTTCCGGACGTAGACCTCGAAGTCGAACGACGGCAGTGCGGCCCGCAGGTCGGCGTACGAGGTGAGGTTGTAGGTCTTGATGACGTCGCGGGTCTCGGAGCGCTCCCAGTGACCTTCGGCGATCCGCTTCTCCAGGGCGAAGACGGTCTCGGCGGTCGCGCGGGCGTCGGGGCGCTCGGCGAGCTCGAGGATGGTGGTGAGGTAGTCGAGGTACTTGCCGCGGATCTCCTCGAACTTCTCCTCGCGGTAGTACGACTCGTCGGGGAGGCCGATCCCACCCTGGGTGATGTTGACCAGGTAGCGGTCGGAGTCGCGGTCGTCGGTGTCGACGAAGGAGCCGAAGATCCCGCCCCCACCGGTGCGCTCGAAGTTGCCGAGGAACGCCGACAGGTCGAGCAGGCTGTCGAGGTTCTCGATCGCCTGAAGGGTCGGCAGCAGCGGGGTGATGCCGAGCTCGTCGACCCGGGCCTCGTCCATGAAGCTGGCGAACAGGTCGCCGATCTTCTTCGCCTCCGCCGCGCTCTCAGCGGTCGAGCCTGTCGAGATCCCCTTCGCGCAGTCCTCGATGATCACCCGGACCTGCTCCTCGGCGGCGTCCGCGAGCATCACGAACGGGCCCCACGAGGAGCGGTCGCTGGGGATCTCGGACTCCGCGAGCCAAGTCCCGTTGACGTGGCCGAAGAGGTCGTCCTGGGGGCGGATGCTGAGGTCCATGCCCGCGCGGGCGTCGTCGAGGATCGTCACGCGGGCAAGACTAACCGGGGACGGGTCGACCGACCCCCGGAAAGGGGTCAGCCGTCGCTGCCGCAGTCCTTGAGACCGAGGTCCTTGGCCTTCTTGGTGGCGTCCTCGAGCGGGTCCTCGCCGCTCTGGATCAGCTCCAGGCCGTTGTCGCGGATCTTGTCGGCACCGTTGCGGAGGCTCTCGAGCATGGACTCGACGTCGTCCTCGAAGTCTTCCGGCGCCGCAAGGTCGTCGATCTGGTCGGCCTGCTTCTCGAGCAGGTCGGCGGCGTCCTTGAACGCCTTCTCCAGGTCCGCCTCGCTCGAGGTCGCACTCAAGCCGGAGAACAGCTCCTCACTGGCCTTCTCGGCGTCGGCGCAGATCTTGTCGGCCTGCTTCCGGAAATCCTCAGTACTGAGCGCCGAGGAACCGCACCCGGTCAAGGTGGCAGCGAGCGCCAGCGCGGCGGCGCCGGCGGCAAGGGAGCGAACTCGGGACATGTCTCCTCCTGGAGGGCGGTCGCCGGCGGTCAGCGCACGCGGAGCACAGTCTTGCCTAGAGTCTTCCGCTCGTCCATCTCGACCAGGGCGCGGCCGAAGTCCTCGAGCCCGTACGTCGTCCCGACGATCGGGGCGACGGTGCCGGCGGCCATCATCGGCTCGAGCTCACGCCACTGAGCGCGCATGTAGCCGGGTCGCCGCATCGCGTACTCCCCCCACCCGACGCCGCGGACGTCGGTGTTGTTCAGCAGCAGCCTGTTGACCTTGACCTCGGGGATGGTGCCGTCGACGAAACCCACCACCAGCAGCCGGCCCTGCGGGGCGAGCGAGCGGAGCGAGTCGGTGAAGAGACGGCCTCCGACGACGTCCATCACGATGTCGACGCCGACGCCGCCGGTGAGCTCCTTGACGGCGGCCAGGAACCCGTCGACCGCGATCACCTCGTCGGCTCCGGCGGCTTTCGCGATCGCGGCCTTCTCGTCGCTGGAGACCACCGCGATCACCCGGGCGTCGTACCCCTTGGCGACCTGGATGGTCGCCGTACCGACGCCGCCGGCGGCGCCGTGCACCAGGACGGTCTCGCCGGCGCGGATGCCGGCGCGCTCGGCCAGCGCGAACTGGGCGGTCAGGTAGTTCATCGGCAGGGCGGCACCCTGCTCGAAGGTGATGTTGTCCGGCAGCGGGAAGGTGGTGTCGGGTCCGGTTGCCGCGACCTCGCCGGCACCGCCGTACGCGCCGACGCAGGCGACCCGGTCACCGGGAGCGAAGCCGCTGTCGTCGGGGGCGCTGCGAACCACGCCGGCGAAGTCGACACCGAGGGTGAACGGGAGCTCGGGCTTGAGCTGGTACTCGCCCTTGCTGAGCAGCAGGTCGGGGAAGGAGACCCCGACGGTGTGAACGTCGATAAGGATCTGCGGACCGAACGGTCCGACCTCGCTCGGCTCGTCGATCTCGTTGATCTCGATGGCAAGGGGTCCGTCGAGGCGGGTCACCTGGGCTGCGCGCATGGTCGGCACGTTACCGGGGCGACCCGGGGGTTCACGGACTTCGGAGTGTGGGTTCCCGAGGAAGGCCGTCACGCCTGTCTCGAAGGACCTCTGCGGCCGAGGGGATCCCTCGCTAGCCTCGACTCGTGATTCTCGCTTCGCTCGTCAACGAGATCTCGGCCACTCGGCCACGAGCGAGCTCGGGCGCTCGCTAGCCTCGACTCGTGAGCATCGACCCGGGGTGGCCGGTCGCCGTCGCGCTGGCGGTGCTCTTGGCGTTGGCGCTCGGCGCCCACCAGGTCGCCGGCTACGGCCTGACGCTGCGATCGTTCGTCGCCGCGGGCCGGGCGGTCGTGCAGCTGGGCGTCGCCGCACTGCTGATCAAGGCCGTCATCGACGATCTGCTGCTCTCGGCCGGCCTGGTGCTGGTGATGTTCGCGATGGGCGTGCTCACGACCTCGCGGCGTACCGAGGCGGTGCGGGCCTGGCCGTGGGCCGCGCTGGCGATCGGCTGCGGCGTCGTACCGGTGCTGGCGACGGTGCTGCTCAGCGGCGCGATCCCGTTCGAAGGGATCGCGCTGATCCCGATCGCCGGGATCGTCATCGGCAACGCCATGACCGCCAACACCCTGGTCGGTCGGCGCGCCTACGCGGCGTTGAAGGACGAGCACACCCAGTACGAGGCGTGCCTCTCGCTGGGGATGAGTCCTGCCGACGCGATCGGCGTGATCATCCACCGCAGGTCACCCGAAGCCCTGCTCCCCGGGCTCGACCAGGTCAGCACCACCGGCGTCGTCACCCTCCCCGGCGCCTTCATCGGCGTCATGCTCGGCGGCGGTACGCCGGTCCAGGCCGCCACCGCCCAGGTGCTGGTGCTCTTCGGGATCATGGCCGCCCAGACGATCACCGTCCTGGTCGCGGAGAAGCTGATCGCGCGCCGGGTGCTGCTGCCGGTGGGGTTGCGGGCGACGCTGGTGGATTGAGGGGTGGGCCATGCCTCCGCGTCGTAGGCCTTTCCGGGTGTCGAGGATGCACAGCAGGGCATCGACCCCGCAGCAACTGTTACCTGATCAGATAATGTCATTCTGGGTTGGTGACGCAGACACTCGATCCGGATACCCGCGCGGTCATGGCCTTCCTCCGGGATGCCCTGGCGACTAGCGGCATGTCCCAGCGCGCGTTCGCACGCACGTTGAACACGTCTGCATCCTGGTTCTCGACCTACCTGACCGGGAGAACTCGACCGTCGGCGCAGTTCTGCATGCGCGCACACCGCCTTGCTCATTCGCTCACGGCGGCTAGTGCGCTTGGCCTCATGTCCGCCCCGGCTACAGCGGCAGCGATGAGAGACCAGCTGAACCTGGGCGACCGCGCTTGGGCCTGGCGGATGCTGCTCCAAGGGCGCGACCACCTCCAGTTGATGCTTGAGAAGCAGGACGACGAACTCATCGGTTCCTGGGAGGCTGCACCCAGCTCGACCGGAACGGTTGAGTTTGACGCGTTGCTTGCTGCACTGGCCCAGCATGAGTTCGAACGTGCGGGGCAGATGACGCCTGACTGGGCACGCATCGACCCGCTGCCTGAGCCCTGGATCCCGGAACATCCCTTCCTGAGTACCGAACGCGTTAGGGCAAAGACACCTGAGTGGCTCCAGGAACTGAACATCTATATCCCTGAACGCGACCTGGTCACTGCGTGAGCGCGAACAGACCACCCCGCTACGAGTTCAGCGCCGGCGAGGTGGCAGATCTACTCGGTCAGCTCGATCAGCAACTTCAGCGACGTGGCGTGGCCGCTGCTGTTTTCGTAGTCGGAGGTGCTGCGATCGCTGCAGCCGGCGTGCGAAGCGATCGTCTGACTGAGGACATCGACGCCAACGCCCGAGACGTAGCAGTGCTCGAGGAGGCGCACGCCCTCGCGGAGAAAAGGGGAATACCGCAGAACTGACTCAACTCCAACGCCCGAATGTGGATGCCGCCACTGCCCGACGGAGTCCTGGATCCTCCCGCGCGTCCCGGACTTCGGATCACCTACGCCGACGTCGACGCCGACGCCCTTGAGGCGCACATTCGGCACTACTACACCGACCGCGCGGCCCTGGAGTTCATCGTTGATGGCGACGACGTGGACCGGGAGGTACGCCTTCTTGCCGAGGACGCGACAGGCCTGCTCAGCCGATATGGAAGCGCATAGGCGAGTCAGCCGCAGAAGCCCGCATTGCCTACCCAAAGCAGCGGTCCCACAACCGGCCCACCTCAAAGCTAGCTACGCGGCCTGCTTCCCGATCATCCTGCTGCGCTCAGCCCTAGCGTCTCGGTCGGGAACCCACCAGCAGTGCGGGTGTGTCAGTGGCGCTCCAACGCGGCTGACGCCAGGTTGGCCATCGTCCTCGCGTAGTGGTCCGAGTCCCAGCCGTCATCGGCCAACTGGATCCAGAGCGGCACCGACATCAGAACCCACAGTTCTTCGGCGAAGTCGGATGAACCCTGCCCGTTCTGGATGCAACGTTCCGCTACCTGGTGGCAGACGCGGCGAAGGGCGCGCATCCGTTCATCCCATGCCGCCTGCAGGTCGAGGTCGGCATGCTTCGTGGCCAAGACCCCACGAGCGACGCCCGCGAACCTCGGCACGTAGCCCGACCACCAAGCAAAGAGGCTCTCCACGACATCACTCGGACTGCCCGCCGCAAGTACGTCAGCCACGGCGTCCTCCGCACCTTCGGCCTCGTCGATGTAAGCCAAGAGCGCGGTGAGCAGGCCGGCACGCGATCCGAAGTGTCGGTACAGCGCCATTCGGGAGTATCCCGATGCGGCGGCTACCGAGGCCATGCTGACCTCGCTCGGCTGTTTGGCTTCGAGCAGTGCCCGGCCGGCACGGAGGATTGCAGGAACGGAAGGGGCTTCTGACGACACGTTACATAGTGTAACGTCTCCCGGCATGACCTCAAGTACGGCAGGTGACGTGGCGCGTCGTGCAATGTCCGCGGTCCAGGCGGGCGCGCGCGACGACTGGGTTGGGCTGTTCGCTGACGACGCCTCCCTGGAGGACCCCGTCGACGGCAACCCCGGCCGGCTGGGGCGCGCGGCCATCGCGAGCTTCTGGGACACCGGAATTGCCATGTTCGACAGCGTCGAGTTCGACGTCCGACGTACCTACGAAGCACCAGGTGAGGCTCTGGTCCTGGCCGACGTCAACGTCTCCCTTCCAGGCGGGGCGCATGCCCGATACGACGCCGCCGTGCACTACCGACTCAACGCCACGGGCGAGATCGCATCACTACGCGCGTTCTGGGACCTCCCGTCGCTGATGACGCAACTCGCGGGCGGGTAGCTAATCCCGGACCCGCTTCGTCTCGTACGCCCACATCGCGACTTCCACCCGGTTCCGCGCACCGAGCTTGTTCATCAGCGCGGCGACGTGGGTCTTCACCGTGCTCAGGGTGATGTGCAGCTCGTCGGCGATCTCGGCGTTGGTGCGGCCGCGGGCGACGGTGAGCAGCACCTCCTCCTCGCGTTCGGTGAGCGGCTCGATCGGCTGGACCGGCGGGGTGGCCCGCTCCAGGTCGGCGAGGGTGGTGAGCAGGCGGCGGGTGATCGTCGGGGAGATGAGCGCGTCGCCGTTCGCGGCGGCGTGGATCGCCTGGACCAGCAGCTCGGGTCCGGCGTCCTTGAGGAGGAAGCCGCGGGCGCCGGCCTTGAGGGCGCCGTGGACGTACTCGTCGAGGTCGAAGGTGGTGATGACCACGACGGCCATCGGGTCCTCGACGCCGGGGCCGGCGAGCTGGCGGGTGGCCTCGACGCCGTCGATGCCAGGCATCCGGATGTCGAAGAGGCAGACGTCGGGGCGCAACGCGCGGGCCACCGCCACCGCCTCGTGGCCGTCGGCTGCCTCGCCGATCACCTCGATCCCGGGCTGCGCGTTGAGGATCATCGTCAGGCCGGTGCGGACCAGGTCCTGGTCGTCGGCGACCACCACCCGGATGCTCTCCGGCGCGCTCACCGCGGCACCTCCCGCGCCATCTCGCGCGCCACCTCTCGGGAGACCTCTCTGGGCACCTCGCGGGGCAGGGTCGCCTCGACGGTCCACCCGCCGGCCGGGTCCGGCCCCGCCTGCCAGGCGCCCCCGAGGAGCTTGGCTCGTTCGGCCATCCCGAGCAGGCCGTAGCCAGCGCCTGCCGAGGGGCGGGCCGCTTCTCCGTCGTCGTGCACACGCAACCGTACGACGCCGACCTCACCGGTGACCTCCACCAGGACCGCCGTGGCGTTGACCGCGTGCCGGATCGCGTTGGTGACCGACTCCTGGCACATCCGGTACACAGCTACCCGCACCGGCTGCGGCAGGGCGGTGAGATCACCGCGACGCCGCACCTGCACCAAGGGGCTCATCCGGGCGAGCTCGTCCAGGTCGTCGATGCCCCGCTGCGGTGCGTACTCGGCCGCCTCGACGTCGCCGCCCTCGCCCTGCCGGAGCACCCCGACCATCGTGCGCATCTCGAACAAGGTCCGGGACGCCTCCGCCTCGATCACCGCCAGCGCCTCCAGGGCAGCCGCCGGGTCCGTCGCCGCCACGGCACGGCCGGCCTGCGCCTGGATCGCGATGGCCGAGACGTGGTGGGCGACGGTGTCGTGCAGCTCGCGGGCGAGCTCCCCGCGCTCGAGCATCCGGACCTGCTGCACCTCGCGCTGGCGGGCGACGGCGCGGTAACGCATCGCGGCTCCGAGCGCGAAGGACGCGACCACGACCGTCGCACCGCCGATCTGGTCCTCGGCGGTTTCGGCCATCGCCAGACCCAGGACGACGGGGACGGCGACGACCGCGGTCCCGATCAGCGCCTCGCGTCCCGAAGCCCAGCGGTAGAGCGCGTAGGGCAGCAGCAGGACGCAGCCCATCGTGAAGAGCCCGACGTCGACGACGTCGTCGACGAACCGCGGGAGGTGCAGCACCATCGCACCGCCGAAGCCGACCGCGGTGGCCAGCAGCGGCCGGGTACGACGCCAGAGCAGCACCGGGATGACCAGCAGCGCGACCGCCGTCGCCAGCGGCCGCCACGGAACGTCGGGGCGGAAGATCGCCTCGCCCGCGGCCGTGAGCAGCAGGGCGCCGACGAGAGCCCAGTCCCACCACACCCGCACCGGCGGATCGGGGGCACGGGGCTCGGCGAGGATCGAGCGGACGAAGGCGGTGACCATCTCTTCAGCGTAGAGAGCCGACGGCGTCGTCGTACGGGGCACAAGCACGAGCTTTCGCTCGTACTTTCGGCCGAGGAGACGACCACTCCTGTGCCCGATGTGGTTCCGCCGGCGCCGGACCACCGTAGAGGCATGTCGAACTTCCTCTACCGGCTCGGCCGGTCAGCTGCCACCCGCCCGTGGACCGCCATCGGTGCCTGGGCCGTCCTCGCCCTCGTGATCATCGCCTCCTCCGTCGCTTTCGGGCGCGACCTCGAGGAGAGCTTCGAAGCGCCCGGCGTCGACTCCTACCTCGCTGCCGAGCTGCTCGCCGAGGCGCAAACCGACGAGGGTGGGGTCACCGCCCACGTCGTCCTCAAGGCCCAGGACGCTGCCGCGCAGCTCCCGGCGGTCGAGGCTGCTCTCACCGCGCTCCCCCAGGTGATCGGAACGACGACCAGCGTCTCGCCGGGCGGGGACATCGCCCTGGTGCGGGTGCAGTACCCCGCGGTCGAGGAGCTCGACAGCGCCGACCTGGAGACCCTCAAGGACGCGGTCGCGGACCTGCGCGCAGAACGGTCGCTCACCCTGGAGACCGGCGGCGACCTTTTCTTCGCCTTCGAGGAAGCGCCCGCCGGGCTCGGCGAGGTCGCCGGGATCGTCGTCGCGATGGTGGTGCTGCTGATCGCCTTCGGCTCCTTCGTCGCGATGGGGCTACCGATCGGGATGGCGCTCGCGGGCCTGGTCGTCGGCGCCACCTCGATGACGTTGGTGACCTACCTGATCGACATCCCGGCCTGGGCCCCCCAGCTCGCGGCGATGGTCGGGCTCGGCGTCGGCATCGACTACGCGCTCTTCCTGGTCACCCGGCACCGGGAGAACCTCGCCCAGGGCATGTCCGTCCCCGACGCCGTCGGCCGCGCCCTGGCCACGGCAGGGCAGGCGGTGATCTTCGCCGGTGGCACGGTCGTGGTGGCGATCCTCGGGTTGATCTTCGCCGGGATCCCCTTCGTGACCGGGGGCGGTGTCGCGATCTCCACGATGGTGCTGGTCATGGTGCTGGCCTCGGTCACGTTGCTGCCCGCCCTGCTCGGCCTGGCGGGGCACCGGATCAATGGCCGCAAGCGCAAGCCGCACCGACCCAGCACCGGCTGGTACCGGTGGGGCGCCCACGTGACCCGCAACGCGACGGCCTACCTGGTCGGTGGCGGCGTCCTGGTGCTGGCCCTGGCCGCGCCCGTCCTCGCGCTCGACCTCGGCTTCCCCGACGACGGCACCAAGCCCGAGTCCCGGACCGAACGCCGCGCCTACGACCTGATCGCCGACGGCTTCGGCCCCGGGGCCAACGGCCCCCTGGTGATCGCGGTCGCCATCGCGCAGGATGCCGCCGTGGTCACGACCCTGGCTGCCGAGGTGGCGGCCGACCCCGGCATCGCGTCGGTCGCCGACCCGATCGTCGACCGGGACGCGGGTGTCGCGACCCTGGTCGCGCAGCCGACCACCTCACCCCAGGACGTCGCCACCCGGGAGACCATCGGGAGGCTCCGCGGCGAGGTCTTCCCGGCCGTGCTCGACGGCACTGCGGCGACTGCGCACGTGGGCGGTCAGACCGCCACCTTCGCCGACCTCGGTGACCGGGTCCAGGAGCGGATGCCGCGCTTCGTGGCGGCCGTCCTGCTGCTGTCGTTCCTGCTGCTCACGTTGCTGTTCCGCTCGGTCCTGGTCCCGCTGAAGGCGGTCCTGCTGAACCTGCTCAGCGTCGGCGCGGCGTACGGCGTGCTGGTGATGGTCTTCCAGTGGGGGTGGGCTGCGGGCCTGATCGGCGTGGAGTCGACGGTGCCGATCGTCTCGTTCATCCCGCTGTTCATGTTCGCGATCCTGTTCGGCCTCTCCATGGACTACGAGGTGTTCCTCCTGTCGCGGGTCCGGGAGGAGTACCGGCGCCACGGCGACAACACCCGCGCGGTCATCGAAGGGATCGCCGGCACCGGGCGCACCATCACCGCGGCCGCGCTGATCATGGTGGCGGTGTTCTCCGGTTTCGTCCTGGGCACCGACCCGGTGGTGAAGATGATGGGCGTAGGGCTGGCAACGGCGATCTTCCTCGACGCCACCGTCGTACGACTGGTGCTGGTGCCCGCCACCATGAAGCTGCTCGGTACCGCGAACTGGTGGCTGCCGGCGTGGCTGGACCGGCTGCTGCCCGAGCTCGACCCCGCGGTGGAGGCCGAGCCGACGGAGCCGACGCAGGTCACGGTGGGCGCCCGCTAGCGTTGCCGCGTGACCACGACTGTCTCCACCCGCTCGGGACCTGGTGCGCTGATCGGCGTCCACCTGGCGCTCCTGGCGGGTGGGGCGGTCGCGCTCTCCCTGGACGTGCCCGCCCAGGGCTGGGGTGTCCTGGTCTGCGTGGTCGCGTACGTCGTCGCCCTGCTCGCGGTGTGCCGCGACGGGGGGCGCACCGACCTGTTCGCGTTGGCCGGTTTCCTCGCGCTCGTCTCGGTGTTCCAGGTGCTCCCGGACTGGGTCCTGGCCGACGTGGTGGGGACGCTGCACTTCCCCGACCGCGGCGGCCCCCGCGTCGACGACGTGATCCCGCTGGCGATGGCGGCGATGTGGGTGGCACCGCTGTTCGTCGCGATCGCACTGAGCGGCGGCCGACCGGGGCGCGCCGCCCTGTTCGCGGGTCTGATCTTCTCCGGGACCGAGCTGCTGGCCCCGACACTCGGCCTCTGGGAGCCGATCGGCGACACCCAGCGGCTGCTCGGGGTGGCGCTCTACGTCGTACCGGCGGAGGTCGCCCTCGGCTGGGCGGCGGCGTTCGCGTTCGCGCAGGTCCGGCACCGCCCGCTGCTGGCCCGGGTCGGCGCAGCGCTGGCGGTCTCGACGTTCTACCTCGGCGCCCTGGTCCTCGCGCACTTCGTGATCGACATCGCCGGGTGGCGTCTCACCTCCTGACCTGCCCGGTGCTTCTGGCCGCGTCGCCACGTCGGTGCTCGCGGCTACGCTCCGGCTCATGTCGATGGACCACTCGGACGCGGTGTACTTCGCGGACGCCGCGGCGTTCGAGGCCTGGCTGGTCGAGCACGCCGCGACCGCGTCGCACGTCTGGATCCGGATGGCCAAGAAGGGCACCGGGGTGCCGTCGGTCGACTGGAACGCAGCGGTGGACGTGGCACTCTGCTTCGGCTGGATCGACGGGATCGCGCGACGGGTCGACGAGGCGTGGTACGTGCAGCGGTTCACCCCGCGGCGGGCGAAGAGCGTCTGGTCGAAGATCAACCGCGAGCGGATCGAACGGCTGACCGCCGAGGGCCGGATGCGCCCCGCCGGCCAGGCCGAGGTCGACCGGGCGAAGGCGGACGGTCGCTGGGACGCCGCCTACGACAGCCCCGCCACGGCCGTCGTCCCCGACGACCTCGCCGCTGCCCTGGCGGCCCGTGGCCTCACCGAGGTGTACGCCGCGCTCGACAGCCGCAACCGGTTCGCCCTCCTGAGCCGCGTCCAGACGGCGGTGCGTCCGGAGACCCGGGCCCGGCGGATCGCGCAGCTCGTCGACGCGTTGGCCGAGGGCAGGACGCCGTACCCGGTGCGGGCGAAGAAAACCGACTCCTAGGCTGGCTCGGTGTCCGACCAGCCTCTCCTCGAGCCCGACCCCGGGGTACCGCCCCCCGAAGGGCGGCTTCTCAGCACGCTGGTGCTGATCACGTTGGTCACCGCCGTGGTGAGCAGCCTCGGAGCGCCGCTGGTCCCGGCGATCGCCGACTCCTACGAGGTCAGCCTGGCCGCGGCCCAGTGGGCGCTCACCGCGACCCTGCTCGTCGGCGCCGTCTCCACGCCGATCCTGGGGCGCCTGGGCAGCGGGACAGCGCGTCGCCCGGTCATCGTCGGCGGTCTTGCGGTGGTGCTGCTCGGGGCGGTGCTCTCAGCGCTGCCGTTCGGGTACGGCGGCCTGGTCGCCGGGCGGGCGCTCCAGGGCATCGGGTTGGCGCTGGTGCCGCTGGCCATCGCGGTGGCCCGGGACACCTTCCGTGGCGCGGAGCTGCGCTCGGCGGTCTCGCTCCTCGCGGTCAGCACGGTCGCCGGTGCCGGCCTGGGCTACCCGATCACCTCCTCGGTCGCCGAGCACCTCGGGCTGAGCGGGGCGTACTGGTTCGGCGCGGCCCTGGTCTCGTGGGCACTGGTGACCGCCTGGCGCGACATCCCATCGGCGCGCGCTACGGTCACCGCCCGCATCGACCTCGTGGGAGCCCTCCTCCTCTCCGCCGCGATGCTGGCGATCCTGCTCGCGATCAGCCAGGGCGAGCAGTGGGGCTGGACCTCGGCCGCGGTGCTCGCGCTCGCGCCCGGCGGAGTCCTCGCGCTGGTGGTCTGGTTGGTGCTGACCTGGCGCAGCGACCGCCCGCTGGTCGACCTGCACCTGGCCGTCCGTCCGGGCCTCGCCGGACCGAACGCGGTCGCCCTGTGCGCCGGGGTCGGCATGTACGGGCTGCTCACCCTGGCGGTGCTGGTGGTCCAGGCCGACGGATCCGCCGGGTTCGGGCTCGACCGCGGGGTCTCCGCGGCGGGCCTGGTGCTGCTGCCGTACTCGCTGCTCTCGGTGGCGGGCAGCCGCGTCGCCGGGCGAGTGAGCGCGCTCCTCGGACCGCAGGTGCTGCTCCCGACGGGCTGCACGATCTTCGCGTCCTCGCTGGTCTTCCTCCAGGCCTGGCACGGCGAGGTGTGGCAGGTGCTGGCGGCGATGGCGATCGGCGGGCTCGGCAGCGGTTTCACCTTCTCCTCCCTCGCCGTCCTGATCGTCCCGCACACCCCCGAGACGGAGACCGGCAGCGCGATGGCGTTCAACCAGCTGCTGCGCTACCTCGGCTTCTCCGTCGGGACGGCGCTGTCGATCGCCCTGCTCGACGTCTTCGGCTCCGACGAGGACGCCCTGCGCCTCACCCTCGCCGTCCTCGCCGGGATCTGCCTGGCGGCCGGAGCGGCCGTCGGGGTGCAGGGGCGGCGTACGTCGACGACGTAGTCCGGCTCGCGGCTTCTGTGGACGACGCGCCACGGCCACCCTTCGCCTGCTGTAAACAACACCTTGACATTCGGGCCTGTAAAGGTAGCGTTGACAGTGGAGATCGTTCGCTCAGCGACGAAGCACGGCATCACGGACGACGACATCAACCACGCTTGGACGAACGCCCTCCGCTTGGCCGAGTACGAGTACGACGGCGAGGACCGACTTCTTGTGATCGGACCGGATCGGCACGGTCGAATGCTGGAGCTGGTCGCGATTCCCGCAGGACAACCAACGCGCGTCATCCACGCAGACCAGCTCCGTCCGAAGTTCTTCGACTACCTGAGGTGAGGTGAACACATGGCCACGACGAAACGGCTCGACCGAATCGGTCTCGACGCGTTGAACCCTCAGACCCATCCCGCCCGCGACGCCGTCCACTTCCGCCGCATCGTGGCTGCACGGCACGCCATCGCCGATGCCGAGAACCAGCTCCGCGAAGCAGTGCAGGCAGCCCGCGACGCAGGGGACTCGTGGACGGTCATAGGCGCTGCCCTCGACACGAGCCGCCAGGCGGCGTTCCAGAGGTTCGGCAAGCGCTGAGCGCCAACCGGACCCGAGGTCGGCCCTGCCCGGTACTGTCGCAGCGTCGTCGCCGCGGAGCACCGCAGGCGGTCCAGGAGGTCAGGTGCAGTCAGACGGAGCGGACTGGGTCCCGACGACCGACGACCCGGACGCCGTGTACGCCGCCGTCACCGGCTGGGCCGGCGCGCAGGGGCTGAGCCTCTACCCGCACCAGGACGAGGCGATCATCGAGCTGCTCGGCGGCAGCAACGTCGTCCTGGCGACCCCGACCGGCTCGGGCAAGTCGCTGGTCGCGGTGGCGGCGCACGCGGCGGCGTTGGCCGGTGACCGGGTCAGCTTCTACACCGCACCCATCAAGGCGCTGGTCAGCGAGAAGTTCTTCGCGCTCTGCGAGACGTTCGGCGCCGGCAACGTCGGGATGCTGACCGGCGATGCGTCGGTGAACCCCGAAGCCCCGATCATCTGCTGCACCGCCGAGGTGCTGGCCAACATCGCCCTGCGCGAGGGGCCCGGCGCCGACGTCGGCCTGGTGGTGATGGACGAGTTCCACTTCTACGCCGAGCCCGACCGCGGCTGGGCCTGGCAGGTCCCGCTGCTGGAGCTGACCGGTGCCCAGTTCGTGCTGATGTCGGCCACGCTCGGCGACGTCAGCGAGCTCGCCGCGGACCTGACCCGGCGCAACGGCCGGGAGACCGCGGTCGTCGACGACGCCGTACGGCCGGTGCCGCTGACGTTCTCCTGGGCGATGACCCACCTCGGCGAGACCCTCGAGGAGCTCGTCACCACCCACCAGGCCCCGGTGTACGTCGTGCACTTCACCCAGGCCGCCGCCGTCGAGCACGCGACCTCGCTGCTCGCGGCGAAGGGCATCCAGCCGACCCGCGAGGCCCGGGACGCGATCGCGGAGCGGCTCGTCGGTTTCCGCTTCGGAGCCGGCTTCGGCAAGACCCTGCACAAGCTGGTCCGGCGCGGCATCGGCGTGCACCACGCCGGGATGCTGCCCCGCTACCGGCGGCTGGTCGAGCAGCTCGCCCAAGCCGGGCTGCTGGTGGTCATCTGCGGCACCGACACCCTCGGCGTCGGGATCAACGTGCCGATCCGGACGGTGCTGTTCACCGGGCTGGCGAAGTTCGACGGCACCCGGCAGCGGATCCTGCGCTCCCGCGAGTTCCTGCAGATCGCCGGTCGCGCCGGTCGGGCCGGCTTCGACACCGCCGGCTCGGTGGTGGTGCAGGCGCCCGAGCACGTCATCGACAACGCCAAGGCGCTGGCGAAGTTCGCCGACGACCCGAAGAAGCAGAAGTCCGTGCGCCGCAAGAAGCCGGCCGACGGCGAGGTCGTCTGGTCCGAGGAGACCTTCGACAAGCTCGTCGCCCGGCCACCCGAACCGTTGGTGTCGCGGATGAAGGTCGACAACGCGATGCTGATCAACGTCGTCGCCCGCGAGGAGGACGCCTTCCCGGTGCTGCGCCGGTTGCTGATGGACAACCACGAGAGCCTCGGCAACCAGCGCCGGCTGGCCCGCCGCGCCCTCCGGTTGGCGCGCAGCCTGGTGCACTCCGGGGTACTGACGCGGCTGGACGAGGTCGACGAGTTCGGGCGCCGCTACGTGCTCACCGTGGACCTGCCGGTCGACTTCGCGCTCAACCAACCGCTCTCCCACTTCGCCCTCGCGGCCTTCGACGTCCTCGACCCGGAGTCCGAGGACTACACCCTCGACCTGGTCTCGGTCGTCGAGTCGGTGCTCGAGGCCCCCCGCCAGGTGCTGGCCCAGCAGCAGCACGTCGCCCGGGGGCTGGCGATCGCGGAGATGAAGGCCGACGGACTCGAGTACGACGAGCGGATGGCGCTGCTGGAGGAGATCACCTGGCCGATGCCGCTGCGCGAGCTGCTGGAGGTGACCTACGCGATCTACCGCGAACGGCACCCGTGGCTCCCCGAGGACGCGCTGTCGCCGAAGTCGGTCGTCCGGGAGATGTACGAGCAGGGGATGAGCTTCCACGACTTCGTCGCCCGCTACCAGCTGGCCCGCTCGGAGGGCCTGGTGCTGCGCTACCTGACCGACGCCTACCGGACGATCCGGCAGACCGTCCCGGACGCGCACCGCACCCCCGAGCTCGACGAGCTGGTGGAGTGGCTCGGCGAGACGGTGCGGCAGACGGACTCCTCGCTGCTCGACGAGTGGGAGTCGCTGACCGACCCGGACGCGGTGCACCGGCACGCCCTCGAGCTCGCGGCTGGCCTGGAACCGGGCCGCCCACCGGTCAACCCGCGCCCGATCTCGAAGCAGGAGCGGGCGTTCGCGGTGATGATCCGCAACGCGATGTTCGCCCGGGTCCAGTTGGTCGCGCGCGACGACCTCGACGGCCTGATGGCGATCGAACGGGCCGCGGCGGACCGGTTCGACCCGCCGGGCGAGGTGCTGATGACCCGCTCAGCCTGGGACGCCGCCATCGAGGAGTACTACGCCGAGCACGACCAGGTGCTGCTCGACGGTGACGCGCGGGGGCCCGACCTGCTCCGGGTCGACAAGGTCGGCCGGTCCTGGAAGGTCGCCCAGACCGTCCACGACCCCGCCGGGAACCACGACTGGATCATCGAGGCGGAGATCGACGTGGACGCCTCCGACGAGCTCGGCGAGCTGGTCCTGGTCACCCAGGCGTTCCGTCGGCTCGACGGCTGATCCTGGGTCTGGTCCTGGGTCACCCCTCGGCGGGCTTCCCCAACCGCCCGTAGGGGCTGTCGAAGGCCTCCGGCCAGGCCAGCACCGCCGCCTCGTGGCGGCGCATGATCTCGGCCAGCAGGTCGGCCGGGTCGGCGAAGTCGGCCGGGTCGATCGGCTCGTGCACCTGGACCGACGGTCCGACGTCGGGTTGCGGGTGCGCGGTTACCAGCACCACCGGTGAGTTCGTCTGCACCGCGAGCCGGGCGGCGCCGGACGCGATCGGGATCTCGCGTCCCAGGAACTGCACCGGGCTCCGGCCGGCCACGTCTGAGGCGATGGCGACGACCTCACCCTGCTCGAGCAACGCGGCCAGCCCGGCCGTGCCGACGCTCGCGGGGACCAGCGTGGTGGTGGGCATCATCCCGGCCACCTTGAAATGCTGGCGCAGCTGGATCGGGGACGCCGGGTCGAACGCCTCGGGGGCGACGACGACGTCCAGCCGGGCGCCCTGACGAGCCAGCGAGGGGAACATGCCGTCGTACTGCGCGTGGTGCAGGAAGCTGAGTACCACGCCCCGCGCCGGGTCGCGTCGGCTGGTGAGCCACTCGATCCCGGTAACCGGCTGCCGGGACAGGTGCCCCGGGTGCCAACGCCGGTAGCCGCGCAGCAGGGCGAACTCGGCGTACCGGCGGGAGATCTGCGGGACCTCCGCGGCACGGTCGGTGTGCTCGAGCAAGAACTGCATCTCGGCTTCCTGCGAGGTGCGGAACGCGTCGTCCTGCCAGAGCGTGTCCATCCGGCGGCGCGCGATCCCGGGGAGGGCGCGGAGGGGGATCAGGCTCCGGACGCGCTGGACCTGGTCACCGAGGAATCCCATGGTCGCAGGCTACCGAGCGCGGGTCAGGCGTCGCCGAAGAACCCCAACGTCCGGTCCATCGCCGCGTTGAACGCCGGCCCGAAGGCGTGCCCGTCGTCGTACCACTGCAGGGTCGCGTCGACCCCCGCCGCCACCAGGGCGCTGCGGGTCGCGGTCGCCCACCGCGGCGGACAGGTCGCGTCGTTGCGCCCGTGCACCAGCAGCACCGGTTCGGTGACCCGGTCGAGGTAGGGACGCGACGAGTTCTGCCGCCAGAAGCCCGGGTTCTGGGCCGGCGACCCGTAGCGGCGCTCCAGGGCTCCCCGGACGGCGTCGTCCGCGGGGTCGGGGCCGATGAAGCGGTCGTAGTTCTCCCCCTCCAGCGAGGAGACCGACGCCCACAGCGCAGCCCCGCGGACCAGTCCCGGCTCCGCGACCAGCGCCTTCAGGACCACCCCGCCGCCCATCGACCGGCCGAAGAAGAAGACCCGGTCCTGGTCGACCGGCAGGTCGGACCCACGCAGCGCCTTGACCGCGTTGATCACGTCCGCGCTGTAGCCCAACCGCATCCGGAGCTGGTAGAAGCGGTCGTCGTCGGACTCCGCGTGGTTGCGGTAGTCCACGTGCAGGGCGAGGTAGCCGCGCGCCGCGAGGTACCCGCGCTCCCGGGTCATCCCCTGCCCGCGGACGTAGACGGCCGGGTCGATGTACCCGTGCGCCAGCACCACCGCCGGGAACGGGCCGGGTCCCGTGGGTACGTTGAGCACCCCCGAGATCGTGTAGGCCTCCTCACCGCGTGCGGTCGTCGACCGGCTCCGGTAGGTCACGTCGTACGACGTGTACGCGGCGGTCCGCTCCCGGACGGCGCCGAGGCGGAGCCGGTCGCCGGTGTGCGTCTGCGCGGCCAGGCCGAGCACCGAGACGGTCGGGGCTGCCGCCGGTGCGGTCGTCGGTGCGGTCGTCGGGGTCGCGGGGGTCGGCGCCGCCGGCGTCGGTGTCGCGGAGAGCGACGGCCCAGCACCCGGGCTCGCCGCCGTCCTCGACCCCTCCGGTTGACCGCACGCCGTCAGCGCGGCGCTCAGGGCGAAGCCCAGGACCAGGGCGGTGCGGAGCGGAGCGGGCATCGGGCGACCTCCAGGGGAGCCTGTGCCCCCCAGCGTAGGTGCCGGGCCCAGCGGGGCGCGGACCGTCAGCTGACCTTGACGATCTGCGCCAGCTCGAAGTGCATCGGGTCGGTGTAGCGCCAGGTCCCACCCCAGCTGAACCCCCACTTGATGAAGATGTCCACGACCTGCCGGTCGATCTCCCCGACGGTGCCGCGCAGGTTGCCCGGGACGTTGAGGTCGATCGCGGTGCCCCAGGTGTGGAAGGAGAGTCCCTGGGACGGGTCGCTCGCGATGAACCGCGGGACGTAGCAGCCGCCGTACTGGTTGCGGTTGATCTTGCTGGCCAGACCTCGCTCGACGACCTCCTGCAACGCCGCCCGGAGCTGCGGGAGCATCGCCTTGTTGCAGGTGACCCGGCCCAGGATCGGCACGGTCTCGGTGCGGATGTACTCCGCGACCCAACGGCTGTCCGGGTTGACGCTGCCGTTGCTGTTGATCGTGTAGGTGAACGAGCCGACGGCCCGGGCGACCGAACCGCCGGTCAGCACCGCCGGGAGCCGGACGGCACCGCCCAGACCCAGAGCCAGCCGCTGCACGGAGGTGCCCTTGCCGACCCGGTTCCGGACGGCCTTCACCACTGCGTCGGGGTCGTTGTTGCCGGTCGAGATGAGCATCGCGTTGCCGGCCGGCATCCCGAGCTTCGCGGCCCAGCGGGCGTTGACCAGCGCACCGATCCGCGAGCGCAGCACCAGCTCGGCGTACGACCCGACGTGGGCGCGCAGGGCGCCCTGGTCGTTGCCGATGGTGACGTAGTCGTCCTGCAGCGGCAGCGTCCTGCGCAGCTCCGGGGTGAGCGCGATCTCGCCGTCGGCGATCCGGTCCCAGATCTCCTGGAACGTGGCCGTCGACCCCGGGGTGAAGCGGCGGAAGGTCCGCGGGTCCACCGCGGCGTACACCACCGGCTGCTCCTCGGCGTAGAAGCTGGCCAGCGAGAACTGTTCGGTGGCGACCACGCTGCGCAGCGCCTTGATCGAGCTGATCGCCTTCGGCGTCAGGGTCTTGGACCCGAAGACGAGGATGTCGGCAGACCGCAACGGCGGCTTGAAGGCACCGGGCCGGTCGACCGCGACGTCGCGGAGCTCAGCCGGCAGGTCGGTCCGTACGGCGACCGGGGCGGTGCTCGGCGTCGGGGCGGCCGTGATCGCCGAGCCCCCGCAGCCGGCGACGAGCAGCGCGACAACGGCGCCGAGCGCGTACGCGCTCCAGCCCCTCTCCCTGACTCCCATTGCTCCGCCCCCAGCTGTGCTCACCCCGCGGTCCGACTCACTATCGTAGCCAGGGTCGGACAAAGCGGACGACGCTTCTCCACGCTCCGAGCAGCCGCCGGGTCGGTCGGCTCAGGGGCGGTGCTGGGCCAGCACCTGCTCGGCGATCCAGGCGATGTCGTCGCCGGTCTGCTCCGGCGATCCCGCGGGCGAGGTGACGTGGCTGAGAACCAACCGGATCACCATGTCGACCAGAGCGTCGATCCGCTCCTCGGGCACCGGGACGTCGTACTCGCTCAGGTGGCCGCGGATCAGCACCCCGGCGGCGCTGATGATCGGCTCGACCTGGGTCGTCAGCAGCGGGAGCAGCGCGCTCTCCGCGCCGTGGCTCGCCGAGAGCACCGCTCGCAGCAGGGGGTTGGTGCGCGCGTCCCGGAGGACCCCGGAGGCCGCCGCCCGGATCGAGGCGACCAGGTCACCGGGGTTGTTGGTGAACGCGGCGTCGACGTCGCGGAGGAAGACCTCCAGCTCCCGCATGATCATCGCCTCGGCGAGCTGCTGCTTGGAGCCGATCTCGTTGTAGACCGTCTGCCGGCTGACCCCGACCCGGTCGGCGAGCTTGGCCATCGTGATGGCCTGCCAGCCGCCGGCACGGGTCAGCTCGGCGGCCTCGACGATCAGCCGCTCCCGCCAGGTGCTGCTCGGGGAACCGCCGACGCCCTGGGTCCCGGCGAGCCCGGGCAGCAGCGCGACCAGCCCGGCACGCGGGGTCACCTCGCTGGTCATCGCTACCTCCCGGATCTCGTCACGACTGGGATCAGTCTTGCAGGGTCAGGGCCAGCGCCGGGCAGGATTGCACCGCGGCGTTCACCTTGGCGCGGTCCTCCTCGGGCGGGCTGTCGTTGAGGATGGTCAGTACTTCGTCGTCGTCGAGCTCGAAGTACTCGTGCGCCATCGCCTCGCACATGCCGTGCCCGTCGCACAGGTCCCGGTCCACGACGATCTTCATCGCGCTCACACCTTCGCCGGGTCGAACGGGACGAAGTCGATCTTCTCCCGGACGCCGCAGTCGGGGCAGCACCAGTCGGCGGGGATGTCCGCCCACGCCGTACCGGCGGCGAAGCCCTCGTGCTCGTCGCCGCTGGCGACCTCGTAGGTGTAGCCGCAGCCGGGGCAGCGCGCCGCCAGCACCTCGGCGGCGAGCTTCGCGGCAGCCGCCGCGGCCTCGGCCGCGACGATGTCCGCCTTGCGCTCGGCCTCGCGCGCGGTCAGGCCGTACTTCGCCAGGATCTTGTCGCGCTTGCTCGGCTGGATGTTGGCCAGGGTCAGGTCACCGTTGTAGTGCGCGACGACGCGGGGGTCCATCACCTTGCGCCACAACGGCGGGATCATCGCGAGCACGATCATGCCGGCGTAGCCGGTGGGCAGCACCGGCGACTCCTCGAAGTCGCGCAGGGTCTGGTAGCGACGGGTCGGGTTCGCGTGGTGGTCGCTGTGCCGCTGCAGGTGGTAGAGCAGCACGTTGGTGGCGATGTTGTTGGAGTTCCAGCTGTGGCTCGGGTCGACCCGCTCGTAGCGGACCTTGTCGCCGACGCCGACCTTCTGGCGCAGCATCCCGTAGTGCTCGAGGTAGTTGACGACCTCCAGGAGCAGGAAGCCGGAGGCCTGGATCACCAGGTACGGCGCCACCTCCCAGCCGAAGACCGCGATCACGCCACCGAACAGCACGACCGACATCGCCCAGGCGTTCAGCACGTCGTTGCCGATCCGGAACGGGTGCTGCCCCTTGCGGGCGTAGCGCTTCTTCTCCAGGTGCCAGGCGCTCTTCAGCGAGCCGTAGACGCTGCGCGGGAGGAAGGCGTAGAGGCTCTCGCCGAAGCGGCTCGAGGCCGGGTCCTCGGGGGTGGCGACGCGGACGTGGTGGCCGCGGTTGTGCTCGATGTAGAAGTGGCCGTAAAAGGTCGGCGCGAGGGCGATCTTGGAGAGCCAGCGCTCGTTGGCCTCACGCTTGTGACCGAGCTCGTGGGCGGTGTTGATGCCGATGCCGCCGATGGCGCCGATGGAGATCGCGAGGCCGATCTTGTCGAGCACGCTCAGACCGAGGTCCTCGGCGAACAGGCGCTCGGCGAAGGGAGCGCCGTCGAAGGCACCGTGCAGGCCGAGGGTGTTCACCAGCCACCCGGCCGGGTTCTCCCCGGCGATGACCGCGAAGGCTCCGATGAAGCCGACGTACTGGATCGGGAGGAAGAAGTAGGTGATCCAGCGGTAGTACTTGTCGTTCTCCAGCGCCTCGATCGCGTCGTCGGGCGGGTTCGCGGTGTCCAGGCCGACCAGCAGGTCGATCGCGGGGACGATCACCAGGATCACGACCGGGCCGATCCAGAACCAGGCACCCCAGCCGGTGACGATGTACGCCGAGGCGGCAACGAAGGCCAGGCTGGGCACGACCAGGCCGATCAGCCACAGGTAGCGCTTCTTGTCCTTCCAGACCTCGGTCGACCCCTCCGGGACCGTCGAGTTGGGAATGATGTCGCTCGCCATCGAACTTCTCCTTTGCCGGGGACCGCGCCGGGTGAGTGCGTGATCACTTGACACCAAGGTAGGAAATGTAAAGCCATTTGACAAGACCCTATCCGATGTAAAGTTTCGTGGCCCCCGTCACAAGCCCCGCGCGGTTCGCTGCCGCCCGGGTCGGTAGGTTGGCCGCATGAGCGACATCGAGATCTCCAACAACACCGAGCTGAGCCGCTACGAGGCGCACATCGACGGCGAGCTCGCCGGGTTCGCCGAGTACCACCTGCGCTCCTCCTCGATCGTCTTCACCCACACCGAGGTACTCACGCCGGGCCAGGGCGTCGGCGGGGCGATCGTCCGCCAGTCGCTGGACCAGATCCGTGCCGCCGGCGTGTACGACGTGATCCCGCTGTGCCCGTTCTACAAGTCCTGGATCGGCAAGCACCCCGACTACGCCGACCTGGTGCACGAGCGCCCCGAGGGCTCCCCCGAGATCGAGGCGACCGACTCGTGAGCTTCAACCCCGCCGACCTGCCCGACCTGACCGGCACCACCGCCGTCGTCACCGGCGCGAACTCCGGGATCGGCTTCCACACCGCCCGCGAGCTCGCCTGTCACGGAGCCACCGTGGTGCTGGCCTGCCGCGACACCGCTTCTGCCAACCGGGCCGCTGCCAAGATCCCCGGCCCGACACGGGTCGAGGAGCTCGACCTGGCCTCCCAGGCGTCGGTCGCCGCGTTCGCCGACCGCTGGGTGGGCCCGCTGGACCTGCTGGTCAACAACGCCGGGGTGATGCGCCCGCCGGCGTACCGGGTGACCGAGGACGGCCACGAGCTGATGTTCGGGACCAACCACCTCGGGCACTTCGCGCTCACCGGTCGGCTGCTGCCGGCGCTCCTGGCGGCCGCCGCGCCCCGGGTCGTCACGGTCGCCTCGATCGCGCACCTGGGCGGCAACCCGAAGGTGGTCCAGGGCAACCCGCCCGAGCACTACGACCCGAACCGCGACTACGCCCAGAGCAAGCTCGCGAACGTGCTCTTCATGCTCGAGCTGCACCGGCGCGCGACCGCGGCGGGCGGCAAGCTCGTCTCCACCGGAGCCCACCCGGGCGTCTCCGCGACCGGCCTGGTCGGTGACCCGAACGGGATGGGCGCGAACCGGGTGATCCGGGCGGTCAGCCCGTTCCTGCTCCCGGTGATCTTCCAGTCCGCCGCTGCCGGCGCGAACCCGTCGCTGTACGCCGCCACCCTGGCCGAACCGGGCTCGTACACCGGGCCGCAGCGGCTCGGCGAGAGCCGCGGCCCGATCGGTCCGGCCAGGCTCAACAGGTACGCCGAGGACCCTGCGCTCGCCGCCGAGCTGTGGCAGGTCAGCGAGGAGCGCACCGGGGTCACGTTCGCCTTCTGACATCGCCCGAGAGGGGTTCGCTGGCGCGCCTTCCTCACGGGCAGCCGGATGGTTTGAGGAGGGCCGTCAAGGCCCGTCTCGAAACCTCGACGCCCGGCTCGCCAACCCGGGAAGGTCTTCGAACTTCCCGGCGATCAAGGCTTCCCGTTTCCGGCGACCCCAACCCTGGACCTGCTTCTCGAAGGTGAAGGCCTCGGGGATTGTGCTGAACTCGCCGGCCCAGGCGAGCTCCACGGGCAGCCGACGGCGCGTGTACTCAGCACCGAGTCCCTGTCGGTGCTGCTCCAGACGAGCCTCGAGGTGAGTGGTGCTGCCGACGTAGTACGAACCGTCGGCGCAGCGAAGGATGTAGGTGAATGCCATCGGGCCCACGATGCGTTCTGCACCCCGATGTCGCGAGCCGCTGTTGCCTCCTCTGTGGAGAACTGGCGATGGTTTCGAGACAGGCGCTTGCGCGCCTTCCTCAACCACCCGAGGGCGAACGCGCCTTCCTCGACCGGCAGCCGGATGGTTGAGGAGGGCCGTCAAGGCCCGTCTCGAAACCTCGACGCCCGGCTCGCCAACCCGGGCGGGCGCGCCCTCCACCAGCCGGGCTGAAAATCCCTCGCCCTTGTCGGTCGATCCGGCGATAGTGGGTCCCCAGGGAGGGACCCGTGAGCGACCCCATCATCGGCGACGTCGCCGACACCGTCGGCGACCAGCGGCAGGGCCGGGCGCTGCCGCGCGCCCTGACCCCGTTCCGGCACCCGGCGTACCGCAAGCTCGCCCTCGCGCTGGCGTTGAGCACCTTCGCCAGTGGCGTCTGGATCGTCGGTCTGGTCTGGGAGGTGATCCGGATCGACGGCGGTCCCGGCCAGCTCTCGCTGGTCTCGACCTGCTCGGCGATCGGGGTCCTGCTACCCGCCCTGCTCGGCGGTGTCGTGGCGGACCGGGTACCCCAGAAGTCGATCCTGCTCTGCGTGGCCGCGGTCGAACTCGTCGGGATGACCCTGGTGGGGCTGCTCTCGCTCGCCGACCTCACCGCCCTCTGGCACCTGGGGGCGGTAGCGCTGGTCGCCGGGATCGGGATGGCGTTCTACTACCCGGCGTACTCCGCGTGGCTGCCGGCCCTGGTGGCCGAGGAGGACCTGATGGCGGTCAACGGGTTCGAGGGCATGGTGCGCCCGACCATCGGCCAGGCGATCGGCCCCGGCGTCGCCGGCGCGATCGTCGGGGTCGCCTCCCCGGGAGCCGCGATCGTGGTCGCCGCGGTGTCCTCCGCCCTCGGCTTCCTCGCCCTGACCGCGGTGCCGAAGACCCCCGTACGGCGCGAGGTCGACACCACCCAGCACCCGCTGGCGTCGGCCGTCCAGGACATGGCCGAGGGCTTCCGGTACATGGTCCGCACCCCGTGGCTGCTGGCCACGCTGCTGTTCGCCTCGCTGATGCTGCTGGTGATGATGGGTCCGCTGGAGGTGCTCGTCCCGTTCCTCATCAAGGACAAGCTGGGAGGCGGTCCGGGCGACCACGCCTGGGTGCTGGCGGCGTTCGGGATCGGCGGTGCGGTCGGCTCGCTGGTGATGGCCTCCCGTCCGATGCCGCGGCGGTACCTGAGCTGGATGAACCTGCTCTGGGGCGTCGGTTGCCTGCCGTTCGTGGTGATGGGGACGACCTCGCACATCTGGGTGGTGGTCGTCTGCGCGTTCGCCCTGGGTGCGTTCTTCTCGGCACCGATGGTGATCTGGGGGACCCTGCTCCAGCGCCGGGTGCCGCCCGAGCTGCTCGGCCGGGTCGCGTCGCTGGACTTCTTCGTCTCGGTCAGCCTGATGCCGGTGTCGATGGCGCTGGCCGGTCCGGTCTCGGACGCGATCGGACTGGAAGCGACGTTCCTGATCGCCGGAGTCGCGCCCGGTCTCTTCGCGATCGTCGCCATCCTCCTGTGGCGGCTGCCCCAGGACGAGCTGGCGCACCCGCTGGACTAGGGGTTTCGAGACAGGCGCTAGCGCGCCTTCCTCAACCAGCCGGTGGTCACCGCGCGCCTTCCTCAACCGGCCGGTGGTCACCGCGCGTCTTCCTCAACCGGCCGGTGGTCACCGCGCGTCTTCCTCAACCGGCCGGTGGTCACCGCGCGCCTTCCTCAACCGGCCGGTGCACCCTCCACCTGGATGACCGCCTTGCCGCGGACCCGGCCGGCATCGAGGTCGGCGACCGCCTCGACGGCCTCGTCGAACCCGTAGACCCGGGAGATCGCCGGGCGCACGACGCCCTCGTCGACGTACCGGGCCATCGTGGCCATGTCCGCACCCCGCTCCCCCGGACCCACCGCGGAGAGCCGCTGCCGGACGAAGGGGTTCACCAGCACGGCCGCGAGGGTCCGCTCCATCCCGCCGAGGATCTCCCCGCCCTGGTCGCCACCGACGATGACGACCGCGCCGGTCCGGGTGACCATCCGGCGCAGCGCTCGCAGCGGGGTGTTGCCGGCGATGTCGATGACCGCGTCGTACGGCGCGCCCTGGGCGAGGTCGTCGACGGCGTAGTCGAGCACCTGCTTCGCACCGAGCCCGCGGACCAGGTCGGCCTTGCCGGCACTGCACACGCCGGTGATCTCGGCTCCGGCCGCGAAGGCCAGTTGGACGACGTACGAGCCGACGCCGCCGGAGGCGCCGGTGACCAGGACCCGGTGCCCGGGCTCGAGGCCGGCGGCGGCGATCGCCTTCAGGGCGGTCAACCCGGAGACCGGGAGCGCCGCAGCAGTCTGCAGGTCGACCGAGGTCGGTGCCGCGGCGAGCCGGGCCAGCGGTACGACGGCGTACTCGGCCAGCGAGCCGTCGGCGGTTCCGATCACCCGGTCTCCCACCGCGACCCCGGCGACGCCGGGACCGAGCGCCTCGACCACCCCGGCCAGGTCGCGACCCGGGACCTGGAAGCGGGGCCGGCGGAGACCGGAGTACGGGCGGACCAACCGCGGCGTGCCGTGCAGCAGGTGCAGGGTTCCGCTGTCGATAGCGGCGGCGGCGACGCGGACCAGCACCTCGCCCTTCTTCGGGGTCGGCTTCGGACGCTCGTCGAAGCCGAGCCGCTCGGCTCCGCCGTACTGGTTGTGGGCAAGGACGCGCATGATCTACCTTATGTTGTAAGTCGGGACGTTCCGACGCTAGCCTTACGACGTAAGTTCGTCAACCCGGAGGTCCGATGCCCCGTCCGTCCCGTGCCCCGCTGACCCGGGACGCGATCCTCTCCGCCGCGATCGGCATCGCGGACCGCGACGGCCTCGGCGCGCTCTCGATGCGGGCGGTCGCCCGGGCGCTCGGTGTGGAGGCGATGTCGCTGTACCACCACGTCGCCAACAAGGAGGCGATGCTGGACGGCATGGTCGACGCCATCTTCACCGAGTTCCACGCGCCGGTGATCGGGGGGCCGTGGCGGACCGAGATGCGGGCCCGATCGCAGTCGGCGCGGGCGGTCCTCACCCGGCACCCGTGGGCGGTCGGACTGATGGATTCCCGCCGCGGCGCCGGCTTCGCGACGATCCAGCACCACGACGCCGTACTCGGCTGCCTGCGCGAAGCAGGGTTCTCCTGGACGTTGGCCGGGAGCGCCTTCGCGCTGCTCGACGCGCACCTGTACGGGTTCCTGGTCCAAGAGCTCGCGCTCCCGTTCGAGGGCGAAGCCGACCTCGCCGACCTCGCCGCCTCGATCACCGAGGCGCTGCCCGAGGGGACGCTGCCGTACTTCCGCGGGTTCGTGGTCGAGCGCGCCCTCACCCCGGGCTACTCGTTCGCTCCCGAGTTCGAGATCGGGCTCGACCTGATCCTGGACGGGCTCGAGCAGCGGCTCGCCGCCGACCGCTGACGCTGTTCGCTACCCCGCGGGTGGTCAGGCCGAGCGGCCCGGAACCTCGCCGCGAAGCCGCGGCACCCCGGGACCCTCCAGGTCGTCGCAGGCCGAGACCCGACCCGTCATCGCCATCAGCAGCGAGAGCATCGGACCCGCGACCTCCTTGCCCTCGCCGTGCGACCAGGTCGTGTCCGTCGCCCGCAGGGCCAGTCCGGCGATCCTGCTCTTGGTGCCGATCAGCGTGTTCGACCCCTTGTAGAAGTCGGCGACCTGGACCACCGCCGCGGTGTCGTAGGTGTGCGGGATGCCCAGCGGGCGCCGGATGTCCTCCGCGTGCACGATCGCCTCACCCAGCCAGGAGTCGCGTGGTCCCGGAGGCGCCTTGGTGGAGCCGACGATCGCGCGGAAGTTCGCCAGGGTCTCGGCGTGGTCGGCCCCGAGGTGCTTGGCGATCTCCCCGTTCGCGAACGTGGCGAAGCTGAACCCCGCCCGGGCGAAGCGCCCGACGAAGGTCAACGGGGTCAACGAAGCGGTCCCGGTCATGTGCGCCACGGTCTGGGCGACCGACCACTGCTGGCACAGCGACCTGCTGCCCCACTGCTCGTCACTCAGGCTCGCAAGGTCGTCGGCCAGCGCTTCGCGCTCGGCGGCGACGGTCGTCCAGACATCGATCACGGCGCACCTCGGCATCCGGGAGGGGGTCCTACGCAGCGAGCCTACGTCTCTCGGACTCTGCCGGCGACTGCCCGGAAAGCCCGAGATGTGTGCCGCGTCACTCCGAGCGAGCCGTAACGCCGGGAGGACCCCCCTCGTTGAGCACCACAACACACCGAGGTCGCGCCACTCCCTCCCTCCCGGCGCACTCGGAGAGCCCGCCCGGCACCCTCCCTCGCCGCGGCGGGCGATGTGTTTCCCGGACCTTCGCTCAGGCGGGCGCGGGCAACGTGATGACGAACGCCGACCCGGTCGGCGACACCTCGCGGTAAACGAGGTCACCACCGTTGGCGCGCGCCAGTTCACGACTGATGAAGAGACCGAGTCCGGTACCCATCACGCGTCGCGCCGACTCCGCGTCCCGGCTGAACCGTTCGAAGAGGTGGGCGCGGAACGGGACCGGAACTCCGGGACCCGCATCGAGGACGGCTACCTCGACACCGCCGCGGCCGTCCTCGGCAGCGGTCACCCGAGTGGCGCCACCGGCGTACTTGGCAGCGTTGCTGATCAGGTTGGTGAGGATCTGTTGCAGGTGCCCCGGCTGGACCAGTGCCGTGAGGCCCTCCGGACAGTCCACCGGGACCAGGGCTTCGCGGAGGGTGTCGTTGGCCACGGCGACGTGCAAGTGACTGGCGACGTCGCAGGGTTCCGGGTTCGCGGTCAACGCGCCCCGGTCGCTGCTGACCAGGGCCAGGACGTCGTGGGCCACCCGCTGCATCTGGAGGGCCTGCCGCTGGACCACCTCCAGCGCGGCCTCCGCCCCGGCGGTGTCACCGGCCCGGATCGCTTCCCCCCCGATCTCGGAGTACCCCAGAACGGCGGTCAACGGGGTGCCGATCTCGTGGCCGAGCATCCCGAGCAGGTCGATCTTGAACTGGTTGGCCAGCTCGAGCTCGTCGTTCTTGGCGGCGAGCTGCACCGCGGCCGCCGCCCGCTCCTTCAGCGGCTCGTGCAGCGCCGCCCGCTGGGCGAACAGGTAGATCGGGAAGAAGAGCAGGGTGAGCCACGGGCCGCCGGTCCAGACGGAGGCGAGCAGGCCGCCCACGAGCAGGACCCCGGCCTCCGTCGCGTAGAAGGACCAGGACAGCAGGGTCGCCCGCAGCCAGACCTCGTCCTGGGCGTGGTTCAACGTCGCCGACCCGAGGAAGAGCACCGCCTCGACGACGAGGAACGTCGCGGTCGCCGCCGCCAGAGCGAGCAGGCCGCGCCCGCCGTCGCCGGCCATCAGGTTGCCCTCGCTACCCATCACGGCCTGGCGGACGACCGCAGCGGCCACCGCGGCCAGGACGACGTAGAACGCCGACCAGACCCACTTCCAGACCGGGATCCGCAGGCCTCGCCAGCGCGCGTGTGCGTAGGTGACCGGGACGACGACCAGCAGCCACGGCGTCGGCAGCAGCAGGGCCGCCGCGAACGCCCATCCGGAGAGAGCCTTGTGCGGCTGGTGGGTCGTTGCGAGGCCACCGGAGAGGACCCGGCTGATCTCGACGTTGAGGACCGAGACCAGAATCAGCGCGGTCACGGTCACCCACTCGGGCATGGCGCTGTCGATGGGTTCGTCGGCCGCGACCGGGAGCGCCACCGCTGCGACCGCGACCACGGCCAGGTAGCTCCGCAACCGGATCGGGGTGGCCCGGAGCAGCGCCCACTCCTCCCGGAAGGCACCCGAGAACCCGGTCACGGGTCGACCCCTCCGCTTGCGTGCACGGATCGACTATGAACGTCCCGAGGTGCTCCCGGCAATCCGAGCCGTCGATCCCGGGACGTTCAGGCCGGTGGTCCGGCGGCGAGGATCCCCCGTACGGCGTGCTCGATGGCGTGCCTGGCCAGCGGGTCGTTCGGCTTCTTCGCCCCCATGTAGATCCGGGCAGGGATGTCGACGGTGCAGTTCTGGATCAGCCGGCAGGCGACCGCGTCGCGGCGCCCCCAGACGTCGTCGGCGAGGTCGGCGACCAGCTTCGCTGCATTCTTGCGGTGCTGCTCGAGCTCCTGGGCCAAGGAGTCGGGCAGACCGTGGGCGGTCAGCTTGTCGGGGCGGCTGGCAAGGAGGACCCGGACGGCCTCCGGGTTCACGGACGCGTAGCCGCCGACCGCCAGCCCGGCCGCCACCACGGCATCAGCAGGGGTGCCGGCACTCCGGGCCGCCTCGATCTGGGCGCGCTGGTACGCGCGGAACCCGGACGCCTCCCGGGCCCACACCCGTGCGAGCAGGTGGTTGCGGGACTCGAAGTGGTGGTAGAAGGCGCCGTTGGAGACACCCGACCGGGCGATCAACGCCCGCGTGGTGAGGGCGGAGACGCCGTCCTCGACCCAGATCGCCCGGGCGTGGTTGAGCAGGGCTTCGACGTCGACCTCCTGCGGTCGTCCCATCAGCCTGACCTTCCCGTTCCCGTCCTGACGCTACGATCTCGAGACCCGCTTCGGATCGTCCGTCGTTTTCGAGCATTTGCTCTAAAATTACCTGGTCGCACTGTCTTCCGGCAATCGTCTCGTGCTCCCAGAGGCGCGCCGTGCCGTCCCAGGTCCATCTCGCGGCACGGTCAGGAAGCCACGTCGATCACCAGCGGCACTCCGGGCCGATAGGCCAGGTGCAGGTACGACGGCGCGTCCAGCACCGCGTAGTGGGCCCGGGCGCCGACCGAGAGTCGACCGACGTCGGGGAGGTCGAGGGCGCGGGCACCTCCCGCGGTCGCCGACCAGAGCGCCTCCGCCGGGGTCAGCCCCATCTCCCGGACCGCGACGGCGATGCAGAACGGCATCGAGGTCGTGTACGACGAACCCGGGTTGCAGTCGGTGGCCAGGGCGACGGTCACGCCGGCGTCGCGAAGACGCCGAGCATCCGGGTACGGCGACCGGGTGCTGAACTCCGCACCCGGGAGCAGCGTCGCGACCGTGCCCGCGTCGGCGAGCGCAGCGACGTCGGCGTCGTCCAGGTGGGTGCAGTGGTCGACCGCGACCAGGCCGAGCTCGCACGCGAGCTGCACCCCGGGCCCGGGACCGAGCTGGTTGGCGTGCAGCCGCCCGGCCAGACCCGCGGCCTTCCCGGCAGCCAGGATCGCCCGGGCCTGGTCGGCGTCGAAGGCGCCCTGCTCGCAGAACACGTCGATCCAGCGGGCGTGCGGCGCCGCGGCGGCGAGCATCGGCCCGGTGACCAGGTCGACGTACCCGGCGACGTCGTCGGCGTACTCGGCCGGCACCACGTGGGCACCGAGGAAGGTGGTCTCCTCGGTGAAGACGCGGGCGAGCGCGAGCGACCGGGCCTCGTCGTGGACGGTGAGTCCGTAGCCGCTCTTGATCTCGACGGTGGTGGTCCCCTGGCGGCGCATCTCGGTGACCAGCCGGGCGACGTTGGCGCTGAGCAGCTCGTCCGCGGTGACCCGGGTGGCGGCCACCGTGGTCCGGATCCCGCCGGCGGCGTAGCTCTCCCCGGTCATCCGGGCGGCGAACTCGGCTGCCCGGTCGCCGGCGAAGACGAGGTGGCTGTGGCTGTCGACGAACCCCGGGACCAGGGCACGACCGCCGAGGTCGCGGACCGCATCGGCGGCGGGTGCCTCCGCCTGCCGCCCGACCCACGCCACCCGGCCGGCCTCGACGACCAGCGCGGCACCGCTGACGACCCCGAGCGGTGACCTGTCACCGAGGCGCGAGTCGTTGGTGACGAGCTCGGCGATACCGGTCAGCAGCAGCGAGGTCATCGGCCGGACCCCGCCGTCGGGAAGGGCCGCACGTCGGCACCGGTCGCCGCGAAGACGACCGACTCCGCGGTCGTACCGGTGCCGCGCAGCCGCCACGAGTCCAGGTCCAGGACACGCAGGTCCGCCCGCTGCCCGACCGCGATCCGGCCGGCATCGGCGAACCCGAGCGAGGCGTGCCCGATCGCCGTCGCAGCGTCGAGCAGCTCGGCCGCACTCCAGTGCCCGCGCTGCTGGCTGCGCAGCCGCTCGTGCATCTCGACTCCTCGCATCTCCTCGAACAGGTCGATCACCGCGTGACTGTCCGATCCGAGCGTGAGCCGTGCCCCGGCGTCGTGCAAGGCCCGCGACGGGCCGATGCCGTCGGCGAGGTCGCGCTCGGTGGTCGGGCAGAAGCAGACGAACGCCCGGGCCTGCCCGATCAGCGCGATGTCGGTGTCGGTCAGGTGGGTGGCGTGCACCAGGGTGGTGCTCTCGCCGAGCACGCCCTCGTCGGCGAGGACCTGCGTCGGCGTCGCCCCGTAGGCGGCCCAGCAGGCCTCGTTCTCGGCGACCTGCTCGGAGAGGTGCACGTGCAGGGGCCGGCCGTTCGCGACCTCGGCGACGGCACGGAGCTGGTCGCGCGGCACCGCGCGCACGGAGTGGATCGCCATCCCGACCCGGTCGTCGTCGAAGGCCGCGACCCGCTCGGCCCAGCGAGTCGCGTCGCCGTCGCTGAACCGTCGTTGGACGCCCTCCGCGTCGGCCCCGATCCCGGCGGCGAGGTAGCAGGTGTCGAACAGCCGGATCCTGATCCCCACCTCGTCGGCCGCGGCGAGCAGTGCCTTGCCCAGCGCATTCGGGTCGTCGTACGGCGTGCCGTCGGGCTGGTGGTGCACGTAGTGGAACTCGCCGACTGCGCCGATCCCGCTGGCGACCATCTCGGCGTACACCTCGCAGGCGAGCGCGAAGTAGGAGTCCGGGGTCAGGGTCTCGGCCGCGGCGTACATCTGCTCGCGCCAGGTCCAGAACGAGCCGCGCTCGGTCTGGGTGCGGCCGCGCAGCACCCGGTGGAAGGCGTGCGAGTGGCAGTTGGCGAGGGCAGGGATGGTCAGGCCTGGGACGTGGACGAGATCTCGAGACGGTTGCTGCGCAACCTCCTCGACCACCGGGCCGGGTGGTTGAGGAAGGCGCTCTGCGCCTGTCTCGAAACCCACGCTGGTGATCACCCCGTCCGCCACCTCGACGAGTACCTCGTCGACCACCTCGCCGTCGAGCAGCGCGTGCTCGAGCAGGTACCTGCTCACCGGGCGAGCTCCGCCAGCGCGTCGGCGAGCGCCTCCACCCCGGCCAGGCAGTCGGCCTGCTCGGCGTACTCGGCCGGGGAGTGCGAGACGCCGGTCGGGTTGCGGACGAAGAGCATCGCCGAGGGGATCCCGGCGGTGGCCAGGACACCGGCGTCGTGCCCAGCGGCGGTCGGGATCGTCGGCCAGCCACCGAGGCCGGTCAGTCGGGCACCGAGCTCGGCGTCGAACTGCACTGCCGGGCTGACCGACTCGGCGGTGACCACCAGACCGGTCCCGTCCCGGGCGGCCCGCTCCTGGCCCTGCTTGGCGATCACGTCCACGAGAGCGGTGAGCGACTCCTCGGACTCCGCCCGCGCGTCCAGCCAGCCGGTCACCCGGCTCGGCACCGCGTTGGTCGCGTTCGGGCTGACCTCGAGGCGGCCGAAGGTCGCCCGACCGGTGTCGCCAGCGGCACCGGAGGTCAGCCGGGCCTGCTTGTTGGCCGCGAGCGCCGTCATTGCGTAGGTCAGCATCGGGTCGCGGCGGTCGGCCAGCGCAGTCGCCCCGGCGTGGTTGGCCTCGCCGGTGAAGTCGAAGCGGTACCGCCCGTGCGGCCAGATCATCGAGGCCACCCCGACGGCCGTCTCCCGGTGGACCAGGTCACGTCCCTGCTCGACGTGCAGCTCCAGGTAGCAGCCGACCGAGGCCAACCAGGAGCTCCGGCCGAGCTCCGGGTCGAGGCCGGCGGCGGCCATCGCGTCGAGGAGGTGGACGCCGTCGCGGTCGGTCAGCTCACGGGCCTTCGCGGCGGTGACCGCCCCCACGGCGAGCTGCGACCCGAGGCAGGCGATCGAGAACCGCGACCCCTCCTCCTCGACGAACGCGGCGATCCCGATCGCCCGGGCTGGAACGACACCGCGGTCGCGCAGCACGTCGAGGGCGGCGAACGCGGTGACGATGCCGAGCGGGCCGTCGTACGCGCCCCCGTCGAGGACCGAGTCCAGGTGCGAGCCGGTCAGTACCGCCGGAAGGCCGGTCTCGACGGCCGGCCGCCACCAGCCGACGGTGTTGCCGTTTCCGTCCTGCTCCACGGTGAGACCACGAGCCCGGCACTGCTCGAGGAACCAGGCGTGGCACTCGCGCTCGGCGCTGCCGAACGGCTGCCGGAAGTAGCCCCCCGAGGAGGCGGCCCTGCCGACCGGCGCCAGCGCCGACCACATCCGCTCAAAGGTTTCCGCCATGACCTAACCCTCGCGCATCGGGATACGTACGTCGCGCTCCTCCGCGATCTCGACGGCCCGGTCGTAGCCGGCGTCGACGTGCCTGATGACGCCAATCCCGGGGTCATTGGTCAGCACCCGCTCGATCTTCTCCGCCGCGAGCGCGGTGCCGTCGGCGACACAGACCTGGCCGGCGTGGATCGAGCGGCCCATCCCGACACCGCCGCCATGGTGGATGCTCACCCAGGTGGCTCCGCTGGCGGTGTTGACCAGCGCGTTCAGCAGCGCCCAGTCGGCGATCGCGTCGGACCCGTCGAGCATCGCCTCGGTCTCCCGGTACGGCGAGGCGACCGACCCGCAGTCCAGGTGGTCGCGGCCGATCACGATCGGGGCGGAGAGCTCTCCGGAGGCCACCATCTCGTTGAACCTGAGCCCGGCGAGGTGGCGTTCGCCGTACCCCAGCCAGCAGATCCGGGCCGGCAGCCCTTGGAAGTGCACCCGATCCTGCGCCATCCGGATCCACGTGTGCAACCGGGCGTTCTCGGGGAACAGTTCGAGGATCGCCTCGTCGGTCTTGCGGATGTCCTCCGGGTCGCCGGACAGCGCGGCCCAGCGGAAGGGACCCTTGCCCTCGCAGAACAGCGGCCGGATGTACGCCGGCACGAACCCGGGGAACGCGAACGCCCGGTCGTAGCCGCCCTTGCGGGCTTCGTCGCGGATCGAGTTGCCGTAGTCGAAGACCTCGGCCCCGGCGTCGGCGAACTCCACCATCGCCCGCACGTGTACCGCCATCGATTCCCTCGCCCGCCGGGTGAACTCGACCGGGTCTGCTGCGGCCGCGGCGTGCCAGTCCTCGAAGGAGATCCCGACCGGAAGGTAGGAGAGCGGGTCGTGCGCCGAGGTCTGGTCGGTGACGATGTCGATCGGCGCGCCGCTGGACAGCAGCGCCGGGAAGACCGAGGCCGCGTTGCCCAGGACCCCGATGGAAAGGGCCGTTCCGGCGTCGCGCGCCTCGACCGCGAGCTGGACGGCGTGCTCGACGGAGTCCGCCTGGACGTCGAGGTAGCGGTGATCGATCCGCCGGGTGATCCGGGACTGGTCGACGTCGACGCAGATCGCGACGCCGCCGTTCATGGTGACTGCCAACGGTTGCGCGCCACCCATCCCGCCGAGGCCGGCGGTCAGGGTGATGGTGCCGGCGAGCGTGCCCCCGAACCTCTTGTCCCCGATCGCCGCGAAGGTCTCGAAGGTGCCCTGGAGGATCCCCTGGGTGCCGATGTAGATCCACGAGCCCGCGGTCATCTGGCCGTACATGGTCAGCCCGAGGTCCTCCAGCCGCCGGAACTCCTCCCAGTTGGCCCAGTCGCCGACCAGGTTGGAGTTGGCGATCAGCACCCGCGGCGCCCAGGCGTGGGTGCGCATCACGCCGACCGGCTTGCCGCTCTGCACGAGCATCGTCTCGTCGTCGGCGAGTGTCGTCAGCGTCCGGACCAGCGCGTCGTACGCCTCCCAGCTGCGGGCGGCCTTGCCGGTGCCGCCGTAGACGACCAGGTCCTCGGGGCGCTCGGCGTTCTCCGGGTCGAGGTTGTTCATCAGCATCCGCAGCGGCGCTTCGGTCTGCCAGGACCGTGCGGTCAGCTCGGTCCCGCGGGCGGCGCGGATGGGGAGCCTCGGGTTGGTCTCGGCGTTCACTGCATCTCTCCCATCACTGCTTCGGCGGCGCCCACGACGGCGCCGGTACGGACGAGCTCGACGGCTACCTCTATCTCCGGCGCGAGATGCCGGTCCGGGCCAGGGCCTTCGATTCCCGCGCCCCGGAGCAGGGCAACCACGGCGGCCGTCGCCGGTGACGGCGACGTTCCGGTGGTCGAGCCCGTCGAAACCCGCAGGTCCAGGGCCCGGGCGGCGGTGAGCACCTCGATGGCGAGTACCCGGGTCAGCCCGTCCACCGAGCGACGCAGCTTGCGCGCCGCGGCCCACCCCATCGAGACGTGGTCCTCCTGCATCGCGCTCGACGGGATCGAGTCGACCGAGGCCGGGGCGGCCAGCCGCTTCAGCTCGGAGACGATCGCCGCCTGGGTGTACTGGGCGATCATGTGCCCGCTGTCGACGCCGGGGTCGTGGGCCAGGAACGGCGGCAGCCCGTTGCTGCGGGCCTTGTCCAGGAACCGATCGGTACGGCGCTCGCTGATCGAGGCGACGTCCGCAGCCACGATCGCCGCGAAGTCCAGGACGTAGGCGACCGGGGCTCCGTGGAAGTTGCCGTTGGACTCGACCCGGTCCCCCACCACCACCGGGTTGTCGACCGCTGAGGCGAGCTCGCGCGACGCCACGGTCCGGCAGTGCTCGAGGGTGTCCCGCGCAGCCCCGTGCACCTGGGGCGAGCAGCGCAACGAGTAGGCGTCCTGGACCCGGTTGCACTGTGTCCCATCCGCCTGGGGCCCCCGGTGCGAGGCGACGATCCCGGAGTCGCGGAGCAGCGCCACCAGGTTGGCCGCCGACGCGGCCTGCCCGGGGTGCGGCCGGATCGCCTGGAGCTCGGGGGCGAAGACCCGGTCGGTCCCGAGCTGGCTCTCGACCGACATCGCGGCGGCGATGTCCGCGGTCCGGAGCAGGACGTCGAGGTCGGTGAGCGCCAGCACCAGCATGCCGAGCATGCCGTCGGTGCCGTTGATCAGCGCCAGCCCCTCTTTGGCCGCGAGCTCGACCGGCTCCAGGCCGGCGGCGGCCAGCGCGTCGGCCGCGGGCATCAGGACGCCGTCCGCGTCGCGCACCGTCCCCTCGCCGATCAGCGCGAGCGCGCAGTGCGACAGCGGGGCGAGATCGCCGGAGCAGCCGAGTGATCCGTACTCGTGGACGACGGGGGTGATCCCGTGGGTCAGCAGCGCGGCAATCAGCTCAGCGGTCTCACGGCGGATGCCGGTGTGCCCGGTCGCCAACGTCGAGAGCCGCAGCAGCATGAGGGCACGGACGACCTCACGCTCCACCTCGGGTCCCGAGCCGGCCGCGTGCGAGCGGACCAACGACCGCTGCAGCTGGGCGCGCATCTCGGTCGGGATGTGCCGGGTGGCGAGCGCGCCGAACCCGGTGGAGATCCCGTACGCCGGCGTCTCCTGCCCGGCGAGCTCCTCGACGACGGCCCGACCGCGCTCGATGGCGGCGACCGCGTCGGTGCCCAGGGCGACCGGTGCGCCGTACCGGGCGACGGCGACGAGTTCGGCGAAGCCGACCGGCCCGGTCCCTACTTCGACTGCTGAGTCCATGTCTCCATCAAAGGACCGCGCTGGTACGACGACCACCCCCGCTGACGCCCAGGCGTCTCGGATCCGAGACTGTCGGCGCGCTCGTCCAGGGACGCCACAAGCACCTGTCGTCACGTCCGGAGCCTGAAGGTAACGCCGTTCGGTCCACGGGTGTGGGTGTATCTGGGGTCGTGGATCCGTTGGTGGTGAAAGCCGCACAAGGGGTCCGCATCCTCGAGGTTGGACGTACCGCGATGGGCCCAGTGTTTGCGGTGGTGCAGCTCGCACCAGGCGAAGGGCCTTTCGCAGCCTTCGGCGATACAGGTGTGGTGGCGGGTGGCCAGGACCACGCGCTGGGCTTCGTTGAAGAACCTCTGGGTCCGGCCGAGGTGGAGCGGGAGGCCAGGCCCGTTGAGGACCACGGGAGCGATCCCGGCGCCGCACGCGAGGCGGAGGGTTTCGCTGGCAGAGAGGGAGTCGCCGGTGTCGAGTCCGGCCGCTCCGACAGCGTCGCGGAGGTGGTCGTGCTCGATCGTGACCAGCACCGTAGCGGCGACCTTGTGGTGCAGGTGGTCGGTGGGGATCCGCCCGAGGAGGTCGGCGAACGCATGGCCGGCCTGGTGGGACCAGTCGCGACGCTCGGTCGGGTCGCCGGCCTGGGCCGCCGTGGCACCGAGACGTGCCCGCCGCGGGGAGGTCATCGACTGGATGACCTTGCGCAGGATCGACGCGGCGACGGTGGGGACGGTGAAGTGCCCCGTGGTGGTGCCGTCGCCGTTGTCGTGCAGGGTCAGCTTCGTGCGCGACCGGGCGCCGTCCTCCTCGGTGCGCAGGAGGTCGTCCTCGTGGCGGTCCACGATCGCCTGGTCTTCCTCCACGGCGGCCAACGCCCGCCGCGCCACCCGGCGCAGGTGGTCGGGCGAGAGCCGGCCGGCCTTCTCGACGAGGTCTTCCTCGACCGTCGTCACCTCGCCCGAGGTGAGGCCGGAAGGGAGCTGACCGGTCGCGGCCACGATCACGCGCGCATGGTCGGCCGAGAGTTCCCCCGATGCCAGAGCCTGCGCGCACGGTCGGACTGTCTGACCCGGAGTCGTGGCGAGCGCGGTGGCAAGCCCGACCTCCCGCGAGGCCGCGGCACCGTCAGACCGGGTACGCCGAGCGAACCAGGCCGAGGTATCACTCAGCCCGGCCTGCTCAGCAACCCGGGCGGCGTCCGCTGCCGCGACCACCGCAAGCTTGAGCGCCTGCAAACGCCGGATCTCGCGGTCGTAGCCGATCAGGAGCGCGTCGTACTCCTGCGGGCCCCTCACCAACGGGGTGCCCTGAGCCTGAAGACCGTCGATCGCCGCCCGCAGGCCGCTCAGGACGAGGCCGGGGTCCGCGCCCAGGGCGGGCGTCGGGGACGGTGCGATCACGGGGGTCGTCATGGAGTCAGTCTTTCGAACACATGTTCGGATCTCCATCCCCGATCTGAGCATGTGGAAAACCCTCGGGCGGGCCACCCAGTGGAGAACTCTGGTGCGCGGCTCGCCACGCGGCAGGGGCAGACCCAGGTCACGCCTGCTCCCGGCGCTCGCGGTGCTGCTGGCCCTCAGCGCGCGGGGGTGCTCCGCCTGCTGAAACGGTCCCCCGTGCTGTCAGCCCGCTTCGCTGACCCACCGACCGCGCCGCCCTACCCTCGTCCCATGAGTCAGGTGCCGGCCGCGACGAGCACGATGCGAGTGCTGACGTTCCTCGCCTCGCAGCCCGACCCGGTGCCACTGGACCGGATCATGCGAGCCTGCGGGCTGCCGCGTTCGACGGCGTACCACCTGATGCGGGCGATGATCGCCGAGGGCTTCGTCACGCACCTGGCCGACGAACGCCGCTACGGCCTCGGCGTCGCCGCTTTCGAGGTGGGCAGCGGCTACAGCAGGCAAGGACCGCTGCAACGACTGGCCCGCCGACCACTGGCCTCGCTCGCCGATCGGGTCGGGGAGTCCGCGCACCTGGCGGTGCCGCACGGCCGCGACGTGCTCTACGTGATCGAGGAGCGGGCCCC
>JBFJNH010000029.1:0-38486 GCA_041618295.1 Marmoricola sp.
GAACTGGCGTCACGAAGCCGAAGCCGTGCTGGGCGGGCCCGCAGAAGTCGACGAGATGCTCAAACGAGCACCCGGACGCAGATCACGCGGCGAACGGCTGACGAAGACCTGGATTGAGGAAGCTGCAGCCGCGACAATCAGCGCGGTCGAGGGGTCCCGCGCAACCTGGCAGGTGTGGCACCTTCAGGCCGAAGCAGAGAGGCAGGCCCGGGCTGGCGGTATCGCCCGAAGCCAACTCGACGAAGCCGTCGCGAGCGTCGTCAATACGGCTATCGCCGCGTCCCTGCGGCTGGGCGCCCCCGACCCGATCACCGAGCCCGCGGCTCTCACCCGATCAGACGGCGAAAGCGTCTACGCGATCCACGGCGAGACCCGCTACACATCGCCGGGCGTGCTCGCAGCCGAGCAACAACTGCTCGCGGCTGCGCACAGGACGGGGTATCGCGCCCTCAGCGACGTCCGCGTCGAGATCGCCGTCGCCGGAGCAGGCGCCGACGGGTTCGAGCTCAACGATGCCCAGGCCGCGATGGTTCGCGACCTCGCCACCTCAGGTTCCGCGGTCCAGCTTGCCCTAGCTCCGGCGGGAACGGGAAAGACCACCACGATGAGTGTCCTGGCCCAGGCGTGGGCAGCCTCAGGGAGCCAGGTGATCGGGCTCGCGCCGTCAGCCCAAGCCGCCCACGAGCTCGGAATCGCGATCGGCGGACACACAGACACCCTCGCCAAACTAACCTGGACCCTCGCTAACGCTCCCGCTGAACAGTGGCCGGCCTGGATCACAGAAATCGGGCCGACCACCATGGTGATCCTCGACGAGGCCGGTCAGGCATCCACCACCGAGTTGGCCGCAGCGACAAACTACATCACCGGTCGCGGCGGCGTCGTGCGCCTAGTCGGCGACGACCAGCAACTGGCATCGGTCGGCGCCGGCGGCATCCTTCGCGACATCCAGCACGAACTCGGCGCCTCAACACTCTCTGAGGTGCGTCGGTTCCGCGACCCGGCCGAGGCCGCCGCGACCCTTGCCGTACGCGAAGGTGACGCAGGCGCGCTCGGCTTCTACGCCGACAACGGCCGCATCCACGTCGGCGACATCGGCGCGGTCACCGACCAGGCCTACGGCGCATGGGCGACCGACCGCCACGCAGGACTCGACACCATCCTGCTCGCACCGACCCGCGACCTGGTGACCCGACTCAACGCCAGAGCCCGTGCCGATCGGATCCAGGCCGGTCCTGCCGCAGATCGCGGGCAAGAGGTTCGACTCGCGGATGGAAACCGGGCATCGGCCGGCGACGTAATCGTCACTCGACGAAACGAACGCAGAATCACGGTGTCGAACAGCAACTGGGTCAAGAACGGCGACCGCTGGAACATCACCGCAGTCAATCCTGATCGCAGCCTCGTAGCCAGAAACCTAGAACTTGGCCGAACTGTGACCCTCCCCGCCCCCTACGTGGCTGAGCACGTCCGACTGGGCTACGCGACCACCGTGCACGGCGCCCAAGGGATGACCACCGACACCGCTCACGTCGTCGCCACCGGCGAGGAATCACGCCAGACCCTCTACGTAGGAATCTCCCGCGGCCGCGACGCCAACCACGTCTATCTCGCTAACGCCCACGACGGCGACCCACACAGCCTCATCGAACCCGAGACCCTCCTGCCGCCGACCGCCATCGACGTCCTAACCAACATCCTCGAACGAGACGGATCCCAACGCTCCGCGACCACCACCCGCCGCGAAGCCGACGCTCCGGCCGTTCAGTTCCACGAAGCGGTGATCAGGTATCACGACGCACTCGGATTCGCGGCCGAGCAGACTCTCGGCTCCGACATCCTGAGGTCCACCGACGCCGAACTGGAGGCGATCTGGCCAGGGCTCACCTCCGAACCGGCTTACCCAACCCTCCGCGGACACCTCGCTCTGATCGCCCTCGGCGGCACAGACCCGGTCGCAGCAGTCCTCGACGCCGCAGGCTCCCAAGAACTCGACACGTCCGAGGACCGAGCAGCCGTACTCGACTGGCGCATCGACGACAGTACGACTGGGGGGCCACTCCCCTGTCTCGACGGCATCCCAAGTGGCTTGGCGGACCACACGATCTGGGGTCCCTACCTCGAAGCCCGCTCAACCCGAGTCGCGAGCCTGGCCGCAATCGTTCGTGACCAGGCACATGCCTGGACGCCGAGCGGCACCCCCGCATGGGCTGCCGCACTGACCGCAGCGGAGCACACCGACCTCCGCGGCGACCTCGCCGTGTGGCGCGCGGCCATGGCAGTGCCCGACGACGATTCCCGAGCCACTGGACCCCGCCAGTCCAGAACCACCGCCGCAGGACATCAAAGGGAACTCAAGCGTCGCCTCAGCGGTTCCACGGTTGGTGGCCGTCCTGACCCGACGGTGCTCGACCGCCTACCCGACGATGTTCGTCACGATCCGCACTTCGAGCGGCTTGGCGAACGCATCGCAAGCCTTGAGGCAGCGGGCGTCGACGTAGTCGCCCTCCTCGATCAGGCCTTGAGCCAGTCACTCCCATTGCCCGACGAGCGCACCGCCGATGCACTCTGGTGGAGGATCGTCCGGCACCTCGGCCCCGCTGCCCTCCGCGCCACCGCCGACTCGACGGCAAACCTCCGCCCCGCCTGGTCGGCACACCTCTCTGAGCGGCTCGGCAGCGAAACCGCTACCCGAGTCATGGCTGACGGTATGTGGCCTGCCCTCGTCGCTGCCCTTCACGCCCGCCCAGCCGATTGGACCGCAGAGCAGCTCATCGACGCGGCGCTCACCGGTGACCGGAGCGAGGTTGCCCCAGAGAATCTGTGCGCCGCACTGGTCTGGCGAGTGGCCACGATGATCGATGAGCCCACCGAGGACGGAGTAGAGCCAATCGAAGGGATCTACACCCCAGCGTACGAGGAGGGACGCACAACCCACCTACTCTCCCCCACCGCACCGTCACCCGAGCCGGTCGCTAGCGTCGACCGAATTGTCACCCTCAACCAGATGGCGCTCGACCACTTCACCCAGATGTACCCGCACTCCTGGGCACCCGGCTACCTGGAGGAACGCCTCGGGACCGACCTGTCCGACGAACCACGATTCGCGGTCGGCTACGCCCCACCGGGACCAACGAGCCTCATCCAACACCTCGCCGCTGACGGCGCCAGTCCTGACGAGCTCATTGACGCAGGCCTCGCCCGACGCACCGATCGCGGCCGACTGGTAGACGCCTTCCGCGACCGCCTCGTCTTCCCGATCTACTCAGGTCAGCAACTCGTCGGGTTCATCGGACGCCGAAACCCAACCAAAGACAACGCCGAGTACGCCGGCCCGAAGTACCTCAACACCCGAACCACCGCCGCGTTCACCAAAGGCGAGCAGCTTTACGGGCTCACCGAAGGAGGCTCGGCGCTCGCGGCAGGAGCCGCACCAGTCCTGGTAGAAGGGCCGCTCGACGCCATCGCAGTTACGATCGCAGCCGCCGGGTCCGCCATAGGCATCGCACCTCTCGGCACCGCCTTCACCGAGACCCAAGCCGCTCAACTCAAGCCCTGCTTCGCCACGGATCATTCGCGGATCGTCATCGCAACCGACCCCGACACCGCCGGCTGGCTCTCCGCCCAACGAGCCTTCTGGCGACTCGCTGCTCTTGGCGCCGATCCGCAACACCTAGCAATGCCCGACGATATTGATCCGGCCGACCTACTTCGCACAGAGGGAGCAGCCTCACTGGCCGATCGACTCGCTCAGACCGAGTACTTCGGAACCAACTTGCTCGACCGAATGCTCAACGATCACGCCAAAGACCTCAGCGAAGCAGCGGCTCGTATCTGGCTCGCCCGAGATGCTGCCCGAGTCATCGGTGCGCTCCCACCCAGCCAATGGATCGACCAGATCGAACGAGTCAGCGATCGCCTCCTACTCCCGCGAGGCATGCTCCACCTGGAGGTCATCGACGCCAGCAATGCATGGACCGAGAACCCCGAGAGTTGTGCGCTGCGGGAGCTCGCCACGCTCCGGCGCCGCACCGAAACAGCGAACACCACCAGGATTTCGAACCCAACGCGACTACCAGTGCCCGAACGCCAACCACCGCCCGACGCAAAGCCGCCCACACGTCAACGGGCCGAGCCTCGAGACGTCCGCCGATGAAGTCGCTCCGGATCAGGCGCCCCGTAGCGCCCAAAATGACGCGGCATGCCCGGCCGGGCCGTCAATCGTGGGCGTCAAGTCCGGATACGGCTGATCTATCCCGGGAACGGCGCCAATAGCCTCGATCGAACAGGTCACCTATCGACATAGGCAACAGACACGTGTCTGATGTCGTCCGCTAGAACCAGAGTCACCTTGTAGGGAGTGCTTTTGGTCTCGCCGGCAATGGTGGCTCTGATCGGCGCACGAAGGGCGATATCACGGTGAGACGACTCCGCGCTGAGCGTGTAGTCGGATAGGACTCCTTCGAGCGTCGATCCGTCCTTCAACGCAACCACGGCCCAAGGGAGCTTGCCTTCAGGAACCAACTCGGGACGCAGGGAAGCCCACCACACGCTAACGGTAAGTCTCGCGTTCGGCGTCTTGCTCGTCAGGCGCAGGAGCTGCACGGCAATCTCGGCAAGAGCAATCGAGAGCACCAAAAGACCGACTAGCAGACCAACCGCGGCCCGCACCTCTCCCGAGGTCGTTAGTGGGCCGTCGTGGTCGAGTAAGAGGCGGGGGTTGACCAAGAGTGCCAGCGCCGCGGCGAGTCCGGTGGTCAGCAAGCCGACCCCGACTAGCTGCAACAACTCATGCAATGCTGTCTGGTCGCGGGGCTGTCGTTCTGATTCTGATCGCCGCAGAAACAGCCAGCCCGGAATCAACGACAGCAGCAGGCATGCGCCGATCAGGCCGTCGGGCATCATTGATCAGTCGTCAGAATCAGACGGCAGACTGTCAAGCGCCATCGTCGGGGCGACGAACTCGACGCTGGGTTCGATACCGATGCTATGGCCCGACGCCGTGAGGCTCTTGCTCTCCTCGGCGAGTTCCCTGGAAAAGTGGGCGTCAGCTCGCGGGTCTTCAGGTGTTGGTTTGCTCATGATGCCGATGCTCCCACACGGCGGTTCGGACAGCGCCTCCGCGAAGACACCGGTCGACCGACGCATATTGGGCAGATCGGTTCGATCTGTGCGCCCATGTACGGGGCACAGCGGGTCGGGCTCAAGGACGCCGCGCACCGGCTTTGGTAACGACCCGGGCGACTAGTTGGTCAGCTCGAGAAGGGGAACTTTGAGTACTGCAGGCTGCGGGCGTCTAAGTCGGCAAGTACGTATCCGCCGCCAGCTTCGTTGAGTTGTTGCATAACGGTGAAGCCTTGGCTAATCGCTTCGCGCCACATTCGATACGGAAGGATGCTCACCTCGAGGTCCTCGATGACCAGTGCGATGAGATCCAATAGGTCTTCGGGGACGAGGCTCGGTGACTCGAAGTGGCGAGACAAAGTGGCCTGCTTCGCCAGGATCGCTGCAATGCCTTCCTCGGCGAAGATCGCCCGCGCACCGTCCTCGGCCTCGTCGACCAGGGGCTCGCTCTTGCGCTTGACGCGGAGAAGTCCGCGGAGGTTAGGAGACCACCCAAGCACGGCGAGGAATCCAAAGTGGATCGCGTCGTGGTATCGATATGCGTCCACTCGGCGAGAGTTGTCTGTGACCGGGTCGCCGAGAGTCTTGCCCAGTTCAAAGCCTTGAAACTTGTCGTGCCCTCTGGGGATCGGGCCGTTTGGGAAAGCATTTGGGGTTGCGTCGAGGAGGGTCATCGTGACCGTTGCCTGCCCGCCAACAGTTCGTTCTTGGAAGCGAAGGTGAAGTTGGCGCGGCAACTGTTCGGTTGATCGGAAGCCTTGGTCAAACCGAATACGGTCAGAAGTATCGTCGGTACTCAGCGACGCCGAGCGTGCGAGGCGCTCCAGGTCGCGTTCGCCCACATCGTCGAGTTGTAGGCCGGCGTGATGAGCAACCGCTGTCGCGTACCAGAGCAGGTCTCCGAGCTCTATGCCCACAAAGGTCTTCCAGTCGTCGATCTGACTATCGCGTCGAAAACGCTTCTTCATTTGCACGAGAAGGTTGCCTGCCTCGCCCGCGAGACCTAGCATCGGCACGCTGAGACTGAGGGGGTCCACGCCGACCGTGATCTCTTGGTCGGTTTGCACCGCTAGTTCGGCGTAGGTGGCGAACTGCAGCGTGGCATTCTCAGCCGGAAGGTTGCTGATCCCCGGGAAATTTAGTCTTCGTGCGCGTGCGTCCACCTTGATGAGGTTCGAGTGGGCGATGTCATTGAGCTTCAGACCGTCCACGTGAGCTAGAAGTGCGGACCATCGCAGCACCATTCCAAGCTGTCTTCCGATCATTCCCTTGCTTGTCTCGGCAATGAGGGATTCAAGGAGGTAGCGCTGCTGAACTAGCAACAGCTCTCCGACGTGCGCGCCGACGCCGAGCATCGGCACAAGCTCGTGGGCAGCGTCCTGGCTGTCTGCCAGTCGAACGACCTCGCGCTGGTAGTGATCAAAGTCCATGGTCATCCTCCAGGAGACGACGGCGTACCGACCGGGCTCGGTGCACGGATGTCAGACCGATGTCAGTGCGATGTAGGGCGGGGCAGAATCGATCTGCCCGAGGCCCCACTTGGGCGGAAATCGCGGCGTTTCAAGCGGGCCACTGGCCGCGAACTGTTGCTTAATTCGGGTCCTGTTTCCGACCCCAGCGATGTCGGGGTGTGCAACGCGTGCGTACTTGTCAGTCTCGCAGAACAGGTTCTGGCAGTCGATGAGCTTAAGCCGGCGACCGAAGAGGTCCTGGAAGTCGACCCCGTAGTGCGCGATCTGCTCCTCCTGAGTGTCGACCATCCATCGGATGAGATCGGCTGGAGCGACCCCTCGTGCATCTGGGAAGCACTTCGCCAAGCCACTGACCGCACCTGGGCCAGCCACGACAAAATCGTCCTCATCGAAGTCGATCAGAGTCGAGTAGTTGAGATCGATCGTGAGCTGGTAAGCAAGGAACGGCCCCAGCGAGGGGTAGCTGGAGAGTGCCTGGAAGACACCCTCCAGGCTGCGTGTCTCTTCGAGGGTCTGAGCGAGGCCGCTGTCCATCATGTACTCGATGAGTGCGAGGTGGTTTCGGTGCTTGCGCGCGTGCCCGAAAGGCGGGGGTGGAACGATATACGCGGCCGAGTAGACGCGGGCACCTCGTGCGAGCACACGATCCAGGATCGGGGCGTAGTCGTCCGGTTCGAACTCGGAGGCCGTGATCTCACCGCGCGCGCCTTGGAGCGTTCGCCAAGTCTCGGGCTTGTTGAAGAACCTGTATAGCAGAACGCGAAGGAGCACGTCCTCAGCGTTCTGCGAGCCTGCGTAAATCACTCGGATAAGATCTTGCGAGACGCGATCCGCCGCGCGATAGGCGTTGGTAAACCGGTATTGAGAGACCACTACGTCATCTGTCCACGGCGCGGCGGCTCCAGCGAGCCGCGCGTGATAAACCCGTTGACGTTCGGCCGCCAGTCGCCAGTAGCTGGCGAGAACTTCTGAGCCCACGACCTCTCGGCCGGCCACTATTCCTGACCAGGGGTTATTCATAGTCACGGATCCAATCGCTGGTGGTTCTCGTAATCGAGCGCAGCCGTCGCCGCTTGCTTGGTGGCGAGCCGAGAGCTCGTTTGGGTGCGCCTCAGTCGACTCCGCTTCCTCCGACCTGACGCGAGAGCCCGAGAACGACGAGCGTCGCGACATCGGAAGGGCGATGACTCGCAGCGAGCGTCGCCCGTTCCTGATTCGTGAGTCCGTCGGCGTTCAGCTCAGGGTCGAGTTGGCTGCTCACGGCATTTCGCACCGCCAGGGTCAGCCCTTCAGGAAGCTCCGGCGGGAGCCACTGGTACAGCTCTGGAGTCAGGATCGACCCGACGAGCGCGGCTGCCCCACCGAATCCACCGGCGATGTATAGCGGCTTTCCTGAGGCCAACGTGCAGGCGGCTTCCTCGGCTACGCCTGGGACGGAGCCGCTGAACCCCGCGACCTTGCCTCCGACGATCACTCGGGCGGCGGTGACCTCCGCGGTGAGGGCACGCATGGCGGTCAGGGCGGACTCAGGATTGACGTCTGTGCCTGCGCCGAGATCGATCTGCTCACCTGAGACTGGGAGCGGCGTTCCTTCCGGGTCGAGCAGGTGAACTGTTGATTTCACCCCAAGCGATGCCGCGTAGCTAGTTAGGTCACCTGCTGCTAAGCCAACGTGCTCGGTGTAGGGCACGAAGTGCTCGAACGCGCCGGAAGTCCGCCCATACTTCTCTGCCTCTTCGCGCACAATGCTCGTAAAGCCCAGATTGATCGCACCTCCGTAGACCACGACACCTCCGGCGATCACGATGGCTCGGCTGAGCTCGGCGACGGTGAGGTCCAGGTGAAGGTCATTGAGGCCGAGCCGTCCCAGGTCACTGCTGCGTGAAACGGAGATGGCGACGCGCTGACCTGCGAGTGCATCGCGTGGTACGAGTCTCGGGTCATTGGTCATCCAGCACACCTCCTCGCGCGGCGAACGTGCGAGGAGTGAGGATGTCGATGCGGGACTCGAAACCGGCAAGGTTGCACAAGTCATCAACGACGGCTCGCTCGGCCGATCCCAGGGGTGGATCCGGGTGGATGATCCAGAGGTGCTTGTCTGTCGGCTCTTCAGATCGGTGTTTGCGCAGCCACTCGACTGCTGTGACTGGCTCGGGTGCGTGCACCGGGGTCCAGTCGAATCCTTCCTCGCGGATATAGGTCGACTGGGCGACCCACAATGCTCGCTTGAGAACTTCATCGACGAGACGGTTGAGTCCGGCAGCAATCGACGCGTGGACGGCGTCGTGGCTGAGCGGCACGGTCGGGACGTGATCCATCAGGAACGATCCCCTTGCTTCGCCTTCAGTGAGAGCGATCAGCCCGACGATTGGGACATCGTGCGTCTTGGCCATCAGCACTTCGCGTTGGGTCCACTCTCGTGACGCGTAGCGGTCAGTGCGGACCATCAGCAGTGCTGCCGTACTGGCATGTTGGTCCAACTTTGCTGCCCAGTCCGTGCCCGGAAGCAGGTCGTGTGCGTCAAAGAAATCGCCCAAGTGGGTGCTGGCGATAACGGAACGGACCTGCTCGTACAACGGTCCACCTGGAAGGTCCGTCTCCGTGCTGGAGAAGTGCTTGGCATGGCTGATGAAGACCCGCACTGCGGCGGTGAGCCCAGCTGCCGTCTGGGCAATCGCCTGAGCGACGCTCCGCTCCAGCAGTCCGGCGCTGTCTACAGACGCTTCAGGAAGCCGTTGAATGGCACCCAGGCTGACTTGAAGAGTCGAATCCGACAGGTTGACTCCGGGTACCGTGACCGGCAGCACGACCGTGGTCTTGTTCACTGCATCTGCAATAGCGCCGATGTACTTCGTCCACCCCGAGTCCGACTGGACGGCGTCACGAAGGCCCATACCCAGGACCGGCACGATCGCACTGAACTGTGCCGGCGCCAGCGGCTCGTCCTTCATGCCGGCAAGCAACAGCGGGCGCGGCGGACCATCCCGCTCTACCCACCCAATGCTCCTGGCGTAGACCTCCACCGCCCCACCGGCGAGTCCTGAGTACCCATCCGAATGGAAATGAGCCTGTATCCGCTCAAAGACCTTTTCTCCGACGTCGTCGGCTGGGTGCCAGACGACGTAGACATCCAGGATCGGCGGCGTGGGCATACTTCTGAGGGTAGTCGTGGTCCGGCGACCGATCCTGCTTCGCTGAATGTGTCGGCGGAGAGTCGTACTCTCGAAGCACGAAAGGAGGTGGAGGATGGCAGACCAACACAACGTCTTCATCAGTCACCGACACGAGGACGACGCACTGGTGGGACAGCTCAAGGAGATGCTGGCCCGCAACGGCGCCGAGGTACGTGACTCCTCCGTCACCAGCGACAATCCAAACCAGGCAAATTCCGAGGCCTACATCAAGCAGATCCTGGCCGACCGGATCACCTGGGCGGGCAAGGTGATTGTGATCATTTCCCCCGAGACCAAGAACCATGACTGGGTCAGCTGGGAGATCGAATACGCGAACAAGTTCCCCGACAAGCGGATCATCGGCGTATGGGCACCCGGTGCCGCCGGCGTCGACATGCCCGCAGAACTCGACGACTACGCTGACGCCGTCGTCGGCTGGGACAGCGAGGCGATCATCGGCGCCCTCAATGGCGCAGACAATTGGCAAGGGCCCACCGGTGACACCGTCCCCCCTCGAAGCATCAAACGCCTGAGCTGCTGACCATGCCGGCGCGAGTCTTCAGCTATATCGTGCGCTACGACTACGGTTTCGCGCCGAACCCGTTCGAGGGGTACTGCACCGTAGCGACTTGCAAGCCACAGATCCGCGGCGCTGCCAAGGTTGGTGACTGGGTCGTTGGTACGGGTTCAGCAGAGAAGTCGCTTACCGGCAGGCTCGTATACGTCATGAAGGTCTCCGAGATTCTGACCTTCGACGAGTACTGGAAAGACTCCAGATTCGCTCGCAAAGTTCCGACCGATGGTGCTGCGGTCAAACGTGCCTACGGCGACAACATCTACCACCATGGCGACGACGACACTTGGCTCCAAGCAGACTCCCGACACAGCCTTGCCGGAGGCGCACCCAACCCCGGCCACATCAAGGTCGACACCTCGGTCGACGCAGTACTCATCGGGCACCAGTTCGCCTACTTCGGCGCTATGGGACCAATAGTCCCGGCGACTCTGCGCAACGACTTCGATATGGACCTCGTCCACACCGGCCAGGGACACCGATGCCGATTCCCACAGGAGCTAGTCGACGCCGCAGTCGCATGGTTCGAAACGCTCGAGACCGGGATGCTAAGTAGGCCAGGCGACTGGAAGTCCCTCTCATAGCCCCACGACCTCGGGTGTCCGTCAGATCAGGTCTGGGCCCGGTCTCGTTTCTGTTCTTGCAGGGGTAGGAGGCGGTTGGGCAGTCGACACAACTACGTCATTCCGGCACGACTGAACTGTCAAGGTGCCCGCTATCGCGTCGTTCAGAAGCTTCCTGCCAACGAAGTTCACGCCGTCGCGTTGGCTCATCGCCTTCGCGATAGATGGCGTTGCGCGCGTCGCCTGGATGCGCCTGATGGCGCCCCGGCGGACATCCGGTCGTGCCGATCCGCTGAGAGATCCGGTCGAGGAACATCGGGAGCGTGAAGCGGTGCCAATCCTCAAGCGCGTTCGGGATCACCGCATGCGCTGCCTCCCATCGGAGGCACGCGATCGTCGCGAGCTCGTGAACGATATGGGGGTGCTCTTGCCAGCACATCGGGATCATGTGGTCGGTTCGCCAGGTGTGCTCTTCGTTGATCCAAGCGACCACGTCGTCGAGCCACACGTAGATCAGGCATCGGAGTTCATCCGCACAAGTCGTCGGGTCCCATGGACGCGGGAGTGTCGATAGCCGGCGGAGCTCCTGCTCCGATTCAGGCGGTAACGCCGCTGCGAGTCGCAGCTCGTCCAAGTTGGCGACTACTACCGGCGACGGTGACGGAAAGGGAGCCGCGAGAAGACGCGTAGGACGGTCCGCCATCAGCGACCTCCTCGCGTCCGAGTGGCACGTGACCGAGCTTCCGTCTGGGCGCTCAGTAGGGCGCGACCGGCCTTACCGTCGATGCACCTGGACAACCGAGCGATGAACGGCTTGGCATTCTCCGCCACCACCAGGGCGTGGCGCTCTGGGAGTTGGCGAATCTCTTCGGGGCGGAGGACCGGTACGTCGTCACGGTAGAAGCTGCTGCCCCAGGCGCCGTGGCTGAGGTTGAAACTGCGGCGAGCGACCCGCGTCGTGCCGAGTAGATCGGAGATCTCTTTGTAGAACTCGATGTCTTTGCCGCCGCCGAAGACCACGATGTTGTTGGTCAGCCCGAACATGGTTCGGGCTTCGTCTTCGCCGTAACAGATGACGAGTTGGCGCCAGGTCTGGGCGGCGTAGATGAACGACAGTCCGAGCGCGCGTTCGTTGGCGATCCGTGTCCGGAGCGTGGGTAGTGGTGTGGTCGAGGGCAGCTCGTCGAGACAGGCCAGGAATGACGGGCACAGCCGACCGTACGGCGAGGCCATCGCCAGGCCGAGTGCGGTGTCGAGGACATGTTCGGCGATCGCCGTCATCAGCGGAGATGCGGAGGCGTAGGGATCGTCGCGGCCGAGTAGGTAGATCGTGCCGCCGGCCTCGATCACTGTTTTGAGGTTCGTTGCCGGGCGACCGGGGCCGGGCGTGCAGCGTCGGCGAATCGATTCTTGAAAGAACAGCGCCATCGCTTGCTGAACGGTGGTGATCGTGTTGCCCGCGGTGCGGTCATCGCCGTGGATTGCGCCACGGAGGAGTCCGTCCCAAAAGGGCGCCGAGCCTGGGTGGGTTCGCAGGATCTCCTCGGGTTGCCCCGCGTTGTGGGGGTCTGCGAGCCAGGTGAGTACATCGTCGAGGGAGGCTCCTGCGAGTGCCGCCGCGTGGAAGTACGCCTGGAGCACTTTCGCCCCTTCGGCTGCGTAGAACCGGGCAGCCTCATCGCCAGTTCCCCTGGTGACTGCCCCACCGACGGTTCCTGCGGTGAAGGCCTTGGCGCGCCGCTCGGCTGTCATCGAGTCCGCGCAGCCCTCGATCGGATCCCAGACCAACTGCGGAACACCGGGTGCGAGGTCGAAGGGATCGAGAACATGGACCGGGCGTTCGTCCTTGGCGCGAGCGTCGAGCGTTAGGAACAGGTCCTCGGGCTTGGTCAGGGTCACCAGGGCTGCGCCGGGCGCCGACAGCAGGGCTGGCGTCAGGAGGTCGAGTGTCTTTCCGGAGCCTTGGGGTCCGTAGACGCCGGCGGTGCGGTCGAAGGGCACCCACAGTTCCACGCGCCGAGGAATCGTCGACTTTCCCAAGGGCCATCCGATCTCAGCGAGTTCCTTGCGAGTCATGGCCGACTCCACCGGGAGGACCAGCTCGACGTTGGCGCGACGGTGTCCGGGCGAATCGTCTTGCGCCGGTTGCGGAGCACACGCGGCCCGAGTACGGCCTGGACCTCGTGGCGACTCGCGAGCCCGAACTGGGCCGCTGGCCCGGCCGTCCTCCACCACCATCCCAGCGCCCAGACAGCGACGATTGCGACCATCACCTCCACCAGTGCGATGCACCCGTACACGAGGCCTGTCCGCGGGTCGTCGCTTGCGACGGCGACGGGAAGCCCTCGTCCGGGTTCACCCGCAAGCAGGCCAAGGAGGCTCCGGCCCAGGGCTTGTCCTGGCCACGCGAAGGGCTCGCCGACTAGGAGGTAGGCCAGGCCCTGGCCGACGGGAAGCGCGAGGACGGCTGCCAGGCACCAGGTCAGTCCGAGGCCTGCCGGCAGTTCCCAGGTGAGAGGGAGAACATCGGTCCGTTGACTTTGAACTCGCATCAGCGACCGCAACTCTGGATTGCTTCCATGCCGTACCAAGTGACGTAGCGGAGCCCGAGTGGACATCAGGTTGCCGGTTTACCCCGCGGTAGGGTCGCGTTGCTCGCAGGCGGCTAGCCGGAGCCTGCGGGGCGTCTCGCGTGGGCAGCAAGCCAGGGCGTCGGGTTGGTGTTGTCGGGTCCGTAGATGCTGCCGTTGTGCAGATGGACCTCGAAGTGCAGGTGGCACCCTGTGGCGTTGCCGAGCGCGCCGACTTTGCCGATTTGTTGCCCTGCTGTGACGACCTGACCTGATGACACCAGGACCTGTTGCATGTGCGCGTACCAGGTCGCTAGGGAGGTCGGTCCGGTGACGACCTTGACGAGCCAGGGCCCTGCCCAACTTTGGGATCTGTCGATGACGATGGTGCCGCTCGTCGCGGCGAGGACTGGGGTGCCGCAGGGGACCGAGAAATCGGTGCCGGTGTGCCAGCTACTCCAGTGGCCTCCGCTGTGGCCCCAGTTGTTCTGGTTGGAGCCTATGAAGGTGGCCGGGACCGGATAGACGACAGTGCCGGCTGCGGCGAGGGCGATCGGGGTGCAGGACTGCAGGTTCGTTGCTGCAGCCAGGGCGACGATGGCGCCCGGCCAGAGCTGTTTGGTCAGGTCGTTTGCGAGGGGAACCCATCGTTCGTAGAGGCCGCGGTACTCCTCGGCTGGCCGTTGGACGGTCGCTGCCGCGTCGGTCACACGCAGGGTCTCCCATCCGGGGACCCGCATGAGGTGTTGAAGGAATGTCGTGGTCGCGTGGGAGACGTTTCGGATCTGATCGACAGTCCCCCAGCCTTGTGAGGGTCGCTGCTGGAATGCGCCGAGGGAGTCGCGGTCGCCGTAGTCGAGGTTGCGAATACCCGATTCCTGTCGCGCGGTTGCCAGGGCGATGACAGCCGCGTGGGGTTTGTTCGATGTGGGCCCGAAAGCGCGTACGGCCGCGACGATCTGCGTGGCGACCACCATCTGTTCGCTATCGACTTTCTGGTTCGCAACAACAGTCGTCCCAAGATCCGCGACGACGCCCTGGCTGCAGGGATCGGGAGGTTGGGAGGCTTGGCTGCCGATCAGGGCGAGGAACAGGATCGGAACGGCAACGAGGCCCAGAAGTAGCGGCGCTCCGTACTTGGCGGCGCTGTGGTTGCCCACTGCTCAGCCTGCGATCGCTTCGTTGGTGTAGGTGAGTCTGCGTTCGAGCGGGGTGAGCACTGTCTGGACCTTGTACCTCTGGTCGCCGACCATCCACAGGGCACGGCCCTTGTCGCCCATCGCCCAGCCTGTGACGAGCTCTTGCTGCATGCGACTCAGGCCGAGTAGGTGGCCGAGTTCGGCGGCGACTTCGTCGTCTTGGCCCAGAAGGATTCGCACGTCGGCCAGGTGCAGCAGGTCTTTGGCGATCTGTGCGGCCTGGCTGCCCTGGTCTCCGGCGGAGAGTGGGTCCGAGGGCTTGTGGTAAGTGACGAGTTGGATGTCTCCGTCGTTGCGGGACATCCGCAGGTTGGAGTCAAGGGTCTTGACGGCCTCGACGCCGAGGCGTGTTTGCATCCAGGCTTCGTCGCGCAGGACGATGCGTCGGTCGCCCGGTTCGGCCATCTCCCGCATGCCCTGTCCCCACGAGTTCAGACACATGAGAGCGATCCCGACTGCGGCCTCGTTGCCGTTCGCGTGCAGGGTGTTCAGTGAAAGCGTCTGGATCGGTGCGCGCCAGTTCGGCTGGAACGTTGAAGCGGTGTCGAAGAGGCCTTCGAGTTCGCCTTCGCACAATGAGCCGAGGGCGTCGCGCAGTCCGCGGGTGCCGTCGAAGAAGTCTTGGCGGGTCTCGTAGCGGCATTCGGCGACGAGGGCGTCGGTGGGTGTGTCCAGTGCTGCCCAGACCATGGGGATGGTGATCTGGGTGAGTTTGGTCTGTCCGCGGGACCAGCCGGTTAGGTCGCGTAGGACGCGGTTCATGACCCGGCTCTCGGTGGGAGTGAAGGGCACGTCCTGCGACCCGACCAGGCCGCGGATCAGTGCCAGCCAGCGGTTGAAGAGGATGGCGCCTCGTCGGGCGCACTCGATCCGGTCTTGGGCTTCCCAGTCCTGGGCGAGGGGACCGAAGTCGAGGGGGTTGATCCGACCGGGCAGGCCGGGGCCGATCCGGTAGGGCTCGACGCCGAGTGCTCGTGAGATGTCCTCGTATTCGTCTTTGACGTCGCCGAGGACCAGGGAGCGGTAGCCAAAACGGATCATCCGGAGCATGAATGCCTTGACCAGCGCGGACTTTCCGCGGCCGGGTTTGCCGAAGATGAATACGTTCGGGTTGGTGACCCCGATGTTGTCGTCGTTGACCCAGCCCATGGGGTCGCAGTAGAACGACCCTCCCGACAAGACGTTGAACCCCATCGGCGCACCCGTCGGCGGAAGCCCGTCGCCGGCGATCAGCGGCCACGTCACGGGAGTCTGTTCGGACGTCATCTGGTAGCCGGCCAATGGTGGCAGCGTCGGGGCCCAGCCGTGGCCTCGGTGGCGGGTGCCGCGGGGGCGGACGACTTTGGGGAACAGCTTGTCTGCTGGCGGTTCGACGGCTGTTGTCTCCTTGCGGGGCAACTGTCCGCCGAAGTCGGTGAGTAGCGCATCGATTGATCGTGCGGATGATGTGGTGGTTCTTCGTGGGCTCATCAGCTTCACCTTGCTCCGCGGCGGTTCGGGAGCCCGGTGCCCAGCGGGATGGTCGCTGCTGCGAAGGCTGCATCGTGGGCACCGTCGAGTGGCAGCGGGGTGAACCCGCAGAGGCGGACCGAGGCGTCCAGGCGCCTGCCGAAGTCTTGGGCGTTCCATACGGCGGGGACGGTGATGGAAATGGCCGAGGAGACCTTGACCAGGGAGCGGCCGCGTTCGAGCTTCTCGTCGGTGACGTGGAGTTCTTCGACGGCTCGGCGATCACGTGCCCGTTCGACACGGCCGACCTTGCGGCGCATCTCGGCAGCCATCGCGGCCGACATCTCGGCGCGGCTGGTGCTGCGGTCGGCGACCCCTTGACCGACGGGTCGGTAGAAGACAGTCAGGGCTCGACGTTCCCCGATCTGCGAGGGAACTAACGCGCGTGCGAGCGCACCCATCACGGCGCCCTTGCGGGGCAGCAGAATGGTCGTCGAGATCGACTCCCAGTCGCCATGGCGGTAGGACCGTAGGGCGGTGGAGGCGTTGGTGGGGCCCGCGGCACCGACAGGGACCCCCGCAGGGATCGTCTCGTCGTGGGCGTGATGGATGGCCGCGTCGGCGAGCGCCGGGGCGTCTCCGGGTTCGAACCCGGTACGGATCGCGGCGGCCAGGGCAGCGGTATCGAGCCACGTTGCGTGGGTGCAACCGATGGCCCCTGTGAGCCTGGCTTCGACCTCGGCGAGGATTCCGTAGAGGATTCGTGCTCTTCCGGTGACTCCTCGACCGGCTCGGCGTGCGTCTTTGGCGATGACCTCATCACGGACGACGACTGTCACGAACGCTTCGGTGCGCACGGCGGCGCCGTTGATGGCGACCTCAAGTTGGGTGTGGATCTGGGCACTCAGCGCGGGCTCGCTCGGACGGGCGTGCTGTCGGACCCATTCAGCTCGTTCGGTGCCGTCGTCGGGGATGGTCCGGACCTGCAGTGCGACGAGGTGGAGTTGGCCTGCTGCGGAGGCTGCTTCGAAGAGCTCGGCCAGGCCGGCGCCCATCCGGGACCGCTCGTCCTCATCGCTCATCCCAATGCCAGGGTGGACGATCCGTGCGGTGGCTGCCCAGGTTCGGGTGCTCTGGTCCTGGATGATTGCCGGGCGGGAGGTCCGTCCGGACATTGGCGGTCCGTCGTGGATCTCAATGCCGGTCAGTACGCCGGGTAGGTCAGCCTCGCCGGGATCGTCCAGGTCGCCGGCTGCTGCTTTGGATTGCCAACGTGTCCAGCCGGTGAGGTGTCCAACAAGGTGCCGGGCGAGGACGCCGATCCATTGGGCGGCCGACCAGCCTCGGACGGGAACGCAGATCAGGGCGACCGCTGCGAGCCAGAGCGGGATGAGCCCCAGGAGCGCGGCCCACTGGCCCACGGCCATGGCGAGCCAGCACGGCAGGGCGGTGCCAAGCACCAGGAACACTTGCGGTCCGGTCAGGCCGAAGAACCAGCCTTGTCGGTCGCGGGTCGCGGTTGCGCCGTAGGTGATCATGCGAGGAACGCAGCTTCGTTACCAAGATCTTCGCCAAGATCGCCACCGAGGTCGCCCGGAATGCCGCCAGCTCCTCCGCCGTCTGCGCTTCCGAGGTGGGCAGGGTCATTGGCGGCACCGTGGTGCGGGTCCCAACCGTGCCCGACGCGGGTGCGGGGCTGTGGGCCCTTCCCACCTCGAGGAGGTGGTGTCGTGTCGTAGTAGCCCTGGTTGCCAATGCCGGCTTGTCCCATGACATCGGCGGTCATGGCGGCCCCGGTGGCGGCTACGGTCCCGACGGCGCCCATGGCGCCGCCGGCGGCCTTGCCCGCCGCACCGAACGCGTGCGCGAACTTTGACTGGAACCGGTTGGCGGTCGCGGAATCTGCAGAGCTTTCGCTGGCTGCCCGGCCGTCAGAGCTGACGTCCGTGGCAGCACCGGACCCTTGGTCTTGGGCACCACGCCTTCCGGAGACCAGCCCGGAGACTCCACCGTTCGCGGCCATGGTCGTACGAAAGGACGCACCCGAGGACGTGCCTGGGTCAACGAACGCGAGGAGCCGGAAGAGCACCATCGGGCAGAAGCAGGCGATGAAGAAGATCACGCAACCGACCACAGCCATCCCGACATTGGTGGCATTGTCCGCGACTTGATGCTGGGCGACAGTGGTCAGCCCCTGGCCGAGGTTAGAACCAGGTTCGGCTGGTCCGTCGGGGAATGCTGCACGTGAGATCTGTACGCCGATGCCGACCACCAGGGCGAGCAGCGGCGCGGTCAAGCTGGCGGCTGCGAACCATCGGATCGACTTCCACATCCAGGCCTTAGTGCCCTCACCCAGTGCGCCGGCTGCTGCGATGGGCATAGTCGCGGTGAGGATCATTAGACCGGCCTCGCGGACCAACATGATCAGCAGGTAGCCGAAGGCTGCCGGGATCAGCAGGAACAGTGAGCACACGCCCAGTACGGCTGACTGGACGGTGCCGGTCACGTGGTTCGTCATTCCAGCCGATGCTGAGTAGCCCGCAAAGCTGTCGATGTTGAGCATCTCGTGGAGCAGCCCGCGAGTCAGCCCGGCGCAACCGAGGATGAGTCCCGCGCAGATCGCAACCCAACCGGACACGACCGCCCCGTACTGGGCCACGCCGACGACCAAAGATCCAAGCGACCGGCCGTCGCGGCGGATCGCTGCCACCCCTATCTGGCTGAATCCGATGAACAGGGCCACGAGGAAGGACAGCCACAAGGTGACGCCGTAGAGGTGCCCGAGGCCCGGGTCGGCGACATCGGGGGTGGTGAACTTGTCGATGACACCGAAGACCATGTCAATCAGCCAGAGTCCGGCTGACCACAGCGACATCATCATCGAGGTGAAGGCGTCCGAGAGTCCTTCCTTGACCTTGTCGCCCATCCAGTGGAACGGGTTCAGGTCGATTAACGGCACCAGCAGCGCGTTCATGGGCTGACCTCCAACCATTGGTAGCCAGCGTCGTAGGAAGCTTGAGTGCCCGGCCACAACGATGGTGATGGCGCAGGTTCGACACCTGGCCCGATCATCCAGCGACCCTTGTTCCAGACCATCCGCTGACAATCGGCCACGGCGATCCGGTTCGCGGGACTGCGGCCAGTGGTGACGGTGACGACGAAGTCGACGCACCCCATGACCGGCTCGATCGCTTCACCCGTCTTGATGGATCCCATGGCCGGGTCCAGGACGACCTGGAGATCGGCGCTGCCGTTTGCTGGCAGCCCGGCCGAGGACAGCAGCACGGTCACTGCTTCGACACCGGACCAGGTCTGGGCTGTGGGTCCGCCGGGCATTGCCCACGTCGCGATGACGTCTTGTGCTGTCACCACGGACGCAGCGCCGATGGCGCGTTGGTCGATGGCGATCAACTGCGCCAACGCGCCCGCTGAGGTTCGTGGGAAGCCGGTGGCAACCTGCGAATCGCCAAGCTTGGCTGCTTGTGGGAGCGCGATGGTGCCGGCCGAGCCGGTAGACAGTGGTCCCGGTTGGGCTTCTGTGAGCGTCGTACCCGCCTGTCCGGAGCCTGTGACCTGTTGTTCGCTGGACCTCGAGGCCGCCGTGTCACTGGCGCTAGCGTCGCTGCCCGTGATGAGGGCTTGGACGGACCACACGATGCCGGCGGCGACCGCGATGGCGACGAGCACGGCAACGGCGAGCAGCACTTGGAGTCTGCGGCGATCCCACTCTTGGGGTCCAGCGACCAGTTTGGCCAAGGCGAGCTTGGACATCAGCAGCCCTTCCCGACGATCGCCCACAGGATCCCGTAGATGGTCACGTAGGCGACTGCGGCAAAGACGGCGTAGACGAGACCCGAGGCGCCGGCCTGGGCGGCACGGGACATGCTGCCAATGCGTCCGATGACCATGGCGCCGACGGAAATGAACCCGGCGATGATGATGACAGCCGCGACGCCGTACTTGACCCAGCTCATGAGTAGGTCGGTGTATTGCGCGATGCCTGTCGGCGCCTGGGCGCAGACGTTGTTGATGTCGAGCATGATCATCGGCGTAGGCCCTTCCTGTTCTGATGCGTGGTCTGGTTCGCAGAACCCCTGCCGATGTCGGGCCAGATGAGTTCGACCAGTTGGGCGGCTGCGCCAGCCAGAGGCTTGGAGAAGGGCTCGGTATCGATTCCGTTGAGTTCGAGGTGCCGATCGACTGGGAACAGAGCGACCCGGTCCTGGCTCCGTGCGCTGCCCAGTCGGGGGCCGAAGGCCGCGGCCGCGGGGGTCGGCCAGCGCTTCGCGCCAACCCCCACTACGTACGGATTGCCCGGAAGCGCAGCCAGCGCCCCTTCGACCTGGCGTACGCCAGGGACTGTCGCCCGAAAGACAACAACCAGCTCGACACCATCCTCGGGTGGCCACAACGGGCTCGGAGTAGAGGTCAGAGTCCTCCAGTCCGTACCCGAATCGGTGACGACAAAGTCGGACCCGCACGGCGGCAGGGGCGGTAGGTCGGACGGCGACATCGAGTGCACCGGACGAAAGACCCTGACCGCCTCACGGCGGCCCATTCGCCATGAACTTCCGACGTTGGCCATGTCGCGGCCTGTCGCGGCGAGCATCCCGGACCGGTCCGTGGGCGCGCCATCAACCAGGCTTACATCTCGCTCGGACCGGCCTGTCCCGTCGCTCAACGCGGCAGCCAGGGCATCGGCCAGAGCGACGCTGACGGCGGTCGCACCGGCACCGGCGTGAGACGCGACAACGAGCAGCGACGGGCTCGCGGTGCGAGGCGGGGTCTCTGGGGTCACTGAGGTCGCGGGAGTGGCATGGGCTGCTCCCCCATCGCGTTGTGCTCGGACCGCAGCGACAAGGTCCGAGACGGTCACCGGCCCACCAGCTGTGATGGTCACGGCTGCCCCTCTCGCCGGGTCGCTCGGACGCGCATTCCTTCGCGCAACAGCCCCGGGTTAACGCCGGCGAGGATTTGCCGAGCCTTAGCTGCCTGACGCAGCGATGCCAGGAGCGCTCCGAGCTGCTCGACGAGCGCATCGAGATCCCCGTCGCGGAAGGTATCGAGCAAGTCAGCGACCCATTCGGCATCGCCTGCCTGGAACGGCAACGCGGCTGATGCGGCTTCGTCGATGTACATGTCGATGTCAAGCACATGCAACGTGGCCGAGTGGACACTCATCAGGCGACTTCGCTCAGGTAGCGTCCAGCGCTCGCGCGCAGACTGGCCAGCGCCTGGTCGCGCCGGCGAAACACGGTCTTCGTGCAGAGTCCGTGATGCTGAGCAACCTTGGCTACCGCAGCGACCGAGCAGGCTCCTCGGGCCCGCTGAGGGCTCTCGGTGTCGAGGGCTCCACGATCGGCAAGCACGAGCTCCACCAGAAGGCGAGCATCCTCTGGTGTGATGGCGTTGGTCGCAAGTGCCCAGCTGAGAAGGTCAGCCAACTGGTCCCTGGCGTCGCAGAGATCCTCGTCGGTATCGGTTCCGGTGGACCCGGCGACAACGTCGAGCAACCCCGATTGTGGATCGATGAAGACGACCGGCTCCGGGCCGCGCCGAGTCTTGTCGGGCAGGAGCAGCGCGACGACAGTCGCCCGGGTGTCGTAGACCAGGTTGGCGGCGTAGGACTGGGCGCGACGCTGCCAGGGGAAGGTGCGGATCTTTTCCCACAGTGCCTCAATGACCACCGTTTCGATGTCGTCAGTGAGGTTGCGGAACTGTCGAATCAGTTGCTGCACTCCACCCTCGAGCTGGTGGACCACTGCGATTCCTGCCATCTCATCGTCCCCGCTGTCACGGGCCGCCAGACGCACCAGCGCGCCGAGGGGACCGTCAGTGGCTGAGCCGCGCAGGGCATCTAGTTCAGTCAACGAGTTGACGGCAGCCAGGGCCGGTTCGGCCCTGAGCCACCGGTCCCAGATCTCGCCGTCAACCATCTCCGCGAGGTTTGAGGGCGGAATGCCTACATGAATGATCGACGACATGGCAGATGCCTTCCATGAGTGCTGTTGGGCACTCACGGTCGAATTCGGCCCTCACCAGGTGGCTTACCAACGGCCTCACTGCGGCTGGTTCTCGTGGGGGTAGATCCGTGGAAAGGTCCTGGGTGTGCTTGATCCAGGCCGGTTTCGTAACATTTATGCTACGCTATGTGTCGGTTGAGAGGAGCAGTGCAATGGCTGAACACAGTGCGTTCTGGGATGACCTTGCTCGCGATTTGGAGGACCCGGCCTTTCTCCGCGAGTACGTCGTGGAGTCGATGCGGATCGCAACAATCGACGCCGTCGTGAACGAGCTCGACGAGGCACGCACAGCTGCCGGGCTCTCCAAAGCCGAGCTTGCCCGCGCGATCCAGGTCGAACCTGCGACGATCCGGCGGTTGTTCGCTTCGGACAACCCCAATCCGACGCTCGGCACGCTCGCTGAGGTGGCGGCAGCACTCGGGATGAGGATCACCCTCGAGCCGCTTCCCGAAGTCGAGCGTCGTCAGGTCACCAAGCCCCTCCTCGAAGGACACAGCGCCGACGCGAATGGCCTGGCCCGGCATCTGAACGCTATGCGCAATCGCAAGCCAAAGGTGCCCGCGTAGGCCGTCAGCTCAATGATCTTGGATTGCGGGCGAGGTACTCCTTGCCCATGCGCCTCACAGCCGCGTAGTCCGAGGCAGAGAGGGTCGTGCGGAAGGGCTTGTCGCGCCCGTCGACCACGACGAGCAACGGTTTCTCGCGGCCTTGCGCGGCATAGTCAAGAAGGCAAAATAGTCGGTAGTGGTGCCGACCAGGACCGTCGGCGCGAATCTCGAACCACCCGCTCATGTCGCCCTTCATTGCCTCCCAGTAGCCGCCACCCGCGAAGCGTTTGGGTGGTGCAGCTGCCACTGCGATCAGAACCGCACGGATTTTTGCGCGTACAGAAGGCGGGTAAGAGTTCAAGGCCGCGCGCCCAGGCTCGGTCTGGCTGGGGTCGTCGGAGGCGTGGCGGCGGAAGTAGACGATCTCGTGGGCATCATCAGGTGATGGTCCCGTGCGAACGTGGGCCATCTTGGTCGCATTCGACTTGCGCCCGCGTTGGGACTTGTCCCGCGGATCAGGCGCCATAGCGGCCGATCATCGTGTCCCGAGTCCCAACACCTGGCTGGTTCGCGGCGAAGGCTCGAGTGGTGCGTCGCCGTCGTCGCTTCGGTTGAAGATCTCGCGTGCGACGTACTCGTTGGCCTCGTCGGGGCGACCGAGTGTGGTTTGGGCTCGAGCCAGGTCGAGACGTGGCTTGTCTTCGCAGGGTGCTGCGGTGATCGCGCGCTCAGCGGCCCAGGCCGCGAGTTCGGGATCGCCCTCGGCGAGCGCGTGGGTCGCGACGATGTGGGCGACGTCCACGATGGCAGCGGTCAGGTAGTGATCCACAGGGTTCTCAGCCAGCCAGCCATAGCCTCCGGGGCGCAGTTGGTCGAAGGGCTTGCCTGCGACGAGTCGGAGCGCAGAGACGAGGTCCTCAATCCCTGCGGGTCCGCGCGCCTGACCACGGGTCCGGAGTCGTGTGAAGAGATCGGCATCGCTGAGAACGCCGTCGAGTTGGTAGACGGGGATGCCGCGGGCCCTACTCGCTGCCGTGAGCGTCGATTCGGGTAGGTACAACTCCTCAGTCTGGGGGTCAGCGCCGAGCCACTTGCGCAGCGTGGCGATTCTGCTGTGCAGGCTGTTGGTCTGCATCGAGAATGCCTCAGCCATCTGCTGGGGTGTGACTCCATCAGGCCTGGTGGCGAGGTAGGCGATCAGCTCGGCGTAGTAGGCGGTGCGGCGCTCCACGTCATGGGGACTGTCGCCGGCCACCTGGACCTCGACAGGCCCGAGCAGATGTAGCTTCGGCCTCGTCTCGGCGACATCGGGCCAGGCCGCGTGGTCGGCCTCCAGCGTCGGGTCGTCGTTCAGGACCCGGTCCCGAATCTCCCGTGTCACTGCCGGCGCGAGAACTGCAAGATCCTCACCCGTCGTCGCGGCCGCAGCCAGGTACTCGACGTCGGGACGTGGAAGGAGAGAGGTCGTCCCGCCCACTCCGTTGCGCGTGTCTGTGACGTCCTCGGTCAGAGCCCCGGCCACGTCCGCATCGTTCGTGGTGCCGTCGACGCGGGAGGCGATGGGCATTGGTTCGTCGGCAGCATCGGCCTCAGATGCGGCGAAGAGGTCGGCCAGTGCCGTCGCATCATCGTGTCCGAGGCGATTGGCCTCGAGTGTTGCCCACGGCGTCACGAGTCGTCCGTCACTATCGACCGTCAGCTGTATCGCGCCCTCCGCGAGCTCGTCCGGCCCGATGGCTACGAGCGCGATGGCGTTCCGGCCGCGGAGTCGGGAGAGTTCCTCTAGGAGTCCGTCGACCTCGCCGCTGTAGATGTGTTTGGTCCCGACGTCGGCCAGGAGGACTGACGGCATCCAGCTGTCGGCACCCAAACCATTGAGGCGCCCTTCCAGGACGCCCAGGCCAGTTGTCTCGGCAGCCTCGCGGCTTCGTCGTGCGGACTTGGTCAACTTCCCGATGTCGAGCTCGGCCGCTTCTGCCAAACGGGTCGGGTTGAGCGGGATCAACTCAGCTGCAACACCGCACAGGGCGACGTCAACGGTGTTCGCCCACGGGTTCATCGCCAACTCGGCTGCCATGAACCGGACCATGTCAGCTGCGGCCGACTGATCCCCGGCAACGTGGAGCAAGCCGGCGGCCTCGAGGTCGATCAGCCAGGTCCCGCCGCCATCGTCGGCGCCGATAGAGACCAGGGTCGGATACGGAGCCGAAATATCAGCGTGGACCGGGCGGTGGTCACGCCCCAGTTGCCAGCAAGCTCCACCCGCGGCGACCATCCAGGGCGCCGGCGGGTCGGTGATCGATGCTCCGATCATCAGCTCCAGATTTGCCTCAGTGAGCCGTGCTGCCTGTACCTCCGGCATAGCTCCACCTGAGGACCGGATACGTGCTGCCAGGTCCCGGAGGGCGAGGTCGAGGAACTCGGCGGCTTCGCCTCCCGCTGAGCCGGCCGTGCGCACTGTTCGTTCGGTTTCGATCAATGCGTCTGGCGTGCGGGCGATGGTTCGCCCGGATCGCCGCGTTCGGAACTGGTTGCGTCTTCGGGCGACCAGAGCCAGGAAGAGTCCCCCCGCGAGGAAGACGCCGCTCCCGACCAGAGCGCGTGCAAGCGCCCCCGAGCCATCCGCGTCTGCGGTGACATCTCGGTGGTTCGATTCACTGGGGTTGTCTGCGAGCGAGACAGGCGGCTGTTCCCCGGACTTCGCTGGGGGCTTCGGTGTCGGTGTCGGTGTCGGCGGAGTTTGATGAACCGGAGGCTGCGTCCCGGTCGATAGCTGTCGGGGGTGGTTGTCGTGCGCACGCGCGGGCTGTTTCGTGGCCGGGGCGTTGTCGTGGGCGTCCGGTGTCCGAAGGTGCTGGCCGGGGAAGATCAGATCGGGGTTCTCGATCGAGGCGCGGTTGGCTTCGAAGATCTTGGGCCAGTCTTCGCCGTCGCCGTAGGCCTCCTCGGACAGGCCCCACAGGGTGTCGCCTCGTTCGACTGTGATCAGGTCGCTCGCGGTCGTCACGCGTGTTTTCGTTCCCGAGTCGGTTGTAGCTGCGGGGACCATCAGCTTCCAGCCCGGGAGGATGGAGGTCGCGCTACGGAAGCGAACCCCGTCAGCCATCTGACGTCCCTCATTCAGGGCGGCAATCTCGCGCCACCGTTCACCGCTCCCAAGGTGCTGTGCTGCGATCGACCACAGAGAGTCGCCTTTGGCGACCTGGACCATCGTTGCGTGGATTGGTAGTTGTTGAACGGCTGGATGCGCTGCATGCGTCGGCGGGCGCGGCAGGGTGGCAGACGATGATGCCGGGGCGGTGACGTCGTGGACTGGCTGCAGTGAGGTCGCGGACGTCGCGTCTGCCGACATCGTCCACGGTCCGGCTGCGGCGGTTGCGACCGCGGAGGTGAGTCCGACAGCGACAACGGCCTGGACAAGTGCGCGAGCGAGGGCTTGCTGACCTCCAGTGGTTCCGGGAACTCGGCTGAGCCAATCTGCGGGTCGGCCCGCGGCGATCCTGACCTCAGCGATCACCTCCACCACGAGGCAGACGGTCATTTGTGCCCAGAAGATCCATGCGAGGCAGGCGATGACGCCGAGCACTGCGTGGTCTGTCAACGGAGAGTTCAGAGTCCAGCTTTCGGGGACCGGGTTGCCGATCATTGCAATGAGCAGGATGGGGACGCCGGCGACAAACGCCAGGACGAAGGCCACGGCTGCAGCGGCCCTGGTCAGGGTCGCAGTTCGGTGGATCGTGGTCATGGCTGTGCTCCCTGGTTGATGGCCTCGGCGCTCTGCGTCTCCTCGATGGGAAAGGACTTGATGCCGATCACGCTGAGGATCACGGTGGTCGACTTGCCCGTGACCGTGACCGTGACGGTGGGCCCGACTACGCGAGCGAACCCGGTCATTCCTGCGTCGCGAAGGTACTTCTCGGCGCGGTTGATCGCGGTGGCGACGGCGATCTCATCCCTGCCGTTGCGGACGCTGGCCGCGGACAGTGCATCGGCTCCGCTTCGGGCTGCTTGAGCGGCCGTGCGGGTGGAAGCGAGTCTTGAGTCGATGACTCGGCCGCCGTCCACGACGAGTCCCAAGAGCAGGGTGAAGGCGCCAGCGGTCACGAGCACCGCCCAAATGGAAGCGCTCCCCCGCTCGCTGCGCGCACGGGTTCTCACGGTAGTTCTCGATGTTGTTCGAGCGGAACTGTCGCGGTCGAGGTGAACGTCTTGTGGCCGGGGAATCCGAAACCTGCGAGGTCGGAGAGATCGGCGATGCAGGTCACCGATGCGCGGATGTTGCCGCCGCGGCGGAAGTCGTGTGCGTCGATCTGCACTTCCAGCGTCGAGCAGGCGCGACCTCGTTCGGCCAGCGACCGAGCGGCAGCAGATCGTCCGGCGGCGACTGCTGCCTCTTGGTTGCTGGTCAACGATGCCGCACGGGCAGCAGCGAACGCTGCACTGTCGGTTTGACCACGAGCCTCGACGTAGCGGGCACCGCCAGCGATGACCACGATGCAGGCGACGAGCGCGGGGGTCAGAAGCACCAGCTCGATGGCCATGGAGCCATCCTCGCCGCGATCTCGACGGCCCCGGTGGCCTGCGTGGTCTGGGCGGTTCATGGCGTGCCCGCCGCGGTCGGAACGAACCGTTCGATCGGGCCCTCGACGTGGACGCTCACCGTCACCGGGAGGAACGGGATCAACTGGTTCACGTCTCCGGTCACGGTCACCGTGGCGGTGTTCGCGGTGCGGGTGACCTTGACGGTGGAGTTGCCCAGGCCAGGTCCGAGATTGACGAGGTAGGTCTTGGCAGCATTCTCGCCGTCGGTGGTCGTTGCGCCGTAGCTTGAGGTTGCGGCTAGTGCTTCCTCGGCTGCGGCGGTGGCGATCTGTTGGGCGTGGGCTTTGACTGCGTACTGCAGCATCACCATGAACACGACAATGAGCATGACGATGGTGAGCAGGAACTCCACCGCAATCGCACCTGCCTCGTCGCGGTGCTGGTTGAGCCGCCTCATGCCTACTCCCCCGAACCCTTACGGGTTGCCGAGCTTCGTGGTCTGGCCTGTGACGTAGGCCTTGACTGCGGCTACAGCGATCCCGGCGATCGTGATGACACCCAGAGCGACGAAGAGCCATTCGACAGCTGTGAAGCCTCCTTCGTCGCGGTGAGCCTGAGCCATGCGTGTGCGGAACCAGTTGATCCAGAATCTGATGTCGTCCATCTGCGTTCTCCGAGTCGCTCGTTGGATTGGGCTTGGTCGAGTTGGTGGCATGTCAGCCGGCGAAGAGCCTGGCCACGGACGGGTAGAGCTCGTAGCTGAGGAAGACGAAGACCATGACGATCAGGGCGAACTTCATTGATTCGGTCGCCTGGGCAGCAGCAGCGTCCGCGTCCGCGATCCGCTGGGCTCGCAGCGTTTCGGCACGCGCGACGAGAGTGGCTCGCACCTTTGCGCCGTCGTCGTTGGCCAGGCGTAGCGCCCCTTCGAGGTCCGTCAACTCACGCAGACCGAGTCGCTCGCCCAGTTGACCCAGCGCAGTCCACGGCGCCACGCCGCTGAACCGGGCACCTTCGATCGCGTCCTGGATTTGGGTGAACGCCCATCCGCTGCCGATGGCGGCGGAGGCTGGCAGCGCTTCACTGTGCCCACGTCCGGCTTGCATCGACATCGCGACAAGGTCGAGATAGATCGACAGGGTTCTACGGAACTCCGCGCGACTCTTGCGAGCGCTCTCCTGGAGTTCATGGTGGACCACGACCAGCATCGCCCCTGCGAGCCCGATGCCGAGAATCGGCCCGAAGATCAGTGGAAGGCCGAGGCCGAGGGTGTCGAGGAAGCTGACGATGGCGATCGGTCCGACGAAGCCGATGCCGGCGAGTGCAAGTGACTTCGACATGTGGGCTTCGAGGGTGACCCCGGTGATCGCCAAGTCCTGCGTGAGCGATCCCAGGTTCCGGGCTCGCCGCATCAGTTGGTCTGCCAGCAACGATCCGAGTCGCCCGGTCAGCGTGTCGTTGGAGGTGGCCCGGATGCTCTGGACACGGCTCGCACGTGCTCGCGATTGGTCCCAGCGACCGACGGCGGTGACAAGGTCGACGCGGGGTGGGAACGCAAGCCGGTAGACACGCAAGGCTGCTACTGCGACGAGCCCGGAGGCGAGCATGAAGGCGATCATGGGCGATCGCCGGTCCGGGAGAAGCGCGGCTTGTAGGACGCGATCTCGGTGACCTGGTCCGGCGAAGTCAGGAACCGTGGCTCCGGTTCGCTTGCAGCCAGAGACTTCATCCGGGCGAAGGCACCAACGAAGCAGGCGAAGAACACTGCGAGCACCAACTGCCCTGTCGGGCTCGAGTAGGGGGCGACCCAACCGCGCGCAAATATCGCCTGGGCGATAGCGAACCCAGCCACGGCCAGAGCGATCCGCTGTGCTTGACGTCGCAGCGAGCGGCGCTCGAGTTCGACTTTGCGCCGCATCTCCAGCTCCGCGCGAGACGACAGCGCCAGTGATGTCAGGATCCGGTCGAGACCGCCGGCGCGTTGGCGGGCGTTGAGAGACAAAGCCGCCACGACCATGTCCGCTGCCGGATCGTCGACGTCGTCGGCGAAGCGCGCCAACGCCTCTGGGAGTGGTACCCGGCCATCAAGGCGAGCGGCCAGCTCACGCACAGGTGCGCGCAGTAGCGGTTGGACTGCCGGAAGAGTGGCTGGGATGGCCTGTTCAAGTCCGGCAGCAGCAGTTGCGGTGTCCCGTAGTGATTCTGTCCAGGCTGCGATGGCCTCGATCTTCGCGAGCTGACGGCGTCCGACTGCTGCCCCGCCGAAGAGCCGAGGCCACCCGAAGACGAGGACGCCCGCGGCAGCCCCGGCCAGCGGCCAACGAGTCAGCACGAGTACGAGGATCCCGGCACCAACCGAGATACCCAGGTGGCGCACCCGATCGCTCCCCAGCTTGGTGCGCTGGAACAGGAATGTCGGCGCTATTGAACGGCCGCGGGCCAGCTGCACTGATGCCATCAGGCCCAGTGCGATGCAGGCGACGGCTGCGACGAACGCGATCATCGACGGGAAGGGCGTCACGGCTATGCACCGCCTTCGGGTCGCCAGCCCGCAGCGAACAGGTCGTCTTGGCATCGGACCTGGACGCTGTGACTGCGCAGCGCCTGACCGCACCCGTCAGGACCCCAGAGTTCGTTGGTGGCGAGTTGTCCGTCTTCGGTGATGCCAGCGATCTCCCGGATCGACTCGATGATCCGTCGTTGCCCATCCTCGGTGCGGACACGGCGGATGAACACGATGAAATCGAGTGCGGACGCGACCAGGCGCACCGTCGCTTCCCACGGAAGCCGCTCGGGGGCCTGGATGGCGTAGGTCGCGATCTTGTGGACCACGTCCGCGGACGAGTTCGCGTGGATCGTGGATAGGGAACCGTCGTTTCCCTGAGTCATGGCGTTGAGCATCGTGACGACCTCATCGCCCAGGACCTCCCCGACGATCACCCGGGACGGATTCATCCGGAGCGTGTCGCGCACTAGTTCAGCCATCGTGACCGCCCCGGCACTCTCGGCGTTCGCGAGCCGCTCCTCAAACGCGATCGCATTCGGGTGGGCCTCGGTGTCTTCATCCAGTCCAAGTTCGAGTGACCGCTCCACGGTCAGAAGGCGCTCCTCCGGACCGATCTCGGCAGCCAAGGCACGCAGCAAGGTCGTTTTGCCGGCGCTTGTTCCCCCAGCGACCATGACGTTCTTCCTGGCCTTCACCACTGCACTCAGGAAGTCACCGAGATCCTCATCAAGGGTGTCGAGCCCAATCAGGTCCTTGAGGCCGACGCGAGCGTGCCGGTGCCTGCGGATGGACACCACTGGCGTCCGGGTAACCGACTGGACCGCGTACAACCGTGAGCCGTCGGGCAGTCTGAGATTGACTCGCACGTTTGCCACATCGAAGGCCCTGGCGGAAAGTCCTTCATGAGCAGCGAGAGTCTGGATGGTTTCAACCAGCTCTTCGTTGGACCCGGCGATCGGGCGCACTTTGGCCGTGGTCCCGTCGGCGTACTCCACGAAGACATGCTGGAACCCGTTGATGTCGATGTTCTCCACACGCTCGTCGTCGAGCAGCAACTGCAAGCTTCCCGCCCCGAACAGCCGGGCTTCGAGCGCCTCGACCAGATCCTGGCGTTCCTCCCACGCGAGGGCATCCGCGCCGGATTCCGCCAGCTGCGATTCGTGATTGCCCACGACGCGTTGAACCAGAGCCTTACCGTGCTGATGCGCGTCTTGTCCGGCGAGTGCCGGGAGGCCGGCGGATCGACGATCGGCGATGTCGTCCTGACGGATTCGGCCAAGTTCAGCCTGGAGCCGCTTAACGAGGTTGTAGTCGAGGCCACTCACGGCGCACCCACCGTGGCCGCGCCAGACGTGCGTACCCGATGGCTGTCGTCGACGAACCGCGCCAGATCCTGCGAGACCGTACGCCCCGATCGCATCAGGGCGGTCCGAGCCAACCGGCCTGCCGGCTCCTCACCAGACTCCATCCGGCGCACGGCAACGGGATCCAGCGCGAGGAAGCCAGAGCCCACCAGGAATGGCTTGGAAGGCGTGAGGCCAAGGACCGCATGAAGATCCGCCAAGTCGCCGGGTCCGTGTCTGGTCGAACTGACCAAGATCGGGAACAGCCGAGAAGGAGCGCCGCGCAATGCCCCCAGATCAGAGGCAAGGCGTGAGAGCCGCTCCCGGAGCCGGATCACCGAGCCGGGATCGGGACGGCCAACCACGACAACCACATCGGCCCGAGCTGCAATCGGCATCAAACGCGAACCTGCGTGCAACTGACCGAGGTCAGCGAAGACGGGCACTTCAGAGACGGCGAGCGCTTCCGCCAAAGGCGCCCAGTCAGCGATCCCGCTGACCTGTTCGGCCAGGAGAGCCCCGGGGACGACCGACACCGACTTGGTGAACTCCTGGGCGTAGCGACCAACCAGATCAGGTGTGCCGCTCGTCCGGGCTGCGGTCGCCACGGTCAACACCGTCGGCGCCTCAGGAAACGGCATGCCTCGACCGTTGCGTAGCCGGATGCCGAGGTCACCGCCAGCGTGATCGACCTCAACCACGATGGTCGGGCTCGACCAAGCTGAAGCGAGCACCAATGCCGTCGTCGTGGCACCGGGTGATCCCTTATCGGAGCAGATGGCAACCAACATCAGTTGTCCCCTCCCAGCGGTGTCTGAACCAGTGCGACGCGCCCTGCTGCACCAAAGGAAGCGATCCGGGCGGCGACGTCTTGGGCGACGACGAGGGTCAACCGGGTGCCGGCGCCCTCGATGCGGTCAGCAGAAAGGACGGTCGCAGCCTCCGCGAGAACCGTCGGCGATTCCAGTTCGGCGGGCGCACTGGAGTCGCCTGCCGGAGGTACAGCGAGCACCATCACCACATCGCCTGCCTGAAGCCCAGCAGGCGCGCGAGTGGCATCGAGGTCCAACCCGACGACCCGTTCACCCTTTCCCGGAACCGGATTCGCCGCGACAACGCCCGGAGTGAGGACCTGACCGGCCACCAGGCCCACCGCAGCAGTGCTCCCTTCAACGTCCTTCGCATCAGATGCCGCAATGCCATCCTTGAGGCCCGCGACCTCGATGACCTTGAGGTCATCGCTAGTGATCACCGAACCGGCAGGTACGGCGTGCACCACCGCAAGCACCTCCTGCCTGTCGCTCTTCTGCTGCCACAGCCACCCAGCGACAAGGACCGCGACCAGTACGAAGAGAACCGCGGCCGCCCACTGCCCGTAGCGGCGGGGAACCCGGGGCAAATCAGAAGCCCTCGTCCGCGAGCGCACAGCCGCCGGGTCGGTAGGGCGAGTCAAACGCTGATCCGACATCGGCAGCTTTCGATCCGAATCGGTTGTCATCGGACCACCACCGTCTGGCGCTGCAGTACCCGCAACGCTCCGGCACCGGCCGGCGCATCGACAAGACCGAGCGTTCCCGATGCGCTCGAGCAAGCGCCCCTACACGTCCACTCGACGTCGTACCGAATAGTGGCCGCGATCGCGAACACGCCGTTAGGTTCGGACGCCGATGAGGACTCGTAGGTATACCCACACGACGTGTTGGCCGCATCAGTCATCCCTGATCGCCAGGCAACGCCTGCCGAGTAGCACCTGGTCTTAGCCGGCCCCATGTTCCACACAACCTGACGTGGCGTAGCCCTGACCGTCACCGACGTGCCCCCAGCCGTCACGGTCTTAGCCAACGTCTTCCACTGCGATCGCGGCACCCACAGCCAGTTCTCGACGCCGATGTACGTGTGATCGGGAGTCTGGGGTGCAGTGCGTACGTCTGCTTTAGCAAGCGGCATGACGCCGACAGCAACCGAAGCGAGCTGGCCAGGATCTGGCGGTCCCGGCTCCTGCCCCGGAGCAAGCCAGATCACGTCCGCATGGCACGTGCTGGTGGTTCCGACCATGACGCAGGTCGAGCACATCCACAGACTTCCGTCGCTATGTCCCTGCCACGCTGGCGATCCCGGCGGCGCGTTGTAGCGCTCGGCGTAGCACTCTGAGCCAGACCACCAAACCCCCAGTTCGGTGACGCACGGCACCTTCACTCCGTTGTGCTTGAAACATCCGGGCGATGGGTCAGCGCCGTTGCCTGGATTGCCAGGCGACCCGGAATTGCCGGGCGCTCCCGGGTCTGTGACCACGACGCACAGAACACCGCCCTGCGTCTGCACCGGGGCCGATCCCGCCGGACATCCACCATCGGCGTATGCCCCGGTGGGATACCAGGCAAGGGTCACCGCGATGCCTGCAACTGCGAACGCAAGCCACCTCCTCAACATGGCGCACCTTGCTTTGCGGTCCCGATTCTCCACCAGGTCTCCGCGGCACGCTTTTCGAGCCGGACGCGGAACACATGCGGCTCTTTCAGGTTCGGCTGCGCCAGCGGTTTGCCGTTCTGGGTCACCGCCAATCCGGAAGAGTCCACACATCGACGCAGCACCACGACGTCTGCACCAGCACCATCAACCTGAACGGTCACCGGCCTGACCCACTTGACGATGGTCCGGCCCTTCACGATGACGTGGTTGTTGGCGAGTTGCGCCAAGATCGCCCAATCGCTGACCCAGTCGATGGAATTTCGACGATAGAAGGCGGCGGCTCGCTGGGTGGTCTTTCCCGCAGCCGCGAACTGTCGGTCCTGCTCGACGAAGGCGGTGTGTGCCGTCAGAGCGGCGTCGTACGCTGCCCGCTCTTCGGAGGTGTACGACGCGAGATACGGCGGTACCGCTTGCGTCGGCGATGCTGAGATGGACGCTGCCGGCGTCGCAGAGTTGCCCGACGTAGCGGCGCCAGTTCTGTCCGCACATGAGGCGCAGGACGTCGCGACAATTGCCGTCGCGAGCACAATTCGTACAGTCGACATCCAAGGCTCCTCCGAGTAGGTCCATGGTGCCCTCGTCACGTTACGCCCGATTTGCGATATACGTACAGGTCGAATTGAGCAGATACGTCGTAGTGCCACGGCAGACCCTCCTTCCGGCTTCCTTGGCCCCAAGCGCATTTGCGGCTCGCCAACGGACAGGGATCCAGATTCAGTGCCGCAGCGCTCGATCGGCTACAACGAAGGCTGCTCTGTGGAAAAGCACGGCCGAAGCGATGCCCCTGGATCGGCTGTGTTCCTGACGCTCAACCTCGCGACGCAACCGGGCGACGCGCGTACGCGCCGCGCGGCCAGGCGTCATCGAGCCCGGCGATGAACTGGTCGAGATCCTCGACTCTGATGCGTCGCGAGCCACCCACGCGGACCGAGCGGAGATCGCCGCTCGCCATGAACTCGTAGACCTTCGCCCGACTGACGCCCAGGCGGGCGACGACTTCGGGAACTCTCAGCAGCGGTGATTCCATCTCGGCTCCTTGGTCAGCAGTAGTGCCAAGCTCAAGTGCCTCGGTGCCGATCAAGTGGACAACGTCGGACGGATGTCGCGCGAGATAGCTCCAACCAGACGCACCAAGTAGGCCTCACCGACTGGCTCACCGCGACCGAAATCGCCCTCACCAACTGCCTCACTGCGAACTCGACCGGGTGCAACCCGTGGCAGCTCCCGGTAACCAACGGGTAACCAACGTTGCGAAAAGCATCAGAGGCCGCCTTCCGAAACTCTCGGAAAACGGCCTCTGACCTGCGGTTTTACATTTGTAGCGGGGGCAGGATTTGAACCTGCGACCTCTGGGTTATGAGCCCAGCGAGCTACCGAGCTGCTCCACCCCGCGTCGGTGAACAGAACGTTACCGGTAGTGGGGGCGTGGACTCAAATCGAGGGGGTGTGACGCTCACCCCGTCTCGACAAGCTCGACGGACGACCGGAGGGCCCGGTCAGCCCAGCAGCAGCTCGCAGGCCCGGCGGATGTCCAGCTCGGCCATGTCGAGGGGACGGTTCTCGCTCATCGTGGTGACGAGTACCCCGAACCAGGCCTGGATCACCAACCAGCAGCGCCGCTTCTGGTCGTCGGTGGGGCCGTTCGACCAGCCGGAGATCTCCAGAAGCATCTCCAGGAACCGGTCCTCGATGGCGTCCCGGTCGGGGCAGTCCAGGCTCTCGGACAGGATGATCGACTGCATCATCGACATCGACAACCGCCGGTTGCGGGTCATCGTCCGGGTGATGGTGGCGAGCAGGTCCGCGGTCACCTCCACCGGGTCCCGTCCCGGCCCGACTGCGAGCAGCGCCGGGTCGAGGTCGTCCATCTCGGTCTTCATGACCCCGACGAACAGGTGCACCTTGGACGGGAAGTAGCGGTACAGCGTCGCGATCGCGACCTCGGACTCGGTGGCGATGTCCTGCATCTGGACCCGCTCGAAGTCGAGCTGCGAGCCCAGCTTCACCGCCGCCTTCAGCATCCGCCGGTGCCGGACCTTCTGCCCCTTCGAGTTCGGCTCAGCAGGAGGACGTGCGTCCGAAATACGGGGCAACAGATCTCCCGGCAGTCACTCGGGGCCGTTCCCCACGAACAGCCGACACCTCAGTATGACGGAGCACGCCGCGCAGATCCTGCGCTACTCCGAGCTGGCGGCGAGCGCCTGGCGGACGAGCTCCTCGGCTTCCTTGACCCGAGCGCCGTAGGCGGCCAGGTTGCCCGCCTTGAGCGCCGCGTCAGCCGCCTCGAACTTGGCGTTCGCCTGCTGGAGCAGCTCGATCGTCGTCGCCGGGACGGCCGGCTCGTTCGGGTCGACCGGCTCCGTCGGCTCCGTCGGGTCCACGGGGTCGACCGAGCCGCCGCCGTTGGAGTCCATGACGTCCATGAGCGCGGCGTTCAGCGTCTTGCCGATACCGACGTCCTTGCCGAAGGAGGCCAGGACGAAGGTCAGCACCGGGAACTTGCCGGAGCCGCCCTCACGCACCGTGTACAGCGGCTGCACGTAGAGGAGGCCGCCGCCGATCGGAAGCGTCAGCAGGTTGCCGTACTGGACCGTCGCGTCCGCCTGCTTGAACGGGCGCAGCGCCTCGGCCACGACCTCGTCGGTGCTGAACTGGTTGGCGATCTGCGACGGACCCGGAACCTGCTGGGAGTCCGGGAGTCGCAGGATGTTGAACTTGCCGTAGGTCTCCGGGTCGGAGGCGTCCGCACCGACCGACATGAACGACGCCAGGTTCTGCTTCTTCGACGGCACGAACACCGAGGTCAGCGAGAACAGCGGGTCAGCCCCGGCCTCGGTGGCCACCGAGAGCCGGAACGGAGGCTGCTTGACGGTCGCCGAGCTCGGGTCGATCGGGACCTCCCACTTGTCGTTGCCCTCGTAGAACGTCTTCGGGTTGGTGACGTGGTACTCGGCGAGCAGGTTGCGCTGCACCTTGTACATGTCCTCGGGGTAGCGGAAGTGGTCGAGCAGCTCCTCGCTGATGCTGCTCTTCGCCTTCACCACACCCGGGAACGCGCTGGTCCACGCCTTCAGGATCGGGTCCTTGTCGTCCCACTCGTAGAGGGTCACGGTGCCGTCGTACGCGTCGACGGTCGCCTTGACCGCGTTGCGCATGTAGTTGATGTTGTCGGTCGGCAACGTCGCGTACGCCGACCTCGGGCTGATCGCGTCGGAGGTCATCTCCTCCAGCGACCGCTTCTCCGCGTTCGGGTACCGGTCGGTGACCGTGTACGCGTCCAGGATCCAGACGATCTTGCCGTCCACGACCGCCGGAAGCGCGTCCTGGTCGACGGTCAGCCAGGGCGCGACCTTCTGCACCCGCACCCGCGGCGAGCGGTCGTAGAGCACCTTCGAGTTCTCGTTGACACGGGAGGAGAGCACCATGTTCGGGTCGCCGAACTTGACCGCGTACAGGAGCTTGTTGAACAGCGAGCCGACCTTGACGCCGTCCTTGCCGTCGTAGGTGCTCACCCGGGTGTCACCGGTGTCACCGGTGTCGCCCTCGGAGTCCTCGGAGTCGGCCCGTGCGGAGGAGGCCTGGGGCACGTCGAGCTCGACGTCGCTGCCGCCGTCGGGCTTACCGACGATCGAGTACTCGGGGCTGTTCTCACCGAAGTAGATCTGCGGACGGTAGCCGCCCTCGACGTTGTCGGTCAGAACGCCCTGCGGCGGCAGGTTCCGCTCCGCCCAGACCGGCTGGCCGCTCTCGCTGTCGTTCTGGCCGCCGGCCACGACCGCCTGGTTCGCGGCGTTGCGCTGGTTGCCGTACGCCGCGATCATCCCGTAGCCGTGGGTGTAGACGGTGTGCAGGTTGGCCCACTTCTTCTGGGCGTCCGGCAGACCGTCCAGGTTGAGCTCGCGAGCGGCGACCACCAGGTCGCGGTCCTTGCCGTCGACGGTGTAGTTGTCGACGTCCAGGACCGACGGCACCGCGTAGTAGCCGCGCAGCTGCTGGAGCTGCTCGAACGCGTCCGACACGAGCGTCGGGTCGAGCAACCGGATCCCCGCCAACGAGGCGGCGTCCGCGGCCAGCTGCTTGCTGGTCAGCGCCTCACCTGCGGTGTAGCTCCGCGACGTGATCCCGGAGAGGTTGTACGCCTCGCGGGTCGCCTCGATGTTCCGCTGGATGTACGACGACTCCTTGTCCGGCTCGTCGGGCTTCACCTGGAAGCGCTGCACCATCGCCGGCCAGACCATCCCGAGCAGGATCGCGGAGAGCACGAACAACGCCAGACCGGTGCCCGGGAGCATCCAGGTACGACGGAAAACGTTGGCGAAGAACAGCAGCGCGCAGATGACCGCGATCGCCATCAGGACGTTCTTCGACGGCAGCATCGCGTTGTCGCGGGAGTACGTCATCCCGGTGATCAACGAACCCGACGCCGAGGTCAGGTCGAAACGGTCGAGGTAGTAGTCGGCCGCCTTGAGCAGGACCAGCAGGCCGAGCAGTACCGAGATCTGGGCCTGTGCCGGGCCGGACACCTTGTCGGTGCGCGCCTGCAACCGGATACCGCCGTACACGTAGTGCACGAAGACCGCCGCGAGCAGACCGATGACCAGCGCGGTCATCGTGAAGTCGACCATCCAGTGCAGCCACGGCAGCGTGAAGACGAAGAAACCGATGTCCTTGTTGAAGTACGCGTCCGTCTGGCCGAACTCCTGGCTGTTCCGCCACAACAGGAACGAGCGCCACTCCCCCGTCGCCGAGGCGCCCGCGAAGAGCGCGAAAACCGCGCTGGTGCCGAACAACACCACCTTGCGGACCGGGTTGATCACCTCGCGGTACCGCTCCAGGTTGGCCTGCTCCGGCGAGTTCGGCCGGAACATCGGGCGCAGCCGGTACGCCAGCCACAGGTTGACGCCCACGATCAGGCCCATCAGGGCACCGAA
>JBFJNH010000030.1:0-37751 GCA_041618295.1 Marmoricola sp.
AGCGCGCCAGCCCAGCGGCCGGGTGCGTCACGACGAGAAGATGACCGTCTACGTGACGGCCGATGAGCTCGTCGACATCGAGCACGCCCGCTTGGACCTGCGCCGGCACCACGGCCTCGCCGTCGACCGGGGACGGCTGGTGCGCGAGGCGCTGGCGATCGTCCTGGCGGACCTCGAGCGCAACGGCGACGACAGCGAGCTCGTCCGCCGGTTGCTCGGGTGAGCAGATGAGCACGGGCTCGGTCGCGCTGGACGCACCGGAGCAGATCGGCAGCGACGGGCTCGACGGCGGTTTCGCGGTCCGCCTCGACAACTTCGAGGGTCCCTTCGACCTGCTGCTGAGCCTGATCAGCAAGCACAAGCTGGACGTCACCGAGGTGGCGCTGTCGAAGGTCACCGAGGAGTTCATCGCGCACATCAAGGCGGCCTCGGAGGTCTGGGACCTCGAGCAGACCACGTCGTTCCTGCTCGTCGCCTCGACGTTGCTGGACCTGAAAGCGGCTCGGCTGCTGCCCTCGGGGGACGTCGAGGACGAGGAGGACCTTGCCCTGCTGGAGGCACGCGACCTGCTCTTCGCCCGGCTCCTGCAGTACCGCGCCTTCAAGGAGGTGGCCGGCGTCCTCGAACGCCGGATCGAGGGGGAGTCACTCCGGTTCCCGCGTGCGGTCGGGCTCGACGAGCGCTTCGCCACCTTGCTCCCCGACGTCCTGATCGGCCTGGGGCTGGAGGAGTTCGCCGGCCTGGCCCGCAGAGCCCTGGAGCCGAAGCCCGAACCCGAGGGCGTCTCGCTGGCACACATCCACGCGCCGATGGTCAGCGTCCGGGAGCAGGCGCACCTCGTGGTGGAGCGGCTGCGCGTGCACGGCACCCTCACCTTCCGCAAGCTCGCTGCCGACGCCCTGGACACGATGACCCGGGTCGCGCGGTTCCTCGCGCTGCTCGAGCTCTTCCGGGAAGGAGTGCTCGCCTTCGACCAGATGACGCCGCTCGGTGAGCTCACCGTCCGCTGGACCGGTGGCGAGGACGACGAGATCGAGATCAACGACGAGTTCGACGGCACCCCGCTGCCGCTGGACCAGCCACCCACCGACATCGTGGACGACACCGCAGGAAGTGACGAGGAATGAGCGAGACCCAGATCGATGCCCTCCGAGACGTCGCTGACGCGCCTCCTGCGGAACCGGACGCGGTCGTCGAGCTCGAGCCGACCGAACCCGCCGCGGACGAGCAGCGCGAGTCCGAGGGCGAGACGCTCTCGATCCCGCTCGCCGATCTCCGTCCGGCTCTCGAAGCGGTGCTGATGGTCGCCGACCAGCCGCTCGACGAGGTCAGCCTGGCCACGGCGGTGGGCTACCCGGTTTCCGAGGTGCTGGACGCGCTCGGCGCCCTGGCCCGGGAGTACGACGAGGCCAACCGGGGGTTCGAGCTGCGCAACGTCGCCGGTGGCTGGCGCTACTACACCCGCGAGGAGTTCGCGCCGGTCGTCGAGCGTTTCGTCCTCGAGGGCCAGCAGGCGCGGCTGACCCAGGCAGCCCTGGAGACGCTGGCCGTGGTCGCCTACAAGCAGCCGGTGAGCCGCAGCCGGGTCTCGGCGATCCGCGGGGTCAACGTCGACGGGGTGATGCGCACCCTGCTCACCCGGGGCCTGGTCGAGGAAGCGGGTACCGACACCGAGACCGGGGCGCACCTGTACCGCACCTCGACCTACTTCCTGGAGCGGATCGGGATCACCTCGCTCGACGAGCTGCCCGAGCTGGCGCCCTTCGTGCCCGACATGGACGAGTTCGACCTCGACGAGGAGTTCGCCGCGGCCGTCGTCGCGACGGGGGGACCGGGATCCGCAGGGCCGGACGAGACCGCTCCTGAGCCTGACGCCGGTGAGTGAGCACCCTGCCTCCGACCTCGACGACGAGGGCCTGATCCGGCTGCAGAAGCTGCTCGCCACCTCCGGGGTGGCTAGCCGGCGCAAGTGCGAGGAGCTGATGCTCGCCGGGGAGGTCGAGGTCAACGGCGAGATCGTCACCCGGCTCGGCACCAAGGTCGACCCGACCACGGCGGTCATCCGCGTCTCCGGGAGGCGGCTCCCGCCGCGGAGCCCGAACGTGTACCTCGTGCTCAACAAGCCCCGTGGTGTGGTCTCCACGATGTCGGACCCGGAGGGACGCCCGACGCTGACCGACTACGTCGCCGATCGCCCGGAGCGGCTCTTCCACGTGGGTCGGCTCGACACCGACACCGACGGGTTGATCATGCTCACCAACGACGGGGACTTCGCGCAGCGGCTGGCGCACCCGTCGTACGAGATGGAGAAGACCTACGTCGCCGAGGTCGCCGGCGCGGTCGACAAGGGCACCGTCAAGACGTTGCTGGCCGGGGTGACCCTCCAGGACGGTCCGGTCGAGGTGCGCAGGGCTCGGGTGATCTCCTCCACCGCGGACCGCGGGATCGTGGAGCTGGTGATCCACGAGGGCCGCAACCGGATCGTCCGGCGGCTGCTGGACCAGATCGGGCACCCGGTCAAGCGGCTCTCCCGGACCGCGATCGGTCCGGTCCGGATCGGGAACCTGCGCCAGGGGACGCTGCGGGAGCTGACCGCCGACGAGGTCGGAGCGTTGCTCGACACCGCTGGGCTGTGATCGCCACCGGCGTCCGCCCCGGTAGGCTCGGAAGCAGACTTTCCCTACGTCGTCGGAGGAGGAACGCGTGTCCGTTCGGGCCGTGCGCGGAGCCACCCAGCTGACCTCCGACACCCGTGAGGAGATGCTCGAGCGCGTCGCCGAGATGGTCACCGAGGTGATGCGGGCCAACGACCTGGACGTCGACGACTTCATCTCCGTCATCTTCACGGCCACGGCCGACCTGGTCGCCGAGTTCCCGGCGTACGCCGCCCGTCGGCTGGGGTTCGGCGAGATCCCGTTGCTGTGCGCGCGCGAGCTCGAGATCGCCGGTTCGATGCCTCGCGTCGTCAGGATGATGGCGCACGTCGAGACCGACCGGGCCCGCAGCGAGCTCACCCACGTCTACCTGCACGGTGCCGCGGCCCTGCGTTCGGACCTGACCAAGGTCCGCTCGCTGCCCGACGAGGGCGACGAGGTTCCTGCCGATGCCTGAGGGCGGCCTCGCCGGACCGGTCCACGTGATCGGAGCTGGCCTGCTGGGCACCTCGATCGGACTCGCGGCGCGACGTGAGGGGCTCGAGGTGTGGCTCAGCGACGCGAACGCCGAGCACGTCCGAACGGCGGTCAGCCTCGGCGCCGGGGTGCCCGTGCCCGGTGACGGAGTCGCCCAGCTGGTCGTCGTCGCGGTCCCGCCGATCCACATCGCGGAGGTCGTGATCGCCGCTCTCGCGACCGGAGCGGTGGTCACGGACGTCGGCAGCGTCAAGGCCCAGCCCCTCGAGCAGGTCTCCGACCAGGTCCCCGACGAGGTGCTGGCCCGGTACGTCGGCAGCCACCCGATGGCCGGGAACGAACGCTCGGGACCGCTGGCGGCGAGCGCCGCGCTCTTCGACGGAAGGCCCTGGGCGGTGACCCCGCACGTGCACGCCGCGCCGGAGGCGTTGGCCCTGGTCGAGGAACTCGCGCAGGTGTGCGGCGCGGTGGCCGTGCGGCTCTCCCCGGTCGAGCACGACCTGGCGGTCGCCCGGACCTCCCACCTGCCGCACCTGCTCGCGGTCCTGGCCGCGGGTCAGCTGACTGACGCGGCCCCCGAGCACCTCTCGCTCTCCGGCCAGGGCGTCCGTGACGTCACCCGGGTGGCTGCGGGGGACCCGGAGCTGTACGGCCAGATCATCCGCGCGAACGGGGGCGTGGTCGGTGAACTGCTGCGGACGCTGCGCGGTCAGCTCGACGAGCTGATAGCGGCGGTCGACGGGACCTCCTCGGAAGACCTCGTCGAGATCCTGACCCGCGGGAACGCGGGTACCCAGATCATCCCGGGCAAGCACGGCGGCGCCCCGTTGGAGACCGGCCCAGTCTTCGTCCTCGTGCCCGACCACCCCGGCGAGCTGGCCCGGCTCTTCGCCGACGTGGGCGAGATCGGCGTGAATATCGAGGACCTCCGGATCGACCACGACCCCGGACGGCCGGCCGGTCTAGTGGAGCTGCAGGTCGAGTCCGGGGCCGCGGAGCGCCTGCGCAACGCGCTCGAGGCGAGGAACTGGACGACTCACCGGTAGACTCGCCCGGGCGCGATGCCGTGCGGGGACAGGTTCTGCCCCCGGAACATGGTGGACGAGCGTGAACGAGGGGCACCAACCGTGGGTCAGGAGCAGTGCGTGGGCACCGTAGTGAGCAGCACCGTTGTCGTCGCGATGGACGGGCCCTCCGGTTCCGGCAAGTCGAGCACCGCGCGCGGGGTCGCTGACCGCCTCGGGTTGCGCTACCTCGATACCGGGGCCCAGTTCCGCGCCGTGACCGTCTGGATGCTCCGGCACGGAGTCGACGTGCACGATCCCGCCGCGGTCGCCGCGGCCGCGGGCCGTCCGGTGCTGGAGTCGGGGACCGACCCGCTCGCCCCGACGATCACGGTCGACGGTGAGGACGTCGCCGAGGCGATCCGCTCCGCGGAGGTCACGGCCGCAGTCAGTCCGGTCGCAGCCGTCCCGGAGGTCCGGAGCCGGTTGCTGGCCCTGCAGCGGCAGATCATCGCCGCTGCGGTCGAGGCCGGCGGCATCGTCGTCGAGGGCCGGGACATCGGTTCGGTGGTCTGGCCGACCGCGGACGTGAAGCTCTACCTGACCGCCGACCCGGCTGCCCGTGCGGCCCGGCGGGCAGCGGAGAACGGCGGCGGTTCGGTCGAGGCCACCGAAGCCGATCTGCTCCGTCGCGACGCCATCGACTCCTCCCGCGCTGCGGCCCCGCTGGTCGTCCCGGAGGGTGCGCTGCACCTCGACACCACGCCGTACGGGCTCGACGAGGTGATCGACCGGGTCGTGGCAATCGTCGACCAGGCCGTGAGCGCGAGGTCGTCGTCATGACGGCCGAGTACCGGGACAGGCACCGGGTCCTGCCGCGGACGGCCGGCATCAAGCACCCGTCGCGGATGATGCTGCACGGGCTGCGCCCGGCGTTCGCCGCGGTGATCCGCCGACGCTGGGACGTGGAGGTGATCGGTGCGGAGAACCACCCGACCACCGGTCCGGTGGTGGTCGCCGCCAACCACATCGGCTTCCTGGACGGTCCGCTGATGGCGATCATCGGGCCGCGCCCGGTGCACGCGCTCACCAAGCGGGAGATGTACAGCGGTGCGCTCGGCGCGTTCCTCACCGGTGCCGGGCAGATCCCGGTCGACCGGGAGGCAGCCGACCCGCTGGCGGTGAAGACCGCGCTCCGGGTCCTCCGCGACGGGGGCGTCGCCGGTGTCTTCCCGGAGAGCACCCGAGGTGCCGGCCTCGTCGAGACCGCGAAGGGCGGTGCCGCCTACCTGGCGATGGCCTCCGGCGCGACCGTCGTTCCGCTGGCATTCCTGGGTACCCGCCTCCCGGGAGGTTCGACGAGCTCGGTCCCGCCGGCGGGTAGCCGGTTCGTGATGTCGTACGGATCACCGATCGTCGTGGAACAGCAGACCTGGCCGCGGCGTTCCGCCGACGTGGTCGCGCTGAGCGAGCGCATCAGACTCGCCCTGGTGGCGACCGTGGACGAAGCGTCGCGGGCCACCGGCATCGAACTACCGGGACCACTCCCGGAAACGGACGGAACTAGCCCCGCCGAGGGGCCGGCGTCCGAGAGCAGCAAGGCAGAACATGACTGAAGAACACGCAGCGGCAGACCACGAGGGCTCCTCCGACGGCTCGGGTCAGGACATCCGTACGCCGATCCTGGCGGTGGTCGGCCGCCCGAACGTCGGCAAGTCGACGCTGGTGAACCGGATCATCGGCCGCCGCGAAGCGGTCGTCGAGGACAAGCCCGGGGTGACCCGGGACCGGGTCTCCTACGACGCGAACTGGAACGGACGCGCGTTCACGGTCGTCGACACCGGGGGCTGGGACCCGGACGCCGAGGGACTCGCCGAGCGGATCTCCGCGCAGGCGGAGGTGGCCGTGGGTCTCGCTGACGCGGTCCTCTTCGTGGTCGACGCCACAGTCGGCATTACCGACGCCGACGAAGCGGTGGTGAAGGTGCTGCGCAAGAGCGGGCGTCCGGTCATCCTGGCTGCCAACAAGGTCGACGACCAGCGCGCCGAGGCCGAGGCGTTCGGGCTGTGGAACCTCGGCCTGGGGGAGCCGTACCCGGTGTCGGCGCTGCACGGACGTGGCTCCGGCGACATGCTCGACGCCGTCCTGGCGGCGCTCCCGGAGACCCCGGAGGAGCACATCGGGGAACCGTTGGGCGGTCCGCGCCGGATCGCGATCATCGGCCGGCCGAACGTCGGCAAGTCCTCGCTGCTCAACAAGCTGGCCGGGGAGGAGCGCGTCGTCGTCGACGACGCCTCCGGCACCACCGTCGATCCGGTGGACGAGCTCGTCGAGCTGGGTGGCCGCGTCTGGAAGTTCATCGACACCGCCGGGATCCGCAAGCGGGTCAAGACCGCGTCCGGCCACGAGTACTACGCATCGCTGCGCACCGCGACGGCGATGGAGCGTGCCGAGGTGGCCGTGCTGGTGATCGACGGCAGCCAGTCGATCTCCGAGCAGGACATGCGCATCATCCAGACCGTCCGGGACTCCGGTCGCGCCCTGGTGATCTGCTTCAACAAGTGGGACCTCGTCGACGACGAGCGCCGATACTACCTGGAGCGGGAGTACGAGCGTGAGCTGGTGCAGGTCCAGTGGGCACCGCGGATCAACATCACCGCGCGCACCGGTTGGCACATCGACCGCCTGATCCCGGCCCTGGACGCCGCCCTGGCGGGTTGGGAGACCCGCGTCTCGACCGGCGCGTTGAACGCGTTCCTCGGTCGCCTGGTCGCCGAGCACCCGCACCCGGTCCGCGGCGGCAAGCAGCCGCGGATCCTCTTCGGTACCCAGGCGCAGACAGCCCCGCCAACGTTCGCGCTGTTCACCTCCGGCAAGCTCGACGCCGGGTACGAGCGCTTCATCGAGCGGCGGCTCCGCGAGGAGTTCGGCTTCGTCGGGACACCGATCAACATCCAGGTGCGTCCGCGGGAGAAGCGGAAGCGCACCCGCTAGGGCCTCCGCTGGTTTCACTGGTTAACCAGTGAACCTGTACTCGGACACACGAAACATCCTGTGTTCTTGCACAGCATCCGGTGTCCAACCTGGCCCTGGGGCTGCAGGGCCACGCTTCGCGGGGCCGTGGTCGGAGGCCGATGTCACGTCCGCCGCTCCGGCCGTGTAACCTACGATCCGCTCCTCTTGGGAGTGGCGGGCTGTGGCTCAGCTTGGTAGAGCACTTGACTGGGGGTCAAGGGGTCGCAGGTTCAAATCCTGTCAGCCCGACCGCAGAACTGCAGGTCAGAGGCCGTTTCCGGTGATCCGGAAACGGCCTCTGCCGTGCTGGGCTCCCGTCCTGGTCCGCGGAACGGCCCACGCGCGGCGACCGCCGCCGGACCCGGCAGAATGGCTGACCATGAGCAAGACGAACCCGGGCAACTTCTTCGAGGACTTCACCATCGGCCAGGTGATCGAGCACGCGACCCCGCGTACGGTCACCGACGGCGACCGTGCGCTGTACGGCGCGCTGTACCCGACCCGGTTCGCACTCCCGTCCTCGGCAGCGTTCGCGGCCTCCGTCGGGTTGTCGCCGGCCCCGGTCGAGGAGCTGATCGCCTTCCACATCGCCTTCGGCAAGACCGTCCCGGACATCTCGCTCAACGCGGTCGCCAACCTCGGGTACGCCGAGCTGCGCTTCCACCGGCCGGTCGTCCCCGGCGACACGCTCCGCACCAGCTCCGAGGTCATCGGCCTCAAGGAGAACTCCAACGGCAAGAGCGGCGTGGTCTACGTCCGGTCCACGGCGGTCAACCAGCGCGGCGAGGTCGCACTCGACTGGGCCCGCTGGGTGATGGTCCACAAGCGCGACCACGCGGCCGCAGCGCCGGAGACGGTGCTGCCCGACCTCGCGGCCGCCCTCGAGCCCGGGGACCTGGTCGTCCCGGCAGGGCTGGACTTCACGGCGTACGACACCGCCGCGGCCGGGGAGCCGCACCGCCTGGGTGACTACCAGGTCGGCGAGAAGATCGACCACGTCGACGGCGTGACCCTGACCGACGCCGAGCACATGATGGCGACCCGGCTCTGGCAGAACACCGCGAAGGTGCACTTCAACACCGAGGCCCGCCCGGACGGCAACCGGCTCATCTACGGCGGTCACATCATCTCGATGGCGCGGGCGCTCTCGTTCAACGGGCTGGCGAACGCTCAGCTGATCGCCGCGGTCAACGCCGGAGCGCACGCCGCCCCGGCGTTCGCCGGGGACACGGTCTACGCGTGGTCGGAGGTCCTCGACGTCGCGGAGACCAGCGCCCCCGGCGTAGGAGCGCTCCGACTCCGGTTGGTCGCCACCCGCGGCCGGGACGAGTCGATGACGCTGCGCGGCGAGGACGGCAAGTACGCCGAGGGCGTCCTGCTCGACCTGGACTACTGGGCGTTCATGCCGCACTGATCGTCGGGGCTGATCCTCGGGGCTGATCGTCCCGAGCCGGTTCAGCCGGCGTCGAGCTCCAGCAGCGGCCGCGCTGCGAGCACGGCTCCGCTGGCGGCGTCGACGGCGACCCAAGCGCGACCGCGGGTGCCGTCGGGGAGGACGGCGTCCGCGACGACCACCTGCCAGGCCAGTCGGCGGGTCACCGAGTCCGCGTGGCCGGTGAACGGACCCAGGACAGCGGCACGCGGTTCTCCGCCGATCTGGCGACGCGCGGCCATGACCGCCTCACCCGCGTCCACCGACGGCGCGACCGCGGCGCCGGCGGTCGTCGCGGCGACCTGCTCGATCCCGTTCGCCGCCAGGGTGGTGAGCGTGGTGGCGTCGAAGGACGCGGCAACCGGGCCGGCTGCCAGCGTGTTGGCTGCCGAGTCGGGGGCTAGTCCGGCCAGGACCGGGACCGCGAGCACGGTGACGGCGAGGGCGGTCGGTACGAGCTTCATGCTGCGACGGTCGCGTTGTCAGGAGTCCGGCCGGAGACGCGGAGGTGGACCCGCGGCGAACGGCAGGTCGACAGTTCGTCGGTGCTGCACGGCACCTGGACCGCCTCACCCGCGCCCGACCAGAAGCGGTAGCCTCCGCGCGTGTCCTGGTCGCGCTTCGTCAACCGCCTGATCCTCGCCGTACGTCGGTGGGTCCAGCGCGCCGGATCGATCGCGCCCGGCACCGACGCCGCCGACCGTTTCGGAGCTTTCGGGGTCGGGAGCATGCTCAACTACCCGACCGCCACCCTGTTCGGGGAACGGGCGATCCACATCGGCGAGGACACGCTGATCGGACCCAACGCGGTGCTCTCGGTCGGGCACAGTCCGGACGACGCGAACGTGCCCGAGCGAGGCCTGGTGATCGGCGACCGCTGCGTGATCGGCGCCGGGGTGGTGCTCACCGCTCACGAGTCCATCGTGATCGGCGACGACGTCTGGTTCGGGCAGGGCATCTTCGTCTCCGATGCCAGCCACGGCTACCAGGACGTGGCCACCCCCATCGGGCGCCAGCTCGGCTACGCCCACCCGATCGAGATCGGTGCGGGATCGTGGATCGGCCACGGCGCGATGATCCTTCCGGGCACCCGGATCGGCCGGAACGCGGTCGTGGGGGCAGGCTCGGTGGTCCGGGGCTCGGTCCCCGACCACAGCGTCGCGGTCGGCGTCCCGGCAAAGGTGGTCCGAAGCCTCGTTCCCGGGGTCGGTTGGGTCTCGGCGGGCGATCCCGACGACGTCCGCCCGGCCTACACGCCCGAGCAGGTCGCACGACTGCTCGCCGGCGAGGACCCGGCGACGATCGGGACGGATCCGGGTCGTGATCCGGGGCACGGCCCCGGGACGGGCGGAAGGTGATCTGAGCCATTGCGCCGGGGTGCCCGGGATGGCACCGTTCGGCGAACCCATCGATCGAGGAGAACCATGTCCCAGAGCACCGTGACCGCAACCGCCACCGTCGACCGCCCGGTGGACCACGTCTGGTCGGTGCTGGCCGACCACGAAGGCATGGCGTCCTGGGCGCCGGGTCTCAAGGTCACCCTGGACACCGAGGGTGCCGAGGACCGCAACGGCCTCGGGGCGGTCCGGCGGATCAGCGCCCCGGGTCCGGCTCCGGCCATCGTCGAGGAGATCGTCGCGTTCGTCCCGAACAGCACCCTCGGCTACCGCGCCAAGGCCGGTGTCCCGTTCAAGAACTACGGCGGCGAGGTCGTGCTCTCGCCCGCAGGGAACGGCACCCGGATCGCCTACTCCGTCTCGATCGACGAGCGGGTCCCGGTGGTCGAGAAGGCGGCGGCAGCGCTGATCGGTCGGGTGCTGCTCTCCGCCCTGGTGCGTGCCAGCAAGCGCTGAGCGCACCGGGGCGGCGGTAGCCTGAGCCGCGATGGACTGCCACCACTACGACGCGGGGCGCTGCCGGTCGTGCACCTGGTTGCCGCGCCCGTACGACGACCAGGTGGCCGAGCTCCAGGAGCGCTGTGCCGCCGCGCTGGCGGACCATTCGGGTCTGGTGTGGCTGCCGCCGTACCGTGGTCCGGAGTCCGGTTTCCGGAACAAAGCCAAGATGGTCGTCTCCGGGACCTCCGCCGAACCCAGCCTCGGCATCCTCGGTGACGGTGGCGAGGGCGTGGACCTGCGGGACTGCGGGCTGCACGTCCCCGCGATCCGCGACGCGCTCCCGGTCCTGGCCGCCTTCATCACCCGGGCCGACCTGACGCCGTACGACGTCGGCGCGCGGCGTGGCGAGCTCAAGTTCCTGCTCGTCACGGCGTCGCCGGCGGGGGAACTGATGATCCGTTTCGTGACCAGGTCGCAGGAGCCGGTCGCCCGGCTGCGCAAGCACCTGCCGCGGCTGCTGGAGGAGCTTCCGCGCCTGGTCGTGGTCTCGGTCAACCTGCAACCGGAGCACAAAGCGGTCCTCGAGGGCGACCGGGAGATCGTGCTGACCGAGCAGGCCGTCCTGCCGATGCAGGTCAACGGCCACGACCTGCTGCTCCGCCCGCAGAGCTTCTTCCAGACGAACACCGACGTCGCTGCGGCGCTCTACCGCGACGCCACCGCCTGGATCGACGAGCGCGACCCGGCCTCGGTCTGGGACCTGTACAGCGGGGTGGGCGGTTTCGCGCTCCACGTCGGCCGGCCCGGCCGGCCCGTCCTGGGGGTCGAGACCAGCGCGGAAGCGGTCGCGAGCGCTACGGCGAGCGCCGTCCGCTCGGGCAGCGCCGCGTCCTTCGTGGCTGGCGATGCCACCGCGTTCGCTGCGGCCGCCGTCGCGGTGCCCGAGCTCGTCGTGGTGAACCCGCCCCGGCGCGGCATCGGCGCGGAGCTCGCGGCCTGGCTGAACGGCTCGGAGGTTCGCACCGTGCTCTACTCCAGCTGCAATCCGGCTTCGCTGGCCCGTGACCTCGCGGCGATGCCGAGGTTCCGGGCGGTCCGGGCCCGGCTCTTCGACATGTTCCCGCAGACCGCGCACGCGGAGGTCCTGGTGCTCCTCGAGCGCGGGCGCGCGGTCGGGCCGGGCTCCCTGGATGCAGTACCTTGAGGCGCGCAGAACCCAAGGAGCCCGCTGTGACCGACCGCATCCACCCCCGTGCCCTGGCCGTGCTCGTCGGGCTGGCCGCTCTGACGATCGCGCTCGCCGGGATCCGCAGCGTCGGCGGGATTATCGGCCCGGCCTTCCTGGCGTTGGTCCTCGTCATCACCGTCTACCCGGTCCGGCAGTGGCTGGTGCGGCACGGGGTACCCGGGTTCCTGGCGTCGTTAATCCTTTTGCTCTCGGTCTACCTGCTGCTCATCCTGATCACGCTCGCCCTGGCGATCTCGGTGGGCCGGCTCGCGGTCCTGGTGCCGGAGTACAACGACCAGATCAATGGGTACGTCGCTGACGTCACCAGCTGGCTCGCGGACCGTGGTGTCGGCCCCGACCAGGTCAACGCGATCCGGGACTCGATCGACGTCGGCAGCCTGGTCAACATCGCGAAGGACGTCTTCAACGGCGCCCTGGGCGTGCTCTCGGACCTCTTCTTCGTCGCGACCCTGCTGCTCTTCCTGGCCTTCGACGCGGCTCCGACGATGAAGATCGTCGGCCAGCTCGGTGACCGGAAGTCCGACTTCGTGGAAGGCTTGGCCAGCTTCGCCCGCGGCACCCGCAGCTACATGGCGGTCTCGGCCGTGTTCGGCTTCATCGTCGCGGTCATCGACGCGGGCGCACTGCTGATCATCGGCGTACCGGGCGCGTTCGTCTGGGGCGTCCTCGCGTTCGTCACCAACTTCATCCCGAACATCGGCTTCGTGATCGGCGTGGTACCTCCCGCGATCATCGGCCTGCTCGAGGGCGGAGTCGGGATGATGGTCGTGGTGATCGTGGTGTTCACCGTGATCAACTTCGTCGTCCAGTCGGTCATCCAGCCGCGGATCGTCGGCGATGCCGTCGGGCTCTCCGCAACGCTGACGTTCCTGTCGCTGGTCTTCTGGGGCTGGGCGATCGGACCGCTCGGTGCGCTGCTGGCCGTACCGCTGAGCCTGCTGATGAAGGCGCTCCTGGTGGAGGCCGATCCGGAGGCGCGCTGGACCCTCCCGCTGATCTCCGGAAAGGCCGCCGCGGACTGATCGGCCGAATCCCTCAGGTCCGGGCCGCTGCTGCCGTTCTGAAGACCAGGACACCAGGGGAGGAGGACCGATGGGCACCAGCACCATCACCCGTACGACGGCCCACGACTGCAGCTGCGGCCAGGACCTCGACGGCACCGACCGCGAGCACTGCCCGCGCTGCGGCTGCCAGGTGGCCCGCGCCGCCTGACGCCCCGGTGATCTGTTCACCGAATGTTCACTTGCCCGCAAGGCCGGCACCTGCCCACGATGGGGCATGGCGACCACGGATGAGGCTCTTGCTCTCGAACACGTCACCGAGCGACTGAGGACCCGGCTTCCGCACATCGATCCGGTCACGCTCGACCATCACATCCAAACGGCGTACCACGAGCTCGACGGTGCCCCGATCCGGGACTTCATCGAGATCCTGGTCGAGCGCACCGTCCTCGAAACGGTCGTAGGGCGGGTTGCCTGACGCCCGGTCTCCCTCTCCCCGGGTGGCCGTGTCGGGTCTGCTCGAGCGGCGGGTGCGTGACGTCCGCGCCGGTGTGGACACGTTGCGGCTCGACCTGGGCGCGGTGCACGACGTCCGGGTGTCGCTGCGGCGGTTGCGGGCCGCCCTGGCGGTGTTCGGTGAACTCCTCGACGAGATCCCTGGCTCGCTGCGGGAGGATCTTCGCTGGTTGGCCCGCCAGGTCGGACGGACCCGGGATGCCGAGGTGGTCGCCGACCGGCTCCGGATCCACCTCGACCAGGCGCCGGACCGCCGGGCGGCCGGGGTGCTGGCGGCAGCCCTGCAGCAGCAGGCCCGAGAGGCTGCCGCTGCGGCCCGGGCAGCGTTGGCGGCACCGCGGACCGAGCGCCTGGTCGACGCTCTTGACGAGTTGCGCCTGCGGGCACCCGCCAGCGATGAGGAGTCGCCCGAGGTGCGAGCGCACCGGGCGGCGCTGCGTTCGCTGGAGCTCCTCAGCCGCGACCTGCCCGCGACGACCACGGCCGTCTTGGACCCGGAAACGTCGGTGTCGCAGCGCGCACGCCTGCTGCACGCACAGCGGAAGCGCGTGAAGACCGTCCGCGCAGCAACGGCCCTGCTGGCGACGACCTCCGGCGCGCGGGCAGGACTCACCCGGTCGTTGCGAGCGGTGCAGGACCTCCTCGGTGACCACCATGACGCCGTGGTCACCCGGGCGTGGCTCGCCGGGGTCGCCGAGCGGGAACCGGCGGTGCGGGACCTGGTGCGGACCATCCGGCGTGCAGAACGGGCGGAGCTGGTCCAGGTCGAGGAGCAGCTGCCGCAGGCGGTGAGCCGGGTGGTCGCCCGGGTCGATCGGGTCCGTCGCGCAGCCGGTGCCGCGGACCTCCCGTGACCACTCGGTCACGACGGGACACCTGCTCGACCGGCCGGCCCGGACCTCGCCGGGCGGGCCGGTCCCACCGCGCGGACCAGCTTCCGGAGGCTGGCGTGACCTCCCGCAGCCGGCCTCCCATCGCAGGTGCGCGTCGATGGATAGGGTGGCCCCGACATGAACGAGCCAGGCAGCACCCAGGGATCCGTTGACGAGCCGTCAGGCCTGGTCATCTGGACGCTGCCGAACGCGGTGAGCTTCCTGCGGCTGCTCGGTGTTCCGCTGTTCCTGTGGCTGGTCCTGGGCCCCGAGGCGGATGTCTGGGCGTTGCTGGTGCTGATGCTCTCGGGCTTCACCGATTGGCTCGACGGCTACCTGGCGCGGCGGCTGAACCAGACGTCCAAGGTCGGCGAGATCCTGGACCCGGTCGCCGACCGGCTGTACATCCTGGCGGTCGTGGTCGGGCTGGCGTTCCGCGAGATCATCCCCTGGTGGGTGGCCATCATCCTCCCGGCCCGCGACGCGTTCCTCTGGTGCCTGGTGCCGTTCCTGCGGACCCGTGGGTACAGCGCGCTCCCGGTCCACTTCCTCGGCAAGGCGGCCACGTTCAACCTGCTCTACGCGTTCCCGCTGCTCTTCATCGGTGACGGCGACGGGAGCATCGAGACCCTCGGCAAGGTTTTCGGCTGGGCCTTCGCCATCTGGGGGATGGGGTTGTACTGGTGGGCCGGGCTGCTGTACGCGTGGCAGGTGCGCAAGCTGCTCGCTGACCGGGACCGGCGTGCCCCCGACCTGCCGGCGCCACCGGCCGGGACAGGCTGACTCCGGTGTCCGAGGACGCCGGTCGACAGCTCCCGTCTCGGGTGACGATGGGACTGCTGCCGTACCTGAACACCCACGCCCTCGACGAGGACTACGCCCTGGCGGCCGAGCGCCGAACAGCGAGCCCCGAGGGGACTGGTTCGGCGCGACGTCGCCGCTTCGGTCGGCGCAGTGCCGTCGTGCTGGCGGTCTTCGCGCTGCTGGCGATGACGGCCGCCGTCCAGACGTCGCGGGCCAGCGACTCCGAGGAGAGTGGACGTCGTGCCCTGATCGAGCAGGTGAAGGTACGGCGAGCCACGGTCGCCGAGCAGCGCACCGCCATCGAGGCCCTGGTCCAGGAGAACCGACGGCTCGAGAACGACCTGCTCCGCTCGACGGGGGCCGCCCGAGCGGTCCTCGACCAACGTGACCTGCTCCGGCTGCGGAGCGGGACGTCGGTCGCGACCGGCCCGGGAGTCGAGGTCGTCGTGGACGACGCCCTCGCCGCCGAGGACGACCGCAACAAGGTTCTCGACAGCGACCTCCAGAAGCTGGTCAACGGCCTCTGGAGAGCCGGCGCCGAAGCGATCTCGATCAACGGCGAACGGCTGACGGTGCTCTCGGCGATCCGGCACGCGGGCAGTGCGATCACCGTGAACTACACCTCGCTCAGCCGGCCGTACCGGATCCTCGCGATCGGTGATCCGGCGACGTTGCCTCGCCGTTTCGCCGCGACCACCAGCGGGCAGGCATGGTTGGATCTGCAGGGTGAGGTCGGCCTGTTGTTCTCGATGAGGACCCGTGATTTCCTGCGGCTGCCTGCCGCGGACCTGCCGACGCTGCGGCACGTGGTCCGGAGCGACCCTGCCGCCTCGAAGGAAGAAGGAGACTCGTGATCGCGATCATCGGCCTGCTCATCGGCGTGGTGATCGGTCTGGTGCTCCAGCCCGACGTACCGATCGGTCTGGAGCCGTACCTGCCGATCGCGGTCGTGGCCGCCCTCGACGCGGTCTTCGGCGCGCTGCGGGCGTTCCTCGACGGGCTCTTCGACGACAAGGTCTTCGTCGTCTCGTTCATCAGCAACGTCTTCATCGCCGCGTTGATCGTCTTCCTGGGCGACAAGCTGGGCGTCGGTGCCCAGCTGTCGACCGGCGTGATCGTCGTCCTGGGGATCCGGATCTTCGCGAACGTGGCCGCCATCCGTCGACACATCTTCCACGCATGAACGAGTACGAGCCGCTCGAGGAGCCTGAGCACCCGGTCGATCCGGCAGCCGCGGTCGTCGATTCGGAGCCAGCCGAGCCGACGCCGCACCAACGCGCGCTCCGGGCCCTGATCCGGCCCGGCAAGGGCCAGGTCTCCGCGGCCGTCCTGCTCGCGGTCCTGGGCGTCGCCGGGGTGACCCAGGTCCGCCTCGCGGGCGCGGACGACGACTACGCCGGAATGCGTCAGGCCGACCTGATCCAGGCGCTGAACGGCCTGCAGGCAGCCTCCCGGCGCAACGAGCAGGACATCCGGGAGCTCGAGCAGACCCGCGACGCGCTGCGGGACAACAGCGACAAGACCGCGACCGCGCTTCAGCAGGCGCGCGAGGAGCTGGCGGCTCTCGGTGTGCTGGCGGGCACGCTCCCGGCGACCGGTCCGGGAGTCCGGATCACGGTAACGGTTCCCGAATCGCGGATCAGCCTCAACTACCTGCTCGACGGCATCGAGGAGCTGCGGGACGCCGGGGCCGAGGCGATGGAGATCAACGACACGGTCCGGGTGATCGCGCAGACGGCCTTCGAGTCCGACGCTGACGGTGTGAACATCGACGGCCGGGTTCTCGGGTCGCCGTTCATCATCGACGCGATCGGTGACCCGGAGAGCCTGACGACGGCTCTGCGTTTCCCCGGCGGCTTCGTCGACGACCTCGGGCTCGACGAGGGCGTGGTCACGATCGAGCAGAGCGACAACATCACGATCACCGCGCTCCGGACCCCGGCCCGACCCCGATATGCGGAGTCGGGCGGCCTGCCCTGACCGCGGGCGATAGATTCCTCCCAGCAGCAACCGGCCCGTAGCGACCGGCCAGACCAGAACCTCAACCCACCGAGGAGCAGCGTGTTTCCCGACGATCTGAAGTACACCGCCGAGCACGAGTGGGTCCGTACGCCCGGTGAGGCCGCCGGTTCGGTACGGGTCGGCATCACCGACTACGCCCAGGACGCCCTGGGCGACATCGTCTACGTCCAGCTCCCCGAGGTCGGCGAGAGCGTCACTGCCGGCGCGACGATCGGTGAGCTCGAGTCGACCAAGTCGGTCAGCGACGTGTACTCGCCGGTGTCCGGCGAGATCGTCGCCCGCAACGAGGCCCTGGACGCCACCCCCGAGCTGGTCAACAGCGACCCGTACGGCGCCGGCTGGCTGGTCGAGATCGCGGTCGCCGAGGGGGCCGCGACCTCGGAGCTGCTGGATGCGGCGACGTACGAAGCGACCGTCACTTCCTGACCGTTTCCTCTCCACGGTGGTTGATGGCTGCTGATAGGTTTGGCGCAGAACCATCAACCTCCACTGGGCGTTGAGGGTTGCCGGACAGGAACTGAGCAGGCCGCCGCAGGGTGTTGCCGGAGGAGGCGCAGGACATGCAGACGTGCTCGCAATGCGGGAGCCAGAACGCCGGCGATGCACGGTTCTGCTCCCATTGCGGGCACGCGCTGGAGTCCGCCGCCGTTCCGGCGGAGACGACGGCCACGATCACCTTCGGATCGACCGCGGCACCCGCGGACGCCGATGAGCGGGCATCGCTCAACGAGTCCGACGCGGCCGCCGCTGATGCGCTCCCGCCGGGGAACGCGTTGCTGATCGTCCAGCGCGGTCCGGGGTCGGGGAGTCGCTACCTGCTCGACACGGACTCGGTCAGCGCCGGTCGTCATCCGGAGAGCGACATCTTCCTCGACGACATCACCGTCTCGCGGCGGCACGTCGAGTTCCACCGCGAGGCCGGTACCTTCCGGGTCCACGACGTCGGCAGCCTGAACGGCACCTACGTCAACCGTGACCGGATCGACGACGCGCTGCTCCAGAACGGCGACGAGGTGCGGATCGGCAAGTTCCGGTTGGTCTTCTTCGCCAGCGCGGCGGGGGACTGAATGCGCCAGGCGGCCCGGAAGAGCATCGGGCAGGCACTGGCGGATCTCTCCGCGGAGTTCCCCGAGGAGGACATCAAGGAGTCGAAGCTCCGCTTCCTCGAGTCCGAGGGGCTGGTCGAGCCGGAGCGCACCCCGTCGGGCTACCGCAAGTACTCCGTGGAGGACATGGAACGGCTGCGGTACATCATCCGTGCGCAGCGTGAGCACTACCTGCCGCTCAAGGTCATCAAGGAGCACCTCGACGCGATCGACCGGGGCCTGGAGCCGCCGGCGTTGAGCTCGGGCCCGACGGTGCCCGCGGTCGGCGACTCCGCAGCGGAGCTGCTGCGCGGTGACCGGAGCGACGTTCGGATCTCCCGCCGCGAGCTGATCAAGACGGCCGGCATCACTGAGGAGCTGCTCGCCCAGCTGGAGGGTTTCGGTCTGGTCCGGACGCGTACCGGCTCCAAGCACTACGACTCCGACGCGGTCGTGGTCGCCACCGCCGCGGGCGAGCTCGCCGCATTCGGGGTCGAGCCACGCCACCTCCGGGCGTTCAAGACCGCCGCGGACCGGGAGATCGGCCTGGTCGAGCAGATCGTCTCGCCGATCCGACGTAGCCGTGAGGACGGTGCGGAGGGTCGTGCCGCCCAGGCGATCGACGAGATCGCGGCCCTCTCGTTGCGGCTCCACGCGACCCTGGTGCGCACGGGTCTGCGCTCCCTGCGCTGACCGGACTAGGCTGGCAGCGTGATCGTCGCTGCGCTCCTCAACGCTGCTGCGCCTACTCGGCCACGAGCAAGCTCGGGCACTCGGTGATCGTCGCTTCGCTCCTCAGCGCTCCTCGCTACGCGGGCACCAGAGCAAGCTCCGTGCCGCTCCACTCGTTCGCGTAGGCTGGCAGCGTGATCGAGGTAGAGGTCGTCGGAGTACGCGTCGAGATGCCGTCCAACAACCCGATCGTGCTCCTGCGCGAGGCCGAGGGGGAGCGGTACCTCCCGATCTGGATCGGCGCGGTCGAAGCCACTGCGATCGCCTTCGCCCAGCAAGGCGTCGTCCCACCGAGACCGCTGACCCACGACCTGCTGAAGAACCTGCTCGAAGCCACCGGCAACGTACTCTCCGAAGTCCGGATCACCGAGATGAGCGACGGGGTGTTCTACGCCGTGCTGGTGCTCGACAACGGCGTCGAGGTCGAAGCCCGGCCGTCGGACTCGATCGCACTCGCGCTCCGCACCGGAGCCCGGATCGTCTGCGCCGAGGCACTGCTCGACGAGATCGGGATCGCGGTCCCGGACGAGCGCGAGGAAGAGGTCGAGAAGTTCCGGGAGTTCCTCGACCACGTCTCGCCCGAGGACTTCGAGGAACCGCAGTCGTGATCTGAGCGCAAACTCTCAAGACCAACTTGAAGGTTTGCGACACGCCGGGTGGCGTCTTTGACCAACCCTCAACCTGAGGTTTACCTTTCAGGTGTCTTCGCTGTAACTCCACGGATGAAACTTCTGCGCGCAGAGGCCCCATCCACCCTTCCCCAGGGGTTACGCTCAGTGAAGCGAGACTTGGAGGTCGTAGTGGTCACGAACAACGGAGACGGGCTGTCCGCAGCCGAGGTCGACGCGCGAGCCGTGCTCGCCGCCGAGAAGGCTGCCGAGGCCGCCGATCAGCAGGGACTGCTGTTCAGCGAGGACGTCTCGACGTTGCCTGCCGACCTGGGGTACCGGGGCCCGACCGCGTGCAACGCAGCAGGGATCACCTACCGCCAGCTCGACTACTGGGCCCGCACCGGCCTGGTCGAGCCCACGGTCCGGAGCGCGGGAGGTTCGGGCACCCAGCGGCTCTACGGGTTCCGCGACATCCTGCTGCTGAAGGTGATCAAGCGGCTCCTGGACGCCGGTGTCTCGCTCCAGCAGATCCGCACCGCCGTCGCGCACCTGCGGGCCCGCGGGACCGACGACCTCACCCGGGTCACCCTGATGAGCGACGGAGCCTCGGTCTACGAGTGCACCAGCAACGACGAGGTCATCGACCTCCTCCAGGGCGGGCAGGGCGTCTTCGGTATCGCGATCGGCGGCGTCTGGCGCGAGATCGAGGGCTCCCTGGCCGAGCTTCCCTCCGAGCGCACGGCCGAGGACCCGGCCGCCACCAGCAACGCCAACGACGAGCTCGCAGCACGCCGTCAGGCGCGCCTGTCGGGCTGATCAGGTCCCGCCGCACGAAACTCCTGTCTCGCGCCAGCCCCGTTCCGGTCCTCGATCGGCGCGGGGCTGGTATTTTTGCCGTGCTGACAATCCCGCACGGGAGAGCCTCCGGCGGTCGACACCGTTTCACTAGTGCTGGCCGAGCCGGAGCGCCGAAGGGGCAATTCCTCCCCGGAACCTCTCAGGCGCACGGACCGTGCGGATCAGGCAACTCTGGAGGGCACCCGGCCCGACAGAGGGGGAGGCGACCCGTCCGCAGCAATTGCTTGGGAGCCTCATGTCTGTACGTCCCTTCGTCGACCGGCACATCGGTCCTGACGACGCCGCGATCGCCGAGATGCTCAAGGTGGTCGGCTTCGACTCCCTGGATGCGTTGATGGAAGCCGCCGTCCCCGGGCGGATCCGGGCCACCGACGCGCTCTCGTTGCCCGAAGCGGCGTCCGAGACGGCGGCCGCCGCGGAGCTCCGCGCGCTGGCCGAGCGCAACGTCCCCGGGACGCCGATGATCGGACTCGGGTACCACGGCACCGTGACGCCCCCGGTGATCCGGCGCAACGTGCTCGAGGACCCGTCCTGGTACACCGCCTACACGCCGTACCAGCCGGAGATCAGCCAGGGCCGGCTCGAAGCGCTGCTGAACTTCCAGACGATGATCGCCGACCTCACCGGTCTGCCCACCTCGAACGCCTCCTTGCTCGACGAGGGCACCGCCGCTGCAGAAGCGATGACGTTGGTACGCCGCGCCGTCCCGAAGGCGGTCGGCCCGTTCGTCGTCGACGCCGACGCTTTGCCGCAGACGATCGAGGTCGTGCGCACCCGCGCCGAGGCGATGGGCATCGAGGTCCTCGTCGCCGATCTGACCGGCGGTCTGCCGGACGGCGACCTCTGCGGCGTCCTGGTCCAGTACCCCGGTACCTCCGGTCGGATCCGCGACCCCCGTCCCGTGATCGAGGCCGTCCACGAACGCGGTGGCCTCGCGGTCGTCGCTGCCGACCTGCTCGCGCTGACCCTGATCGAGGCCCCGGGGACCCTCGGTGCCGATGTCGTGGTCGGCTCGTCGCAGCGCTTCGGGGTCCCGCTCTTCTACGGAGGTCCGCACGCGGGGTACATGTCGGTCCGGGCCGGTCTGGAGCGGCACCTTCCGGGTCGTCTGGTCGGCGTCTCGGTCGATGCGGCTGGTCGGCCGGCGTACCGGCTCTCCCTGCAGACCCGCGAGCAGCACATCCGCCGCGACCGGGCCACCTCGAACATCTGCACCGCCCAGGTCCTGCTGGCGGTCGTCGCCGGGATGTACGCGGTCTACCACGGGCCCGACGGGCTGCGGGAGATCGCCCAGGACATCCGGTCCCGGGCGCACGCCCTCCGCAGCGTGCTGCGCGCCGGCGGCGTGGACCTCTCCCACGACGACGACGTCTTCGACACGCTCCTGGTCGTGGTCCCGGGCCGGGCCGCGGAGGTCGTCGCGGGTGCCCGTGCCGACGGGGTGCACCTGCGTCTGGTCGACGGGGACCACGTGGGTATCTCTGTCGGCGAGACCACCGACGACGGTGACCTTCGTGCCGTGGCGCGCGCCTTCGGCGTGACCGCGGGCGAGGAGTGGACTACCAGCGCTGCGGACGCCCCGACGCTGGCTCGCACCACCGACTACCTGACTCACCCGGTGTTCAACACGCACCGGTCCGAGACCTCGATGCTGCGCTACCTGCGCCGGCTCTCGGCGCGGGACTACGCGCTGGACCGCGGCATGATCCCGCTCGGCTCCTGCACCATGAAGCTGAACGCGACCTCGGAGATGGAACCGATCAGCCTCCCGGGCTTCGCCGACCTGCACCCGTTCGCCCCGGTCGCGGACGCCGGCGGGTACGCCGACCTGGTCGCCGACCTGGAGGGCTGGTTGGCCGAGGTCACCGGGTACGACCGGGTCTCGATCCAGCCCAACGCCGGCTCCCAGGGTGAGCTCGCCGGCCTGCTCGCGATCCGCGGCTACCACCGGGCCAACGGCGACAGCGGCCGCGACGTGTGCCTGATCCCGTCCTCGGCTCACGGCACCAACGCCGCGTCCGCGGTGATGGCCGGTATGAAGGTCGTCGTGGTGAAGTCCACCGACGACGGCTCCGTGGACCTCGACGACCTGCGCGCCCAGGTGGCGACCCACGCCGAGGACCTGGCCGCGATCATGGTCACCTACCCCTCCACGCACGGCGCCTACGAGGACACGATCTCCGAGCTCTGCGGGATCGTGCACGACGCCGGCGGCCAGGTCTACATCGACGGCGCCAACTTCAACGCGCTGCTCGGCCACGCCCGACCGGGCCACTTCGGCGGCGACGTCAGTCACCTGAACCTGCACAAGACCTTCTGCATCCCGCACGGCGGCGGCGGCCCGGGCGTCGGCCCGGTCGCGGTCCGCGAGCACCTGGCGCCGTACCTGCCGACGCACCCGATGCATCCCGAGGTCGGGAAGCGCGCGGGTATCGGACCGATCAGCGCGGCGCCGTACGGGTCGGCCGGGATCCTGCCGATCTCGTGGGCCTACGTCCGGATGATGGGGGCCGAGGGGCTGACCCGGGCCACCGCGGTGGCGGTGCTGGCGGCGAACTACATCGCCGCTCGACTCGACGAGCACTTCCCGGTGCTCTACCGGGGTCACAACGACCTGGTGGCGCACGAGTGCATCCTGGACGTCCGGGGGATCTCCAAGGAGACGGGGGTCAGCGTCGACGACATCGCCAAGCGGCTCATCGACTACGGCTTCCACGCCCCGACGATGAGCTTCCCGGTCGCCGGGACGCTGATGGTAGAGCCGACCGAGAGTGAGGACCTCGCCGAGATCGACCGGTTCTGCGACGCCATGATCGCGATCCGGGGCGAGATCGCGAAGGTGGTCTCGGGGGAGTGGAGCGCCGCGGCGAACCCGCTCACCGGTGCACCGCACACCGCGGACGCGATCAACCAGGACCTCCCGTACGACGTCGCGACCGCGGTCTTCCCGACCGGGTTCGACCCGGACAAGTACTGGCCGCCGGTCAACCGCATCGACCAGGCGTACGGTGACCGCAACCTGGTCTGCGCCTGCCCGCCGCCGGAGGCGTTCGCCTGACGGCCCCGGTCGTCGAGCGCGTCGAAGCACCGTGACCGATCCAGCACCCGACCCGCGCCGCCAGGCGGTCCTCGACCGGGTCCAGGCCCAGGGCCGGTTGCCGTCGGTCGTGGCCGCCACCGTCCAGGACGGCCAGCCGACCTGGACCGGGATCGCCGGTCACGGCGGTGCCGTGGATGCGCAGTACCGGATCGGGTCGTTGACCAAGACCTTCACGGCCGTGCTGGTGCTCCAGTGCCGGGACGAGGGGCTGGTCGGCCTCGACGAGCCGGTGGGCAGCTACCTTCCCGAGACCGGCTACCGGGACGCAACCGTGCGGGCCCTGCTCGGGCACTCCAGCGGGATGCAGGCCGAGCCGGTCGGGCCGTGGTGGGAGCGCTCTCGTGGCGGAAGCGTGGCACAGCTGCTGACCGCCAACGACGGCTCCGGTCAGGTGCTGGCCCCGGGACAGGCGTTCCACTACAGCAACCTGGCCTTCGGTCTGCTGGGCGAGGTGGTCAGCCGGGTGCGCGGCTCCTCGTGGGCCGAGCTGGTCGCGGACCGCCTGCTCGGCCCCCTGGGGTTGACCCGGACGTCGTACCTGCCCGTCGGTGAGCACGCCCAGGGTTACAGCGTCGACCACTTCGCGGGCACGCTGACCCGGGAGCCGCACACCGACACCGGGGCGATGGCACCCGCCGGGCAGCTGTGGAGCACCCTGACCGACGTGGCCCGCTGGTTGGACTTCCTGGCCACCGGGCACCCGCGGGTGCTCGGCGCGGCCACCCTGGCCGAGATGAGCCAGCCCGCGCCGTTCCAGGAGTACGGCCTCGGGCTGCGGCGGCTCGCCCACGGCGACCGGACCTTGGTGGGTCACACCGGTTCGATGCCCGGGTTCCTGGCCACCGCTTTCGTCGACCGGGAGACCCGCTCCGGCGTGGTGGCCCTCTGCAACGCGACCACCGGCGTCGAGACCGACCAGCTCGCGCTGGACCTGCTCCGCGGTGCCGACCCGCACCCGGGAGAACGGTGGAACCCGTCGGGGGAGGTCCCGGTCCGGGTCCGGGAGCTGCTCGGACTCTGGTTCTGGGGGAACACCGCGCACGAGCTGCGCTGGAGCAACCAGCTGCTCGAGTTGCGCACGCTCGACGACGCGGCCGTCGCCGACCGGTTCGTCGTCGAACCGGACCGGATCCGCGGCGTCGAGGGGTACCTGCTCGGCGAGACTCTCGTCGTGGAGCGCGATCCGGTGGGGCAGCCGGTCGCCTGGGAGTGCGCGACCTTCCGGTTCTCCCGGGAGCCTTTCGGCTGATCCGCGGCGCGTCTCGACACGCTCGACGACCGGCTCGACGACCGGGCACGCTGTCCGGGCACGCTGACGACCGGGTCAGCGTGCCCGGAGTGCTACTGCAGGGTCATCCGCGGTTCTCCGGCGGAGGTCAGGCCGGTCCCGCCGCGGACGCACGTCCCGCTGCGGACCGTGCCGCCGTTCCAGACCTGGCGGACGCAGTTGCGCAGGGCCTTCTGTCCCCAGTAGTTCGGGTGCAGGGACTCCTGGATGTAGTAGTTGCCGGTGGCGGTCGCGGTCCGGATGGTGTTGATCCACTCGGTCTTGTCGACGGCGCCGTTCCGGGTCCAGTTCGCGATGCCCTTCTCCTCGTAGAGGCCCACGGTGCTCTCGCAGAGGCGTCGGCCGTTGAAGGCGGTCGCGACGTCGAGGCTCTTCACGCCGGTGACCCCGGACGCGGTGACCGCCTCGGCGATCGTCTGGTTGATCTTCGGCAGCAGGGTGGCGTTGGCGTAGTTCGCGTCCGCGTTCCAGAAGCCGCAGCCGCCGGTGCTGTGCCGCGTGTAGCCGGACTCGGAGTAACGGAATCCGGAGCTGTTCGGGATCGGCGACATGTAGTTGGAGACCACCAGGGTCCAGGAGCCGTCCGTGTAGCCGGCGTTCCGCATCGCCTGACGGATGTTCTGGAAGGCTGTGGCGATCTCGCTACGGCGAGCGTTCACCGAGGTGGTGCTCATCGCGTTGGTGACGATGGCGTCGTCCTTGCAGTAGTCGGGCCACCACGACGGCGAGCTGAGGAAGTTGATCACGCACTGGGTGACGATCCCCGAGAAGTTGAAGTTGTTGCCCCCGATGCTGGCGACCACCATCTTCACGTTGTGGGTGGCGGCGAAGTTCTGCAGCATCAGCGCCTGACCCTGGTTGCTTCCGCTGCTGTAGAAGTCCAGCCCGGGTTTGAACTCGCTGCCGTCGGTGTAGGTCGCGGTCTTCGCGCCGGAGCAGGCCAGGTTGAGGCTGTTCACCCCGCCGCCGATGATGATCTCGGCAGCCTTGCTGCGGTGGCACCGGTTGATCTGCTCACCCGTGTTCGTGGCGTTGTCGTAGTACGCCGTGTTGCCGAGGGCGTCGTGGATCGACTCGCCGTTGTTCGTGTTGCCGGCCCATCGGCCGGCCTCGCCGGAGATGTAGGAGTCGCCGACCGAGACGATCCAGGGAGTGCCGACCCCCGGACCGTCGGCCTGGGCGGGGCTGAGCGGAACGAGCACGCTGAGGGGGAGGACGAGCAGGGCGAGCGAGGCCAGCCGGGCGGGGCTACGGCGTCGGGAGGGGTTCCTGGGCGACATCGACGAGACTCCTGTGGGTGAGCACAGGTGGGCCCCGACCGGGGTCCCGAGCCGAACCTAGTGGCGCGCGTCACGGTCACGGCAGTCTTGTACTGCCGTGGGGTTACTGCTAGGTAACTGGTGAACGCCTGTACCGCCCCGCCGGCGCGTTCGGCCTTGCGCCCTGCCGAATTCGCCCGGATGACGCGATCGGGGCGGAACTCCGCGGACGGGAAGGGCCGACCTCAGGCCGTCGGGCGCGCGGAGGGAGCACGTACGCCGAACTCGACGTGTCAGAAGGCCGAACTCGACGGGGTCAGAGGGCCTGGGACACCGAGCTCATCGCGAAGTCCGGGACCCGCAGAGCCGGCGTCGCCGTCCGGGAGAAGTAGTCGTCGCCCCACTCGCGCGAGAAGCTGGGCTCGGTCGCCGATGCGGCCGTGAACCGGCGGAGCAGGTCGACCGGGCTCTCGTTGAACCGGAAATTGTTGACCGTTCCGACGATCTCCCCGCCCCGGACCCGGTAGACGCCGTCGCGGGTCAGCCCGGTGAGCAGCAGCGTCTGCGGGTCCACCTCCCGGATGTACCAGAGGCAGGTCAGCAGCAGCCCGTCGTCCATGCCCGCGACCAGGTCCGCGGTCGACCCGGTCCCGCCGTCGACCTCGAGCACCAGGTTGTCCACCGCCGAGGTCGTCGGCTGCGCGGTCAGCGCGGCCGTGCCCCGGGTCTGGATCAACGAGGTGAGAACCCCGCGATCGATCCAGGGGGTCCGGCCCAGCGTGAGCCCGTTGTCGTAGACGCTGCTGTCGTTCGAGGACGCACTCGCCACCGCGAACGCGGCGCACTCCAGCCCCGGGTACGCCGGGTCGGAGAGGAGCGTGACCCGCTCGTCGACGATCTGCTCGCCGATGCGCGTCCCGCCGCCGGGCTTGGCGTAGACCGACTGCCCCTCGTGGGCGACCCGGGCCCCGGCACTCCAGTAGACGTCGATCATCAGGTCGGCGACCGCGGTCGGCGGGAGCACCGTGTCGTAGCGTCCTGCCGGCAGGTCGAAACGCCGGGCGCCCCAGCTGAGCCGGGTCGCGAGCTCCTCGGACATGCGGTACGCCGAGACGTCGCGGAAGTCGCGGGTCGCGCCGCCGACCCAGGCGCTGTTGGAGAGGTCGGCGGTCTTCCCGGTGCACCCGTAGTGCCCGGTCGGCTGCTCGTGCCGCAACCGTAGGCCGGTGCTCGAGCCGAGGTAGGTCGTGGTGACGTCGTGGCTGACGAAGCCGTACAGGATCCGACCGGCGCCTTCGGCAGCGTCGAAGGCAGTCCCCAGGTCGGCGGCGAACTCGCTGAAGACCTCGATCGAGGTTCCGTGTGCCTGGGTGGCCCAGTCCGGCGAGGTGAGGTCCGCCAGCAGCGGTGCCCGGTCCTCGGCCGGATCCGCGTTCCGGGCCGCGGCGTCCGCCTGCTCGACCAGTGCCGAGACCTGCTCCGGGGAGGCAGCCGTCCCGCTCACCGAGGCGTTGCCGCTGCCGTGGAAGGCGATCACGGTGACGCTGATGCCGTGCATCACGCCGTTGGTGGTGAGCGTGTTGTTGGCCCAGCGCAGGTTCGTCGCCGTGGAGTCCTGGACGATCACCACGCACTGCTCGGAGGTCGACTTCGCCAGTGCGTGCTCGACGAGGTCCTGCGGGGTCACGGTTCCGCTCCGGGTCATCACAGGTCGCCTTCCTCGTCGGCCACGTTCAGCACCCGGATCCCGCGGAACAGCGCGCTGGGGCAGCCGTGGCTGACCGCTGCCACCTGCCCGGGTTGGGCCTTGCCGCAGTTGAACGCCCCGCCGAGCACGTAGGTCTCGGGCCCGCCGACGGCCTCCAGGGCGCCCCAGAACTCGGTGGTGGTGCCCTGGTAGGCGAAGTCACGGACCTGGCCGGCGAGCTCGCCGTCCTCGATCGCGTAGGCGCGCTGCCCGGTGAACTGGAAGTTGAAGCGCTGCATGTCGATCGACCACGACCGGTCGCCGACGATGTAGAGCCCGCGCTCGACCTGGCTGATCAGCCCCGCGGTGTCAGGCCCGTCCGGGTCCGGTTGCAGCGAGACGTTCGCCATCCGCTGGATCGGGATGTGCCCGGGGGAGTCGGCGTACGCGCACCCGTTGGAACGGCCCCCGTTGAGCTCGGCGCCGAAGCTGTGCGCCATCGGCCGGTCCAGCTGGTAGCCGACCAGGACACCGTCGCGGATGATGTCCCAGCTCTGCCCAGCCACCCCCTCGTCGTCGTACCCGATGGTGGCGAGGCCGTGCGGCGTGGTCCGGTCGCCGGTGACGTGCAGGAAGGGGGCGCCGTACTGAAGGGTGCCGAGCTGGTCGGGGGTCGCGAAGGAGGTGCCGGCGTAGTTCGCCTCGTAGCCCAGGGCCCGGTCGAGCTCGGTGGCGTGCCCGATCGACTCGTGGATCGTGAGCCAGAGGTTGGACGGGTCGATCACCAGGTCGTAGTCGCCGGCCACCACGCTCGGTGCCGCCAGCTTCTCGGCGAGTAGGTCGGGCAAGGTCGCCAGTTCCCCGGGGAAGTCGTACCGGCCGTCGGTCAGGTACTCCCAGCCGCGGCCCACCGGTGGGGCGATCGAGGCCATCGAGTCGAACCGGTCGCCGGCGGAGCCGTGCACCTCGATGCTCGGCTGCAACCGGATCCGTTGCTGGGTGGTGGTGGTCCCGTTCAGGTCGGCGTAGAACTTGTTCTCCAGGACCTGCTGGAGGCTGCCGCTGACGTGGTCGACCGGACCGGCAGCGAGCAGGTCGGCTGTCCAGCCGCAGAACAGGGACGTCTTCTCGGCGAGCGGCACGTCGAACGGGTTGATCTCGTACGCCGAGCACCAGACCGCGTCCGGGTAGACCGGTTCCGGTGCCAGCGCGATCGGGGAACGACTCATCGCGGCCGCGACGAGTGCGACCGAGACCGCCTCCTCGGCCACCCGGGCGGCTTCGGCGGTGCTGAGCAGCACCCCGGAGGCAAACCCCCAGGCGCCACGGTGCACGACCCGGACGGCGAAGCCGAGGTCCTCGACGTCCTCTGCCCCCTGGAGGTGGGCGTCGCGGACCGAGAAGTGCTGGTAGCGGACGCGCTCGAAGCGGAAGTCGGCGTGGGTGACCCCCAGGTCGCGGGCCCTGCTGAGGGCGGCGTCGGCCAACCGGCTCAGGGGCAACGAGACGAAGGTCGGGTCGATCCGGTCGGAGTCCGCGAGAGCCATGCCCCGACCCTAGAGGACCGGTCCGCGGAGGCCGGTCCGGGTCCGTCCGGTCAGTTCGGGTCAGCCTCGGCCGACGGCGGTCCGGACTGTTGATCCCGTCCGGCCCTTGCTGACCTCCAGCTGCGTGGTGATCCGGCTGCGCAGCTCCGGGACGTGGCTGACCAGACCGACCACGCGGCCGCCGTCGCGCAGGCTGTCGAGCGTGTCCATCACGTCCTCGAGGGTGTCGGCGTCGAGCGACCCGAAGCCCTCGTCGATGAACAGGGTGTCGATGTCGGTCCCGCCGGCCTCGTGCGCGACGGTGTCGGCCAGACCGAGCGCGAGGGCGAGGGAGACGACGAAGGTCTCCCCGCCGGAAAGGGTCGCTGGGTCGCGGTGGACGCCGTTCCAGTCGTCGCGCACCCGCAGGCTGAGTCCGCCGCGCTGCTCGCCGTAGCCGCGGTCGTCGGAGTGCTCCAGGGTGTAGCGCTGGTCGGTCATCCGGGCCAGGCGCTCGTTGGCAGCGCGGACGACCTGCCGGAGGCGTTCGGCGAGGACGTACGCCGCGAGCCGCATCCGCAGCGGGTTGTCGACGCTCTTGCCCTCGACCAGGCTGGTGAGCTCCGCGACCGTGCGGTACTCGGCCCGGACCGGGACCCAGGCGTCGGCCCGGTCCAGGGTCTGCCGGACGAGCTCGGCGATCCGGGCGGACCGCTGGGCGGCTGAGTCGCGCGCCGAGACGGCGGCCCGGGCCTCCGCGACCGCTGCTACGTGCGCGGTCGTGACCTCCTCGAGGTCCGGGGGAGCGGAGCCCAGCGCGGCGACCACGTGCTGGTCCGCCAGAGTCTGCTCGGCTCGCGTACGGCGGGCCGCGGCCTCCGCGATCCTCGCCTCGATACCCGCGACCTCGGCGTCCGGCAGCAGCGCGGCCAGGGCATCGGCGGCGGACGGGAAGCCGGCCTGGTGCGCAGCCCGCGCCAGGACGGCGGCGCTGTCCTCGGCACGGTGGACCGCTTGCTGCCAGACGTCGTGGTCGGCGACCGCACGCTCGAGCACGGCGAGGAGCTCGTTGCGGAAGCCGATCACCGTCTCCAGGTCGCTGGTCGGGTCCTCGCGGGGTGAGGATCCAGCGGCCGCGAGCAAGGTCTCCCACTCGGCGGCGATGGTGGCGAGGAGCGCCTCGAGCTGGCCGATCTCGACGGCCAGCGCAGCGCGTTCGAGGAGGGCCTCGCCGCGGGTCTGCTCGGCTTCTCGGAGCCGGGAACGGCACTCCTGCTCGCGGGCGACGAGCACGTCCAGGGCCGAGACCAGCGGCTCGAGGCGTTCTGCCTCGGTCCGCAGTGCCGTCAGCTCCTGGGGCAGCGCGTCGCGGTCGACGCCGAGAAGACGTTCGTCCAGGGCGCCGAGCTCGCCCTCCAACGTGCCCAGGCCGACCTGCCGGGCCTGCAGCTCGAAAGCGGCGTCCTCGGCGGCCTTGCGGGCCTGGTCCTCCTCGGCACGGCCCACGCCCGCGGAGTCGCTGCTCGCCGGAGCCGGGTGCTCGGCGCTCCCGCAGACCGGGCAGGAGCACCCGCTGGCGAGCTGCCCGGCGAGCTCGCCGGCCATCCCGTTGATCCGCGCTTCGCGGATGTCGAGGTACTGCTCCCGGGCCAGCTGGGCGACGTCGGTGGCAGTCAGCACGTCGGTGCGGGCGGCGACCAGCTCCAGGCCGACGAGCTCGGCGCGTCGGACCGCTGCGATGAGGTCCTCGAGCCGTTCGACGGCTGCGGTCACCACGGGGTACCGGGCAGCAGCAGCGCGAGCTTCGTGGACCGCAGCGGCCGCGTCCGCGATCACCCCCGGGTGCTGGGCGATGGTCAGCTCGATCTCGGCGACCTCTGCCTCGATCGTCTGCATCCGGGCGCGCGCCGCGGCGAGCCGTTCGCCGGCCACGACCCGGGCTTCCTGGCGGGGCCGGAACCCGGTGGCGAGGGTCAGGGCGGTCTGAGCGCGTCGTACGGCGGCGCCGAGGTCGTCCCGGGTGAACTCGGGGCCCAGGTGCGCCACCACGGCCGTGCGCTGGGTCGACCAGCGTTCTGCGGCGGCGCCGGCTGCCTGCTCGGCCGCGGTGTGCGCGGTTGCCAGGCCGGCCAGCGGAGTGGCCTGGCGGTGGGCCGCCAGCTGCGTGCGTGCCGATTCGACGTCGGGGGCGCCGGCCTCGAGGGCCGCCAGCTCGCGCTGCGCGGCGATCCCGCGGTCGTGGAGCTCGTGGGCACGGCGGGCGCCGGCGAGCTCGTCCTCGGCTGCGGCCAGAGCGCGGTCCGCGGCGACGGAGCGCTCGGCCGCCGAGGAGGCCAGGACCGCCGCAGCCTCCGCGGCGGCGGTGGCCCAGTGCTGGACTGCGCCGCTCTCGATCGCCACGTCCAGGTCCGCCCACGGAGGGTCCGCGTCCTCGCCCCCGGCCTCCCGGAGTCGGTTGACCGACTCCAGGACCGTGTCCAGGTGCGACTCGCTCGCCCGCCGGGCCTCGCCGCGGCGCTCGACCAGCCAGCGCTCCACCCGTTCGAAGCGGTCGGTGCGGAACAGCTGCTGGAGTACGGCGTGACGTTCGGCCGAGGTGGCGCGCAAGAAGGCCTGGAACCGGCCCTGGGGGAGCATCGCGACCTGGTTGAACTGCGAGCTGGTCATCCCGAGGAGCTCGGTGACCAGCAGCCCGGCGTCGTCGAGGCGGTTGGTCAGGGTCGTCCAGGCACCGCCGGAGAGCTCCTCGACCAGCACGTGGGCCTGCACCTTCGTCACCCCGGTGCCCCGGAGCTTCGGGCGGGTCCAGGCGGGGGAGCGGCGGAACAGGAGCTGACGCTCGCCGACGCTGAACCGGAGGACCACCTCTGGTGCCGCCTGCGGCGGGGCGTGGTCGCTGCGGAGGTGCTTGGCGCCGGCCCGGTCGCCGGGGACCTGGCCGTAGAGGGCGAAACAGACCGCGTCCAGGACGCTGGTCTTGCCGGCGCCCGTGGCGCCGGTCAGCAGGAACAGCCCGGCCTGGGACAGTTCGTCGAAGTCGATCTCTACGGTGTCGGCGAACGGGCCGAACGCGGTGATGCTCAGGTGGTGCAGCCTCATCGGGCACCGACCGGGGCTGCCGCGGGCCACCGGACGTCGGCGTCCGGGTCCTGGGCGCAGCACTCGCACGCGTCGCGGAGCAGGTCGCTCTCGGCAGGGGTCGCGGGCTCGCCGCGCATCTCGCGCACGAAGTCGAGCGCGATCTCGTGGTCGGACCGGCCCTCCATCCGGCGCAGCACCGCGCGATCGGCATCGGACGGGGGAGCGAACTGGAGCGCGACCGCGTGCGGGAACCGGACCTGGAGCCGTGCCATCGCCTGCGCCGGGCGGACCGGGTCGGTCAGCGTCGCCTGGATCCAGGCGTTCTCGACCTCGGCGTACGTCGGGTCGCTCAGCAGGTCGTCGAGGGTGCCCTGGATCCGCGCGAGCGGACGAGGGACGGGGGCTTCGAGGAACGTGGCGCCGGCGAACCCGCGCGCGTCGAGGTCGACCAGCCAGGACCCCTTGAGGTGGTCGGCCTCGGAGAACGAGTACGCCAACGGTGACCCGGAGTACCGGATGGACTCGGTCAGGGTGTGGCGGCCGTGCAGGTGCCCGAGCGCGACGTAGTCGATCTCGTCGAAGACCGAGGTGGCTACCGAGGAGACCCCGCCGACGGCGATGTCGCGCTCGCTGTCGCTGGCCTGACCTCCGATCACGAACGCGTGCGCCAGGACGACCGACCGGGTCTCGGTCGGTCGGGTGGAGAGATCGGCTCGGACACGCTCCATCGCCGCGGTGAGCGCGCTCTGGTGCGACCGGGTCGGCAGGTCCCAGGCGCGTTTGGCCTGGTCGGGCTCCAGGTAGGGGATGCCGTACACGGCTACCGGGCCGTGGACGTCGGTGAGCAGCACCGGCTCGCCGACGCGCTCGGGGTGGGTGCGGAGGTGGAACCCGGCCGCGTCCGCCAACCGGGCGTTGAAGCCGAGGCGTTGCGCCGAATCGTGGTTGCCGCTGGTGACCACCACCCGGGCGCGGGATGCCGCCAACCGGGCGAAGGTGTCGTCGGCCAGGGCGACCGCGTCGACGGGTGGGAGGGCGCGGTCGTAGATGTCCCCGGCGACCACGACAAGGTCGACCTGACGGGCCTCCACCTCGGTGAGCAGGTGGTCGAGGAAGGCGGCTTGGTGCGTCAGCATCCCCTGGCCGTGGAACTGACGTCCCAGGTGCCAGTCGGAGGTGTGAAGGATCCGCACGCCTCCACGCTAGGAGAGAGTGCCGACATTGCCCCGATCACACGCCGAAGCGGGAGTGACCTGCGTAGATGACGTAGCGGTCGTCCCGCGTGAAACCGGCCAGGCCGACGTCGGACTCGCGGGCGAGAGCGACCGCCAACGACGTCGGAGCACCGACGGCGACCACGACCGACACCCCGGCGACCACGGCCTTCTGGACCAGCTCGAACCCGACCCGGCCGCTCAGCACGAGCACCGGCGGGACCGTGGCGGCGGCCAGCACCCGGGACCCGACCACCTTGTCGACCGCGTTGTGCCGACCCACGTCCTCCCGGATCACCACCGAGGTTCCGTCCAGGTCGAAGAGCCCGGCCGCGTGCAGGCCCCCGGTGCGGGCGTGCCCCGGCTGGCCGTCCAGCAGCAGTCGGGGAAGGGCGGAGACCACGTCGCCCGCGATCTGCCCGGAGCCGGTGCGGGCGGGGGACGCCCGGAGCGCCTCGGCGATCGACGTGGTGCCGCAGACGCCGCACGCCGAGCTGACTGCGCGGGCCTGCGGCAGGTACTCCGGCGGCCGGGTGGACTCGACGGTGACGACGTTGAACTCCTCGCGCTCGTCGAGGTCGGCATCGGTGCAGTAGCGGACCGCCGACAGGTCGCCCGGTCGCAGGATCTGCTCGTGGACGAGCCAGCCCGCGGCGAGCTCGAAGTCGTGGCCCGGGGTCCGCATCGTCACGGTGAGCCGCTGTGCGGGGGAGTCCGGCCAGGCCAGCCGGATCTCCAACGGCTCCTCGGTGGCGAGCCGGTCCTCGTGGTGGAGCGTTTCGGAACCGCGGACCTCCACCACCCGGGTCCGGACGGTCGGGCCGGGGCGTCGCGCCGCCGGCGTGCTCATGCGGCTCCGTAGCGGGCGCGCGCGGCCAACCGGCAGCGCAGCTCGTCGCCGGCGTCGAGGAGGATCCGGCGCAGGCTCCGGTTCAGGGAGGGATCGGCGAGCACCTCCTCGGTGCGGGCCAGCGTTGCGGGTTCGGTCTCGGTGATCGGGTAGAAGAACAGGGCGGCATCGGCCAGCCCCCAGCCGGCCCGGACCGCGGTGGTCCCGGGCACCTCGGCGAAGTAGCGCTCGACGTACGGCGTCAGCAGGGCGGTGCGGTCGCTCTGCCAGAACCCGCCGCCGACGGCCTCAACCTGGTAGTTGGACGCGGGGGTCTCGCCGGTGAAGTGCCTCCAGGCCCAGGCCTTGGAGTCGGGATCAGGCAACCGGGCCCGGCACCAGGCGTGCGCCAGCTGGCTCTTGGCGTCGTTCTCGCGCGCCAGCTCCCGGTCCAACCGATCCAGGTCGACCGCGCCCAGCGAGGCCAGGCGGCGGAGTACCCGCCACCGGAACCCGGCGTCGACCTCGAGCCCGGCCCAGCGGGGTGCGGACAGAAGAGCCTCGAGATCCTCGACGCGGTCCGCCGTGCCGACCGCGCCCAGGGCCGCGGCCAGCTGGAGATCGGAACCGGGTGGTGCCGAGTCGGCCCGCCGACAGAAAGCCGTGTGCACCTGCGCACGCGCCGCGTCCGGGTCGGAGACGACGCTGAGCAGCTTGTCGTGCACGGTGCCCCTGCTTCCGTCGCCGTCGTCGCCCGTCCAGACGGCAAGCGCAGCGAGAGCCGCGTCCTGGGTCTCCTCGGGGATGCCGGCGCAGACCAGGTCGACCGCCAGGGCCGGGTCGAGACGGGCGTGGTGGACGCCGTTGCGCACGGTGTTCCAGATCGTGGCGCGCAACACCGGATCGGTGGTGCCGGGGAGCAGGTCCGGCATCGCCCGCGCCGTGGTCGGGTCGAGGCTCAGGTCGGCCCAGGCGGTGTCGCCGGAGTCCAGGACGACCGGCGCCTTCGCAGGGACGGCCACCGCCGTCCGGTCCCCGCTCACCACCACGTCCGTGGTCTCCCAACCCTCCCCGGACCAGGTGGCGATCGCGAGCGCGTGGGTGCGCGCGACCGGGACGCCGCCCGGGGGAGTGCGCACCAGCGCGCCGGAGCCGCGGTCCAGCTCCAGACGGTCGAGGCCGGCGGTGCGCAGCCAGGCAGCCGCCCACGGGCCCAGATCGGTGGCCCCGGCACGTTCCCAGGACCCGAAGAGGTCCTCCAGGGTGGCGTTCCCGAACCGGTGCCGGGTGAAGTGGTCGCGCACCCCGGCGAAGAAGACGTCGTCCCCGACCTGGTGGGCGAGCTGGGTCAGCACGGCGTGCCCTTTGGCGTAGGAGATGCCGTCGAAATCCTGGAGGGCGGCATCGGCGTCCTCCGCACCGTTGCCGGCGACCGGGTGGGTGGACGGACGTGAATCCGCGGTCAGGCCCCAGTTCTTCCGCGAGAGCGAGGCCCACACGAGTGCCTCGTCGAACTCGGTCACCTCGGCGGTGACCCGGTTGCCGAGGTACTCGGCGAAGGCCTCGTTGAGCCAGAGATCGTCCCACCACGCCGGTGTGACCAGGTTGCCGAACCACTGGTGCGCCATCTCGTGCGCGACGGTGGTGGCTCGTTGGACGCGTGTGCTGCGCGGTACCCGGGAGGTGAACAGCAACCCTTCGCGGAAGGTCACGCAGCCGGGGTTCTCCATCGCGCCGGCGTTGAACTCGGGGACGAACGCCTGGTCGTACTTCCCGAACGCGTACCGGATCCCGAAGCGCCGGTGAAACTCGTCGAAGCACTGCCGGGTGAGGGTGAAGAGCTCCTCGGCGTCGGCGTCCAGCGCGGGCGCCATCGAGGCTTTGGCGAGCAGCCCGAGGTCGATCCCGTCGTGGTGGTCGCTGATCCGGTGGTAGGGCCCGGCGACCAGCGAGACGAAGTAGGTCGAGAGCGGCTGACTCTCCTCGAACTGCCAGACCCCGGGGTCGACCTGGGCTCCCGGGGCGTTCGCCGTCACCGACCAGTCCGCCGGTGCGGTGACCTGCAGCCGGTACGGCGCCTTGAGGTCAGGCTGGTCGAAGCAGGCGAACACAGACGGTGCCGCGCTCATGAAGCTCATCTGGTACACGTAGGCCCGGCCGTCGACCGGGTCGATCGCCCGGTGCAGTCCCTCGCCGTCGTTGCGGAAGGGCATCACCGACTCGACCACGAGCCGGTGCTCGCCGGCGGGCAGCGACAACGGGTACCGACCTTCCGCGAGGAGGTCGAGCGCGAGCGCGCGCCCGTCCAGGGTGATCGACCCGAGGGAGACGGGCTTGAGGTCGAGGAACGTGTCGCCGCCCTGGGAGATCAGCGTGATCTCGGTCCGGCTGGTGAAGGTCGTGTCGCCGCGCAGGTCGAGCGCGACGTCGTACGACGTGATCTCGAGAAGGTCGTACCGGTCCCGGGCCTCGTTCCGCTGCAGACTGCGCACCGCCCCAGCCTAGGCTCAGCATCGGCATGGCAGTCTGGTGCCATGAGCGAACTGTCCTCGGACCCCTTGCGCAGCGTCGACCTGACCCGGATCGGATTCGCCCGGTTCAAGGCGACCAACGGTCGCGGCGGGGTGCTGCCGATCGGCAGCGGAGACGACCCGGACTTCACCCCCGTGGAGCTGCTGCTCGCGGCGGTCGCGGGTTGCAGCGCGATCGATGTCGACTACATCACCGTCAAGCGCTCCGAGCCCGCGTCCTACGACGTCCACGTCGAGGCGGAGAAGGTCCGCGACGAGGACGGCAACCACCTGACCAACATGAAGGTCACCTTCGACGTCACGTTTCCCGAGGGCGATGCCGGGGACGCGGCACGCGCGGTCCTGCAGAGTGCGATCGAGCGCTCCCGTGACCGGATCTGCACGGTCAGCCGGACGGTCGCTCTGCCGACGCCGGTCGCGATGGTGCAGAAGGACTGAGGCCGGTCACTTCACGCCGGTGATGACGACAGGTTCCCGGGGGGCGCCGTCGGAGGAGCCGGCCTCGGCGAGGCCGCGGGCCCCGATCGCCTTCAAGGTCTTCAGGCCGGCCGCGTCCAGCTCGCCGAAGACCGTGTAGTTGGGCGGGAAGACCGAGTTGCCGTACACCAGGAAGAACTGTGAACCGTTCGTGTCGGGGCCGCTGTTGGCCATCGCGACGGTCCCGGTGTTGTAGGTGCACACCCGCCGGTCGCCCTCGCCGCTGCACGGCTGCAGCCGGGCGTCGTCGGCTACCAGCTCGTCGGCGAAGGAGTAGCCGGGGCCGCCGGTGCCGGTTCCGGTCGGGTCGCCGCACTGCAGGATGAAGTACCCCGCCACCGACAGCCGGTGGCACACGGTTCCGTCGAAGTAGCCCTGCTGGGCCAGGGAGACGAACGAGTTGACGGTGCAGGGGGCGGTGTCGGACTCGAAGGTGATCGGGATGTCCCCGAGCTCGGTGGAGATGACCATCGACGCCGGGTTGTCCGCGTCGGGTGCGCTCGGCGGCGGAGTGACGTTCCTGGCCGCGGCGATCCCGGTGCTGGGGTAGGCGCAGTCTCCGGAGCCAGCGACCGGGTCGGCGGCGTCG
>JBFJNH010000031.1:0-36539 GCA_041618295.1 Marmoricola sp.
CCGGTGATCGCCATCTCCAGGGTCCGCGGGATCGGCGTGGCACTCATCGCGAGCACGTCCACGCTGGTCCGCATCCGCTTCATCAGCTCCTTGTGCTCGACCCCGAAACGCTGCTCCTCGTCGACGATGATCAGGCCGAGGTCCTTGACCTTGATGTCCGGGTTGAGCAGCCGGTGGGTGCCGATGACGATGTCGACCGAGCCGTTCTCCAGCCCCTCGATCACCTCCCGGGCCTCCTTCTCGGTCTGGAACCGGCTCAGCTGCTTGAGCACCACCGGGAAGCCGCTCATCCGCTCGGCGAAGGTCGAGTAGTGCTGGGTCACCAGCAGGGTCGTCGGCACCAGGACCGCCACCTGCTTACCGTCCTGGACGGCCTTGAACGCAGCGCGGACGGCGATCTCGGTCTTGCCGTAGCCGACGTCGCCGCAGACCAGCCGGTCCATCGGGACCGTCCGGCGCATGTCGGCCTTGACCTCGTCGACCGTGGTCAGCTGGTCGGGTGTCTCGTGGAACGGGAAGGCGTCCTCGAGCTCGCGCTGCCAGGGGGTGTCCTCGCCGAAGGCGTGTCCCTTGGTCGCCTGGCGGGCGGCGTACAGCTTGATCAGCTCGGCCGCGATCTGGCGGACGGCCTTGCGTGCCCGGCCCTTCCTCTTGGCCCAGTCGGCACCGCCGAGCCGGTCCAGGCTGGGCTGTTCGCCACCGACGTACCGGGTGACCTGGTCGAGCGCGTCCGCCGGCACGAAGAGCCGGTCCGGCGGATGCCCCTTCTTGGAGATCCCGTACTCGAGGACCAGGTACTCCCGCACCGAGCCCTGCACCTCGCGCTGCTTCATCTCCAGGAACCGGCCGACGCCGTGCTGCTCGTGGACCACGTAGTCGCCCGGCTTCAGCTCGAGCGGGTCGATCTGCTTCTTGCGCCGGGTCGGCATCGCCCGCATGTCCCGGGTCGAGGCCTTCTGGCCGGAGAGGTCCTCGCCGGTCAGCACCACCAGTCCGGGGTCGGCGACCACCAGTCCCGCGGACAACGACGCCTGCACGACCTGGACGACACCGTCCGCCGGCCCCGTCAGCGAACTCGCGCTGATGCCCTCGCTGTCGGAGACCAGGCGCGCCGGCACGTCGTGCTCGCCCAGGACCTCGACGGTGCGCTCGGCAGGCCCGTGACCCTGCTGGACGACGACGACGCGGCGGCCGGCAGCCCGGTGCCCGGCGATGTCGCGGACCGCGGCCTCCAGGTCCCCCCGGTACGGCTCGACGGGGCTCGCCCCGACGGACCGGGACTCGACGGCTCCGGAGTCGAACGGGTCGCTCTCCGACGGCGCTGCTGAGGGACCCAGCCCGAACGGGCTCAGACCCCACCAGGACTTGCCCTGGGCCAGGGCGGCCTCGCGCACGTCGGCCAGGGTCCGCAACGAGGCCGCGCCCAGGTCGATCGGGGCGACCCCGCCGGACGCGGCAGCGGCCCAGCTCGCGCCGAGGAACTCCTCGCTGGTGGCGACCAGGTCGTGGGCCCGGGCCCGGACCCGTTCCGGATCCAGCAGCAGGACGTGGGTCTGCTCGGGGAGCAGGTCGATCAGCAGCTCCATCTCGTCGACCAGGGCCGGGGTCAGCGACTCCATCCCCTCGACCGCGATGCCCTCGGCGAGCTTCTCGGTCAGCTCGCGGAGCTCAGGGTGCGCCTCACCCAGGGCAGCCGCGCGGGCACGGACCTCCGGGGTCAGCAACAGCTCCCGGCACGGGGGCGCCCACAGCCGGGCGACCGGCTCCAGGGTGCGCTGGTCGGCGACGGCGAACGAACGGATCTCGTCGATCTCGTCCCCGAAGAACTCCACCCGGAGCGGGTGCACCTCGGTGGGCGGGAAGACGTCCACGATCCCGCCACGGACGGCGAACTCGCCCCGCTTCTCCACCAGGTCCACCCGGGTGTACGCCGCCCCGACCAAGCGGGCGACCACCTCCTCCAGGTCGATCTCCTGGCCGGGGACCAGCTCCACCGGCACCAGGTCGGCCAACCCCTTGACCTGCGGCTGCAGCACCGAGCGGATCGGGGCCACCAGGACCTGGATCGGCCCGTTGGCAGGACCGGTGTTCGAGGTTGTCGAAACCCCCGGGTGCACCAGCCGGCGCAGTACCGAGAGCCGGCGACCGACGGTGTCGCTGCGCGGGCTGAGCCGCTCGTGCGGCAACGTCTCCCAGGCCGGGAAGTGCGCCAGGCGCTCGGCCGGTACGACGTCCGCGAGCTCGGCGACCACGTCCTCGGCCTCGCGGACGGTCGCGGTGACGACGAGCACCGTCCGGCCGGTGCGCTCCAGCCCCGCGACCACGAACGGGCGCAACGCGGCCGGACCGGTCAGGTCGAGGGTGGCCGTCCCGGGTGCACCGGCAGCGGCCAGCGCGGTGGCGAGGACCGGTTCGGTGAGGACGGCATCGGCAAGGCCGGCGAGACGCACAAGAGCTCCTGAGAACGCGGACAAGCCCCCTGCGCCAGACGGACAGGGGGTGGTGGCCTCAGTCTACGAGGTCTCCCGTGGGGGTCTTACGCCCGTTGGGCGTAGGTGTTGGCGGCCGCGAGGACCTGGCGCACGTAGCGCTGGTCGTGGTTGTAGGAGTAGACCGCGGCGTTCCAGCCCGCCGCCGTCGCCAGGTCGTGGCCGTCGGCGCAGAGGTACCGGCCGGCCGCGAGCGCCGCGTCGTCCAGGTCGAGCGGGTCAGCGGTCCCGTCAGCGTCACCGTCGGTACCCCAGCGCTCCCAGCTCGAGGAGAGGAACTGCAGCGGCCCGACCGCGTGCTCCCAGGTGCGGTCGCCGTGCCAGGCGGCGGAGGTCGGGGTGGAGCGGATCGCCGCGAACCCGTCCCCGTTCAGCGCCGGCCCGATCACCGGGGTGGACGAGCGGCCGTCGGGGCCGAGGGTGCGCCCGCCGAGGGTCCCGTGCTGCGACTCCACCCACCCGATCCCGGCCAGGGTGTTCCAGGACAGGTGGCAGTCGGGCTGCTCGGCGGCGATCGCGAGCTGCGCGGCGCCGTACGCGAGCATCGCGGGGGCCGGGATCCCGACCGCCCGACCGGTCCGTTCGGCCCAGGACGGGTCGACCCCGTGGGTCTCCTGGGCGGCGGCGGTGGCGGGCGCTACCGGCGCGACGCTGTCGGCGGCCGCGGGGACAGGCAGATCCGCCAGCGGTTCACCCGCCGCCGATCCTCCGCGGAGCACGAGCACCGTCAGCAGGGCCAGCCCGAGCACGGCGACACCGAGGACGGCGAGGCCGAGGCGCGGGTGGCTGATCACCGGGACACGGTAGCCGCGACGGCGACCTCTGCGGCCGGACCGACAACCCGTGGACTCACTCCGGGGATCACCCCGGGACTACTCCGGGGCGGACTCGGTCCGGTCGCGTTCGGCCTCGCTGCGCAGGATGCAGAACTCGTTGCCCTCCGGGTCTGCCAGGACGGTCCACACGACCCCGGGACCGAAGTGGTCGCTCTGGTCGTCGACGAGGGTGGCGCCGAGCGAGAGCGCCCAGGCCACCTCCTCGGCGCGGTCGCGCTCGACCGGCCGGAGATCGAGGTGCAGCCGGTTCTTGACCGTCTTGGTGTCCGGGGTCTCGAGGAAGAGGATCTGGTGGCCGCCGTCGGGGCGCTGGATCAGGCACTCGGGGTGGCCCGGCAGGTTCGGGTCGTCGGGGAGATCCACGTAGTCGAGGAGGCGTTTCCACCACTGCGAGAGCTCGTAGGCGTTGCGGCAGTCGACGGTGGTGTGCGCGACGAAACAGGTCATGGACCGTGTCTACCCGGTTCCTGGACGACCCACCACCGGGTTCCTGAGGAGGTCGCGAAGGATCAGCCGGCCCAGGGACCTTCGGGAGCCTTGACCCGGGCCTCGTCGGCCTCCTGGTCGGTGAGCTTCTCCTGGCTCTGGTGCTCGGCCTCGACCCGGCGCAGGTAGTGGTCGACTTCCTGGTCGATCCGGTCCTGGTCCCAGGCCAGGACGCCGCCCATCAGCTCGGCGACCTGCTGGGCGGCGAGCGCACCGCGGTCGAAGGTCTCGATCGAGATCCGGGTACGGCGGCAGAGCACGTCGTCGAGGTGCCGGGCCCCCTCGTAGCTGACCGCGTAGACGACCTCCGCGCCCAGGTAGTCCTCCGCGTGGATCAGCGGCTCGGCCAGCGAGGGGTCGTCGATCATCAGGTCGAGGATCTCGTCGATCATCCCGCCGTACCGGCCGAGCAGGTGGTCGATCCGGGAGATGTGCAGCCCGCTGGTCCGGGCCAGGGTCGCCCGCTGGTTGGTCCGGGTCTCGAACCCGTGCGCGCCGAGCAGCGGCACCCGGTCGGTGATGCTCGGTCGGACCCCGCCCTCGAGCGCCGTCGCCGCGACGTCGACCGCGTCCTTGGCCATCACCCGGTACGTCGTCAGCTTGCCGCCGGCGATCATCACCAGCCCCGGGACGGGAGCGACGACGGTGTGCTCGCGGGAGATCTTCGAGGTCGGCTCGGTCTCACCCTTCAGCAGGGGCCGGAGACCGGCGTACACGCCCTCGACGTCGTCGTGGTCGAGGGGGTCCTTCAGCAGGGTGTTCAGGCAGCCGAGCACGTAGTCGATGTCGGCACGGGACGCGGCCGGGTGCGCGAGGTCGAGGTCCCACGGGGTGTCGGTGGTGCCGATGATCCAGTGCCGGCCCCACGGGATCACGAAGAGGACCGACGTCGGGGTCTTGGTGATGAACCCGCACTCGGAGCGGATCCGGTCCCGCGGGACGACCAGGTGGATGCCCTTGCTCGCCTCCACGCGGAGCGCGCCCTTGCCGCCGACCATCGCCTGGATCTCGTCGGTCCAGACACCGGCGGCGTTGATCACCACCTTCGCCCGGACCTCCAGGTCGAGGTCGTTCTCGAGATCGCGGACCGTCGCGCCGACCACCCGCTCGCCCTCGCGGAGGAAGCCGGTCACCTTGGTCCGCGAGGCGACGTGGGCGCCGTACGCCGCGGCGGTGCGGGCGATGTTCATCACCAGCCGGGCGTCGTCGACCTGGCAGTCGTAGTACCGGATCGCCCCGGTGAGCTGGTCGGTCCGCAGGTCCGGCGCCATCCGGGCGACCTGGCGGCGGAAGAGGTGCTTGTGCTTCGGGACCCCCATGTCGTACTTGCCGGCCATCGCCATCGCGTCGTACAGCGCGAGGCCGGCGCCGACGTACGGGCGCTCCCAGGTCTTGGTCAGCGGGTAGAGGAACGGGACCGGGCGGACCAGGTGCGGCGCGATCCGGGTGAGCAGCAGACCGCGCTCCTCCAAGGCTTCCCGGACCAGCCCGAAGTCGAGCATCTCCAGGTAGCGCAGGCCGCCGTGGACGAGCTTGCTGCTCCGGCTGCTGGTACCGCTGGCGAAGTCGCGCTGCTCGACCAAGGCGGTGGAAAGCCCGCGGGAGACGGCGTCCAGAGCGACCCCGGCGCCGACCACGCCCGAGCCGACCACCAGCACGTCGACCTCGTGGGTCGTCATCCCCTCCAACGCGGCAGCACGGGAATCGGGTCCGAGGTCTGCAGTCAGGGCCATGCGACCAGTCTTCCAGAAGGCCCGATTCGCGGTGGTCAGCAGCAGGCGGCGGCGGTCGGCTCGAGCTCGCTGCCGACCTGGTTGCCGCAGCAACCCTGCTGATCGGACTCGACGTCCGAGTCGGTGCCCGCGAAGGTCTCGCTGTCCTCGAGCACGGTGTAGACCTCCCAGCGCTCGCCGTTCGGGGCGTTCTCGACCCAGAACTTGTCCTGCTTGGCGTAGCAACAGGTGGTCGCACGCTCCTCGGTGGCGGCGAACCCGGCCTCGCCGAGGCGCAGGTGCTCGGCGTCGACGGTCGCGGAGTCGGGTACCTCGACCCCGAGGTGGTTGAGCGAGCCGCCCTGGCCCGGGTTCTCGATGAGCACGAGCTTCAGCGGCGGCTCGGCGATCGCGAAGTTCGCGTAGCCGGGCTTGCGCTTGGCCGGCTCGGCACCGAAGAGGGTGGAGTAGAAGGCGATCGACTCCTCGAGGTCGTCGACGTTCAGGGCGAGCTGGATGCGGGACATGGGGTCCTCCTGGGTAGATATTGATGTTTGTCGATGTCTAGGTTGCAGCACACATCGACATCTGTCAATATTGATTCATGTCGAAGTCCTTGCCGCTCACCCCGGTCCAGACCGTCGCGTGCTGCTCGCCGCTGGTCGCCTCCGCGCTGACCGAGGAGACCGCCGAGCGGATCGCCCCGTTGCTCAAGGCGATCGCCGACCCGGTCCGGCTCCGACTGCTCTCCCTGGTCGCCGCCCACGACGGCGGCGAGGCCTGCGTCTGCGACCTCAACGACGCCTTCGACCTCTCCCAGCCGACCATCAGCCACCACCTCAAGGTGCTCCACGAAGCCGGGCTCCTGGACCGTTCCAAGCGCGGCGTGTGGGTCTACTACCGCGTCCACCAGGAGGCCCTCACCGACCTCGCCGCCCTGATCGGCGGCGGCCGGTGAGCTCTACCCCGACCCCGCACCTGGGTCGCAAGGCGCTGGCCGAGTTCGTCGGAACCGCGTTCCTGGTCGCGGCGGTGATCGGCTCCGGCATCGCCGCAGTCCGGCTCTCCCCCGACGACGTCGGTCTCCAGCTGCTGGAGAACAGCCTCATCACCGGTGCCGCCCTGGTCGCGTTGATCCTGACCCTGCAGCCGGTCTCCGCCTCGTTCAACCCGGTGGTCACCGCCGTCGAAGCGGCCCTCGGCCTGATCGGGTGGTCGACGGCGGCAGTCCTCGCTCTCGCCCAGGTGGCCGGCGGCGTCCTCGGTGCCGTCGTCGCGAACCTGATGTTCGACCTCGAGGCGATCACTCTCGCCACCACCGAACGCACCGGCGGCGGCGTCCTGCTCGGCGAGGTCGTGGCAACCCTCGGCCTGGTGGTCGTGGTCTTCGGTGCCCTGCGGGCAGGCCGGACCGACACCATCGCGTACGCCGTCGGCGCCTACATCACCGCGGCGTACTGGTTCACCTCCTCGACCAGCTTCGCCAATCCCGCCGTCACGGTCTCGCGGATGTTCTCCGACACCTTCGCCGGTATCGCCCCGGGCTCGGTCCCGCCGTTCCTGGTGATGCAGGTCGTCGGTGGCGCGGTTGCCCTCGGCCTGGTCCGGCTGCTCTACCCCACCCCGACCCTGGAGGTCCCCCGATGACCCGCCCGACCGTCCTCTTCGTCTGCGTCCACAACGCCGGTCGCTCGCAGATGGCCGCCGGGTTCCTGCAGCACCTGGCCGGCGACCGGATCGAGGTTCTCTCCGCCGGATCCGCCCCGGCGGAGACGATCAACCCGACCGCCGTCGCAGCGATGTCCGAGGTCGGGATCGACATCGCGGGCGCGCACCCCAAGGTCCTGACCACGGAATCGGTGCAGGACTCCGACGTCGTGATCACGATGGGCTGCGGCGATGCCTGCCCGTTCTTCCCGGGCAAGCGGTACGAGGACTGGAAGCTCGACGACCCCGCCGGACAGGGCATCGAGGCGGTCCGGGAGATCCGCGACGAGATCCGGGTACGCATCGAGGAGCTCATCGCCTCGTTGGAGCGATGAACCCGCTCGCCACCGTCCTCGTCGTCCTCCTCCTGGTCAGCGGGATGCTCGCCATGGGGACCTCCACCAGCCTGCCCGAGCTCCGCGCGCTGGCCCGCAGACCGGCCCCGCTGGCGGTTGCGGTCGCGGTCAACCTGCTGGTCGTCCCGGCGGCCGCCTTCGTCCTGCTGCGCGCCCTCGACCTCGATCCGACCGCCTCGTTGGCGCTGATGGTCGTCGCGGCTGCTCCCGGCGGAGGAACCGGAGCGCTGCTCTCCCTGCACGTCCGCGGGGACCGCGCGCACGCCGTGGCGCTCCAGGTGATCCTGGCCATCACCAGCCTGGTCAGCGCCCCGCTCTGGCTGCACCTGTACGCCGGCTCCGAGGACACGTCGATCCGGTTCGGTCCCCTGATCGCCGCCCTGGTCGTGTTCCAGTGGCTGCCGCTCGCGGCCGGCCTGGCCCTGAGCAGCCGGAGCCCGGCCCGCGCCGCCGGCCTGCACCCGCGGGCACGGCGGTTCGCCGACGTGATGCTCGCCGCGCTGATCGTCGTCCTGGTGGTCACCTCCGGCTCCGACCTGGACGCGAACGGCACCGACGCCCTGGTCGGCATCGGCGTCGTACTCGGTCTGACGCTCCTCGGCGGTGCGGCCGCTCTGGGCGGTCCCGCCGTTCGGCGTGCGACCGCGATGACCACGCTGGTGCGCAATCTGTCGCTCGCCCTCGCCGCCGTCGCCTTCGTCGAGGACGCCGATGCCGCCGCACTGCTGGTCCTGACCTACGGGCTGGCGATGTACCTGCTGGCGATCGCCTGGGTCCTGGCCGCGCGCCGCCGTCCGTTGACTGAGCCCCCCTGACCGGGCGAATCAGGGGTTGTGGCTGAACACGCCCACCAGATCGCGGGACTCAACGGGTTGCGGGGCCGAACTCAACGGCTACTGGACGACGACCTCGATGCGCTGGAACTCCTTGAGCTCGGTGTAGCCGGTCGTGGCCATCGCCCGACGCAGGGCACCGATCAGGTTCATGGTGCCGTCGGCCACCCGGGAGGGGCCGAAGAGGATCTCCTCCAACGTGCCGACGGTGCCGATCTCGACCCGCTCGCCCCGGGGTAGCTCGGCGTGGTGCGCCTCGGCGCCCCAGTGGAAGCCCTTCCCCGGCGCGTCGCTGGCGCGGGCCAGCGGGGAACCGATCATCACGGCGTCCGCACCGCAGGCGATCGCCTTGGCGATGTCGCCGCTGCGGCCGATGGAGCCGTCGGCGATGACATGCACGTACCGGCCGCCGGACTCGTCCATGTAGTCACGGCGGGCCGCCGCGACGTCGGCGACCGCGCTGGCCATCGGGACCGAGACCCCGAGCACCGTGCGGGTGGTGTGCGCCGCGCCACCGCCGAACCCGACCAGGACTCCGGCCGCCCCGGTCCGCATCAGGTGGAGGGCTGCCTGGTGGGTGGCGCAGCCGCCCACGATCACCGGCACGTCGAGCTCGTAGATGAACTCCTTGAGGTTCAACGGCTCGGCCTGACCCGAGACGTGCTCCGCGCTGACGGTGGTCCCGCGGATGACGAACATGTCCACGCCGGCGTCGACGACGGTCTTCGCGAACTCCTTGGTCCGCTGCGGCGAGAGCGCACCGGCCACGGTGACGCCGGCATCGCGGACCTGACGGAGACGTTCGGTGATCAGCTCGGCCCGGATCGGCGCGGCGTACACCTCCTGCATGCGCTCCACTGCGGCATCCCGGTCGAGGCCGGCGACCTCCTCGAGGAGCGGGGCCGGGTCGTCGTACCGGGTCCAGAGGCCCTCGAGGTTCAGGACACCGAGTCCCCCGTGCTTGCCGAACGCGATCGCGGTCTCCGGCGACATCACCGAGTCCATCGGCGCCGCCATGATCGGCAGGTCGAACCGGTAGGCGTCGATCTGCCAGGCGGTCGAGACCTCTTCGGGGTCCCGGGTACGCCGGCTCGGCACGATCGCGATGTCGTCGAAGGAGTAGGCGCGACGGCCGCGCTTGGCCCGGCCGATCTCGATATCAGTCACCCGCGGAGCCTATCGGTCAGATGCCCGAGTAGTTCGGGGCCTCGACCGTCATCTGCACCCCGTGCGGGTGCGACTCCTTCAGCGAGGCGGCCGTGATCCGGACGAACCGGCCCTTCTCCTTGAGCTCGGGGACCGTGCGCGCACCGACGTAGAACATCGACTGGTTCAGCCCGCCGATGAGCTGGTGGGCGACCGCGGCGAGCGGACCGCGGTAGGCGACCTGACCCTCGATGCCCTCGGGGACGATCTTGTCGTCGCTGGTGACCTCGGCCTGGAAGTAGCGGTCCTTGGAGTAGGACTTCTTGCCGCGACTCGACATCGCGCCCAGCGAGCCCATGCCGCGGTAGGACTTGAACTGCTTGCCGTTGACGAAGACGAGGTCACCGGGGGACTCCTCGCAGCCGGCCAGCAGGGAGCCGAGCATCACGGCGTCCGCGCCCGCGACCAGCGCCTTGGCGATCTCGCCGGAGTGCTTGAGGCCGCCGTCGGCGATCACCGGTACGCCGGCCGGACCGGCCGCCAGGGACGCCTCGTAGACCGCGGTGACCTGCGGGGCACCGACCCCGGTGACGACGCGGGTGGTGCAGATCGAGCCCGGACCGACGCCCACCTTGATCGCGTCGGCGCCGACGTCGACAAAGGCCTGCGCGCCGGCGCGGGTGGCGACGTTGCCGCCGATCACCTGGACGTGCCGGGTGGCGGGATCGGACTTGAGCCGGGCGACCATGTCGAGCAGCAGCTTCACGTGGCCGTGCGCGGTGTCCGCGACGAGGACGTCGACCCCCGCTTCGATCAGCGTCGTGGCCCGCTCCCAGGCGTCACCGAAGTAGCCGATCGCGGCACCGACCATGAGCCGACCGTCGGCGTCCTGGGACGCGTTGGGGAACTGCTCGCCCTTGACGAAGTCCTTCACGGTGATCAGACCGGCGAGGCGGCCGTCGGTGTCGACGATCGGGAGCCGCTCGCGCTTGTGCTGACGCAGGATCGCCGTGGCGTCCTCGCGGGAGATGCCGACCGGGGCGGTGATCAGCGGCATCGGGGTCATCACTTCGTCGACCTTGGTGGTGGCCCACTCCGCGACCGGGGTGAACCGCAGGTCGCGGTTGGTGATGATGCCGAGCAGTCGGTTGTCGACGTCGACGACCGGGAGCCCGGAGACGCGGTACTCGCCGCAGGTCTTGTCGAGGTCCTCCAGGGTCGCGTCCGGACCGATGGTGATCGGGTTGGAGATCATCCCGGTCTGGGTGCGCTTGACCAGGTCGACCTGGTACGCCTGGTCGGCGATCGAGAGGTTGCGGTGCAGCACGCCGAGTCCGCCCTCGCGGGCCATCGCGATCGCCATCCGCGACTCGGTGACGGTGTCCATCGCCGCGCTGATCAGCGGCACCTTCAGCGAGATCTCCCGCGTCAGCCGCGTGGCGGTGTCGATCTCGGTCGGATTGAGGTCCGAGGCACCAGGCAGGAGGAGGACGTCGTCGTAGGTGAGGCCGAGAGCCGCAAACTTCTCGGGGACTTCGAAGGTCATGCTCCAGTCTAAGAGATGCCGGGCACTCACCACGCCACGGCGTCCGCCACTGGTCCGCAACCGGCCCCGTCAGGCGACGAGCTCGCCCAGGGGACGTACGCCGGCCAGGCTCACGTGCACGCTCAGACCCTGCTCAGTGAGCCGGATCCGGCCACGCATCCCGGCAGCGGCCAGGACCGGGACGACGCCTTCCTCGGTGGGCGGCGCTAGCATCACCAGCTCGACGGCACCACGACCGGCGGCCAGACCGCTGATCTGGCGCAGCAGCTGACGACCGATGCCGAGGCGTCGCCAGGCCGGCGCCACTTCGAGGCTGGCTTCGACCGCGCCGTCCACGATCGCGTGCAGGCTGGCCGCACCGACGACGTGGACGCCGATCCGCGCCTGCACCGAGTCCTCGGCGAGGACGTACTCGACGACGGCGCTGCCGGCCGCGGACGCGGGGGGAGTGCCCGCAGCCGACCGCGCACGTTCGGCGAACTCGGCCAGAGCCGCTGCCCGGACCTGCTCGGTCGCCGACCAGCTCACCCTCGCCCCGAGAAGCGCTGTGAGCTCGGTCGCCAGTGCGTCCGGATCCTCCTGGACCGTCCGGGCGGCCCGCAGCCAGGCGGTCGGCTGGTCGACGAGGTCGTGAGTGGCACAGGGGACGACGCTCACCTCGTCTCCTCCCGCGCCACTCACGAGTTCCACGACCGCCGCAGCGGTCCAGGCCTCCGGCGTCTCGACGACCAAGTCGTCGATCACCGCCCCCAGCTCCGGGTAGATCTGCAGCGCAAGGATGTTCACCCCGGCGTCCCCGCAGTGCTGCGCGAGCAGTGCGAGAGCTCCCGGGGTGTCAGTGAGCCTGGTGCGTACCCGGTAGAACATGACCAGATCTTGCCGGGTGCTTGTTGCACGACCGCTGCGCCTTCGTTACAGCCGCGTCAACAAGCCCTCACAGGCGGTGCCGACCGGCCGGGTCAGCCCACCGGCGACGGCGGCCGGATCGGCTCGAACTCGGGGTCTCCGACGTGGCCCGGCGGCTGCCAGCCCGGCGGACCGAAGAGGTACCCGAGCTTGTCGCGCAGGGTGTCGGACGCCCGGACGTTGTGGATGATCTGGCCGTAGTCGCCGTACTGGAGCTTGAGCAGGTTGTAGGTGTTCACCGGCTTGGTGAGCCCGTACGTCGGCCGCTGACGCTCCTCCACGAAGGAGCCGAACATGCGATCCCAGATGATCAGGATCCCGGCGTAGTTCTTGTCCAGGTACTCCGGGTCCGAGCCGTGGTGCACCCGGTGGTGCGAGGGTGTGTTGAAGATGAACTCGATCGGCCGCGGCAGCTTCCCGATGGTCTCGGTGTGGGTGAAGAACTGCCAGATCAGGTTGATCCCGAACGCCACGTAGATCGTCCAGGGGTCGAAGCCGAGGAACGGCAGCGGCAGCCAGAACAGGAACTCGAACCACGGGTTCCACTTCTGCCGCAACGCGGTGGCGAAGTTCATGTACTCGCTCGAGTGGTGCGCCTGGTGGGCGGCCCAGCCGACGTTGACCCGGTGCACGAACCGATGCGAGGCGTAGAAGGACAGGTCGACCGCCGCGATCAGCAGCACCCAGTACCACCAGGTGTCGGTCGGCATCTTGATCCAGTCCGGGGTCAGGTGGGTGAAGACGGCGATGAAGACGAAGAACGATCCGACCTTGAGCGCCAGCGAGAAGACCAGTGAGATCAGCCCCATCGACATGCTGGTCCGGGCGTCCGGGCCGAGGTACCCGGTACGGGCCTTCCCGGCCTCCTCCTGGTCGTCGTCGAGGAACTTCAGCGCCGCCAGCTCGATCGCGATGGTGAGCAGGAAGAACGGGATCGCGTAGGTGACCGGGTTCTTCATCGGGTCGAGCAGCTCGTTGATCTCGTTCATCTCGTCTCCTTGATATGACTCGCGGGTAAGTTACCACAAGTTCATATCTCTGGCTAGACTGCGGGCATGGCCTCCACCACACGGGCGAACGCCGGCACCAAGGGTGTCGCACGGGCCGAGCGCGAGCAACAGATCCTCGACGTCGCCTGCCGCGCCTTCGGCAGCGCCGGGTACGCCGGGACCTCGGTCGCCGACATCGCCGAGGCCGCAGGGATCTCCAAGCCGCTGATCTACAACTACTTCGGCTCCAAGGAAGGCCTGCACGCGGTCTGCGTCCAGCACGCCGCCGCCACCCTCTGGGCCGAGTTCGAGCGCTCCTCGCGATCCGGGACCATCGGCCTCGCCCGGGCGCTGGTGACCCTCGACGGGATGTTCACCGCGCTCGGCCCGCAACCGTGGATGTGGCGGCTCGTGTTCGACCCGACGGCGCCGCGCGACGGCGCCGGCCACGAAGCCCTGCTGGACTACGAGCGCCGACTCTTCGCCCTCGGCGAGGACGGCGTGGGCGAGCTGATGCAGGCGGCCGGCAACACCGACAGCGGCGACACCTCCGCGATGCACGCCGTCTGGGAGAGCGCGTTCCGGGCACTGGTGAACTGGTGGCTCGACCACCCCGACGTCACCCCGCAGGCGATGACCGAGCGCTGCCTGCGGATCTTCGGCACCGTCTTCGGCGACGTCGACCTGAGCGATCTCGGCGAACCGGGTGTAGCGAGGAGACGTGCTTCAGAGCACAGCGATCGGCTCACCCGAGCGTGACCGCCGCCAACTGAAGAGCATCCACGGAATCATCTGCAGCGTCACACTGACAATCAGCATCGAGACCAGCGGTCCAGGCGCGCCCCATTCCTTTGCGAGGACGACCGAAAGTGTCAAGTTGAACGGGACAGCGAGCACCGTCGTCCAAGCGACGAGCTTGGCGCCGACGGGATCGACCAGGCTCATTCCCAAGGGCATCGCGAGCGACTGAAGCGTGGTCACCCCCGCCGCGAGGGCGGGCAATCCGTAGCCGAGGGCGATCTTGTCGTCGCTGATCGCGCGGCCTATCGGGTCCGCGAGCAGCACCATCACGGCGTTCACAACAATCGTCGCACCGAGGAATCCGCTCAGGACCAGCACCATCCGCGGCCCGCTCGCCCCACTAACCCGCGCACGTGTGAACATGGGCCACAGCGGTTGGGCGGTGGCCACAATGAGCCCCGTGATCGGCGCGAAGAGCTGGAGGACAAGCGCATACCGAGACAACTGCTCAGTGGTTGAGACCTGGCTGAGCACCACCCGGTCCGCAACGAAAGCGAGCGGCACCGCGATCGAGGTGATCAGCATCGGGATCGCGATCGAGCGGACGCGCTGGCCTGGAAATCTCGAGCGCCAAGGAGCCCGTCGGACCGCCGTCGACCACCGGAATCCGGTCAACCTCTGACTCAACGCGAAGGTGGCCGCGTTGACCAACAAGATCGCGAGAGACGGGATCACCACCAAGAGCCGGGAGTCGAGGTCGAGTGCCCACATGCCCCAGACGAAGCACGCAGCCAGGACGGTCGTGAAGACCTGAACCAGGATCGCCAGGTGGTTCCGCCCGGTGGCCAACAGGACGCTCTGGCCGAGCCCCGGGACGAAGCTGAGCCCGTAGATAATGACGGCAGCCGCAACGAAAGCGTTGCTCCCGGACGAATCGCCGAGGAGTTTGGGCCACAGCCCACCGAGACCGAGACCGAGTGCGACCATCGACAGCGCGGCACCGGAGACCGCCAACACCCGAACCCCAGTGACCCCAACCCCGAGGCTGACCTCGTCACCCACCCCGTGGGCAGCGATCGACTGCGTTACAGAGGCACCTACGCCTAGGTTGTTCAACGGGATCAGGAGCAGCACCGAGACGATCAGTGCGTAGCTACTGAAAGCGTCGATGCCGTAGTGCTTGATGATCAAGTGGCTGGCCAACAGCGTGGCCGCGCCCTGCGGTACGAAACCGAGCAGCCGGGCGATCGCGCTGTAGGCGATCGATCTCATGGCATCGGCCCGAACCTAGTGGTCGGGTTCTCGTAGGCCTCAGGCCAGGCGAGGATGGCTTCGCCGTGGACGCGCAGCATCTCGTTCAGGAGGGCCCGCGGATCAGTGAAATCGAGCGGTTCCAGCGGCTCGTGGACTTGCAGGTAGCTGGAATCCGCCCCGTCGCGGACTGATGTGACCAGGACAACCGGACTGTTCGTCTCGAATGCAATCCGGGGTGCGCCGAACGCGCCGAGAACCGGGCGACCGAGAAACTCGACCGGCGTCTTGCTGGCCACGTCGGAGGCGATTGCCAGCGTCACGCCGGGCCTGAGCAATTCCGCGATCGCAGAGCCACCACCGCCCGCCGGGATCAGAGTGGCGCCCTTCGCCACCACGCGGAAGTGCTGGCGGACCTGCACGGGGGCTTCGGGACTGATCACCTCGTCGAGGGCCAGTACATGGATCCGCGCGCCAGCCCGTGCGAGCGAGCCAAACAGTCCGTCGTACTGGTTGTGGTGCATGAAACTAAGGATCGCAGCGCGCGATGTGTCCTGCTTGGAGGTAAGCCACTCAATACCTTGCACGCGCTGGCGAGTGACGGCCCCCGGGTGCCAGCGCATCCATGTGCGAAGCATCGACTGACGGGCGTATTCGCGGGCCAGTCGCGGAGCCTCCTCCGCGCGAGGAGAGTACTCGAGCAGGTAACGCATCTGCTTCTCTTGCGCCTCGACGTACTGAGGGTCGCGCCACACTGCCTCGAGCCTGCGGTCGACGATCCAGGGGATCGCGCGGACGGGCACGAGACGTCGAGCGTTCTGCAGCAGATCGATCACCCCGGGCACCGCCGGAGGTTACCAAAGGTCTCGCAACCAAGGCGCATAACGCCACTGTCCTCGTCCGCACCCCAGGGTGCGCGGACGAGGACAGCGGCGCCGTTCAACGCAGGTGCGAGGCCTCAGTGACCGTGGCCGTGGCCGTGGCCACCGCCCGCCGCCGGCTCCTCCTCGACGGGCTTGTCCACGATCAGCGTCTCGGTCGTGAGCAGCATGCCCGCGATCGAGGTGGCGTTCGTGAGAGCAGCCTTGGTCACCTTGACCGGGTCGATGACGCCCTGGGCGACCAGGTCGCCGTACTCGCCGGTGGCGGCGTTGAAGCCGGTGCCGGCGCCACCCTCGCGGACCTTGGCGACCACGACGTAGCCGTTGTCACCACCGTTCTCGGCGATCCAGCGGAGCGGCTCGTCGATCGACTTGCGGACGATGCGCACACCGACCGCCTCGTCGCCGCTGAGACCCAGGTCGCCGTCGAGCACGGCGGAGGCGTGGATGATCGCGGAGCCACCGCCGGGGACGATGCCCTCCTCGATCGCGGCGCGGGTCGCGGAGACGGCGTCCTCGATGCGGTGCTTCTTCTCCTTGAGCTCCACCTCGGTGGCCGCGCCGACCTTGACGACGCAGACGCCGCCGGCGAGCTTGGCCAGCCGCTCCTGCAGCTTCTCGCGGTCCCAGTCGGAGTCCGAGGCCTCGACCTCGGCCTTGATCTGGTTGACCCGACCGGCGACCTCGGCGGAGTCGCCGCCGCCCTCGACGATCGTGGTGTTGTCCTTGGTGACCACGACGCGCCGGGCAGTGCCGAGCACCTCGAGGCCGACCTGGTCGAGCTTGAGGCCGACCTCGGGAGCGACGACCTGGCCGCCGGTGAGGACGGCGATGTCCTGCATCATCGCCTTGCGCCGATCACCGAAGGCCGGGGACTTCACCGCGACCGCGTTGAAGGTGCCGCGGATCTTGTTGACGACCAGGGTGGAGAGTGCCTCCCCCTCGACGTCCTCGGCGAGGATGAAGAGCGGCTTGCCCGCGGCGATGACCTTCTCCAGCAGCGGGAGCAGCTCGGCGATCGCGCTGATCTTGCCCTGGTGCAGGAGGATGTACGGGTCGTCGAGGACGGCTTCCATCGACTCCGGGTCGGTCACGAAGTACGGCGAGAGGTAGCCCTTGTCGAACTGCATGCCCTCGGTGAAGTCGAGCTCGGTGCCCATCGTGTTGGACTCCTCGACGGTGATGACACCGTCCTTCCCGACCTTGTCGAACGCCTGCGCGAGCAGGGAGCCGATCTCGGCGTCGCGGCTGGAGACCGTGGCGACCGAGGCCATGTCCTCGACCGAGCCCACCTCGACCGCGAGCTCACCGAGCGCGTTGCTCAGGGCTTCGCCGGCGAGGTCCATGCCGCGCTTGATCCCCATCGGGTTGGTGCCGGCCGCAACGGCGCGCAGGCCCTCGTGGACCATCGCCTGGGCGAGCACGGTCGCGGTCGTCGTACCGTCACCGGCGACGTCGTTGGTCTTGGTCGCAACCTCCTTGCACAGCTGTGCGCCGAGGTTCTCGAACGGGTCGTCGAGCTCGATCTCGCGAGCAACGGTGACACCGTCGTTGGTGATCGTGGGGGCTCCCCACTTCTTGTCCAGGACCGCGTACCGGCCCTTCGGGCCGAGGGTCACCTTGACTGCGTTGGCGAGGGCGTCGACGCCACGCTCCAGCGCGCGCCGGGCGTGCTCGTCGAACTCAAGAATCTTGGGCATTGCTGCTCCTAGCTAGGGGACTGCAGGTGCTGGGAAACGGATCGAGTGCTCGATCGGGCGCTCACGCGGCCGCTCGAGCACTCGACCCGGCTTGCTTCAGGAAACGATCGCGAGGACGTCGCGCGCGGAGAGGATGAGGTACTCCCCACCGGCGTACTTGACCTCGGTGCCGCCGTACTTGCTGTAGATGACCTTGTCGCCCACGGCGACGTCCATCGGGATGCGCTCGTCGCCGTCCTCGTTGAAGCGACCGGGACCGGTCGCGACGACCAGACCCTCCTGCGGCTTCTCCTTGGCGGTGTCCGGGATGACCAGCCCGGAGGCGGTGGTCTGCTCGGCTTCGAGCGGCTGCACGAGGATCCGGTCCTCGAGGGGCTTGATGTTGACCGACACGATGTCGACCTCCACTTTCACACGTCGTTAATGGGTACAGCGTTGGATTAGTTCAGCGCCACGGTGGTTCACGCTGCTCACAAGTTCTGCGCCTGTCCTTGGCCGTACGCCGTCGCGGGGGTCGCACGACCGGTTCCAGACGCTGGCACACTCCCTAGGAGAGTGCCAGAACAGAACTTAGCACTCGACCCCAGGGAGTGCCAACGCAGGTGGTCCGGACACGTCCGCCATGATGTGCGGATGGATCTCGACGCCTTCCGCTGGCTGCTCACCCCGCCCGGGCAGGAGCTGCTGGCGCAGGCGACCGAAGCGCCGAGCGACCCGCTGCACGCCAGCGCGCTGCTGCGCAAGGAGGCGGCCGCCGAGCACGTCGCAGCCGCCCTCACCCAGGTCGACCTGCGCCGACGCGCCGCGGCCAAGTTCGGCGCCGACGCCGCCCGGATGTACTTCACCCCCGACGGGCTCGAGCAGGCCACCCGCGGCCCGGTCGCCCGGCACCGCGCCGCCCGACTGGTCGCGGCACAGGTCCGCACCGTGATCGACCTCGGCTGCGGCATCGGCGGCGACCTGGCCGCGATCGCCGAGGCCGGGATCACCGTTGCCGGGGTCGACCTGGATCCGCTCCGGGTCGAGGTGGCCCGAGCCAACCTGGCCGCCCTCGGTCTCGGCGGCGCCGTGTCCGTCGCCGACGCGACCGAGATCGACCACACCGGGTTCGAGGTCGTCTTCGCCGACCCGGCCCGGCGGTCCGCCCGCGGCCGCACCTTCGCCGTCGACGACTGGACCCCGCCGTGGCCGTTCGTGCAGGGCCTGCTCACCCGCGCCGCGTGCGTGAAGGTCGCTCCGGGGATCCCGCACGACCTGATCCCCGCGGGCGTCGAGGGCGAGTGGGTCAGCGACCGCGGCGAGGTCAAGGAGGCCGCGCTGTGGGCCGGGGCGTTGGCGACCACCCGCCGCCGGGCCACCGTGATCGGCGACGGCGGACTGGCCACCCTCACCGACGAGGACGCCCCTGGCCCCGAGGACGGTCCCGCGCCGGTCCGGGCCGTGGGCGAGTACCTCTACGAGCCCGACGGCGCGGTGATCCGGGCCGGACTGGTCACCGCCGTGGCAGCCGGTACCGGCGGCGGCCTGATCGACGAGCACATCGCCTACGTCACCGGCGACGCGGCGTTCCGGACGCCGTTCGCCCGCTCCTACCGGGTACTCGAGGAGCTGCCGCAGCGCGAGAAGCAGCTACGGGCGGCGCTCCGCGAGCGCGGCGTCGGGCGGCTGACGATCAAGAAGCGCGGCGTTGCCGTCGTACCGGAGGAGCTGCGCAAACGGCTCGCGCTCTCCGGCGACGCCGAGGCGACCATCGTGCTGACCCGGGCGGCGGGCAAGGGTGTCTGCCTGCTCGTCGAGCCCTTCTAGGACCGACTACTTCCAGACCCGGACGTAGTCGACGCTCATCGTGCCCAGCGGCGCACGCCCGTCGTACACGTTGCCGGCGGCACCGAGGCCCTGGGTGAGCGCCATGATGTACGGCTTCATGAAGGCCGTGTCCCCGGAGGTGTTGGTCAGGCAGAGCTTGCCGTTGACGAAGATCTGGATCTTCGACGCGGTCCACTCCAGCGTGTAGACGTTCCAGACCCCGCGCGCGGCGGCGCAGTTCCACGCCGTGTTCACCCCGACCAGGTTGCCGAGCGCATCGGCGCTGTAGTGCAGGAACGGGATCGAGAGACCGGGGTAGGACGAGTAGGTCTCGGAGATGTCGATCTCGCCGGCGTAGGGCCAGACCGCGGTCGACGGGTACCGGTCGTCGGGCCACAGCCAGAACGCCTCGTGCAGGCCCGGCGCGGTGGTCGCGGTGTTCTTGATCCGCGCCTCGAAGCGGCCGTACTGCTGACTGAAGAGGTGGTAGCTCATCACGCCGCCGGAGACGTAGTTCGTCGGACCGGCGAGGTCGCCGAAGTCGCACGAGACCGGGGTGGCGACCTTGCGTACCGACAGGTGGAGCTTGCCGTCAGCCACCTGGATCGTCGACGGGTCGTCGACGTAGCAGGTGTGCGTGCCCGGCGACCCCATCGCGAACGCCGACTGCGGCACCCACTTGGTCCGGTCCAGCGCCCCGCTGCTGAAGTTGTCGACGAAGGTGCACCTCCAGGGCGTCCCGTCGGCCTTCGCCCGCCCGACGCCGCAAGCGTCCGAGGGGGGCCGTGCCGCGGCGACGGTCACGGACCGGCTGTAACGACCGGCCACTCCGGCCCGCCACGTGATACTGGTGCTGGCGACTTTCAGGGTGGCGCGGTAAGCGCGGTTCCAGGTGCGCACCTTCTTCACCAGGACCCAGCGTCCGTAGCGGTACGCCTCGATCCGGACGGTGCTCGAGCTGCCGTTGATGCGGCCGGTCAGCACCGGGATCCCGCTCGTCGTGGTCCTGGCGGACGCCGAGATGATGGTGACGCGGGTACTGGCGGCCTCTGCGGGCGTCCCGAGCGCCACCGCACCCAGCATGCTGACGACCAGCGCGACCAAGAACCTCACGTCCGACTCCCCCCTCGGGAGGGAGCCACACCGACCAGGCCGCAGATCCTGCTGATCCACCGATGCCCGGCCGAGCCCCACGCCCGACCTTCACGTCGAGTTTAGGGGGTTATGTCCGTTTTGTCACTACTTAGGCTATTTGTATTGTTTTAGGGTGAGGCGTCAGTCCTCGGCCAGCAGGGCGTCGAGCTTCTCGTAACCCGCGATGATCCCGCTCTCCATCCCGCTCGCGACCATCGCGTCGCGCTCTTCGACGCTGGACCCGATGCTGCGGTTGACCAGCCGGGTCCGGCCTCCGGGAAGCGCCTCGAAGGTGGCGATCTCGAGGGCGACAGCATCCGGAGCGCCGCGGAACGTGAAGGTCTGCACGATCCGCTCGTTCTCCCGGATCTCGTGGAACGAGCCGTAGAACTCGTAGACCTCGTCCCCGCGACCCGAGGCGTACGCCCAGCGACCGCCGGTGCGGGCGTCCCACTCGTCGAGGCGGAAGGTCAGGTCGCGGGGACCGATCCAGCGCGCGAAGAGTTCCGGTTCGACGTGCGCACGGAAGACCCGCTCCGGTGGAGCGTCGAACTCCCGGGTCAGGTCGATCCACGGCACTCCGGCCGGGGCGTCGATAGTGGTCTCGGGGTTGGTCGTGCTCGTGCTCATGATGCTCCTCGTTCACTCGTGGATTCCTGGTCGTCGAGGAGTCGGTCCAGTCGTTGGTACCGCTCCTCGGCCTGCTGCCGGTAGCGCTCGATCCATTTCGTCATCAGGTCGAACACCTCCGCCTCGAGGTGGACCGGGCGCCGCTGGGCATCCCGGCTGCGGCTGACCAAGCCAGCGTCCTCGAGCACCTTGAGGTGCTTGGAGACCGCCTGCAGCGACACGTCGTACGACGAACCGAGCTCGCTGAGGGTCGCGTCCCCGTTGCTCAGCCGGGCGACGATGTCACGCCGGGTCGGGTCCGCCAGGGCGCTGAACACCCGGGAGAGCCGGTCGTCGGGCTGGGCCATCCGCACTCCTTGTCAACCATGTGGTTGAACAAGCATGGGCCGTCGGCCCTCCCTTGTCAACCACTTGGTTGAACAGAGGGCTACATCACCCGCCCGGCCCGGCCGAGTGCGGCCGCCCCGCCCCCGACAGTCGTGTCCTCGCCGTGCCCGGTGTGCACGACCGTCTCCTCCGGCAGCGCGAAGAGCCGCGCACGGATCGAATCCACGATCTCGTCGGCATCGCTGAAGGACCGACCGGTCGCGCCCGGGCCTCCGTGGAAGAGCGTGTCCCCGGTGAAGACACAGCCGAGGTCGGCGGCGTACAGGCAGACCGCGCCGGGCGCGTGGCCCGGCGTGTGCAGCACCCGCAGCACCGTCCCGCCCACGGTGATCTCCAGGCCGTCGGAGAGGTCCACGTCCCACAGTTCGTCGGGATGGGTCAGCTCCCACAGCGGCTTGTCCGCCGGGTGCAGCAGGATCGGCGCCATCGTCACCAGCCGGAGCGCCGGGGCGACCCGGACGTGGTCGTCGTGGGCGTGGGTGCAGACGATCGCCTTGACCTTCCGCTCCCCCACCACGGCCAGGATCTCGTCGACGCTGTGCGGGGCGTCGATCACGATGCACTCGGCGTCGTCGCCGACCACCCAGACGTTGTTCTCGACCTCGAAGGTCTCCCCGTCCAGGCTGAAGGTGCCGGAAGTGACCGCGTGGTCCACGCGCGCGGTCATCCGAAGACCACGACCGAGCGCAGCACGTCGCCTTGGTGCATCTTCGCGAACGCGGCCTCGATGTCGCCGATCCCGATCTCCTCGGACACGAAGGCGTCCAGGTCCAGACGACCCTGGCGGTAGAGGTCGACCAGCATCGGGAAGTCGCGCGAGGGCAGGCAGTCGCCGTACCAGCTGGACTTCAGCGACCCGCCCCGGCCGAAGACGTCGATCAGCGGCAGGTCGGGGATCTTCATGTCCGGCGTCGGGACGCCGACGAGCACGACGGTGCCGGCCAGGTCGCGGGCGTAGAACGCCTGCTTCCAGGTCTCCGGTCGTCCGACCGCGTCGATCACCACGTCGGCGCCGTTGCCGTCGGTGAGCTCCTGGATCGCGGCGACCGGGTCGGTACTGGAGGAGTTGATCGTGTGCGTCGCGCCCAGGTTGCGGGCCCACTCCAGCTTCCGGTCGTCGAGGTCGACGGCGATGATCGTGCTCGCTCCTGCCAGGGCGGACCCGGCGACCGCGGCCGCACCGACGCCGCCGCACCCGATCACCGCGACGGACTTCCCACGACCCACGTTGCCGGTGTTGATCGCCGCACCGAGCCCGGCCATCACGCCGCAGCCGAGCAGCCCGACGGCAGCCGGACGGGCCTTCGGATCGACCTTCGTGCACTGGCCGGCGGCCACCAGCGTCTTCTCGATGAACGCGCCGATGCCCAGCGCCGGGGAGAGCTCGGTGCCGGCGTCCTCGCCGTCGGCCAGGGTCATCTTCTGGGTCGCGTTGTGGGTGGCGAAGCAGTACCAGGGCTCACCCCGGTCGCAGGCGCGGCAGTTGCCGCAGACCGCGCGCCAGTTGAGGATCACGAAGTCACCGAGCGCCACCTCGGTCACCCCCGGACCGACCGCCTCGACGACGCCCGCGGCCTCGTGCCCGAGCAGGAACGGGAACTCGTCGTTGATCCCGCCCTCGCGGTAGTGCAGGTCGGTATGGCAGACCCCGCAGGCCTGGACCCGCACCACGGCCTCACCCGGCCCGGGGTCCGGGACGTTGATCGTCACCAGCTCCACCGGCGCCCCCTTGGACCGCGCGATGACTCCTCGGACCTGCTGCATGCGTGTCTCCCTCCGGCGTCGAGCAACCCCTCCGGGCTCCACGCCGACCCTCTCACCCGCGGCGAAACACGTCACGGGTACGACGCGCTCGATCTCCGGCGCGTCGGGTCAGCCGGGGTCGACCGCTGCCCGGGCAGCGACGGCCGCAGCGTCGGCGGCCGCCGGCGATGCCGGCACGACCAGGGAGCCGAACAGCATGTCGACGAGGTTCGGGGTGAAGACGTCGAGCGGCGCCAACGTCCAGCCGCCGACCCCGGCCAGCTGCTGGCGCGCACGTGCCCCCAGGGAGGCGATCACGTGCCCGAAGCCCACCCGGGCGCGCTCCGCGCCGAGCACCGGGGGCAGCGCGAGCCGCTCGAGCACCTGCAGCGCCAGTACGGTCACCAACGGGTCGTGGAAGCGCTCCGGCAGCCCGATCGGGTCCTCGCGGGGGTCCTCGAGCACGAACTGGGCCACCGCGAGGAAGGCCCACTGGCTCGGCCCCTCGGCCAGGAAGCTGGCGTACGGCTCGACGATGACCCGGCACAGGCCGCCGAGGTCCTCGTCCCCCGGTCCGACCAGCAACTGCTCGTAGGCCAGGGCGCGGCGTACCCGGAGCACCTCGCCGTGCTCGGCGAGGATCGCGTCGACCAGCCCGCGCCGGGAGCCGAAGTGGTAGCCGATCGCCGACTTGTTGCCGACACCTGCACGGGCGATGATCTCGCGGTCCGAGGGGCCCTCGAGCCCGCCGATGGCGAAGAGCTGTTCGGCGGCCCGCAGCACCGCGATGCGGGTGGAGGCCCCAGACTCAGTCATATGCCTGAGTGTAGACCCGCTGCACGCTCGCCACTCCGGGACGCAAGCCCTTGCATTCTAAGGCAAATTCCTTAGAGTGGACGAGCGCCTCCCCCGGCGCGCTCCCGACCGACAGGACCTCCCGTGAACTGGTACCGGATCAAGACCGCAGCCATCGGCCTCAAGCGCCTGGCCACGCTCCCCGAGGAGGACAAGCAGGCCTGCATCGACGCCTACAGGTTCTTCCAGCGGATGCAGGCCGGCGAGCAGACCGAGACCGCCGACGAGACCAAGGCCGTCGCCGACTACTACAAGGTCCTCAACAACATGCTCTCGGTCTTCGATCTGGAGAAGCTCTACATCCCGCCGATGCTCGACGAGACCAAGGGGCTCTACGACAACCAGATCCTGACCGAGCGCGCGCTCCTCGGTGACCTCGCCCTGAGCAGTCCCGGCACCTCGCACCTGCTCGACATGGGCTGCGGCCGCGGCCGGATCGCGCACCACCTGGCCACCCTCACCGGCGGCCAGGTATCGGGGTACAACATCGACCCGAACCAGATCGAGAACGCCGTCGACTGGGCCGCCCGCTGCGGCATGTCCGACCGGCTGCACTTCACGGTCGGCAACCACCACGAACCGCTGGCCTACCCCGACGAGACCTTCGACGGCTGCTTCTCCTTCCAGGCCGTCTGGCCGTTCTTCAAGAAGCACGAGCTCGACGCCCACACCCAGGAGATGGCCCGGGTCCTCAAGCCGGGCGCGCGCTACGCCTGCTCGGAGTACCTGCTCACCCCGCACTTCGACTGGGGCAACCCCGAGCACGTCGCCCTGCACCGGCTCTTCCTGCCGACGCTCGCGGCCACGCAGTCGATGTACCCGGCCGACGTGTGTGCCGCGCTCGAACGCGCCGGCTTCCGGATCCTGCTCTCCGCCCCCTCGCGGAGCGAGGCCTGGCCGTTGTGCGAGCAGAAGCGCGACCTGATCCTGCGCGGACGCCGCGTCGTCCGCGGGCTCGAGCGGGTCGGTATCGCGCCGGCCTGGGTCGAGGAGTCCCTTGACCTGCTGCAGAAGGGCGGCCAGGCCTGGACGGACGCCGAGCGCGCCAAGATCGCCGACCTGAACTGGCGGATCGTGGCCGAGAGGCTCTGAGCCCCTCCAGGTCGGAGACCCGCGACCGGCCCCGAAGAAACCTGGTCGCGACGTGCAACCTTTCGCCCCGAGCCCTCGTCTGGACAGGGTGAAGGGGGTGGATGATGCTCACGACGACCAAGGAGCCGGCGTTGACCGACAGATCCACACGTACGGCGGACCCGCAGACCGAGGGGTTCGAGGCCTGGATGGCCGCCCGCCAGCACAAGCTGCTGCGGACGGCGTACCTGCTCACCGGTGACGTGCACGCCGCAGAAGACCTCACCCAGACAGCGCTCGCCAAGGTGTACCTCGCCTGGGACCGGGTCGCGGCGGCGCAGAACGTCGACGCCTACGCCCGCAAGATCCTGGTCAACGAGCACACCTCGATGTGGCGCCGGCTCTGGCGGCACCGCGAGGTCGTCAGCGACACCAGCGCCTACGACCTCCCCGTCTCCGCACCCGAGTACGACGGCGTCGGCGAGACCCTGTGGGACGCCGTTCGCGGCCTCCCCGACCGGCAGCGCGCCACCGTCGTCCTGCGCTACTACGAGCAGCTCACCGAGAAGGAGACCGCCGAGGCGCTCGGCGTCTCGCTCGGCACCGTCAAGTCCCAGACCAGCCGCGCGCTGGACACCCTGCGGGAACGCCTCGGGACAAGTCCCGGGGACCGCACCGATCTCTCCGGATGGGAGGCCCAGTCATGAACGGGCCCGAGAACGACCTCAGCAACACTCTGTCCCGGAAGGCCGACGAGTTCGCCCGCCGCGGCGGCGCCGGCCTCGACCTCGCCCAGGTGGTCTCCCGAGCCGGCGAGATCCGGCGCGGACGCCGGATGCGGGCGTCGATGGCGATGGCGGCCGTGGTCCTCGCCGTCGCCGTGCCGGTCGGCATCACGGTGATCAGCAACGACCCGACAACGACGGAGAAGCCCAGCCCTGCGGCACCGGTGGACACGAGCGCTCTGACGACCGCCGGGCTGAGGACCGGCGAGCCGCCCGCCTCCGGGTACGCCTGGGCCGGCCGACTCCAGCCGGGTAACTACGCCGCGCCTCTGGCGGACGGCGAGGAGATTGGGGACCTCGCCAGGGTCGGCGACGACTTCATGATCGGCGTTCGCGACGACAGCGGCGACCTGGTCGCGCGGTACGTGACCCTCGACGGAGTCGTCGGCGTCGAGCGCCCGGCGAACTACGGCTTCGGAGTCTCTGCCGACGGCCGGATCGGCGCGATCGTCCAGCCAGACGGCACCGTGGTCGCCTATCAGCAACGCGGGGCCCAGCAGGTCGTGGTCGGACGCGTGGACCAGGGTTCTGGCTTCACGGTGATCGCGGTCCAGGGAACCACCTGCGCGCGCGGCGGCGACTGCACCGTCTACCTCTCGTCCAAGGGCGAGGACCCCAAGGTCTGGATGGTCTCCCCGGGCACGGAGCCGAGCTGGGTCCACTCCGGCCTACTCGGCGCGTCGGACGTGACCCAGGCAGGAGAGGTCGCCGGACCGATCTCGATCACCGCCGACGGCAGCTGCTCAGAGGTGCGCAGCAGCACCGAACCCGGACCGCAGAACAGCCCCGCGCTCGGCCGGATGGCACTCTTCCAAACCTGCGACTACTCGCTCGTGATGTTCTCCCCCGACGACCGCCACCTGCTGGCGCGCGGGCCCTACCAGAGCGGCATGGGTGACGGCCAGCTCGCGGTTCTCGACGCCCGGACCGGCCGGGTACTGCTCGACCTGAGGACCGTCCAGGACGCGACCATCACCTCAGTCACCTGGGAGGACGACGCCCACCTGCTCGCCACGATCACGGAGAACGGGACGTGGGCGTTGGTGCGAATCGCCCTGGACGGCGAGCGGGAGTTCGCGCTGCCGCCGGTTGCTGCCAGCGACGACCTCAGGCCGCCGTTCTTCATCGCTGGCCAGCGATGACGTCCTAGGAGTTCAGGACGACGCCCACCGGCATCGAGGAGTCGGCCGGGAGGTCGAGCGCTGAGGGCGCTCGACCTCTCGCCACCATCTCCGACCCGAGCGCGGCGACCATCGCCCCGTTGTCGGTGCAGAGTCCGGGGCGCGGGACCCGGACCCGGATCCCCCGCGCGGACGCGCGTTCCTCGGCCAGGACCCGCAGGCGCGAGTTCGCCGCGACGCCACCGCCGATCAGGATGTCCTCGATGCCCTCGGAGGCCGCGGCGTCGATCGCCTTCCGGGTGAGGATGTCGACGACCGCTTCCTGGAACGCCGCCGCGACGTCGGCCACCGGGACCGGTTCACCGCTGGCCTCGCGTGCCTCCACCCAGCGGGCGACCGCGGTCTTCAGACCGGAGAAGGAGAAGTCGAAGCGGTGCCGCTCCAGGTCCCGCTTCGAGCTCAACCCGCGGGGGAAGTCGATCGAGACCTTGTCGCCCTCGCGAGCCACCCGGTCGATGTGCGGGCCACCGGGGAACGGCAGCCCGAGCAGCCGGGCTACCTTGTCGAACGCCTCGCCGGCCGCGTCGTCGATCGTCGCCCCGAGCGGGGTCACCGAGCGGGTCACGTCGTCGACGCGGAGCAGCGAGGAGTGCCCGCCGGAGACCAGCAGCGCCAGGCACGGGTCCGGCAGCGCGCCGTGCTCGAGCTGGTCGACGGCGACGTGGGCAGCCAGGTGGTTCACACCGTAGAGGGGCTTCTCCAGGGAGATCGCCAGTGCCTTCGCCGCGGCGACCCCGACCAGCAGCGCGCCCGCCAGACCCGGGCCGGAGGTCACCGCGATCGCGTCGACGTCGCCGAGCGCGATGCCCGCGGCGTCGCAGGCCCGCTCCAGCATCGGCACCATCGCCTCCAGGTGCGCGCGCGACGCGACCTCCGGTACGACGCCACCGAAGCGCGCGTGCTCCTCGACCGAGGACGCCACCGCGTCGGCCAGCAGGGTATGCCCGCGGACGATACCGATGCCGGTCTCGTCGCAGGAGGTCTCGATACCGAGGACCAACGGCTCGTTCGTCGTCATCGCTGCACCCCTCCTCGGCCGCCGCACCCGGAGACCAGCGGCAACCGCATCACCACCGCGTCCACGCCGTCGCGGTAGTACCGCGGGCGCCGGTCGATCTCGACGAAGTCGTGGGCGGCGTAGAACGCGAGGGCACCCCGGTTGTCCGCGCGGACCTCGAGCAGCATCCGGTTCGCGCCGGTCGACGGCGCCTCGGCGATCACCTCGTCGAGCAGTGCCGAGGCGACTCCTCTCCGACGGGCGTCCTCAGCCACCCCGATCCGCTGCAGCTCGGCGATGTCCCCGGCGTAGGACGCGACCGCGTAGCCCTCGACCCGGCCGTCCCGCTCGGCGAGGAGGTAGCGGATCGTGGGCAGCGCGCCGGCGACGCCCTCGCGGACCAGGTTCTCGCTCCAGGCGTCGCTGCCCTGGCAGGCGGTCTCGAGGGCCGCGATCGTCTCCGCGTCCGCCGCGGTCGCCGGGCGGATCACGAGAGCTTCCTCCCGTCGCCACCCGGTCCCTGAGGAGGCGCGCCAGCGCCGTCTCGGAGGGCGACCGCGTCCGGGCGCCGCAGGTAGAGCGGGTCGGGGTCGAGCAGCTCGAACCGTTCCCGGACCACCACGTCGGCCAGCACCGCGGCGTCGGGGTGCTCGGGCCCTGCGGAGTTCGGGAACGCCTCGGGGTAGAGCAACGCCCCGCGGCCGATCACCAGCGCGTCGGTGGCGACGTCCGCGGGCTTCACGACCGCAGGCCCACCGACGCGGTGCCGGCTGGCGTAGGAGGCCAGGTAGATCTCTTTGCGACGGGCGTCGGTGGCGATCAGGAACTCGTCGTGGCCCGCGTCGATCGCCTCGGCGGCGAGGACGTCGAGCGAGCAGACGCCGTACACCGGCACCCCGAGGGCCAGCGCCATGGTCCGCGCGGTGACCAGCCCCACCCGCAGCCCGGTGAACGGGCCCGGCCCGACGCCGACCGCGACGGCGGTGACGTCGCGGCTGCCCGCGCCGACCTGGGCGAGCACGTCGGCGATCCCGGGGGCGAGCATCTCGCCGTGCTTCATCGACTCGGCCGAGGAGTACTCCGCCACGACCCGGTCGCCGTCGTGCAGAGCGACGGTCACGTGCGGGGTGGCGGTGTCGAAGGCGAGCAGCACGTCGTGAGATTACGCGATCGGACGAAGGTCGACGTGCGCCCACCGGGCGCCGACCGGGGTGAGCGTCAGGGTCCGGACGTCGTCGGCGGCCCGGGTCAGCGACAGCTCGAGCCGGTCCTCGCTCAGCGCCTCCGCCAGTCCCGAACCCCACTCGACCACGGTGACCGCCTCGTCCAGGTCGGTGTCGAGGTCGAGGTCGTCGAGCTCGGCGGCGTCGCCGAGCCGGTAGGCGTCCACGTGCACCAGCCCCGGCCCGTCGCCGAGCGCGGGGTGCACCCGGGCGATCACGAACGTCGGCGAGGTGACCGGGCCGCGCACCCCGAGACCCTCGCCGAGTCCCTGGGTGAAGGTGGTCTTGCCGGCGCCGAGGTCGCCGGTGAGGATCAGCAGGTCGCCGGCGCGGAGCAGGCCCCCGATGCGGCTCCCGAGGGCTTGGGTGTCGGCCGGAGTCGGCAACGTGACCGTCAGCGGCAGCTGCCGGACCAGGCGCAGCCGCGGGCCGTCCCGGTCGGTCTCGACGTACCCGTGCCGCTCCCAGAACCGCACCGTCGACGGCAGCTCGGCCCGCGCCTCCAGGGAGAGCCCGCGGCAGCCCCGCTGCCGGGCCACCGCCTCGGACCGCTCGGCGAGCAGGCTGGCGATCCCGTGGTGCCGGGCGTCGGCCAGGACCCCGACCCGGCGCAGCCCGAGGAGGTCGGCCTCGCCGGCGAAGATCAGTGCACCGACGGGTCGACCGTCGTGGACGGCCAGCAGCCCGCCGTTCTCGGCGAGCGCCGCAGCGACCGACTCCCGGGTCTCCTCCAGCGCCGTCGCCGGCGGGTCGAGGACCGGACGGCCGGCGAACGCCGCGTGGATGACCGCCAGGACGTCGTCGGCGCGCTCGGCGCCGACCTCGAGCAGCTCGGTCATCCGTCGGTCCAGCGTCGGGAGGCCCGACCGGCGGTACCGCCGATCCGGGTGACGATCTCGTAGGAGATGGTGTCGCACCACTCCGCCCAGTCCTGTGCGGTCGGCTCCCCGTCCGCCCCGGTCCCGAACAGGACGACCTCGGCCCCGGACTCGACCGTGCCCGGCACGGCGACCACGAACTGGTCCATGCAGATCCGGCCGAGCACCCGGCAGTGCGCACCGGCGATCTGCACCTCGGCCCGCGACGACGCGTGCCGGGGTACGCCGTCGCCGTACCCGAGCGGCACCAGGCCGACGTGCTGCTTGAACTGGGCGACGAAGGTGTGGCCGTAGGAGACGCCCTCGCCGCGACCGATCTCCTTGGTCAGGGCAAGCCGGGTCCGGACCGTCATCACCGGTTCCAGGCCGAGGTCCGCGCCGGTCACCACAGCGGGTGCCGGGCTCAAGCCGTAGGCCGCGATCCCGATCCGGACCAGGTCGAACCAGGCGTCCGGGCGGAGCAGCGCACCGGCGGAGTTGGCCAGGTGGTTGACCTCCGGGTCGAGGCCGTGGGACTCGGCGACGGCGATGGCCTCCTCGAACGCGGCCACCTGGCGCTCGTTGGCGGGGTGGTCGGGTTCGTCGGCACAGGCCAGGTGGGACCAGAGCCCGACGATGTCGATCCGGTCGGCCTCGAGGTGCGCTGCGGCCGCCTTGACCAGCTCGGTCCACCCGCTCAGCGGTACCCCGTTGCGCGACAGACCCGTGTCGACCTTCAGGTGCACCCGGGCCACCAGCCCGACGTCGACCGCCGCCTCGACGATCTCCTCGAGCTGGGCGACCGAGGACGCGGTCAGGTCGATGTCGGCGTTGATGGCGTCGCGGTAGTCCTCGCCGGGAACGCCGAGCCAGGCCAGCAGCAGCCCCTGGTCTCCCGCGGCCCTGAGGGCGAGCGCTTCGTCCTGGGTCGCGACCCCGAGCCAGGGGACCTGGGCCTCCCGGGCCACCCGGGCGCACTCGACCATGCCGTGCCCGTAGGCGTCGGCCTTGACGACGAGCATCAGCTGCGGGCCGTCGACGTGCGTGGCGACCAGCTCACCGATCCGGTCGAGGTTGCGGCGGAGGGCGGCGAGATCGACGACGATCTCGGCGCGCGGCGGGGGCGCGGTCGGGCTCATGGTGGGACCAGTCTTGCATCACCCGACGAGAGCACCGACGCTCGGCAACTCCTGAACGCTGGGCAACAACTGAACTACCTGCCCGATCGCGTCGGCCACCGCGTCCGGGGTGACCGGGCCGCCGCCACCGGCGAGGACCGCGGCGGCGCCGTGGACCCAGGAACCGACCGAGGCGGCGTCGTACGGGTCGAGGCCGGAGGCGAGGAGTGCGCCGATCAGGCCGGCCAGGACGTCGCCGGCGCCGGCGACCGCCAACCAGGGGAGCCCGCTGGTGGTCACCCGGACCCGACCGTCGGGGTGCGCGACCAGCGTGTGCCGGCCCTTGAGCAGCACGACTGCGTCGTACTCGCGCGCCGCCCGACGCGCGAACGCGAGCTGGTCGGCCTCGACCGCGTCGCGTTCGACTCCGAGCATCGCGGCGAGCTCGCCGGCGTGCGGGGTGAGGACGAGCCGACCGCTCCCCGGGGGTCGTTCGGCTGCGACGTGCGGCAGCGCCGAGGCGTCGGCCACCACCGGGACTCCGTCGGCCAGCGACCGGGTGAGCGCCTCGGCGCTCTCGGCACCGCCACCGGGGCCGACCACCCAGGCCTGGACCCGACCGGGCGCCAGGACCACGCCCGGGTGACGGGCGCTGACCGCGGCGCTAGCGGCGCCCTCGTAGCGGACCATCCCGGCCAGACCGGCAGCAGCGCCCGAGGCAGCCAGCACGGCGGCGCCGGGGTACTGCTCGGATCCCGCCCGGACGCCGACGACGCCGCGGGTGTACTTGTGCACCGGCCCGTCGGGCACCGGCAGCAGCCGGGCGACGTCGGCAGCCTGGAGCGCCTCGACCGGCGCCGGTGGGAGGTCCAGGTCGAGGCCGACCAGAGCGACCACCCCGCACGCCAGCGCAGCCGGGTCGAGCAGGTGGCAGGGCTTGTGGGTCCCGAAGGTGACGGTGAGGTCCGCGACGACGTGCGGGCCGTCGGTCCGACCGGTGTCGGCGTCCACGCCCGAGGGCACGTCGACCGCGACGACCGGGACCTCCGGGAAGAGCGCGACCGCGGCGGCGGCGTCCGGACGGAGTCCCGGCCGGCCGCCGATCCCGACGATCCCGTCAACGACGACGTCCGGGCGGGTCGCTGCGCCGAGGTCGACCACGCGTCCGTGCTGGGCCCGCAGGGCTACCAGGCCACGCGCGTGCACGGTGGGGCTGAGCAGGATCGCCTCCACCGCGGCCCCACGTCGGGCAAGCACCGCGCCGGCGTACAGGGCGTCGCCGCCGTTGTTCCCGGCCCCGACCAGGAGCAGCACCCGACGCCCGTACACGCCACCGAGCAGACCGGCGATCGCCACTGCCAGCCCGGTCGCCGCCCGCTGCATCAACGCATCCTCGGGAAGCACCGCCAGCAGGGCACCCTCCGCCGCACGGACCTGATCGACGGTGTGGGCCTGCCTCATCCCCCCATCATGTCGAATCCGCCCCCTCAACGAGAGAGGATCAGGACCGCGGTCGCGATGCCCCCGTCGTGGCTGAGGGAGAGGTGGGTGGTGGAGCCGCCGAGCTCGGTGGCCCTGGCCAGCACCGTTCCGCGCAGCACCATCGTCGGCTGGCCCGAGGGCAGCGAGACCACCTCGGCGTCGTGCCACTCCAGGTTCCCCGGCGCCCCGAGTGCCTTCGCCAGCGCCTCCTTGGCCGCGAAGCGAGCCGCCAACGACTCCACCGGGAGCTCGGCCTCGGCGGGGGTGAAGAGCTTGGCGCGCAGGGCGGGCGTACGTTCCAAGGACGCGGTGAAGCGCGCGATGTCGACCACGTCGATCCCGACTCCCACTGTCACCGCGTCGTCCCCGGACTACTCGACGGTGACGGACTTGGCCAGGTTCCGCGGCTGGTCGACGTCGTGCCCCATCAGGGTGGCCAGCTCGCAGCTGAACAGCTGCAACGGAATCGTCGCCACCAACGGCTGGAGCAGGGTCGGCACCGTCGGCAGCGGGATCAGGACGTCGGCGTACGGCGCCACCTCGGTGTCGTCGCCCTCGGCCAGCACGATCGTCAGCGCCCCGCGGGCCCGGACCTCTTGGATGGCGCTGATCATCTTGTCGTGGAGCTGGTCGCGACCCCGCGGCGGTACGACGCAGAAGACCGGCAGCCCGTCCTCGATCAAGGCGATCGGACCGTGCTTCAGCTCGCCGGCCGCGAACCCCTCGGCGTGGATGTAGGCCAGCTCTTTGAGCTTCAGCGCGCCCTCGAGCGCCACCGGGAACCCGGCGTGCCGACCGAGGAAGAGCACCGAGCGGGCGCCGAGGAACCGCTCCGCCAGGGCGTACACCGCCGCCGAGTCGTCGAGCACCGCCTGCACCCGCGCCGGCATCTGCTCGAGCTCGGCGACCACGGCCGCGATCTCGTCGCCGTACTTGTTGCCGCGGACCTGTGCCAGGTAGAGGCCGAGCAGGTAGCAGGCGACCAGCTGGGTCAGGAAGCCCTTGGTCGAGGCGACCCCGATCTCCGGACCGGCGTGGGTGTAGATGACCGCGTCGGACTCCCGCGGGATGGTCGAACCGTTGGTGTTGCAGATCGCCAGCACCTTGGCTCGCTGCTTCACCGCGTGCCGGATTGCCATCAAGGTGTCCGCGGTCTCGCCGGACTGGCTGATCGCGACCACCAGGGTGTTCCGGGTGAGGATCGGATCGCGGTAGCGGAACTCGTGGGCGAGCTCGACCTCGCACGGGATCCGGGTCCAGTGCTCGATCGCGTACTTGGCGACCATCCCGGCGTAGTTCGCGGTGCCGCAGCCGATGATGATGATCTTGTCGATGTCGCGGAGCTCGTCGTCGCTGATCCGGACCTCGTCCAGGACGAGCTGGCCGTTCTCGTCGTGACGGCCCAGGAGGGCGTCGGCGACCGCCCGCGGCTGCTCGAAGATCTCCTTGCGCATGAACCAGTCGAAGCCGTCCTTCTCGGCGGCGGCCAGGTCCCAGTCGACGTGGTAGCGACGACCTTCGGCCGGGTTGCCGTGGAAGTCGGTGACCTCGACGCCCTCCCGGGTGATCGTGACGACCTGGTCCTGCCCGAGCTCGAGCGCCTCCCGGGTGTGCTCGATGAAGGCCGCCACGTCGGAGCCGATGAAGTTCTCGCCCGCGCCCAGGCCGACCACGAGCGGGGAGTTGCGGCGGGCTGCGACCACCCGGGACGGGTCCTGGGCGTCCACGGCGACCAGGGTGAAGGCGCCCTGGAGCGTGCGGCACACGTTCTGCATCGCGGTGGTGAGGTCGGCACCGGCGAGCACCTCGTTCTCGAGCAGGTGCGCAGCCACCTCGGTGTCGGTCTCGGAGAGCAGCTCGTGCCCGGCGCGCTCGAGCTGGTCGCGGAGCCGGGCGAAGTTCTCCAGGATCCCGTTGTGGACGACCGCGACCCGCCGCTCCTTGCCCTGGTGCGGGTGCGCGTTCCGGTCGTTCGGAGCGCCGTGGGTGGCCCAGCGGGTGTGGCCGATCCCGGTCGTGGAGGGCGGCAACGGGGTGTCCGCGATCGCCTTCTCGAGGTTCGCGAGCTTGCCGGCGCGCTTGTCGGAGGCGAGGACCCCGTCGGTGACCAGCGCGATGCCCGCCGAGTCGTATCCGCGGTACTCCAGACGACGCAGTCCTTCGATCACCACGTCCCGGGCCTGCTGCTCCCCGACGTATCCCACGATGCCGCACATGGGGTCGAGTCTAGGGCGTGACAACCCCCGCCTCCTGCGCCCGAGCGCCCGGACTGGAAGAATCACCGGCATGGCGAACGCTGGGCAGGTCGCAGGATCCAGTTCCGGGTCCCCAGCCGGCCCCTCTCCCGGCTCCTCTCCCGGGCACACCAACGAGTCCTCGCCGTACGTCGAGCTGGACCGGGCCGCGTGGGCCGAGCTCGGCGGTCGCACCGACCAACCGCTCTCCGAGGAGGAGATCGAGAAGGTCCGCGGCCTGGGCGAGCAGCTGGACCTGGACGAGGTCCAGGAGGTGTACCTGCCGATCTCCCGGCTGCTCAGCATGTACGTCGAGGCCGCCGGCGCCCTGCACCGCGCGCAGGAGGAGTTCCTGGAGCAGCCGACGCCGCCGCGGACGCCGTTCGTGATCGGCCTGGCCGGGTCCGTAGCGGTCGGGAAGTCCACCACGGCCCGGGTGCTCCAGCAGATGCTGGCGCACTGGCCGGCGCACCCGAAGGTCGCCCTGGTCACCACCGACGGCTTCCTCTACCCGAACGCCGAGCTGGAGCGTCGCGGCATCCTGCACCGCAAGGGTTTCCCGGAGTCCTACGACCGCAAGGCGCTGCTGAAGTTCGTCATCGACATCAAGTCCGGCCGTGACGAGGTCGAGGCGCCGGTCTACTCGCACCTCACCTACGACGTGACCGAGGAGAAGGTGACGGTCTCCTCGCCGGACATCGTGATCGTCGAGGGCCTCAACGTCCTCCAGCCGCCGCAGACCCGGCCCGACGGCCGGACCGGGCTGGCGGTCAGCGACTTCTTCGACTTCTCCATCTACGTCGACGCCGCCACCAACGACATCCAGCAGTGGTACACCGAGCGGTTCCTGCGGCTGCGCGAGACCGCGTTCCGCGACCCGCACTCGTACTTCGCGAAGTACGCCGACCTCTCCTACGACGAGTCGGTCGCCGAAGCCGGCCGGATCTGGGACGAGATCAACGGCCCGAACCTGCTGACCAACGTCGCCCCCAGCCGGTCGCGCGCCACGCTGGTGCTCCGCAAGGGCAGCGACCACTCGGTCCGCTGGGTCAGGCTGCGGAAGCTGTGAGCGGGGACCTCCCGCGGACGCGCTGGGAGCTGGGGGACAGCGGCGGGTACGGCGCCCGCTTCGCCCGGCTGATCGCCCAGGGGGCCGACGTGGTCGGCGAGGCCCGGCTGGCCGACACCCTGGTCGGCCGGGGCGCGACCATCCTCGACGCCGGCGCCGGGATGGGCCGGATCGGCGCCGAGCTGCAGGCCCGGGGGCACCGGGTCGTGGCCGCGGAGAAGGACCCCGACCTGGTCGCGCAGGCCGCCGACCACTATCCCGACCTGCCCGTGCTCGAGACCGACCTGCTCGCGCTGACCCCGGAACTGCTGACCGCCGCCGGCCACCCGGACGCCTTCGACCTGATCGTCCTGGTCGGGAACGTGATCGTGCTGGCGGCCCCGGAGAC
>JBFJNH010000032.1:0-36503 GCA_041618295.1 Marmoricola sp.
CCGCCCGCGACCTCGCCGCCGACCGGCTCGGCGCCCTCGCGACCCCACCGGGGGCGCTCGGCCGGCTCGGCGACCTCGCCGTCTGGGTCGCCGCCTGCCAGGACGCGGTACCGCCGCGACCGCTGGACGACGTCCGGCTGGTGATCTTCGCCGGGGACCACGGCGTCGCGGCCCACGGCGTCTCGGCGTTCCCACCGGCGATCACCGGCGCGATGGTCCGGACCTTCCTGCTCGGCAAGGCCGGCGTGAACGCCCTCGCGACCGCGCACGGGGTCCGGGTCCGGGTTCTCGACGTCGGCGTCGACGAGGACTTCGGCGACCTCGCGGACGACATCCGGGTGCCGTTGCAGGCCCACAAGGTCCGCCGCGGGAGCGGTGCCGTGCACCTCGAGGACGCCCTGACCGCGGCCGAGGTCCGGGCAGCCCTCGACGCCGGCGCTCGGGTGGCTCACGAGGAGATCGCGGCCGGCGCCGACCTGCTGATCAGCGGCGACATGGGGATCGGGAACACCACCCCGGCCGCGGCGATGATCGCTGCCGGGCTCGGTCTGCCGGCCTGCGAGGTCGTCGGCCGGGGAACCGGGATCGACGACCAGGCGCTGGTCGGCAAGACCGCCGTGGTCGACGCCGCGCTGGCGCGTGCCGGTGACCGCACCGACGACCCGGTCGAGACCCTCGCCGCCCTGGGCAGCGCCGACCTGGCCGCCAGCACCGGGTTCCTGGTCGCAGCGGCCGAGGCCGGCGTACCGGTGCTGCTGGACGGCCTGATGGCGGTCGCCTGCGCTCTGACCGCCGACCGGATCCGCCCCGGGGCGGCGGCCTGGTTCGCCGCCGGGCACCGGTCGACCGAACCCGCCCAGGCGCTGGCCCTGGCGAAGCTCGGCCTGGAGCCGGTCCTGGACCTCGGCCTCCGTCTCGGCGAGGGCTCCGGAGCGGTCGCCGCGGTGCCGGTGCTGCGCAGCGCAGTCGCGGTGCTGCGCGACGTCGCGCTGCTCTCCGAGCTCAGGGCATGACCTCGGGACCGGTGCTCGCCGATGCCTGGCGGCTGGCGCAGGGGACCTTGACGGCACTGCCGACCCGCCCCCCGAGCGCCGTGGACCGGCAGCGCGCCGGGCTGGCGATGCTGCTGGCCCCGCTGGCGGCCCTTCCGCTGGGCGCTGCCGTCGCCGGCGTCGGTCTTCTCGGCCACGCGCTCCACTGGCCTCCGCTGGTCACGGCGGTCCTCGCCCTCGGAGCCCTCGTCCTCGGCAACCGCGCCTTCCACCTCGACGGGCTCTCGGACACCGTGGACGGCCTGGCCGCGTCGTACGACCGGGAGCGGTCCCTCGCCGTGATGAAGTCCGGGACCTCGGGCCCGGCCGGCGTCGTGGCGGTCGTGCTGGTGCTCGCCCTGCAGGCGGTCTGTCTCGCGTCCGTGCTCGCATCCTCGCCGGACTGGCGGGCGGCGCTGCTCGCCGGAGCCACGGTCTGCCTCTCCCGACTCGCCCTGGTCGTCGCCTGCGCCCGGGGAGTCGTCGCCGCACGCGCCGACGGACTCGGGACGACCTACACCCAGACGATCCCGGTGCCGCTCGCGGCACTGGTCTGGATGGCGGCCGCCGCGGTCCTCGCGGTCCTCGGGCACGGGATCGGGCTGGAGTGGTGGCGCGGCGCCGTCTCCGCGGCGCTCGCCGTCGTCGTCGTCGTGGCCGTCGTGGTCCGGACGGTACGCCGCTTCGGCGGGGTCACCGGCGACGTCTTCGGCGCCGCGATCGAGCTCGCCCTGGCCGCCCTGCTGCTGGGGTTGGTGTGAGCGCGCGGACCGTCGGCCTGGTGGCCGGGTACGCCGCCGACCGGCTGCTCGGGGACCCGCGCCGCTGGCACCCGGTGGCCGGTTTCGGCCGGGCGGCGCTCGCCACCGAGGAGGTCCTGTACGCCGACACCCGCGCCCGCGGGGTGCTGCACAGCGGCGTCCTGGTCGGCGGTGCGGTCGCCCTCGGCGTGATCGCCGAGCGTGCTGCCCGCCGCCCGGTGCTGCGCGCCGCCCTCACGGCCGCAGCGACCTGGGCCGTCCTCGGAGGACGCAGCCTGGAGCGCGAAGCGGTCGCCGTGCACGGCTTCCTGGAGACCGGCGACCTTCCGGGGGCGCGTCGCCGGCTGACCCACCTGGTCGGCCGGGACACCGACGGCCTCGACCCGACCGCGATCTCCCGGGCGGTGGTCGAGTCGGTCGCGGAGAACACCGCGGACGCCGTGGTCGCCCCGCTGCTCTGGGGCGCTGTGGCCGGCGTACCGGGACTGCTCGGGTACCGCGCGGCCAACACCCTCGACGCGATGGTCGGGCACCGCAGCGCCCGCTACCAGAACTTCGGCTGGGCCTCGGCCCGGCTCGACGACCTGCTCAACCTGCCGGGCTCCCGGGCCGCTGGTCTGCTCACCCTCGCGGCCGACCCCGGGCGCGCCCAGGTGGCGTGGCGCACCTGGCGCCGGGACGCCGCAGCCCACCCCAGCCCGAACGCCGGCGTCGTCGAGGCAGCCTTCGCCGGGTCCCTGGGCGTGCGCCTAGGAGGTACCAACCAGTACGACGGGTCCCGCCGCGAGGACCGCGCCGTCCTCGGCGACGGCGACCCTCCGGGTCCTGACGACGTCGCCCGGGCGACCGGGCTGGCGCGCCGGGTCGGGGCCGGTGCCGCGGTGGTTGCCGGGCTGGCGGCAGCGGGGCGGGGCCGGTGACCGCCCTGGTCCTGGTCGGGATGGGTGCCGGGGACGTCGCCCGGCGCGACGTGCTGGCCGCGGCCGCGCGGGAACGAGGCGCCTCGCTGGCGTTCCTCCAGGTCGGCGACCCGTCGCTGTCGGCCGAGCTGGACCGGCTGACCGACGCCGGAGCCAGCACGATCACCCTGGTCGGTGTCGACACCGGCATCCTGGCGCCCGCGCACTCGTGGCTACGCCGGATCGCGGCGTACTGGTGGCGCGACCGGGCCGGCCGTCGACCGACGGTACTGGTGGCAACTCGGTTGGTGAGCGCCGTCGAGGACGTCCCGGAGGCGCTCACCAGGACGAAGGCGGTCACCGGCACCGAACCGGGCCTGACCTCGGACGCCTGGGAGGACGTCGGGGCGCACCGCCACCAGGTCCTCGTCTGCCGGGGTCCGCGCTGCACCGCACAGGGCTCGGAGCAGACGGTGCGGGCGATGGTCCTGGCCTTGATGGAGCACGGCCTGGGGGACGACGACGTCCTGCTGGTGCACACCGGTTGCCAGTCCCCCTGCAACCAGGCACCGGTGGTCAACGTCCAACCCGACGACGTCTGGTACGGCGCGGTGGACGGAACCGCAGCCGCGGCGATCGTGGCCGAGCACCTGGTCTCCGGCCGACCGTCCGCGGCGCACCGCCTGACCCGTGAGACGCCACCGAGGTCGGCATCCCAGGACCGCTCGGACCCGCTAGAGTTCGGGCGAGAGCAGGCATGAGGAAGCCGGTGAGAGTCCGGCGCAGTCGCGCTACTGTGACACCGCCTCCGGGGAGACCCGGTCGTGGTGGAGCCAGACCCGCATGCCTGTCGAAACCCATCGACCGGGGGCGCACGCACCCCCGAAGGAGGACACATGTCGCAGTCTGCTGCGGCACCGGTTATCGGTGCAGTCGAACTTCCCACCATCCCGCTCCGTGAGCTCGCCCCCTGGGCGCTGTTCTTCGGTCTGCTCGCGGTGCTGGTGATCTTCTTCGTGAGCGCCGACCAGGGCGCCTTCTCGATCCCGTCGGGCACCGCGATCCACGAGTGGGTCCACGACGGACGCCACCTCCTCGGTTTCCCCTGCCACTGAGCACCGCCTGACCGACCCCGGGTCCCGGACCCGGGACTCCGCCACCTGGGCACCTCGATGTCCTCGGCGACCCCTTTCCTCGCTCCTGCCCGGACGCGCGCTCCTTCCTGCGCGCTGCCCGGTCCCGTCTGAACGGATACCCCTGTGAACGCACGCGCTTTCCTGGTCCGCGGCCTGCTCGCCGGCCTGCTCGCCGGTCTGGCCACCTTCTTCGTCGCCTACCAGGTGGGCGAACCGCACGTCGAACGGGCGATCGCCCTGGAAGAGGCCGCGGCCCCGGCCGCTGACCCGACCACGGACGACGGCCACGCCCACACCCACGGTGAGTCCGAGGAGGGCACCGTGGTCTCCCGGGAGAACCAACGCACCTGGGGCCTGCTGACCGGTTCGGTGACGATCGGGATCGCACTGGGTGGGGTGGTCGCCCTAGTCGCCGCCGGGGTCGCCGGCCGGCTCGGACGGCTCGGTCTCGGCCAGTCCACGGCCCTGGTCGCGCTGATCGGCTTCGTGGCCTACGCCCTGGTGCCGTTCCTCAAGTACCCGGCGACACCTCCTGCGGTCGGGAACGCCGAGACGATCGGGTCCCGGACCGAGCTCTACTTCGGGTTCCTGGCCCTCTCCCTGGTCGCCGCGATCGTTGCCACCGCGGCGGCCCTGCGGCTGCTGCCGAAGCTCGGCACCTACGGCGCCGTCGTCGCCGGCGTCACCGGCTACCTGGCGGTGGTCGTGGTCGCCGGGCAACTCTTCCCCACGGTCGACGAGGTCGGGACGTTCCCGGCAGCCGAGCTGTGGTTCTTCCGCCGCGCGTCGCTGCTGACCCTGGCGACCCTGTGGGCGGTGATCGGCGTGGCCCTGACCGGGCTGCTGCTGCGGCTGAGCGCCCAGCACCGGGTTGTCCAGGAGCGACGCGAGCTGGCGGCCTCGCTCTAGGGCGACCGACCGGGTCGCCGGGCGGGCGGTCAGAGCACCAGGACCCGCCCGGCGACGACCAGGTGGACCTCGTCGCAGGCGGCACCGAACCGCTGGTTGACGGTGCCGAGCAGGTCCCGGAACAGCCGCCCGGAGCGGTGCGCGGGGATCACGCCCAGGCCGACCTCGTTGGTCACCAGGACCACGTCGTCGCGGCTGGCCAGCACCGCCGCCGCACCCTCGACGAGGGCGAGCACGGCGGCGGTGGCGTCCTCGGTGGAGGCGTCCCAGAGGTCGTTCTCGTCGAGGACCGCCGCCAGCCAGGTGCCCAGGCAGTCGACGATGACCGGACCCGTGCTGCCGAGGGCGCCGGCCAGGTCCCGGCTCTCCAGGGTCGCCCAGGTCCGGGGCCGGGCAGCCCGGTGGGCGGCGACCCGCGCGGCCCAGTCGGGGTCGTCGTCCTCCGCGACGGTGGGCCCCGGGGCTACGTAGGTGACCTCGGCGGCGCCGCGCAGCAGCGACTCGGCGTGCCGGGACTTGCCCGAGCGGACACCGCCGGTGACCAGGACCTTCACGATCGCTCCTCCACCCAGGCGACGGCCGCCTCGACGGTGCTGACGCACGGCATCCCGTCCGGCCCGGCCGGGCGACGGACGACGACGACGGGAACGCCGAGCTCGGCGGCAGCCGCCAGCTTCGGCCAGGTGTAGCTCCCCCCGGAGTCCTTGGTGACCAGCACGTCGCTGCGGTGCCGGGTCAGCAGCGCGGTCTCGCCGGCCAGGGTGTACGGCCCCCGGCTGGCCAGCACCTCCCAGGTCGCGGGCAGGGCGATCTCGGGGGGATCGACGACCCGGACCAACGCGGCGCGCTCGTCGAGCGCGGGCCGGAACGCCGCCAGCGCCTGACGCCCCACGGTCAGGAAGGGCCGCGCGCCGAGCGCCGCGGCGGTCGCCGCTGCCTCCGGGTGGCTCGCGACCAGGTGCCACGAGGGGTCCGGGGTCCACCCCGGTCGGGCCAGCCGCAGCAGCGGCACCTCGGTGCAGGCGGCCGCTGCGTTGGCCGAGATCCGGGCCGCGAAGGGGTGGGTGGCGTCGACGACCGCGTCGAAGTCCGGCAGCACCGCCCGCAGCCCGACGACCCCGCCGAAACCGCCGATCCGGACCTCGCCGTCCGGCAGCGCCGGGCGCTCCACCCGGCCGGCCAACGAGCTCGTGACCGCCACCCCCGCGGCAACCAGGCGGGCGGCCAGGTCGCGCGCCTCGCGGGTACCGCCGAGAAGCAGGACCCTCATCCCGGCGCCCTGATCAGGTAGACGTCCATCACCCAGCCCGCCGCTCGACGTGCCCGCTCGCGCGCCGCCGCGAGCTCGCCGAGCACGTCCCCGACGCGACCCGCGACCAGCTCCTCGGCTGCGGTCCCGAGGTTGGCGCCCCACCAGATCGACCAGTCCGCCAGCTCTCCCAGGTCGAGCTCCCCGGTGAGCATCACCGCGATGTCGGTCTGGCCCTCGGCAACCGCCTGAGCGAGTCGACGGGCCGGGGTGACGTGCACCGGCCGTCCGACTGGGTGCAGCACGATCCGGTGCCGCGCGGCGAGGACCTGGAGGGCGCTGATGCCCGGGACCACGTCGTACTCCAGTGGGAGCAGGTCGGCGAGCTGCTCGACGATCCGGACCGTCGAGTCGTACAGCGAGGGATCCCCCCAGACCAGGAAGGCCGCCGTCCCGCCGCGCTCGCGCAGCACCGCCGCGTAGGCCCGCACCCGAGCGTCGTGCCAGGCCCGGACCGCGGCCGGGTAGTCCTCGGGGTCGGCGCGGTCCCGTGCGGGGTCGGTGACCGCGACCACCTCCAGCCCGTACGCCGCCGCGACAGACCGGCGGACCGCGAGCAGGCTGTCGTCCTCGCCCTTGGCCGCCGCGACCACGTAGTCGGCCGAGCGCAGCGCCGCGACCGCTTCGGCGGTCAGGTGCTGCGGGCCCATCCCGATCCCGATGACCCGTACCTTCACGTCCGGGCCCTCACTGCTCCGGACCGTCCTCGAGCTCGCCCTCCACCTCGAGGTAGACCTGCCGGAGCGCGGCCATCAGCGCGTCGTCCGGCTCGGCCCACAGCCCGCGGTCGGCGGCCTCGTGCAGCCGCTCGACGATGCCCCGGAGGGCCCACGGGTTCGAGGTGCGCAGGAACTCCTGGTTCGTCGGGTCCAGGACGTACTCGGTCGCGAGCTTCGCGTACATCCAGTCGTGCACCACGCCCGCGGTGGCGTCGAAGCCGAACAGGTAGTCGACCGTCGCGGCCAGCTCGAAGGCGCCCTTGTACCCGTGCCGCTGCATCGCGGCGATCCAGCGCGGGTTGACCACCCGGGCACGGAAGACCCGGGCGGTCTCCTCGGCCAGGGTCCGGGTCCGGACCGCGTCCGGGGAGGTCGAGTCCCCGACGTACGCCCGCGGGTCCGCCCCGGTCAGGGCGCGGACGGTGGCGATCATCCCGCCGTGGTACTGGAAGTAGTCGTCGGAGTCGGCGATGTCGTGCTCGGCCGAGTCCACGTTCTTCGCGGCCACCTTGATCCGCCGGTAGTTCGCCCGCATGTCGTCGGCGGCCGGCACGCCGTCGAGGTCGCGGCCGTAGGCGAAGCCGCCCCAGGCCGTGTAGACCTCGGCCAGGTCGTGGTCGTCGCGCCAGGTCCCGGTCTCGACGACCTGGAGGATACCGGCACCGTAGGAGCCGGGCTTGGACCCGAAGATCCGGGTGGTCGCCCGCCGTCCGTCACCGTGCTCGGCCAGGTCCGCCCGGGTGTTGGCGCGCACGTAGTTCTCCGCGTCCGGCTCGTCGAGGTCGGCGACCAGCCGGACGGCGTCGTCGAGCATCGCCACCACGTGCGGGAAGGCGTCCCGGAAGAAGCCGGAGATCCGCACGGTGACGTCGATCCTCGGCCGACCGAGCTCCTCCAGCGGCACCACGGTCAGGGCGCTGACCCGGCGGGAGGCCTCGTCCCACTCCGGGCGAACGCCGAGCAGCGCGAGGACCTCGGCGACGTCGTCCCCGCTGGTGCGCATCGCACTGGTCCCCCACACCGAGAGCCCGACCGAGGTCGGGTACCCGCCGGTCTCGGCCAGGTACCGCGCGACCAGCGACTCCGCCATCGCCTGCCCGGTCTGCCACGCCAACCGGGACGGGACGGCGCGCGGGTCGACGGTGTAGAAGTTGCGCCCGGTGGGCAGCACGTTGACCAGCCCGCGCAGCGGCGAGCCGGACGGGCCCGCTGCGACGAAGCCGCCGTCGAGGGCGTGCAGGACCGCATCCAGCTCGTCGGTGGTGCGGTCCAGCCGCGGGACGACCTGCTCGGCCGCGAACCGGAGCACCTGCTGGACGGCGGGCTCGTCGTGCAGGGTCGCGGCCACGGCGGGATCCCAGCCGGCCGCCTCCATCGCGAGCACCAGGGACCGGGCGCGTTCCTCGATCTCGTCGACGGCGGCCAGGTCACCGTCGGCCTTGAGCCCGAGGGCGGCCCGCAGCCCGGGCACCGCGTTCCCGACGCCGCCCCAGACCTGGGCCGCCCGGAGGATCGAGAGCACCAGGTTGACCCGGGCCTCGCCGGTCGGCGCTGCGCCGAGGACGTGCAGCCCGTCGCGGATCTGGGCGTCCTTGATCTCGCAGAGCCAGCCGTCGACGTGCAGCAGGAAGTCGTCGAACTCCTCGTCGTTGGGACGCTCCTCGAGGCCGAGGTCCCGGTGCATCTCCGCGGTCCGCATCAGCTGCCAGATCTCGCCTCGGATCGCCGGCAGCTTGGCCGGGTCCATCGCGGCGATGTTGCCGTACTCGTCGAGCAGCTGCTCGAGCCGGGCGATGTCGCCGTACGACTCGGCCCGGGCCATCGGCGGTACCAGGTGGTCGACGATCGTGGCGTGCGCCCGGCGCTTGGCCTGGGCGCCCTCGCCGGGGTCGTTGACCAGGAACGGGTAGATCAGCGGGAGGTTGCCCAGGGCTGCGTCGGTCCCGCAGGACGCGGAGAGGGCGGCGTTCTTGCCGGGCAACCACTCCAGCGAGCCGTGCTTGCCGAGGTGGATCACCGCGTGCGCGCCGAAGCCCTCCTCGATCCACCGGTAGGCGCCGAGGTAGTGGTGGCTCGGTGCCATGTCGGGGTCGTGGTAGATCGCGACCGGGTTCTCGCCGAAGCCGCGGGGCGGCTGGATCAGGACGACGACGTTGCCGACCTGCAGCGTCGCCAGCACGAGCTCGCCGGCGTCGTTGACGAAGAGGCTGCCCGGCGACTCCCCCCAGGTGGCGGTCATCTCCTCGCGTAGGTCGGCCGGGAGACGGGCGGTCCACGCGTCGTACTCGGGCTTGGTGATCCGGACGTGCGCGTCGGTCAGGTGGCCGCTGGTCAGCCACTCCTCGTCCTGGCCGCCGGCGGCGATCAGCGCGTGGATCAGGGCGTCCCCGGCGCGGGTCTCGTCCTCGAGGTCGAGCAGTGCGGTGACCGGGCCTTCCGGCCCGAGGTCGTAGCCCTCGTCGCGGAGCCGGCGCAGCAGCCGGATCGCGGAGACCGGGGTGTCCAACCCGACGGCGTTGCCGATCCGGGCGCGCTTCGTCGGGTACGCCGAGAGCACCAGCGCGAGCCGCTTCGCGGCCTTGGGGATCCGGCGCAGCCGGGCGTGGTTGACCGCCAGACGGGCCACCCGGTCGGCGCGCTCGGGGTCCGCGACGTAGTGCGGAAGTCCCTGGTCGTCGATCTCCTTGAACGAGAACGGCACCGTGATGATCCGGCCGTCGAACTCCGGGATGGCGATCTGGGTGGCCGAGTCGAGCGGGCTGACCCCGTCGTCGGACTCCTCCCACGCCTCCCGGCTGCTGGTCAGGCAGAGGCCCTGGAGCACCGGGATGTCGAGGGCCGCCATCCGTTCCACGTCCCAGGCCTCGTCGTCCTCGCCGGCGCTGGCGGTCGCGGGCACCGAGCCGCCGGCAGCCAGCACGGTCACCACCAGGGCGTCGAACCCGGCGAGCGCTGCGTACAGCTCGTCGGGTGCGGCCCGCAGCGAGCCGGCGAAGACCGGTACGCCGACGGCCTGACCGGTGGCGTCGACGGCGTCGGCCAGGGCGTGCACGAAGGCGGTGTTCCCGCTGGTCTGGTGGGCCCGGTAGAACAGCACCCCGATCCGGGGCAGGTCGTCGGGCAGGGCGCTGCTGCGCTCGGCGAGCCCCCACTCCGGCACCGGCGCCGGGGGCGCGAAGCCCGCACCGGTGAGCAGCACGGTGTCGGAGAGGAAGGCGTGCAGCTGGGCCAGGTTGGCCGGTCCGCCCTCCGCGAGGTAGCGGTGCGCCTCGGCCGCGAGGCCGATCGGCACGGTCGAGTGCTCCATCAGCTCGGCGCTGGGCTGCTGCTCACCGCCGAGGACCACCAGCGGGGTCCCGGCGGCGCGCACGTCGTCGAGCCCGGGCCAGAGGTCGTGCGCCGACCCGAGCAACCGGACGACGACGAGGTCGGCACCGGCGGTCGCGGCGGCGAGGTCCTCGTCGGTGGCACGGCTCGGGTTGAGCCAGGCGTAGTCGGCGCCGCTGGCGCGGGCCGAGAGCAGGTCGGTGTCGGACGTGGACAGCAGGGCGATGCGCACCGGGGCGGGCGCAGACGGTTCGGACACGTGCCGGGTTCCTCCTCCGGGGTTCTCGCCCCGTCGTACGGTCGGATGTCCCGTGCGCAGTGTCTGGCTGGGCCCTCTCGCGAGGGACGTCACAGTGGCGGAACCGCCCCGGATTCGAACCGGGTTCCTGGTGCACGAGCGAGCCGCCAGCCTACGGGAGGCCGCCGCCCGGCCGGGACCCGGTGCGGTCAGCCGAGACCGACCTGGTCGCGGACCCACGACCAGACGGTGTCGAGCTCACCCGGACCGGGCCGGGTGGAGGCGCGGTAGTGCGTCGGTCGCGCGGCGCGGTCGTGCCAGAACTGTCCGCCGGGCGGGTTGGGCGAGGTCGCGGCGAGCCAGACGATGGTGTCGGCGCCGCCCGCCGCGTCCCGGAGCACCGGCTTGGTGAGGGCCCGGAACAGCGGCAGCGAGGACGCGACGCCGGGGGTGTCGGCCCAGCCGGGGTGCATCGTGTGCACGGTGATGTCGTCACCGGCCCAGCGCTCCTGGAGCAGCGGCCCGAGCTCGACCTGCATCCGCTTGGAGCGCGCGTACGCCGGCGCCCCCTGGAAGCGGCCGCGGAGGTACTCGGGGTCGGTCACCGGGAGCGGTTGGGTGTACATGCCGCCCGAGGCGACCTGGATGACCCGGGCCCCGCGGCCGCGGAGCAGCGGGCGGAGCAGCTCGGTCAGCAGCACCGGTCCGAGGACGTGGGTGGCCACCGTCAGCTCGTGGCCGTCGACGGACTCGGTGCGTTCCGCGGGGAGCACGCCAGCGTTGTGGACCAGGACGTCGATCGGCTCGTCGCGCTCGAGCAGCTCGGCGGCGTACCGGCGTACCGCGGAGAGGTCGGAGACGTCGCAGCAGTCGACGACCAGGTCCGGGGTGATCCCCTCGGCGGTCAGCGCCGCGTTGATCCGGTCGACCGCACCCGCGGCGCGTTCCGCGCTGCGGACCACCAGGTGGGTGGTGGCACCGAGCCGGGCCAGGCCGAGCGCGGCCGCCTCGCCGAGGCCGGTCCCGGCACCGGTCACCAGCACCCGGGAGCCGACCAAGGAGCCCGGAGCCGGGTCGTCGGCGTCCCAGTGACGCCGCCGGAGCCGGTAGCCGATCGCGGAGTAGCCCGGGAGCAGGGTGCGGTCCAGGAAGCGGTCGAGGGTGCCCTCGTCGGTGGTCATCGGTTCTCCGTCGGTGGGGTCCGCCGGAAGAGCGGCGGCAGGAAGCGCAGCATCAGCGCGGACCAGGTCAGGTGGGTGATCGTGGGCGCCTGCAGCCCGCCGGAGGCCCGGCGCTGCAGGCCGAACAGGGTGCCCATCACGGTAGCCGCCAGGACCAGCGCCGGGTTCCGCGTCGTGGTGGTGGAGATCGCGTAGACCGCCGTGGACGCCGCCACCGGGTGGCTGGGGATGGCGGCGTAGAGGGCGCCCCGGAAGAAGATCTCCTCGCCCAGGCCGTTGGCCAGGGTGGTGAGCAGGACCAGGCGGTCGTCGCCCTCGTCGGCGAAGACCAGGACCCGGGAGATCGCCTCGTCGAGCACGGGGATCCGGCGAGCCACCAGCGCGGCGGCGTAGAAGACGCCGAAGGCGCCGACCCCGGTGGCGAGCGGGGTCAGGATCGGACGACGCAACCGCTCGTCCCGGGTCTGGATCCAGCCCAGGTGCAGGGGTCCGGAAGCCAGACCGCCGAGCGCCCAGACACCGGCGACGACGCCGGTCGAGGCGTAGAACTTCTTCGAGCCGGGCTCGGTCGACAGCGAGGCCCCGAGCAGTGCCGCCCCGACGACCGAGGTCCCCCCGACGACCTTCCGACGACGGCCGACGACTGCGGCGCCCTCGACGTGGCGGATCGGCACGATGTGGGTCAGCGGCATCGGGGCGACCGCGGCCAACCGGCGACGCAGCGGATTCGTTCTCCGCGGCCTTGTCATCGGACTCCTCGTCGCTCTTCCAGGGCGTGCCGGACCGCGTCGTCGTACCCGGTCAGCTCGAACGGCACCACGCTACGGATCGCGTGGTCGCGGACGACGACCTCGTTGGCCATCGAGTCGATCAGGTTGCGCCCGGCCTGGGTGTCGACGTCCGTGACGAAGGCCAACCAGCGCGACGACAGCCCCGGGGTGAGCAGCGGCACCGGCACGATCGGCAGCCGCCGGCCCTCGACCTTCGCGACCCGGGTGAGCATCGTGCGGTACTCCAGGACCTCGGGTCCGCCGATCTCGAAGACCTGTCCGATCGCGGCGTCGAGGCCGAGGACGCCGAGGAGGTAGCGGACCACGTCGGCGACCGCGATCGGCTGGGTCCGGGTGCGGACCCAGCGCGGGGTGACCATCGCCGGCAGGTGCTCGACGAGCTGGCGGGTGATCTCCCAGGAGATGCCGCCGTGGCCGACGATGATCCCGGCCCGGAGCACGGTGACCGGGACGCCAGCAGCGCCGAGCAGGCCTTCCACCTCGCGGCGGCTGCGCAGGTGCGCGGAGAGGTCGTCGTTGTCGTCGCCGAGACCACCGAGGTAGACGATCTGGCCGACACCTGCGGCTGCGGCGACGCTGCCGAAGGCACGCCCGGCCCGAGCGTCGAGCTCCTCGAAGTCGGCGGAGTCCAGCGAGTGCACCAGGTAGTAGGCGGCCTCGGACCCGGCCAGCGCAGCGGCGAGGGACCCCTCGTCGGCGACGTCGCCGAAGACCGCTTTGCCGGGTCCGCGGTACTTCTCCGGCGATCGGGTCATCACCCGGACGTCGTGGCCGTCGTCGACGAGCGCGGCGACCAGCCGGCGCCCGACGAAGCCGGTGCCGCCGGCGACCAGGACCGTGGTCACGAGGACGGGCCGGTGGGGACGGGCTCGAGACGGTGCCGGCCGGGTTGCGGCTTCTGGCGTCCGAGCTCGCCGCCGATCCGACCGCCGTGCGGTCTGCCGTGGTCGGCGTACTCCGCGCGCCGGTAGGCGAGGATCCAGTCGCCCACCTCGACCCGGGCACCGGTGCGCAGCACCCGGCGCTCGACGGGGACGCCGTTGACCCGGGTGCCGCGGTCGCCGGCCCGGTCGATGAGCACCAGTTCGTCGTGGTCGTCGTGCTCGACGACGGCGTGGATCGGAGCGAGCCCCGCCAGCCGGATGTCGCACCCCGGGTCGCTGCCGATCGTGGTGACGTCGGTGCGCAGCGGGTGGATCAGGGTTCCCGAGTCCGGAAGCCGCCTGTTGCCGACGGTGACGACCAGACGCGGGTTGCCGCCGCGGCGCGGGTCGTGGGTGGTGCTGATCGGGGGCGGCGGCAGCCGGCGGAAGGTGGGCGCGATCGGGTAGAGCGTCGGCGGGGGCACCAGCTCGCGGCCGGGGAGGACGCCGCGTCCGTCCCGGCTGGCCCGACCGCGCGCGCCGGCGAGCGCTCCCCGGAGGCTGACGACACGGAGGTGCCGGGACCCGGTGAGGCGACGCTGGACCCAGCCGGCGTCGGTGGCGCCGAGCTCGAGCAGCGGCCGTTCGCCGGCGACGACCGACACCCGCACCCCGGAGTCCGCGAGCACGTCGGCGACCGCGCGGACCGCGCTGGTGTCGCCGCGACCGGCGAACGCGACCGGGTCGTCGAGGCGGAGCTCGAGGTGCCGACCACTCCCGACCAGCTGCCCGGTCACGGTGCCGTGACCGGGCAGCTCCACCGTGAACCGCAGGTCGGCTTCGAAGGAGGCCTCGGTCGCCATCGGTTCAGCCCGCCGTCGCGTTGTCGCGGGTGGTGACCTGCAGGGTGCCGTCGAGCTTCCAGACCGCCCGCGGCGCGTCCGGTCCGGTGTCGCGGGGGACCTCGACGGACATGTCGACGAACCGGTAGTTGATCTCGGCCTGGCGACCGGTCAGGAACGACCACATCTCCCGGCCCAGGTCGGACCAGTCGACGACCTGCTCTTCGACGTTCAGCTCTCCAGCCACGGCGACCACATCCTAAGTTAGACATGCACCTAAACACGCTGTTTAGGTTTAGGATGCAAGAGTGACCCCACCGGACACCGAAAAGCAAGCCCCGGGCCCGAATCTCACGATCGGCGACCTCGCCCAGCGCACCGGGCTGACCCCTGCCGTCCTGCGGATGTGGGAGACCCGGCACGGGTTCCCGGTCCCGCACCGGCAACCCAGCGGCCATCGCCGGTACGACGAGCAGCAGGTCGCGCTCGTCGCCCAGGTGCTGCGTCGTCGCGACGCCGGCGTCCGCCTGGAGATCGCGATCGCCGAAGCCCTCGCCAGCGCGGCGCCCGGCGCCCCCTCGGTCTTCGCCGTCCTCCGCAAGCGCCACCCCGGCCTGGCGCCGCACCGGTTGAAGAAGTCGACCCTGTTGGCGCTCTCCTGGGCGCTGGAGGACGAGTGCTGTGCCCGTGCGGAGTCCCCGGTGCTCTTCGGCAGCTTCCAGACCGAGGCGTTCTGGGCGCCCTCCGTGCCGCGCTGGAACGAGCTGGCCCGGGTGGCGCGGTCCACGGTCGTGTTCGCCGACTTCGACGAGCTGGTCGATGCCGGTGACGGCGCGCCGGTATTGGTCCCCCTCCCCGGGGACGCCCCGATGCGGCGCGAGTGGTCGGTGATCTGCCACGCCAGCGAGAACGCCGCCTGCCTGTCTGCCTGGGAGCTCCCCGGCCAGACCGAGGTGCCCGACCGGCACCGGATCTTCGAAACGGTGTGGACCGTCGACCCGCGCGCCGTACGCGACGCCGCCCAGGCCAGCGCCCGGGTGGCCGTAGCCAACGGCGCCGACCGGGCGAGCGCGTTGCTCGAGGAGCTCAACGACGCGCCGGTCCAGCAGCTCCCCGACCCGGCCGCCACGACCGCGCTGTTCAACCGGGTGGTCGCGTACGTGGACCGGTTCGGAAGCTAGCGCTCCGAGGCCGGTCCGGCACGAGCACGCCCGGAGAGCATCCAGGTACCCATCACCTCGACCTCGACCACCACCTCGACGACCCCGGACGCGTCGGAGCACGCGGCGAGGCCGGTCCCGTTCGCGACCGCGATCCGCCCGGCCGCCGCACACGGATCCAGTCCGGAGCGGTCAGCCCCAGCACCGGCCAGAGCGGCCAGCTCGGCTGCCACCTGAGCCCGGCGGTGGCCCGCGACCAGGGCTGCCGCACCGGAGCAGACCACCGACAGCGCAACCAGGAGCGCCACCACGCCGATCACCAGTACGACCCCGGCCCCCTCCTCCCCGCGGCGCCCGGTCAACGACCAGGCTCCATCGCCGCCACGGCCTCCGCCCGGGCGTCGAAGCCCGGCAGGAACCCGAGCAGGCCGCCCGGTCCGCGCACCTGGGCCGTCACCACGACCCGCACCGACCCCTGCCCCGCGCTGAGCCGGATGTCAGCCCCGGCCGGGGCGACCTGCTGGCCGAGGCCGACGGCGAGTTCCTCCGTCTCACCCCGGGCCACCGCCCGTGCCGTCTCGCGGGCCGCATCGACCACCCGGACCTGAGCGACCCCGAGGCCGACCAGCCACGCCAGGGCCAACCCGAGCAGGACCAGGACCGGTAGCGCCATCGCCGTCTCGGCCGTCGCTGCACCACGCTCGTCACTCCGCACGCTCATCCCACCTCCAGGGTGGGTGGAGGGGCCGTCCGGGGCCCCTCCACCCGCCGGTCGACCACCCTCAGAACGGCAGGATGTCCATGATCTTGTCGAAGACGCTGGTGACCATCCTCTGACCGACGTCGCTGGTGATCAGCTTGAACAACAGGCCGGCGAACCCGACTCCGGCACCGGTGCAGACGGCGTACTCGGCGGTGGTGGCACCGTCCTGACCCTGGCGGTTGCGTGACGTACCCATGGTGACTCCTCCCTCGAACGCCGCCCCGATGACGGCGTTTCTCCTTGCAGGGATGAGGTTTCCGGGCCAGGCCTGAGGTCACCACCGCCAAGCTCCGCACGGTGGAGAAGGTCCGCGGAACCGGCTCTGTGCACCGTGGGCCTAGCCGAACAGGTCGAGGGTGGAGAAGATGCCGACCACCATCGGCACCACACCGAGGACGACGAACGCGGGGAGGAAGCAGAGACCGAGGGGGGCCGCCGTCCGGACCTCGACACTGCGGGCGAGGGCCTCGGTCCGGTGCCGCCGGGTGGCACGGAGCTCCTCCGTCAGCCGCTCCACCGTCGCCACCACGGGCGCCCCCGAACGATGGGCGCGGACCATGCTCCGACCCAGCGGACGCAGCTCGACCGGAACCGTCGACCAGGCCGTCGCCGGATCGATCCCCAGCTCGAGCCTCCGTACGACGAGCAGCAGCTCCTCGGCAACCGGGCCGCCCAACGCGGTCGCGACGTCGACGAGCGCGGGGCCGACGGCCGATCCGGCGCGCACACTCGCGCCGAGCAGGTGCACCGCCATCGGCAGATCGCGGTCCAGCGCGGTACGGCGTCGGACCGAGGCCGGGGTCTCCACCCGCCCGAGGACCCGCCACCCTACGACACCGGCAGCAACACCTGCGGCCATCCCGGACCAGCCACCGACGACCACCCAGCCTCCGACCAGGGTGAGCGCCACCAACGGACCCCGGAACCGTCGCAGCACGGCACGGTCGTCGGGAGCCTCGCAGCTGCCGGCCGGCCGCAGGACCCTGAGCGGGTAGGCCGGCATCACCAGCAGCAGGACCGCCGCACCGGCGAGAGCGGCGGCGATCACCCGCGCCGGATCCCGTCGGCGATCCGCTGCATCCAGAAGAGTCCGACCCAGGCAAGCCCGAGCCCGGACCCCAGGCAGACCATCCCCGGCGTCGTGCCGACCAGAAAGCCGACCGGGTCACCGCCGGCGCCGCGGCCGATCAGGAGAACTCCGAGCGGCAGGACGGCCAGCAGGCGCGCCGTCGCCGTGGCCGACGCGAGCTCGGTCGCGACCACCCGCGCCGTCGCGCGGTCCTCGCGGATCTGACGAGCCGCCAGCCCTACCGCCGAAGCGAGGCCCGCCCCCGAACGATGTGCGACGACCCAGGCCGCGGCGACCAGTCGCAGCTGACCGGCCCCCGGCAGCTCGGCACCGGAGCGCAACGCACCCGGCACGTCGGCGCCGAGACGCGCAGCGTCGGCGAGGTTGCGGAACTCCGGCCACTCCTCGACCGCGGACGCGAGCGCAGCGGCTGGCGCGGAGCCGCCTTCCAGCTCGGCCGCCAGGGACTCGCACAGGGCCAGCACCGCCTCACCGCGACGGGTCTCCTCCCTGCGGGTCCGCCGTCGACGGAGCTCGCGCGCCGTCGCAGCACCGCCCGCGACAGCGAGCACGACCAGCACCGGGGAGACCCGGCCGTCGACGAGGAGCGCCGCCGCCGCGAGGCCGGCCAGCACGGCCGGTGGTGGGACCCGGGGATCCCGCCGCAGTCCCACCGGAGCCAGGACCAGGAGGATCGCCACTGCGCAAGCGCCCGCTGCCAGCACCCCGGTCATCGGGTCAGCAGCCCCTCGAGACGAGCGAGGCCGGGACCGGTGGTGCTGGACAGGTCCGGGCCGAACGTGACCGCGGGGGACACGACGAGGCCGGCGGTCGCTCGCTCCAGAACCGCGATCTCGCGGACCTGCCGGACACCGTGGCGGGGCCGGTGCAGGTGCACGACCAGGTCGACCGCGGACCCCAGCTGGCTCAGCGCGGCGTCGCGGGTCAGTCCGGCGGCGAGCGCCAAGCTCTCGACCCGGGCCGGGACGTCACCGGCCGAGTTGGCGTGCAGCGTCCCGCAACCGCCCTCGTGACCGGTGTTCAGAGCCGCGAGCAGGTCCACCACCTCAGCCCCGCGGACCTCGCCCAGCACCAGGCGGTCCGGACGCATCCGCAGCGCCTGGCGCACCAGCGTCCGCAGGGTGACCTCGCCGGCACCCTCGAGGTTCGCGGGCCGGGCTTCGAGCGCGACCGTGTGCGGGTGGTCGGGACGGAGCTCGCTGGAGTCCTCGACCAGGACGATCCGTTCGCCGGGATCGACCAGGCTCAACATCGCGCCGAGAACCGTGGTCTTCCCGGACCCGGTGCCGCCGCTGACCAGGAACGCAGCCCGGGACTCCACGATCCGGCGCAGCAGCAACGCGCCCTCCGTGCTCACAGCACCGGCAGCCTCGAGTCCGCCCAGGTCGAAGGTCCGGCGGCGGGGCACCCGGAGGGAGAGCAGCGTGCCGGGCCGGGCGAGCGGCGCGAGCACCGCGTGGAACCGGGTGCCGTCAGCCAGACGGAGGTCGACGTACGGCGAGGCGTCGTCCAGGCGGCGCCCGGCACCGGCGGCGAGCCGTTGCGCGAGTCGGCGTACGGCGCCCTCGTCGGCGAACCGGACCCCGGTGAGCTCCAGACCGGCCCCTCGGTCGACCCAGGTCTCGCCCGCTCCGTTGACCAGGACGTCGGTGACGTCGGGGAGACCGAGCAGGTCGTCGAGCGGCCCGGCGCCGAGGACGTCGTGGCGCAGCAGGTCGTGGACGGCGAGGACCTCGGCGTCGCCGACCGGTCGGCCCTGTTGCCGCAAGGCTCGCGCGACGTGCTGCGGAGTGACCTGGGCGTTGTCCCGGGCCAACCGCTCCCGCACGGCGACGAGCAACGCCTCCGGGACCTGCACGTCGGTCACGCGGGCTCCCTCGGAACGACCGCATCGGCGACGGCCCGGGCCGCCCGGGCCAGCGGGCCGCGACGGTTGCGCAACGGCCCGAGTCCCAGCGCGACGGCTTCGTCCAGCCCGCGCTGGTCCCGCATCTGGGCCAGCACCGTCAGCCCGAGGACCGCGCCCACCTGGTCCGGCGACGCACCACCCGCCCCGCGCAGCACCAGCCCGGTCACCGCGGGTAGTCGACCGATCAGGCGCGCCGCCGCGGCGGCCGCCGGCACCGTCGTGGTCGAGAGCAGCACGAGCCGGTCGCACCGGTGGAACAGGTCGTCGGCGACCGGGTCGGGGTGCCGCCCGATGTCGACGACGACCACGGGATACCCCCGGCGGGCGGTCGAGACCACCGAGCGCACCGTCTCCGTCGACAGCGGCCCGGGACAGGTCGAGGACCAGGTGAGCACCGAGAGGCGGCCCCGACGGGGCAGCGCCTCGTGCAGCGACCGGGCGCTGAGTCGACCTGCCGCCTGCACCAGACCGCCCCACCGGACCCCCTCGACCGCTTCGACGCCCAGGACCCGGTCGAGACCCGCGCCGTACGGATCGGCGTCGACGAGGAGGACGTCCCGGTCGGCGGCCAGTACCTCGGCGAACGCAGCCGCGAAGACGGTGGCACCCACCCCACCCGCTCCCCCGAGAACCCCGACGACCAGGCCGTCCGGACGCGGGCCGTCACCGCAGTCGGCAAGATCGGCGACCAGGTCGTCGGTCGCTGCGGGGAGGCAGCGGACGGACTCCGCGCCGCAGGCGAGCGCGGCGCGGAACACGTCTGCGGACTCGGTCGACGACACCAGGTGAACCCCGGAACGGCGCGGGGGCACGGCTGCAGCCAGCGCCTCCGCCAGGTCACCGCCGACCAGCACGAGCGACGCCGCTGACCACGACCGCAGCGCTGACCCGACCTCGGCGACCACCTCCGGCACCACCCCGGCGGCGGCCGCCAACCGCACCAGGTCCTCACGCAGGCCCGGGTCGCAGGTGAGGATCAACGGGGGCGCCGGGCTGTCGGTCATGGGTTCACGGTCGCGGCGCCCACCCCGACGACCGACACGCAAACTCCCGGGTTGTGCAGCAACGACGCCTTCTGCTGCCTGTGGATTGCGCCTCAATCCCCCGAACAGCAGGCCTTCCATCCCTAGAGTGGAGGCATGAGCCCTGTCGCTCGCCCCCAAGCCGCGTTCTTCGACCTGGACAAGACGATCATTGCCAAGTCGAGCACGTTCGCGTTCTCGCGCGAGTTCCAGGCCGGCGGGCTGATCTCGCGCGGAGCCGTGCTGCGATCGGCGTACGCGCAGTTCGTCTACCTCGTCGGCGGGGCCGACCACGACCAGATGGAGAAGATGCGGCAGATGATGTCGCAGCTCTGCACCGGCTGGGACGTGCAGACGGTGCGCGACATCGTCGCCGACACCTTGCACAACATCGTCGACCCGCTCGTCTACGACGAGGCGGTCAACCTGATCGAGGAGCACCACGCGGCGGGGCGCGACGTCATCATCGTCTCGACCAGTGGTGCCGAGATGGTCGAGCCCATCGGCGAGATGCTCGGGGCCGACCACGTGGTCGCCACCCGGATGGAGGTCGCGGACGGCAAGTACACCGGCAACATCCGGTTCTACGCGTACGCCGAGAACAAGGCCAAGGCGATCACCGACCTGGCCCGCAAGCGCGGCTACGACCTCGCCGAGTGCTACGCCTACAGCGACTCGATCACCGACCTGTCGATGCTGGAGACCGTCGGGCACGCGTTCGCGGTCAACCCCGACAAGGAGCTGCGCAAGGCGGCGAAGGAACGCGGTTGGCCGGTCCTGGTCTTCGACCGCCCGGTGGCGCTGGGCAGCCGGGTGAAGCTCCCGCCCGCGAAGCCGACCCTGGCAGCCCTCGCCGTCGCCGGCATCGCCGGTCTCGGCGCGGTGGTCTGGGTCAACTCACGGCGCGCGCGGCGCGAACACCTCGGCATCTGAGACGACACGCCCGGGAATCCCCCGCTCCCCCTCGACGAGGGGAAAGTCAACCCTTGAATGTGGGTGCGGAGCGCGTTACACAAGGTGCACGGACAACTTCAGACCAGCACAGGGAAACGGTACCCACGCGGCGATCTCCCTTCGTAGAGGGCGTTTGCAGACCGGGACAGACCCGGGGCAACAATTAGACCGTGCACGCTTGGTAGCCACGACCCCTGTGTTCAGAGCGGCATCGCAGGCAGGTCCTTCGGTGCCGCTCATCTGTTCGGGGGAAGGTGCCGATCAGCGAGGTTCGTCGGCCAGCGCCGATGCCGCATCCGCGAAGTGGCCCCGGAGCGAGGCGCTCCACGCCGGAAGGTCGACCGTCAACGTGCGCCAGGTCAGGGAACGGTCGATCTCGTCGTACTGGTGGATCAGGAAGTTCCGGTTGGCAACCGCCAACGCCCACTCGACTCCGTCCGGAGCCAGGACGTCCAGCCGGGACAGTCGGTTGGCGGCTTCGCCGAGCTTCATCATCAAGGAGTCGCCGGCTTCCTGCAGCAGCGCGTCTGCGAGGTAGGCGTCACGACCCCGACCCACGATCTCCACTGCCCGGTCGAGCCAAGCCTCGACATGGAGGAGTTCCTTGGCGGCGCGGCGTTGCATCACAGCAGCACGGCTTCGCGCAGCACGTCGTCGTCGCGCTTCGGCTTCAAGCCGCCGTACGAGACCAGGTCGATCGGACGACCCAGCACCTGTTCGAGGAGTTGCTGGAAGCGGATGAAGTCGAAGGACGACGTCTCGGCAGGGGCTTCGACCAGCAGGTCGATGTCGGAATCCTGGCCGGCCTGTCCCCGCGCCACCGATCCGAAGACCGCCAGGCGTGAGTAACCTCGCTCGTCCGCCAGGGTCTTGAGCACCGGCGCAGCTGCCTCGAGCAGAAGCCCGGGGTGCACCACGTCGAGCTCCGGGCCGTGCTTGAGCTGCTGACTCACGGCAGGCTGCGAGATACCCACAGCGTCAGCGACCTCACGCTGGCTGGAACCGGTGGCCATCAGGGCGCGCAGGGCGATCACGCGCCGCAAGCGAGCGACGTCCTCATCGCGCCGCGCGGCGCGATACTCAACCAGCAGACCCATAAGGCGATCTTATCGCCTCCGCGCAGCCCCTGCCGGACGAATACACATCAGTCCCGCAGCGGGGACGCCTCGACACCCTTGGTGATCGCCTCACCGACGTACAGCAGCCAGGAGTGCAGACCGCCGCGGCCGCCGTCGCGGTACCCCCGCAGGTTCGACTCGTACGCCTCCCGCAGCGCCAGGTGCCCCGCCTCCGGAACCACCACCGAGGCCGGGTCGACCCCGCGCTGCACCAGCACCAACCGCTCGGCGGCGCGGGCCACGATCCCGTTGTGCGAGGCGAACGGCGCCACCGTGACCAGCTCGGCGTGCACCAGCGCGGCGACGAGCAGCGCCGGCACCTTGGTGGCGAGCAGCGTGTCGCCGAGGCTCGCCAACCGGGCGGCACCCTCGGCGTTGATCGGACGGCCCAGCGAGTCCTCGTCGAGAACGCCCTTGCCGGCCAGCGCGTGCAGCCGGGCGAACGCCTGCAACGGCGCGGTGCCCAGGACCGGGACCAGGCTCAACACCCCGGTGCTGACCCGCAGCGCCGCCAGCGCGATGTCGTCGCCCTCGCCAGCACGCACCTGCTCCAGGGAGGAGGTCGAGCCCTCCAGCACCGCGGAGGCGTGCGCCCCGCGCAGCAGCGACTCCCCGGTCTGCTCGGGGTAGGTCTTGCGCATCCCGCGGTCGCGGAGCAGGGCGTCGACGCCGTCGCGTGCGGCCGCCAGTCCGGACGGAACCCCTTCGAGCTCGGTCAGCCAGGCCAGGGGGTCGGCCGGAGAGGCCGGAGGCGCGGGCGGGGGGACACGGAGAGGATCAGCCACACGGGCAAGGCTATCGGGTACGTTCGGGCCACGATGACCCCCGATGCGAGCACCCCCGGACTCTCCTTCGCCTCCGTCGCCGAGGAGTACGACAAGGCGCGGCCGTCGTACCCGGCGGAGGCAACGGCCTGGTTGGTCGGCAGCACCCCGGCCACGGTCCTCGAGCTCGGCGCCGGGACCGGCAAGCTGACCGAGGCGCTGGTCGCCGCCGGGCACCGGGTGATCGCCACCGACCCGTTGCCGGAGATGATCGCGCTGCTGCGCGAACGCGTCCCGGGAGCGCAGGCCACCGTCGCCGGAGCCGAGCGGATCCCGGTCGCGTCCCGCTCGGTCGACGTCGTCGTCTGCGCGCAGTCCTTCCACTGGTTCAACCACCCGGTCGCGCTCGACGAGATCGCCCGGGTGCTGCGCCCCGACGGTGTGCTGGCCCTGGTCTGGAACACCCGGGACGAGGGCATCCCGTGGGTCCGCAAGCTCGGCAAGCTGATCGGGGTCAGCGAGGCCGAGCGCAACCCCGACCTGGCCGGTCCGGCGCGCGACTCCGCGCTCTTCACCGACTGGCAGGAATCCGTCTTCCGGTACTGGCAGAACCTGCGCCGCGACGAGCTCACCGACCTGGTCCGCTCCCGCTCGTACGTCGCGCTGATGTCCGACAGCGAGCGCAACGACCTGCTCGCCCGCGTCGGCGCCCTGTACGACGACTACGGACGCGGCCCCGACGGGATGCAGCTGCCCTACCTCACCCGCTGCTACCGGACCACCGTCACCGACGCACCCCCGCCCCCGGTCGTGGTGGCTCCCGTGCACGCGACGCACGACCCCGAGGCCACCCAGGCGATCAACCGCGACGACGTACCGAAGCCGCCGGCGGGCCCGACGGAGGACCCCGGCACGTTGCTGATCGACTTCAGCTGAGGACCGCTGCCCCTACGCTGGCTCCATGGCTGGCTGGGGGCGTGGACCCCGAACAGGGCGCGGATTTGGGCGCGGACGGTGGCGCGGGCTCGGCAGTGAGGCCGACCGCGCCACGTTCCACACCCTGCACACCGCATCGCTGGCCTCCCCCGCCCTGCGCGAGGGGTTGAACGCCGGCACCGTCGAGCGCAGCCTGCGGCACCTGCGCGCCCTGCTCGGCACCTCGGCGGTGGCGATCACCGACACCACCGGACTGCTCGGGTACGACGGTCTGGAGAACCACCACCGCGAGCACGCCGAGGCGCTCGGGCTCCGTGCCGTCGCGGGCGCGACCACCGTCGTCGCCGGGCCCGAGGAGCTGCCCTGCGAGGCGAACGGCTGCCTGCTGCGGCACGCCGTCGCCAGCCCGCTGGTGATCGAGGACCGGGTCGCCGGCGGCCTGGTCGCCCTCACCGACCGGCCGTCGGCAAGCCTGCTGCGAGCCACCGACGAGGTCGCCGCCTGGGTCTCCACCCAGCTCGAGCTCGCCGAGCTCGACGACTCCCGGCACCGCCTGGTGCAGGCCGAGGTGCGGGCGCTGCGCGCCCAGATCAGCCCGCACTTCATCTACAACTCCCTCGGCGCGATCGCCTCCTTCGTGCGCACCGACCCCGACCGGGCCCGCGAGCTGCTGCTGGAGTTCGCCGACTTCACCCGCTACTCCTTCCGCCGACACGGCGAGTTCACCACGCTGGCCGAGGAGCTCCGGTCGATCGAGCGCTACCTGCTGCTCGAGCAGGCACGGTTCGGCGACCGGCTCCAGGTGGTGCTCCGGATCGCGCCGGAGGTGCTCGCCGTCCAGGTGCCGTTCCTCTGCCTGCAGCCGCTGGTGGAGAACGCCGTACGGCACGGGCTGGAGTCGGCCGAGGCCGGCGGCACCGTCACCATCGAGGCCCGCGATGCGGACCGCGAGTGCATCGTCTCGGTCGAGGACGACGGCGTCGGCGAGGACCCCGAACGGATCCGGGCGGTACTGCGCGGCGAGCCGGGGGGCGACTCGGTCGGTCTCGGCAACGTCGACGAGCGGCTGCGCGCGACCTTCGGCGACGAGTACGGTCTCGTCGTGGAGACCGCACCGGGCGCCGGGACCAAGGTGACCGTTCGGGTGCCCAAGTTCGCTCCGGGGCTCCGGCCGTGAGGGTGCGCCGATGACCCCGAACGCGCCCGGGCTCCGGATCCTGGTGCTCGACGACGAGGCGCCGGCCCTCGACGAGCTGACCTTCCTGCTCCGCCGCGACCCCCGGGTCGGGGAGGTCTTCGCCTGCGACTCCCCCACCGAGGCGCTGCGGATGCTCAAGGAGACCGAGGTCGACGCGGTCTTCCTCGACATCCAGATGCCGGGGCTGACCGGGATCGAGCTCGCCTCGGTACTGGGCCGTTTCAAGGAGCCGCCCGCGATCGTCTTCGTCACCGCGCACGACCAGCACGCGGTCGACGCCTTCGACCTCGATGCCGTCGACTACGTCCTCAAACCGGTCCGTGAGGAACGCCTCGCCGAAGCGATCCGCCGGGTCCTGGGCGCCGCCCGCACCCCGACCCCGGTCGATCAGGTGCCGGTGGAGCGCGGCGGGGTGACCCGCTTCGTGCCGGTCCCGGAGATCCGCTACGTCGAGGCCGAGGGCGACTACGCCCGGTTGCACACCGGCACCGAGGCGCACCTGGTCCGGATCCCGCTGGCCCAGCTGGAGGCGCAGTGGGCCCCGAACGGCTTCGTCCGGATCCACCGCTCGCTGCTGGTCGCGCTCCCGTACGTCGAGGAGCTGCGGGTCGACGCCGGCCACTGCTCGGTGGTGGTCGGCGGGACCGAGCTCCCGGTCAGCCGGCGGCACACCCGGTCGCTGCGCGACCTGCTGGTCCGGGCCCAAGGCAGCAACCCGGGCAGCAGCCAGGGCAAGGACACCCCGTGACCGACCAGCGGCCCACCGGGCCGCCGCAACGGGTCCGGGTCACGAGCCCGTACGCCGACCGGACCCGCACCCGGCCGCGACCCAGTGCCGCCTCGGAGATCGACGCGCACACCGAGGTCGGCGAGATCTACGTCCGCGCGCTGCTGCGGACCCAGCTGCGGCAGGCACTCGGCACGCTGCTCCTGCTGGCCGGGACGATCGGCCTGCTGCCGCTGGCCTTCCACGCGTTCCCGGTGCTGACCGAGAAGCACGTCGTCGGGATGCCGCTGTCCTGGGTGCTGCTCGCGTTCGGCTGCTACCCGGTCCTGGTGCTGCTGGCCTGGCGCTACGTCCGGGCCAGCGAGCGCAACGAGGCCGAGTTCGTGCACGTCGTGGAACGGTCGTGACCGCGCGATGAGTACCGACGTGAACATCGCCTACGGGATCACCGCGGTGGTGCTGGTCTCGGCCGCGACCCTGGCGATCGGCACCTGGGGGCTCCGGTTTAGCCGGACCACCTCGGACTTCTTCGTCGCCTCCCGCTCGGTGCGACCCGGCCTCAACGCCGGCGCGATCAGCGGCGAGTACCTCTCCGGCGCCTCCTTCCTGGGCGTGGCGGGCCTGGTGCTCGCCTTCGGCGGCGAGATGCTCTGGTACCCGGTCGGCTGGACGGCCGGCTACCTGGTGCTGCTGGTGCTGGTCGCGGCACCGCTCCGACGCAGCGGCGCCTACACGCTCCCCGATTTCGCCGAGGCCCGGCTCGACTCGCGGGCGGTGCGGACCGCCTCCTCGATCCTGGTGGTCGCCATCGGCTGGCTCTACCTGATGCCGCAGTTCCAGGCCGCCGGGGTGGCGTTGCGCTCCTCGACCGGGATGGCACCGTGGGCCGGCGGGCTCGTGGTCGCAGTGGTCGTGCTGGCCAACGTGCTCGCCGGCGGGATGCGCTCGATCACCTTCGTCCAGGTCTTCCAGTACTGGCTCAAGCTGACCGCACTGCTGGTCCCGCTGGTGTTCCTGGTGATCGTCTGGCTCTCCGACGGCGGGTCCTCCCCGGCCGCAGCGGACGTCGTGGTCGACGGCGTCACCGGACGCGACTGGGCCGACCCGATCTCCGGCGACCACCCGCTGTACTCGACGTACTTGCTGATGATCGCGACCTTCCTGGGCACCATGGGCCTGCCGCACGTCGCGGTCCGGTACTACACCAACCCCGACGGCCGGGCCGCCCGGAAAACCACGCTGGTGGTGCTCGGCCTGCTCGGCGCCTTCTACGTCCTTCCCCCGGTGTACGGCGCCCTGGGTCGGCTCTACGCCCCCGACCTGGTCGGCGGCGGCAGCACCGACAGCGTCGTGCTCGAGCTGCCGCAGCGGATGGTCGGCGGTGTCGGCGGCGACCTGCTCACCGCGCTGCTGGTCGGTGGCGCGTTCGCGGCGTTCCTGGCGACCTCCTCCGGCCTGACCGTCGCGGTGGCCGGCGTCGTCTCCCAGGACGTCACCAGCCGACGGTTCGAGGGTGTCACGGCGTTCCGGATCGCCGCCGTGATCGCGGTGACGGTGCCGCTGAGCCTGGCGCTGCTGGCCCGCGACGTCTCGGTCGCCACCGTCGTCGGGCTGGCCTTCGCGATGGCCGCTGCGACGTTCGGGCCGCTGCTGGTCCTCGGCATCTGGTGGCGCGGCCTGACCGCGGCCGGGGCGGTGGCCGGCCTGGTCGTCGGCGGCCTGCTCACCGGGTTCGCGGTGATCGACAACCTGGTCACCGACCGCTCCGAGGGCTGGTACGCCGCGCTGATGGCGCAACCGGCCGCGTGGGCGGTGCCGCTGAGCGTGGCGACCACGGTGCTGGTCTCGCTGGGGACACGACCGCCACGGGCTGCCCACGTCAGCCGGGTGATGGTCCGGCTGCACACGCCCGAGAACGTCGACCTCGACCGGAGCTGAGCACGACCGTTCGTCGTACGGAACCGACCGCTCACCGACAGGCCGGCTCCGCCGACCGCAGGATCCGTGCGCACCCCTGCCGCCCGGGCACGCCGCGTTCCTAACGTGATCGCGATCACACGATCGCGTCACCGACCAGGAAGGGTGGACCCGCCATGGCTGGCACAACCACCGCACTGCACCAGTCCGCCGAGACCTCCGACCCGGCGTACGAAGCCCTCGCCCGCACCCCGGAGTTCGCCGAGCTCCGCCGGCGCTACCGCGGGTTCGTCTTCCCCGCGACCCTCGCCTTCATCGTCTGGTACGCCGCCTACGTCGTGCTCTCGATGTGGGCGCACGACTTCATGAGCCAGAAGGTGATCGGCAACCTCAACGTGGCCCTGGTCTTCGGGCTGCTGCAGTTCGTGACCACCTTCGGGCTCGCCTGGCTCTACGCCCGCTACAGCAACACCCACCTCGACCCGCTGGCCCGCCACCTCGACGAGCAGTACCTCGCCGAGCGCGACCTGCACGAGCACAGCCGCAAGGAGTCCTGACATGGACAACAACCAGCTCCTCACCACCGGCCTCTTCCTAGTCGTGGTCGCCATCACGATCTACATCACCTTCCGGGCCAGCCGGAGCAACAGCGGCACCGCCGACTTCTACGCGGGCGGACGCTCGTTCACCGGGTTCCAGAACGGCCTCGCCATCGGCGGCGACTACATGTCGGCCGCGTCCTTCCTCGGGATCTCCGGGGCGATCGCCCTCTACGGCTACGACGGCTTCCTCTACTCCATCGGGTTCCTGGTCGCCTGGCTGGTCGCACTGCTCCTGGTAGCGGAGATGCTGCGCAACTCGGGCCGGTTCACGATGGCCGACCAGCTCGCCTACCGGATGCGGCAGCGGCCCGTCCGGACGGCGGCCGCCACCTCCACCGTGGTGGTCTCGATCTTCTACCTGCTCGCCCAGATGGTCGGCGCCGGCGCCCTGGTGACGCTGCTGCTCGGGGTGGAGAGCCAGACGATCAAGAACCTGACGATCTTCGCGGTCGGCGGCCTGATGATCTTCTACGTCACCGTCGGCGGCATGAAGGGCACCACCTGGGTGCAGATCGTGAAGGCGGTCCTGCTGATGGTCGGCTCCCTGCTGATCGTCGTCCTGGTGCTGGCGCACTTCGGCTTCAACCTCTCCGAGATGCTCGGAGCCGCGTCCGAGAACACCGGCAAGGGCGAAGGCTTCCTCCAGCCGGGTCTCAAGTACGGCGCCACCATGACCAGCAAGATCGACTTCGTCTCGCTCGGAATCGCCCTGGTCCTCGGCACCGCCGGACTCCCGCACATCCTGATCCGGTTCTACACCGTTCCGACCTCCCGCGACGCCCGGAAGTCGGTGCTCTGGGCGATCGGCCTGATCGGCGCCTTCTACCTGATGACGCTGGTTCTGGGCTTCGGTGCGGCCGCGATGCTGCCGAAGAACAGCTACGACAAGGTGATCGCCTCCGGCGGCAACCTGGCCTCGCCGCTGCTCGCCGAGGAGGTCGGCGGCGGCGCCGGCACCACCGGCGGTGCCATCCTGCTGGCGCTGATCGCCGCGGTCGCGTTCGCCACGATCCTGGCGGTGGTCGCGGGCCTGACCCTCACCTCCAGCTCCAGCGTGGCTCACGACCTCTACAACAGCGTCTTCAAGAAGGGCCAGGCCTCCGAGCGGGACGAGCTCAAGGTGGCCCGGTTCGCCGCTGCCGCCATCGGCCTGACCGCGATCGCCCTGGCGATCCCGGCGCAGAAGCTCAACATCGCCTTCCTGGTCGGGCTCGCGTTCGCGGTCGCCGCGTCGGCGAACCTGCCGGCGATCGTCTACAACATGTTCTGGCGGCGGTTCAACACCCGTGGCGCGGTGTGGAGCATCTACGGCGGTCTGATCTCCTCGGTCGGCCTGGTGATCTTCTCCCCGATCGTCTCCGGCAAGGGCGTCGACGCCTCCGGGAAGAACCTCTCCCTGTTGCCGACCAGCATCGACATCTCGTGGTTCCCGCTGGAGAACCCGGGCATCGTGTCGATCCCGCTGGGCTTCCTGCTGGGCTACCTCGGGACGATCTCCCGGCGTGAGCAGGACGCCGAGGACCGCTACACCGAGCTCGAGGTCCGCGCCCTCACCGGGGCCGGGGCGGAGGCCGCCATCCAGCACTGAGTGCAACGCGCACGCAACCAAGGCCGTGGTTCGGTGCGCTCACCGGTCGTCGAGCCTGTCGAGGCGTCTCGACGGGCTCGACGACCGAAACCCGAACGACTCCCTTCTGCCGCTCCACCCACCCGCCCTAGGCTGGCTGGAGCCTCACCCACCGGTCTCACCCCCTGACCTCGGAGGAACATCGCGATGAGCAACGAAGCACTCTCCAACCTGGCTCACGAGGAGCGGCGGTTCGCACCGCCCGCTGCGTTCGCGGAGCACGCCAACCTGACCGCGGCGTCGTACGACGAGGCGACCGCGGACCGGCTCGGGTTCTGGGAGAAGCAGGCCGAGCGGCTCTCCTGGGACACCCGGTGGGACCAGGTCCTGGACTGGTCGAACCCGCCGTTCGCGAAGTGGTTCGTCGGCGGGAAGCTGAACGCGGCGTACAACTGCGTCGACCGGCACGTCGAGGCGGGCGCGGGTGACAAGGTCGCCTTCCACTGGGTCGGCGAACCCGCCGACGACGCCCGCGACCTCACCTACGCCCAGCTCCAGGACGAGGTCTGCAAGGCCGCCAACGCGCTCACCGAGCTCGGCATCCGGACCGGCGACCGGGTCGCGATCTACATGCCGATGATCCCGGAGACCGTGATCGCGATGCTGGCCTGCGCTCGCCTCGGAGCCCCGCACACGGTGATCTTCGGCGGCTTCTCCGCCGAGGCGCTCTCCTCGCGGGTGCTGGACTGCGGCGCGAAGCTGATCATCACCGCCGACGGCGGCTACCGGCGCGGCGCGCCCTCGGCCCTCAAGCCCGCCGTCGACGAGGCGGTCGCCAAGGTCGAGGCCGAGCAGCCCGGCCTGGTCGAGAACGTGCTGGTGGTCCGGCGTACCGGCCAGGAGGTCGACTGGAACCACGACCTCGACACCTGGTGGCACGACCTGGTCGAGAAGGCCTCGACGGTCCACGAGCCGGAGTTCTTCGACGCCGAGCACCCGCTCTACGTGATGTACACCTCCGGCACCACCGGCAAGCCGAAGGGCATCCTGCACACCACCGGCGGCTACCTGGTCGGAGCGGCGTACACGCACTGGGGCGTCTTCGACCTCAAGCCGGAGACCGATGTGTACTGGTGCACCGCCGATGTCGGCTGGGTCACCGGGCACTCCTACATGGTCTACGGGCCGCTCGCGAACCAGGCCACCTCGGTCATGTACGAAGGCGTCCCGGACGCGCCGCACAAGGGACGCTGGTGGGAGATCATCGCCAAGTACGGCGTGACGATCTTCTACACCGCGCCGACCGCGATCCGGACCTTCATGAAGTGGGGCGACGCGATCCCGGCCGAGCACGACCTCACCTCGCTGCGGCTGCTGGGCTCGGTCGGCGAGCCGATCAACCCCGAGGCCTACGTCTGGTACCGGGACACCATCGGCGGCGGCACCACCCCGGTGGTGGACACCTGGTGGCAGACCGAGACCGGCGCGATCATGATCAGCCCCCTCCCCGGCGTCACCCACGCCAAGCCGGGTTCGGCGATGAAGGCGATCCCCGGGATCGTGGCCGACGTGGTCGACGACGAGGGCAACTCGGTGCCCGACGGCAGCGGCGGGTACCTGGTGATCAAGGAACCGTGGCCGTCGATGCTGCGCACCCTGTGGGGCGACGACCAGCGGTTCAAGGACACCTACTGGTCACGCTGGCCGGGGATGTACTTCGCCGGCGACGGCGCCAAGAAGGACGAGGACGGCGACGTCTGGGTGCTGGGCCGGGTCGACGACGTCATGAACGTCTCCGGACACCGGCTCTCGACTACCGAGATCGAGTCCGCGCTCGTCTCGCACCCGAAGGTCGCCGAGGCTGCGGTCGTCGGGGCCACCGACGAGATGACCGGGCAGAGCCCCGTCGCGTTCGTGATCCTGCGCGAGGCCGCCGGCGACGGTGGTACCGAGATCGTCGCCGAGCTCCGCAACCACGTCGCTCACGAGATCGGTGCGATCGCCAAGCCGAGCAAGGTGATGATCGTCCCGGAGCTGCCGAAGACCCGGTCGGGGAAGATCATGCGCCGGCTGCTGCGCGACGTCGCCGAGAACCGCGAGGTGGGCGACGTGACGACCCTGGCCGACTCCTCGATCATGCAGCTGATCGCCGCCGGAGCGGCGACCAGCACCGAGGACTGAGCCTCGTCAGCCCTGGCAGATCATCTGTCCGTAGGGCCCCTCGGTGGAGCGCCGCTCGGTGACCTTGCCGTCCACGATGATCGTGCAGGTGATCGGGAACCCGCGGGCTCCGGCCTGCATGAAGAGCTGGGCGTAGTCGGGGTCGCCGTACACGGTGGTGCTCAGGCTCCAGGAACGCTGCACGTTCTTCACCACGCCGGAGGAGTGCCGCAGGCTGGTCGGGACGACGTACCCGATGGTGCCGATCGGCGCCTCGGAGGTGATCCGCAGGGTCAGCGAGTGCCGCGGCAGGCTCTTGTAGATGCTGCCGCCGGACATACCGGGCATGTTGAACTGGCCCGAGGAGAGGCCCTGGGTGCCGAGGCCGTTGGCGAACTGCTTGAACGCTTCCTGGGCCGCGCGCTGGTACTCCGCGGCCGTGGTCGGCACCGGGGAGCCGGTGGCCGTCGGCAGGTCCCCGATCGTGGGCTGGTCGCTCGGGGTGGGAAGTCCCACCGCGATCCCCGGGTCGGCAGCTGGCTTGTCGGTGTCCCGCACCATCAACCAGATGAGCGTGAGGACGACGAGAGCAGCGACCACCCCGGTGGCGGCAGCGACCTTGGGCCTACGTTGGAACCATTCCATGGTGGGATCAACGAGCGAACTCGTCGCAGGTTAGGGCGAATTGTCCCGAAGAGTTCGGAGGCCCATCTCACACCGCCCGGAGGTGCCCTCCGCTCAGTGCCCGCGCGGCCCGGTCGCCTCGTCGCGCTCGACCTCGGTCATCCGCCGGGAGACCAGCAGGCTGAGCACCGTGGTGACCACCAGGGTGCCGACGATGACGGACAGCGAGAGCCAGATCGGGATGTCCGGAGCCCACTCGACGTGCTTCCCGCCGTTGATGAACGACAGCTCGTTCTCGTGCAGCGCGTGCAGCACCAGCTTGACGCCGATGAAGCCGAGCAGGAACGCGAGCCCGTAGGAGAGGAAGACCAGCCGCTCGAGCAGCCCACCGATCAGGAAGTAGAGCTGCCGCAGACCCATCAGCGCGAAGATGTTGGCCGTCAGGACCAGGTAGGGCTCTTCGGTCAGCCCGTAGATCGCCGGGATCGAGTCGAGGGCGAACAGCAGGTCGGTGGTGCCGAGCGCCAGGATGACGATGAACATCGGGGTGATCATCCGCTTGCCGTTGCGGACCACGAACGACTTCGTACCGTGCCACTCCGAGGTCGCCGGCAGGTGGGTCTCGACCCACTTGATCATCCGGTTCTCCTCGTAGGCGTCCTCGTCCTCGGCGCCCTCCTTGGCGAGCTTGACCGCCGTGTAGATCAGGAAGAGACCGAAGATGTAGAAGACCCAGCTGAAGTTGTTGATCGCCGCGGCGCCGACGGCGATGAAGATGCCGCGCATGACCAGCGCCAGGACGATGCCGATCAGCAGCGCCGTCTGCTGGTACTGCCGGGGCACCTGGAACTTCGCCATGATGATCAGGAAGATGAACAGGTTGTCGACCGAGAGCGAGTACTCGGTCAGCCAGCCGGCGAAGAACTCGGTGCCGTACTGCGATCCCGCGGTCACCCAGACGCCGATACCGAAGACGATCGCCAGGCCGATGAATCCGCTCAGCGCGAATGTCACCTCGCGACGGGTCGGCTCGTGCGGGCGACGACCGACCACGACGACGTCGAAGATGAGCAGGGCGCTGGTGATGCCGATGGTGAGCCACCAGACCAGGGGCGAAACGTCCATGTACGTAGATCCTCCGGACACGCAGAGACAGGGCAGGGTCCGGAGGTCTCTTCCGCCCGAGCGGCAGCGGGCCACCTGGACCGACGACCCCGGGCCAGCGTGCTGCTGACCGTGATGACGAGACCGCCGCGAAGGAATACTCCCCTCCAACCCGGACAGTGTCCCATCCCGGAGCAACCGCGGAGAAATCACCCCGGACCACCGGTAGGCTGGGCGCAGGTGCGCCGGGAAGTCTGGTCGGCAACTGTCCCGCCGACCCCAGATCCCGAGGCCTGATGACCGACGCCCGCCGCAACCCCGTCCTGACCTGGCCCCGCATCCCCGGGCCGGAGGAGCGCGAGAGCACCGTCCTCGGCAAGCTCCTCCGTTCGGAGACCATCGGCGGGAGCATCGCGCTGGTGGCCGCGGCGGCAGCGGTGGTCTGGGCCCAGCTCGACCACGCCGGGTACGAGTCCGTCCGCGCGTTCGAGATCGGCCCGCTCGACCTGGAGCACTGGGCCGCCGACGGCGCGCTGACGCTGTTCTTCTTCCTCGCCGGCCTCGAGCTCAAGCGGGAGTTCCTGCTCGGCTCGCTCCGCCGCCCCGCCGACGCCGCGGTCCCGGTGATCGCGGCCATCTGCGGAGTCGTCCTGCCGGCGCTGATCTACCTGGCTCTGAACGCGGGGACCGACAACCTGGGCGGATGGGCCATCCCGGCCGCTACCGACATCGCCTTCGCGTTGGCCGTGCTCGCCGTGGTCGGCTCCGCGCTGCCGACCTCGCTCCGGGCGTTCCTGCTGACGCTCGCCGTCGTCGACGACCTGATCGTCATCGTGATCATCGCGGTCTTCTACACCAGCAGCATCCACCTGGAGAGCCTGCTGCTCTCCGCGGCCCTGATCGCGCTCTACGCGCTCTGCCAGCGGCTGCGGGTGGGCAGCGTGCTGATCTACCTCCCGATCGCGATCGGCGCCTGGTGGTTCCTGCACGAGAGCGGCATCCACGCCACGGTCGCCGGCGTCGCCCTCGGCCTGCTGACCCGGGTCCTGCCGGACGCCGACGAGGAGCACCCGCCGGCGGAGAAGCTGGAGTACCGCCTCTCCCCGATCAGCACCGGGGTCGCGGTCCCGTTCTTCGCGCTGATGAGCGCCGGGGTGGTGATCTCCGACCTCGGCTCCACGGTCACCGAGCCGATCTTCCTCGGCGTGGTCCTCGGCCTCGTTCTCGGCAAGCCGATCGGGATCCTCGGCGGATCCTGGCTGGTCACCCGGTTCACCCGGGCCACGCTCGACGAGAGCGTCAGCTGGCGCGACCTGACCGGCGTGGCCGTTCTCGGCGGCGTCGGCTTCACCGTCTCGCTGCTCGTCTCGGACCTGTCGTTCTCCGACGTCCGCGCTGAAGAGGCCAAGACAGCCGTGCTGATCGCGTCGCTGGCGGCAGCGCTGCTCGGTGCGGCCCTGCTGCGCCGGAGCAACAAGCAGCACCAGCAGACCTGAGCGATAAGGTCGGACCCACCGGCACCTCCGTCCTCCGAAAGGCAAGGCCCATGGCATTCCGAGAGCCCGCTGACGAAGAGCCGACGATCGGCAAGCTGGTCGTCGACGCGTTCGACGACATCGGGACGCTCGTGCGGCACATGATCGAGCTCGCCAAGTCCGAGCTGAAGGTCAGCGCCGTCGCCGGTGGCGTCGCGATCGCCCTCTTCGCCCTCGCTGGCTTCTTCTCGCTGCTGGCGATCATCATGGTCTCGATCGCGATCGCGTACTTCATCGTGATGGCCGGCCTGGACCCGGCGTGGGCGTTCCTGATCGTCTTCGGCGGGTACCTGCTGCTCGCCGGGCTGCTGGCGCTGGGCGGTTTCCTGCGCATCCGCAAGGTCCGCGCCCCGGAACGGACCCTGGCGCAGGCGAGCGAGCTTCCCCGGGCGTTCTCGCACGAGTGAGACCTGACCCGGTCGTCGCGGGCGACCCGGTCGTCGCGGGCGACCCGGTCGTCGAGCCTGTCGAGAGACGCGCTGAGGCCCGCTCCCCGGCGCCGCGCTCCCGACGGGTCGACGATCAGGTGCAGCTGCCGGTGCCGACCGCGCTCGTCTTCCGCAGCGACTTGAGCGCCGCCGTGCCCACCTGGTCGGCGGTCAGGGCGTAGCCGGTCTGCTTGTCGCTCACCGACGCCGCGAAGATCACGCCGAGCACCCGGCCGTCCATCGAGACCAACGGGCCGCCGGAGTTGCCCGGGCGCACCAGCCCGCGCAGCGAGTACACGTCGCGGGCGACCGTCCCGCGGCCGTAGATGTCCGGCGACCGCAACCGCTGCTGGGCTCGGATCCGCGCCGGCTGCGCGTCGAACGGACCGTCGTTGGGGTACCCCAGGACGACGGCCGCCTGCTGTGCCTGTCCTCCCGGGTCGGTGTCGAACTCGACGGTCGGACCGTCGATGTCGACGTCCAGCACCGCCACGTCCACGTCGGCGTCGTAGTAGACGACGGTGGCCGGGATGCTCCGGGTGCCGACCTGGACCCGCGGCCGGTCCACCCCGGCGACCACGTGCGCGTTGGTCATCAGCTTGCGGGGGGCGTACAGGAAGCCGCTGCCCTCGACCCCGTCGCCGCAGTTGTTGTTGCCGCGGATCTTGAAGACGCTGAGCTGGGCTTCCTGGACCTCGGGGTCGTTGACCACGTTCCCGGGCGCCGGCGTGACCGGCACGATCCGCTCCGGCGCGAACGGCTCGAGGTAGCGCGGGAAGAAGCTGGAACCGACCACCTGGTCGAAGCTGCGCAGCAACCCCTGCGCCTCGCTCGGCATCACGTCGTTGACGCGGCTGAGGACCTTGGAGTCACGGACGAGCGGGCCGATGCCGGGGATCTGGGAACCACTGACCGCAAC
>JBFJNH010000033.1:0-35796 GCA_041618295.1 Marmoricola sp.
GCGGCCGGGGCCGCCGGGGGTGGTGCAGGGGCAGCCGGCGGGGTCGGCGGGGCGGGCGGCGCGGCCGCCGTACCGAAGTCGACCGTCGGGGGCAGGTTCTGGCCGGCAGGCGCCTCGTAGAACTCCCGGGTCTTCACCCCGGCGAGGCCGGAGAGGAACATCCACGGGATCGTGACGACCAGCTTGTTCAGGGTCGCCACCGCGTCGTTGTAGAACTGCCGGGCGAACGAGATCTGGTTCTCGGTCTCGGTGAGCTGGTTCTGGAGGTCCTGGAAGTTCTGGTTGGCCTTCAGGTCCGGGTACGCCTCGGCAACCGCGTTGACCCGGACGAGTGCCTGCTGCATCGCGGCGTCCGCGGCAGCCTTGGCCGGTACGTCGTCGCCGGCCGCCGCAGCGGCCAGTCCGGCCCGCGCCCGGGTCACCTCGTCGAAGACCCCGCGCTCGTGGGCGGCGTACCCCTTGACGGTCTCGACCAGGTTCGGGATCAGGTCGGCCCGACGGGTCAGCTGGACGTCGATGCCACCGAGGGCCTCCTGGGCGCCGATGTCGGTGGTGCGCAGCTTGTTGAAGCCGACGATCACGAAGCCGACCAGGCCGACCAGGACCGCGACGACGATCAGTGCAATGAGCATTCCCGAACCTCTTTCGTGGATGGCGTGGTGCTATTCAACGCTACGGATGCGTCTCGGCAAGCTCGACGACCGGTGGCGACGTGCGTCTCGGCAAGCTCGACGACCGGTGGCAACGCGCGTCTCGACGGGCCCGAAGGCCGAACTCGACGATCGGGGGCGAAGCGCGAGGGTCCGGTCACCAGGAGCCACCGCCGCCACCACCGCCGCCTCCGCCGCCGCTGAAACCGCCACCGCCGCCGCCCGAGGACGAGCTCTGGGTGGCCTCGTAGGAGGAGATCGCCGAGGAGACCGTCGCGTCGAAGCTGTCGATCATCTGGCTGACGTAGGAGCCGGTGTGCGCACCGGCGTACGCCGGGAGGAAGTCCGGGACGGGCGGCTCCAGGCCGGTCTCGACCCGGTACTTCTTCGCCCACTCCTCGGCGCAGTCGAAGGCGACCGCCCAGGGCAGGTACGCCGTGTAGAGCTCCTGGCGGCCGGAGAAGTCGAACCGGTCCTGCGCCGACGGCGTCGAGAGGATCCGCTTGAAGCCGCCGACCTTCGACCACAGGTCCCGGCCCGCCGGCGTACGCCGCGTGCCCGCCCCGGTGGCGCCGACCCCGAGCGCCGCCATCGCGAACAGGCCCGGGATGATCGCCAGGACCGAGATGTTGAACGGGTTGAACACTCCCAGGAACGCCGCCAGGCCACCGGCGATCACGAGCACCACCCAGCCGAACGGGCCGAGGCCGCTGCTCACCATCAGGCCCGACATCTTCGCCCAGCCCTCGGTGTCGGCCTTGAACGAGGAGAGCACCCGCTTCAGCTTCTGCCCGGCGCTCACCGAGCCCGGGGTGGCGGTGAACTGACCCCCGGGGGTGACCACGCCGAGCGCCGACCCGGTCAGCTGGGTGACGTTGTCGACCTTGTCCCAGTTCTCGGCCGCGTCGGTGGCGAGGATGTGCCAGGCCTTGCCGTCCTGGGTCAGCCGCGCGGCGCCTCGCTCGGCGGCGTACATCATGGTCGCGACGAACGCCTTGTCGTCGACCTTCTCGGTCAGCACGTACGCCGCCTGGGCCGGCCCGATCCCCTCCGGCGGGGCGTACATCAACGGGAAGGCCGGGGCTTTCTCGTGGACCGAGCGGCTCAACGCGGCGCCGAACCCGGCGCCGCCGAGGGCGACCAGGACGATCGCGCCCAGCAGCACCGGGGAGCGTCCCAGGATCGGGTCGAGAGTCCGCGACCACGGTGGGCTGTCGACCGGCGGGGTCGGGATGTCGAGGCCGGCCCGGATCGTCACCGGGGTGTTCGGGAGCAGGTCGCCGGTCCGGATCCGCACCGTGCTGCCGGCGGTCTCGGCCTGGCAGGCCCGCAGGTCGGCGCCGGTGCCGACGCCGCAGCGGAAGGTCGTGACGTCGGCGGGCAGGCGCACGGTGATCGCGGATTCCCGGATCGGCATCGTCCAGCCCGACGGGATCACGTCCCAGTAGAACTGGGTGCCGTCCTCGCCCGCGGAGAGCGCGCCCTCGATCCGGTAGGAGATCTCGTAGATGTGCGACCCGCTGATGGTCCGGTCCGGGTCGCCGATCTTGATGTTGCGGTAGCGACCACGCCGCTCGGAGAGGACGTCGTACGGCTCGCTGCGGCCGTCGCGGAGGACCTGGATGTCCTTCGGGACCAGCCTGCCGTCGCCCCCGGCGCCGTCCTGGGTGTCGAAGAACCGGAAGATGCCGTGCCGGCTGATCGGGAAGTCGACGGTCAGCGTCTCGACCGCCCGCAGGTCGCCGTCCTCGGAGACCGAGAAGTCGGCGCGGTAGTTGGTGATCACCGAGGTCTCGCCGGATGCCGGGGGGCTGGTGTCGATCGCGATGCCGCCGATCGCGATGACCAGGGCGAGCAGGAACAGCACGACCACCCGAGCGACGAACTGGATCATGCGGCGACCCTACCGAGATCGGCGCGCCCGAGGGGGTGAGCCGGGCTAGTCCGAACGGGTGGGCCCGAGGGGCTACTCCTGCTCGGGGAGCCCCGCCAGGACGTAGAGCTCCAGCTCCCCGGCCAGCGCCTCGCTGACCCGGGCGTGCACCAGGGTGCCCTCGCCGGTGTGCTCGGTCGAGATCACCTCAGCCTTGTCGTGCAGCCGGCTGACCAGGTCGCCGCGGCTGTACGGGAGCAGCACCCGGACCTCCACCGCGGGATGCGGGAGGTCCGCCTCGATCGCAGCCAAGACCTCGGCGATCCCGGCACCGGTCTTCGCCGAGCAGACCACCGAGTGCGGCTCGCGCTGCCGCAGGCGGGCGATCGTCAAGGGGTCGGCCTGGTCGGACTTGTTGATCACGATCAGCTCGGGGATGTCGCTGGCGTGGATCTCGGCGAGCACCTCGCGGACCGCCGTGATCTGACCCTCCGGGTCCGGGTGCGAGCCGTCGACGACGTGCACGATCAGGTCTGACTCCGCGACCTCCTCCAAGGTGGAGCGGAACGCCTCGACCAGCTGGTGCGGCAGGTGCCGGACGAAGCCGACGGTGTCGCTCATCGTGTAGATCCGGCCGTCCGCCGTCGTCGTACGCCGGGTGGTCGGGTCGAGGGTCGCGAACAGCGCGTCCTCCACCAGCACCCCGGCGTCGGTGAGCCGGTTCAGCAGCGAGGACTTGCCCGCGTTGGTGTAGCCGGCGATCGCGACGCTCGGGACGGCGTTGCGGCGACGCTCGTTGCGCATGGTCTGCCGGGTGGTCTTCATCCCGGCGAGCTCGCGGCGGAGCTTGGCGATCTTGGTGTTGATCCGGCGGCGGTCGTTCTCGATCTTGGTCTCACCCGGACCGCGGCTACCGATCCCGGCGCCGCCGGCGACCCGACCACCGGCCTGCCGCGACAGGTTCCCGCCCCAGCCGCGCAGGCGCTGCTTCATGTAGCTGAGCTGGGCGAGCTCGACCTGGGCCTGCCCCTCCTTCGACTTCGCGTGCTGGGCGAAGATGTCGAGGATCAGCGCGGTCCGGTCGACCACCTTGACCTTGAGCTTGTCCTCGAGGTTCCTCAGCTGGCTGGGGGCGAGCTCGCCGTCCATGATCACGGTGTCGGCACCGGTGGCCTGGACGATCTCCCGAACGCCGTCAACCTTGCCGCGGCCGATGTAGGTGGCGGGATCAGGCTTGTCCCTGCGCTGGTAGACGTTCTCCAGCACCTGGGAGCCGGCGGTCTCGGCGAGCGCGGCGAGCTCCGCCATCGAGTTCTCCGCGTCCTGCACGGTGCCCTCGGTCCAGACGCCGACCAGGACGACGCGCTCCAGCCGCAGCTGGCGGTACTCGACCTCGGAGATGTCCTCGAGCTCGGTGGAGAGGCCCACGACCCGGCGCAGGGCGTGCCGTTCCGCGAGCTCCATCGAGCCGACGGTCTCCTCGGGGTCCTGCTCGTCGTACGTCTCCGCGTCCCAGCCGACGGTGTCGGCCAGTTCGTCGTCGAGATCGAAGTCTTCCGGTGCGTTCGTCATATGCCATCCAGGGTATGCCGCGCGGCAATCGGTTTAGGTCATGCGCCGATTCCCGGACCCGGGGAATGAAGGTCACCGGACCGGGTAGGTGGACACCATGGCTGACGACAAGACCCTGGCGACGGGGACCGCGCGCGACGATCCGCAGACCCAGCCGCTCACCGAGAAGGAGCTCCAGGAGGAGAACGCCGCCACCTCCCTGGACCAACCGTCGGAGGATTCCTCATGACGGGTCCCGCCGACGCAGCCGCCCCGCGACCACTGAGCGACTCCGACCCCAACGGGGCCGGGCCGGACGGGCTCGCTGGCGGCATGGGGGTCAGCAGCGAACGCACCGGACCCGTCCGAGGCACTCCGGGCGAGGTCACGCACGGGACCGAGGACACGTCGACGGCAGGTCCGGCCGACGAAGCCGCTCCGCCGGAGGACGAGGCCCACGCCTCCGGGCCCTAGCCGACTCCTCCCGCGGACGAACGAACGCCTGGCCGACCCGCAAACTCGGTTACGCACTCGAGCAGCAGGGCCGGCCGGGCGTTCGGTCGGTCGGGTTCAGTGCCTCACTTCGGAGGCATCCGGATGCCGCCGTCGACACGGATGGTCTCGGCGTTCATGTAGGAGTTCGTGACCAGCTCGACGACCATGCTGGCCAGCTCGCTGGCGTGGCCGAGGCGCTTGGGGAAGAGCACGTTCTGGCCCAGGTTGGCCTTGAACGCCTCGGAGGCCTCGCCCTCGCCGTAGATCGGGGTGTCGATCAGGCCGGGAGCGATGGTGTTGAGGCGGACGCCGGCAGCCGACAGGTCGCGGGCGACCGGGAGGGTCATCCCGACGACGCCACCCTTGGAGGCCGAGTACGACGCCTGCCCGATCTGGCCGTCGAACGCGGCCACCGAGGCCATGTTGACGATCGCACCGCGCTCGCCGTTCTCGTTCGGGGTGTTCTGGCTCATCGCGGTCGCGGCGAGCCGGACGGCGTCGAAGGTGCCGATCAGGTTGATCGCGATGACCTTCTTGAAGGCGTCCAGGTTGTGCGCCGAGTCCGGACTGCCGTCGCGGCCGATGGTCCGCTGCGCCCAGCCGATGCCGGCGGAGTTGACGAGCGACCAGAGAGGGGCGAGTTCGACGGCGGTGTCGACCGCCGTCTGGATCTGCTCGGTGTTGGTCACGTCGACGTTGACGAACGCGCCGCCGATCTCCTTGGCGAGGGCTTCGCCCTTCTCGGCGTTGAGGTCGGCGACGACGACGATCGCACCCTTGGCGGCGAGGGCCCGGGCAGCGGCCTCACCGATGCCGGAGGCGCCGCCGGTGACGATTGCGCTGGTTCCATTGATGTCCATGGTTGGCGATCCTAGAGCCCCGGTGCCCGGGTCAGGCGAGGGCGGGGGCCGGGAAGCAGCGCTCGAAGGTACGCCGCGCGGTCGCCGTACCGGTGACGCTCAGCCGGGGGGCCAGGTCGGCGAGGTCGGCGCCGCGGCAGTAGTCGATCAGCGCCACTGCCGCGCCGGTGAAGGTCAGGTCGGGCTCGGCGGACCGGTCGGCCCGCACCAACCGTCCGTCCCGCACCTCGAGCCAGTGCTCCTCGCCGTCCAGGACGAACCGCACCCGCAGGTCGACACCGACGGCGCCGGCCGGGTCGAAGAGCGCACCGGCGCCGCCGAAGACGGTCATCCGGGGCGGGGCGACGTGGTCCGCGGGCAGTTCCAGGTAGGGCAGCCCGAACTGGGCCAGGGACCGCAGCACCGGTCGGATCCGGGTGCCGGCGCGGGTGAGCCGGTAGACGGTGCGGGCCGCCGGCGCGGGCAGCTCGTGCTGCTCGACGAGTCCGGCCCCTTCGAGGACGCGGAGTCGGTCGGTGAGCAGGTTGGAGGCGATCCCGGGTAGCGCCGAACGCAGGTCGGTGAAGCGCTGCTCCCCGAAGGAGAGCTCGCGGAGGATCAGCAACGTCCAGCGGTCGCCGACCAGGTCGAGCGCCGCAGCGATCGTGCAGGACTGGTCGTAGGTCTTCGCCACGTGTCTATCTCATCACACTTGCTTTTCTATTTCAATTAGTTGCTTTTCTAAACCATCGTGTCCTACGGTCAGTCCCATGACTCCCGACCCGACCGCTCCGCCGCGATCTCCGAACCCATGGGCGGTCCTCGGGATCGCGAGCCTCGCCTCCTTCATGGTCTTCCTCGACACCCAGGTGCTCTTCGTCGCCTTCGAGGACATCCGGGCGAGCTTCCCGGACGTCTCCTTCGCGACGATGTCCTGGACCCTGTCGGCGTACACGATCGCGCTGGCCGCCGCCCTGGTGCCCGCCGGCCGCTTGGCCGACCGGATCGGTCGGCGCCGTACCTTCCTGCTCGGCCTGGTCGCGTTCACCCTCGCCTCCGCGCTCTGCGCCGTGGCCACCTCGCCGCTGCTGCTCATGGCCTTCCGGGTCGTCCAGGCTCTCGGCGCCGCCGCCCTGATCCCCGCCTCGCTCGCGGTGATCCTCTCGGTCTTCCCGGTCGAGAAGATCCCGGCCGCCGTCGCCATCTGGGGAGCCATCGCCGCCCTGGCCGCGGCCGTCGGCCCGACCGTCGGCGGTCTGCTGGTCGACGGGTGGGGGTGGCGCTCGGTGTTCTTGGTCAACCTCCCCGTCGGCGTCCTCGCCTGGTGGCTGGCCTCCAGGACGATGCCGGAGTCCAAGGAGGCGCACGCCACCCGCTTCCCCGACCCGGTCGGCACCCTGCTGCTGGCCGGGGCGTTGAGCCTGCTCGCGCTCGGCATCGTCCAGAGCGACCAGTGGGAGTGGCTCTCGGCCCGGACCATCGGCGTCCTGGTCGGCGGGCTGGTGGTGCTGGCAGCCTTCGTCGTCCGGACCCTGGGCCACCCGCACCCGGCGCTGGACCTGACCCTGTTCGGTTCCCGGTCGTTCCGGTGGGCGAACATCGCCACCGCCGTGTTCACCGTCGGCTTCACCGCGATGTTCTTCGCCCAGGTGCTCTTCCTGACCAACGTCTGGGAGTACTCGATCGTGGAGACCGGCCTGGTGATGATCCCCGGACCGATCGTGGTGATCGTGCTGGCCCCGGTGTTCGGCCGCCTCGCCGGCCGGATCGGGCAGCGCGCGATCCTGGTCCCCGGCGGCCTGGTGTACGCCGCCAGCGGGCTGTGGCTCATCGCCGCCGTGGGCACCGAACCGAACTGGGTCGGCGACCTGCTCCCCGGCTCGCTGCTCGGCGGACTCGGTGTGGCGATGGTGATCCCGCACCTCACCAGCGCCGCGGTGCAGGGGCTGCCGAAGGACACCTTCGGTGCCGGGGCCGCGGTCAACCAGGCGATCCGCCAGCTCGGTGCGACCTTCGGCGTGGCGCTCACCGTGGCGCTGCTCGGCACCGTGACCCCGGCCAACGTCCTGGACCACTTCGGTCGCGTCTGGTGGATGCTCGCGCTCTGCGGCGTCCTGACCAGCCTCGCGGCCCTGGCTCTCCCCCGGCACCGCCCGGCGGACGTCACCCCCCTCGGCCGTGCCCCTACCCCGATCGGAACCGAACCCATGAGAGGCGTCGCATGACCACCACCTCACCGCTGACCCTGGCCGACCTGGCGACGATGACCGGTCTCGAGGTGATGCAGGCCGTCGGCAGCGGCGACCTGCCCCCGCCGGGGATCGCCGTCACCCTCGGGATGATGCCCGTCGAGATCGCCGACGGGGCCTGCACCTTCGAGCTCTCCCCCGACGAACGGATGACCAACCCGCTCGGGACGATCCACGGCGGCATCGCCGCGACGATCCTGGACTCCTGCATGGGTTGTGCGGTGCACACCACCCTGCCTCCGGGGGTCGGGTACACGACGGCCCAGCTCAACGTGCACTACCTGCGCGCGATGATGCCGGGGATGGGTCCGGTGCGGGCGACCGGGACCGTCATCCACCGGGGCCGGACCCAGAGCTCGGCCGAGGGACGGCTGTTCAGCGCCGACGGGAAGCTGATCGCGCACGCGACGACGACCTGCCTGATCCTGGGCGGCTGATCGTCTCGGCAGGCTCGACGACCGGGGGATCAGAGGTCGGTGATGCCCTCGGCGACCAGCACGGCCGGCCCGGTCATCAGGACGCGCCCGTCCTCGGTCCAGACGATCTCCAGGGTCCCGCCGGGCAGATCCACGGTGTACGACGTCCCGCGCTCGGCCCCGTCGAGGGTGGCGGCGGCCACCATCACCGCGCACGCGCCGGTGCCGCAGGAGCGGGTCTCCCCCGAGCCGCGCTCGTGCACTCGCATCGCGAGGTGCCGCTCGCCGCGCCGTACGACGAACTCGATGTTGACGCCGTCCGGGAAGTCGGCGGCCTCGTACCCGGGCTCGTCGAGGAGCTTCCCGGCGTCCTCGAGGTCCTCGACGAAGGCGACCGCGTGCGGGTTGCCCATGCTGATCCTGCTGGCTGACCAGGACCGTTCGCCGATGGCGACCTTGGTCTCGCCCAGGAACTGCGGCTCCGCCATGTCGACGGTGATCCGCAGGTCGTCGCCGAAGGTCAGCATCCTGACCCCGGCTCGGGTCGCGATCGGGAGAGGCTGACGGGGATCCACCTCGGCGTGGGTGGCCAGGTAGAGGCCGAGGACCCGGATGCCGTTGCCGCACATCTCCGAGAGCGAGCCGTCGCTGTTGCGGTAGTCCATGAACCACCGGGCCTCGCCCCGGGCTGCGACCGCTGCCGGGTCGTCGGTGGCATCGGTGCGGACCACCCGGATGACGCCGTCAGCACCGATGCCCGCGTGGCGGTCGCAGAGCCGCACGACCTGCTCGGCGGTGAGCTCGTGACGGCCGTTGGCATCGGGGATCAGCACGAAGTCGTTCTCGGTGCCGTGTCCCTTGACGAAGGAGTAGTCCACAACACGGAAGTCTAGGGCGGGGAGTCCTCCCGGCTGTCCACAGATGCCGATCCGACCCTGGCAACGCCTCCGGGGCCCGCCTAGGTTCCTCCCATGCCTGCAAAGTCTGACCTTGAACGCCGGGTGGATCGGCTGGAGAATGAAGCCGTGTCGATCTACGACCTGGTGGAGGACGAAACCACCGCGATCAGGAGAACTCTGGCCGACCACGGCCGGATCCTGGCCGACCACGGCCGGATCCTGACCGACCACAGCCGGATCCTGGCCGACCACAGCCGGATCCTGGCCGACCACAGCCAGCAGTTCGAGCAGGTCCACCGGACCCTCGCCGAGATCGTCCGACGACTTCCTGAACCGCAGTAGGCGGCCCCGCCGTCGAACCGGCTAGGTGGGCCGACCGGCCGGGGCGCTCCGCGCCGTCATCGCCGGGTCCCGGACCACGACGTCGCCGAGCACCTCGTCGATCTGCTTCATCGTCGCGGCGGGCAGCGTCACCCCGGCCGCCTTGACGTTCTCGGCGACCTGCTCGGGCCGGGACGCGCCGACCAGCGCCGAGGCCACGTTCGGGTTCTGCAGCACCCAGGCCACCGCGAGCTGCGCCAGGGTCAGGTCCACCTCCTCGGCGACCGGCTTGAGCCGTTGCACCGCGTGCAGGATGTCGTCGGTCATCAGCCGCTGGATGAAGAACGAGCCGCCGTTCTCGTCGGTGGCCCGCGAGCCGGGTGGCGGCGGCTCGCCGGGCAGGTACTTGCCGGTGAGGACCCCCTGCGCGATCGGGGACCAGACGATCTGGGACAGGCCCAGCTCCTCGCACGTCGGCACCACCTCGGTCTCGATCACCCGCCACAGCATCGAGTACTGCGGTTGGCTGGAGATCAGCTGGACGTTCAGCTCCTTCGCCAGCGCGGCCCCGGCGCGGATCTGGTCGGCGGTCCACTCGCTCACCCCGATGTAGAGCGCCTTGCCGGAGCGCACCACGTCGGCGAAGGCCTGCATGGTCTCCTCCAGCGGCGTCTCGGTGTCGTACCGGTGCGCCTGGTAGAGGTCGACGTAGTCGGTGCGGAGCCGCTTGAGCGACCCGTTGATCGATTCCAGGATGTGCTTGCGCGACAGCCCGCTGTCGTTCGGGCCGCCCGGACCGGTCGGCCAGTAGACCTTGGTGAAGATCTCCAGCGACTCGCGCCGCTCCCCGACGAGGGCGTCACCGAGGACGGTCTCGGCAGCCGTATTGGCGTACACGTCGGCCGTGTCGAAGGTGGTGATCCCGGCGTCGAGGGCCGCTCGAACACACTCGGTCGCGACGTCGTTCTCGACCTGGGACCCGTGGGTGATCCAGTTGCCGTAGGTGATCTCGGAGATCTTGAGCCCGCTGTTGCCGAGGTATCGGAATTCCATGGGACCGACGCTACCCGCAAGGGGAACCCTCAGCGGAGGACGGAGTACCGCGCGACCACGAAGTCGCGGTTGCGGCCGTGGTCCTCCAGGACCAGCTCCACCCGCCGCGGCAGCAGCGGCGCCCCCGCGCCGAGCGCCACCGGGGCGTACTGGACCCAGATCTCGTCGAGCAACCCGGCGTCGTGGAACTGACCGACCAGGTCGCCACCACCGACGACCCAGATGTTCTTGCCGCCGGCCGCGGCGGCCATCGCGGCGTGCACCTCGGCGACCGGGTCGCTGGTGAACCGGATGTCCTCGTCGCGCGCGGGGAAGGAGCGGTGGGTGAAGACCCACGCCGGGATCGCGTAGGCCCAGTCGCCCGGGGCGTTGTCGAGGAGCCACTGGTACGTCGAGGCGCCCATGCACAGCGCGCCGACGTCCTCGTAGAACGCGCCGTAGTTCATCGGGCCGGCCTCGTCGATGTCCCGGGTGACCAGCCAGGAGAGCGAGTGGTCGGGGTCGGCGATGAAGCCGTCGATGCTGGAGCCGGTGTAGTACTGGGTGAGCATGGCGCCAGCGTGCCACCGGACACCGACAACCGACATCGGACACCGCCAACCGCGCCCGGTTCAGCCGGCGGTGGTCGCAGCAGTCGCCGCCGCGACGGCCGTGGCGACCCGGTCCGGGTCGTCGTACCGGACCCAGGTGATCCGCGGGTCCTTGCGGAACCAGCCGTCCTGGCGCCGGGCGAACCGCCGGGTTCCCGAGATCGTCTGCTCGCGGGCCTCGTCCTCGCTCAGCCGCCCGTCGAGGAAGGCGAGCACCTGGCCGTAGCCGATCGCCCGGGAGGCGGTGACCCCGTCGCGCAGCCCGGCGGCATCCAGTGCCCGGACCTCCTCGACGAAGCCGACCGCCCACATCGCCTCGACCCGTTGGGCGATCCGCTCGTCCAAGGTCGGACGGTCGATGTCGACACCGATCTGGACGGTGTGCGGGTCGGCGTACGACGGGGTGGGGAGCGCCGAGACGTAGGGCTCCCCGGTGATCCCGATGACCTCCAGGGCCCGGACGATCCGGCGACCGTTGACGCCGATCCGTTCCGCCGAGGCCGGATCCACCTCACGCAGGCGCTCCAACATCGCCGCGACCCCCTCGGCCTCCAGGTCTGCTTCCAACCGCGCCCGGAGGTCGGGGTCGGTGGCGGGGAACGCGAAGTCGTCGAGGATCGCGCGAGTGTACAGCGCGGACCCGCCGACCAGCACCGGTACGACGCCGCGCGACCGGCAGTCCGCGATCACCTCGCGGGCCCAGGTCTGGAACTGGGCGACGGTGGCGGGTTCGGTGACGTCCAGCAGGTCCAACAGGTGGTGCGGGATGCCCCGCCGCTCGCCGATCGGGAGCTTCGCCGTCCCAATGTCCATGCCGCGGTAGACCTGCATGGCGTCGGTGTTCACGATCTCCCCGCCGAGCCGTTCGGCGAGGTCGAGCGCCAGGTCGGACTTGCCCGACGCAGTGGCGCCCACGACGGCGACGATCGGCAGGTGCATGGCGGCAGTCTGCCAAGGATGTGCCTGCGCCACGCACCCGGCGGGCGCACTGGGACGAAGGACCTCCCTGGGGTTTCTCGAAGGTTCGCCCCCGAGGGGTTGAGCCTGCCGAATCCGGGCACCTGGAGCCCATGGAGACCTCCCCAGCAGCCCCGGTGCCGCAGATCGACCCCGAGCCCGATCCCGGCAACGAGGTCGGCGGCACCGACGCGGTCGCCGAGGACCCCGCCGTCCCTCCTGTCACCCCCGACGTCCCGATGTCGGCACAGTTGGACGACGACGACATCCCGGACGCGATCCAGCAGCCGGAGACCCCGGACACCGAGGCGAACACCGCAGACCCCAGCGCCGAGTCCTCCGCCTAGCTGCCGGCACCTCGACCGTCCCGGGTTCCAGGCCGGGTGGTCGAAACCCGAGCTGGAACCGCGGACACCGTGTAGGTTTCGGAACCGGTCCCGCCCCAAATCCTTAGGAGTCCCGGTGTCCGCTCACCGCCGCCTGCTCGCCGCTCTGGTGACTGCCCTGGCCGTTCTCGCCGCCCTCCTGGCAGTTCCCGCACAGGGCGCGACGAACGGGACGATCAGCGGGAACGTCACCGTGCCCGGGGGACAGCCCGCCGGCGACGGGTACGTGCTGGCCTACCAGGCGGACGACCTCATTGCGTACCCGGCCACGCGCAACGTGTTCGGGGGGTCCTACTCCTTCTCGCTCCCCCCTGGCGACTACCTGCTCTACTTCCGACCCCAGACCGTCGACGAGGTGATCTACGCGCCTCAGTGGTGGGCCGGCTCCCCGACCCGGGAAGGCGCAACTCCGATCACGGTCATGTCGGGCGAGGTCGTGACAGCGGACACCGAGCTCGCGCCCGCGGGTTCCATTTCGGGCCACGTGGCCACGAACCACCCGACCCTCGGCTACCTGGACACCGAGGTCGTGGCCTGGCAAAGGGACGAGAGCTACCCGGGCGGGTGGGCCAAGCACGGCCCGCGCAGCACCGACGAGGACGGCAACTACCGGTTCCTCTCCCTGCCTGCCGGCGAGTACCGGTTGTACTTCTACTCCCAGCTGACGCACTACGAGGGCTACTGGCCCAACGCGACGACCCTCGAGAGCGCCACCAGCATCAACCTGGCCGAGGGCGAAACGCTGACGGACAAGGACCCGGAGCTCACACCTGCCGGGACGATCTCCGGCAAGGTGATCGTCGCGTCGACCAGCAAGCCCGTCGGCGGCGTCCGGGTTCAGATGTACCACGACTTCGGCCAGGGCTTCGTCGAGGCCCGTGGCCAGTGGTGGGGCGACACCACCACCGCTGCCGACGGCACCTACACCCTGGTCGCCCCCGCGGACGACTACAAGATCAGGTTCACCCCGCCCACCTCCACCAGGCTGCGGCCGGAGTACTGGAACAACTCGATCAAGCTCTTCTCCGCCACCCCCGTCACCCTGACGACCGGAGTGGCGACTGCCAACATTCACGGGCGGCTGGAGAGGAACCTCTTCAAGGTGACCTCGGCGGCCGCGATCACCGGGACGCTGCGGGTCGGTCAGTACCTCAAGGCCGTCCCCCCCAAGACCTACCCGGGTGCGACGACGAAGACCTACCAGTGGCTGCGCAACGGGAAGCCGATCAGCGGTGCTGCCGCGAAGAGGTCGTACTACAAGCTCACCTTGGCGTCCCGAGGCACCAAGATCGGCGTCAAGATCACCTTGAGCCGAGCCGGCTACTACCCGGTCGTGCGCACGGTGACCCGGAGGTTCACCGTCCAGTAGCGATCCTCCCGCCGTTCGGGTACGACGCAGCGCCCGCAGCGCCGTCGGGCCAGGTCAGGACCCGGCGACGACCGGGAAGATGTGGTCGGCCTCGAGGCCGTGCGCCTCGCGGTGCACCCGCACTGCCGCTTCGGCGTCCGGAGCCTCAACGAGGCAGAAGATCTTGCCGTTGGCCTCGTCGACCCAGTAGCTCTTGTAGTCCACGCCGTACTTGGCCTGGATCTTGAGGTCCTCGGCGTGGGCGCCGGCCACGTCAGCGGCCGTGGCGCCCTCGGGCATCGACTCGTGCACATCCATAAACAGCGGCATGGGACTCATTCCTTTGTAGGTCGGGAAGGTTCACACTCAGACTCGTGGCACTCGCGCGGCTCGACCATGACCAGGACGCCACCGTGCCTGATCGTGAACCCACGGAGGCGCTGCACGACGTCCTCGGTCAGCTCCGGATCGAAGGCGCGATCTTCGTGCACGCCGAGTACACCGAGGGCTGGGCCTACAGCTCGGCGCCGACGCACGATCTGGGCCGGATGCTGGCACCGCACGCGAGCCGGGTGATCCCGTTCCACGTGGTCGTCTCCGGCCGGTGCTGGGTCGAGGTCGCCGGCATCCGCTACTGGGCGACCGTTGGCGACGTCGTCGTGCTGCCCTACGGCGACAACCACCAGATGGGCGGCTGCGAGGCGGCCGACGCGGTCGAGGCCTTGTCGCTGCTGAGCCCGCCGCCGTGGAGCACGATGCCGGTCATCCGCCACGGTGGTGGCGGCGCCCTCACGCAGATCGCCTGCGGGTTCATCTCCTCCGAGGCCCGGCTCTTCGACCCCGGGCTGCGGGCGTTCCCGCCGGTCCTCATCGTCACCCCGAACGGCCCTGCGGCTCGGTGGGTGCGCGCGTCGACCGAGTACGCGCTGACCCGGACGGCGCTGGCGGGAGGCGACGGCGCCCGGACGCCGGCTGCCCTCGCCGAACTGCTCTTCATCGAGGTCCTCAGCCTGTACCTGGCGAGCGCACCCGCCCCGGAGACCGGCTTCATCCGGGCCGCACAGGACCCGGTCCTGGCTCCGGCGCTGGCGCTGATCCACTCCGACCCGGCGCGCAAGTGGACGGTGACCGAGCTCGCCCGGGCGGCGACGGTCTCCCCGTCCCTCCTCGACGAACGGTTCCGCGCCGTCCTCGGGACAGCACCGATCCGCTACCTGACCGCCTGGCGGATGCACCTGGCCCAGGACCTGCTCCGCTCCTCCGAACTCGGGGTCGCCACCGTGGCCCACCGCATCGGCTACGAGTCCGAGGAAGCCTTCAGCAGGGCGTTCAAGCGCAAGCACGGCATCGCGCCGAGCCTCTGGCGCAGCCGCTGACCCTGCGACAGACCCATCGGGTTCCTCAGCCGCAGGCGGGAGCCGCCGGCAGCGGCGCGGGCGCCCCGATGCCTGGCATCCCGAGCCCGACGCCGGCGCTGGGGGCCGCGGTCCTGCCTTCCCAGGCGTCGCCGGCCCGAGTACGGCGCACCGCGAGCACGGGGCTGTCCGAGACGAGGTGGTGCGGGGCGGCGTGGGTGATCCGGACCTCGACCATGTCGCCGGGCCGGACCGCGACCGCGGAGCCGTCCTCGGCAACCGGGGTGAAGTGGACGAGGCGGTTGTCGGGAGCCCGACCGGAGAGTCGGAGCGTCTCGGCGTCCTTGCGCCCCTCCCCTTCGGCCACCATCAGCTCGACGACCTGGCCCTCGAACGTCTTGTTCTCCTCCCAGGTGATCTCGTTCACCAGGGCGACGAGGCGCTGGTAGCGCTCGGTGACGACCTCCGGGGCGACCTGGTCGGGGAGGTCCGCGGCCGGCGTACCGGGGCGCTTGGAGTACTGGAAGGTGAAGGCGTTCGCGAACCGGGCAGCACGGACGACGTCCAAGGTGGCCTGGAAGTCCTCCTCGGTCTCGCCCGGGAAGCCGACGATGATGTCGGTGCTGATCGCCGCGTCCGGCATCGCGGCCCGGACCCGTTCGATGATCCCGAGGTAGCGCTCGGCCCGGTAGGAGCGGCGCATGTCCTTGAGCACCTTGTCCGAACCGGACTGCAGCGGCATGTGGAGCTGGTGCATCACGTTCGGGGTCTGCGCCATCGCCTCGATGACGTCGTCGGTGAACGCGGCCGGGTGCGGCGAGGTGAACCGGACCCGCTCCAGGCCCTCGATCTCGCCGCACGCACGGAGCAGCTTGCCGAAGGCGAGCTTGTCCCCGAACTCCACGCCGTAGGTGTTCACGTTCTGGCCGAGCAGGGTGACCTCGGTGACGCCCTCCGCGACCAGCGCCTCGATCTCGGCGAGGATCTCGCCGGGCCGGCGGTCCTTCTCCTTGCCGCGCAGCGCCGGGACGATGCAGAAGGTGCAGGTGTTGTTGCACCCGACCGAGATCGAGACCCAGGCGGCGTACGCCGACTCGCGCTTGGTCGGCAGCGTGGAGGGGAAGACGTCGAGGGACTCCAGGATCTCGACCTGCGCCTCCTCCAGCGCCCGGGCCCGCTCCAGCAGCACCGGCAGCGATCCGATGTTGTGCGTCCCGAAGACCACGTCGACCCACGGCGCCCTGTCGGTGATCGTGGTCCGGTCCTTCTGCGCCAGGCAGCCGCCGACGGCGATCTGCATGCCCGGGTTCTTCTCCTTGACCGAGGCCAGGTGCCCGAGGTTTCCGTAGAGTTTGTTGTCGGCGTTCTCCCGGACCGCGCAGGTGTTGAAGACGACCACGTCGGCCTGGACGCCGTCCTCGGCCGGCAGGTAGCCGGCGTCCTCCAGCAGCCCGGTGAGGCGCTCGGAGTCGTGGACGTTCATCTGGCACCCGTGGGTGCGGACCTCGTACGTGCGGGGGGTTGCCAGATTTGTACCGACAGTTTCATCAACCACGAGGAGAACCTTATGTTGGTGAAATCTAGAATCCGAGAAATCGGCCTTGAGCGTGGACTTCGAGACACAACCCTGCGGTCCTATGAGACCTTGCTGAACCGGCTGGACCTGTTGGACCGCGAGGTCTCGTCAGTCAGTCGCGAGGAACTCCTCGACCTCGTGTGGACCCTGGACAACGTCAACACCAGGCGAGCCACTGTGATCGCGATGAGGTCCGTGTTCGGGATTCCGTTGAAGATTCCGAAGGGCATCCCCCGCCGCTACGACCTGCCAGATGAGGACACACTCAGGATCGCGTTAATGACCTCCCCGCACGAGATGCGCGGACTGCTGATGATGTACGCCGGGCTTCGCGTTGGGGAGGCCTGCGCTGTTACGTACCGCGATGTTCACGGCGACCGCCTGACAGTGGACAAGCAGGTCCAGCAACTTCACCGCACTGGTCGTCCAGTTTCCATCAGGATCGGACCAGTGAAGGCATCTGAGGCGTCCGTCATCGTGCCTCACTGGCTCTCTGAGCGTCTGGACGGCTACGACCGGACAGACGTGCCGTCAAGGGTTCGCGAGAGCCTCAGAAGGGCTGGACGAAAAGTTGGCATCCACCTCAATCCGCACATGCTTCGCCACTGGTACGCGACCACGATGATCGAGCGCGGAGTTCCCCTGTCACTCGTGAGTAAACAGATGCGTCACTCGGATGTTGCAGTGACTCTGAGGGCCTACTCGGAACACAAGGACAGTCAGATTCACGACGTCTTCGGTTAGCCGCGGAGTAAGTCAAAGAAAGAAAGTGAAGAACAGAACGTCTGTATGGCAGATCGCCACTTGGGTCGATACTTCAAGTGGCCACCCAGGGCTACCAGGACCCGCGTCGTGATTCGCCTCCGACGCGGGTCCTTGTTTCTTCGCGACGGTCGCAGGCGGACACCAGGCCGATACTTCGGTAGGCCTGGGAACCAGGCGAGGCGAATGAGGCGAAATGAATACTCCGCATTACTACTCTCCTATCCCCGACCGCTCCGCCACAAAGGCTGTTCCACTGTTCGGCTACTACGTGCAGATGCTGGTTGAGGGCTACGGCTGGAACGGTGCTCGGGAAATCGACCTCATCGGGGTCTATGACATCAAGGCAGATGGCACGAACGACTACCGGAAGAAGTCTCCCTATGCCGTTGACCTGTCAGTGAGTAACCAGAGGACGACAGGGACGCTCGTTGCGGGGATGCGTCAGAAGTTCTGGTCCCTCAAACAGGTCGAAGCGGCATTGCTCGATCCAAAGAACATCGGTGGTGCCTACGTTCGTGCTGCGTATGCCCGTTCGTCTGCTCGTGGTGAGCAGTACTTGGTTGACCTCTATGAGGGTTCTTTCACTGCGAATGAACGTGATGAGTACATGAGAAAGCAGGTTCCTAATACTCCCTCCCCTGGAAGGAGTATTAGGAACCTGAGTAAGAACTCATGGAAGGTCGATGAGGACGGCTACACGTATGCCGTCGAGTCCTCGATCAAGATCATCGGTTTCCTTGCGAGGACCGGACCGGCTACTGCAAATGAGGTCCAGCGATCCGGAGCGATCAGCGGTCGTGCTGCTGCGAAGTACGTCGATGCCCTGGCCCTCGCTGGAATGGTGACGATCAGCCGCGAGAAGCACCTGTGCAAGGACGGAAAGCGTTACCTGTCAAAGGTGGTCCGGCTTGCCTCCGTAGAGGTCGCAGAAGCCGTTCTCTTGGCCTCAGATATGGACGAGAGGGTTCGGACCCTCTGGGAGTGGGTTGCGACGTTCCAGAAGCCGATGTCGGGCTTCACCGGGGACACGAACGAGTTGCTCATGATCCCGCAGTCTGATCACGCGCCTCCCGCTGCCTAACAATGCACGCCGGTAAACGGGCAGACGTCGGGGTCGAAGCCTTTCGACAGGCCGCTAATGACCTTCTTGGTCTCAGCCCAGTTCGGGTCGAGCCACCTCGCGACAACGAGAGTTGTCACCCGTTTCACCCCGGCACTCTTTAGCGCTGATGCGACTGACTCAACGTGACTGCCGGTCGCCCAAGTGTCCTCAAGCAGGAGCACATGCTCAGCCTCCGTCTGGCCAACGACGAAGTTCGCTGGACGGAACGTCCGCGGACTGGCAATCTTCGAGGCCGCCGAAACCCCGACCCTCGCCTGTGAGCGAAGCACCTTCGATCCAATCGCACCAATAGGATCAGTCAGGCGTCCTTGTAACGACGGCACAGTTGCCCAACCATCGGGAACTGATCCGTCGGCGGCGGCCATGCATTGCCAGTGCGCTGCGACGCCGTAGGTGAGAAGCAAGGACACGATTTCGAGGTTTGCAGGAGCAGGCGGCGAAGCCTTGTAGCCGTGCATTACCCATCCAGTCTGATGACCTGGCCACGCATAGGTGATGAAACCTATTTTGTCGCTGAGTCCAGACGTCGGGCTGCGAACAGAGCATGCTCGGCAAGTCGAGTACCCAACCCCCGGTACTCCCGAGCACGAAGCACACGTAACGCCCGGCTCCCAGATTGGATTTCTGAGGTACCCGCTCCCGGTATTCACAATCGCAGAGCGAAGCGTCGCTAGTGCGTCAGACCGGTCAACCATTCAGACCGCGATTTGTCGAAGTGCCTCGTCCAGGACGGTAGGACGTGCCAGGAGTTGCTGGACTACGTCCGCAACGTCCGCAGTAGACGATACGACGTACACGTCAGGCCGAGTACTGAGCGTCTTACCCCACGAGGTCCTCTCAACGACCATGTCGGTGAGCATCACAGGCCGTCCGTGCTCGACTGCCATTCTTGCCTGAATACGAGCACCACTGGTCTCGCCTGCCTCGACAACGACGGTCGCGATCCCATAGCCAGACATGATCGCGTTTCGCATTGGAAAGTTGTGACGCTGAGGCGGTGCATCGGGGAAGAACTGGGACAGCAAGAGTCCTTCGGTGGCGATGCGATCTTGAAGTTCACGGTTCGACGCCGGGTAGTACTTGTTGATCCCTGTTCCGATGACAGCAACCGTCCGGCCAGCCTCCTCAAGAGCGGTTACGTGGGCCGTCGTGTCGATACCAGCCGCCAGCCCCGCGACCACGGTGACGCCCATCTGTACGAGCGTTCCAGCAACCCCACTGGCCATGTCCAGTCCCCGACTGGATGCGTCCCGAGAGCCGACGACCGAGACCGCAGGATCGCTTTCCATGCGCGTGCCTCGCGCAAATAGGAACGGAGGTGCCTGATGGATGTCCCGAACTCGCGCTGGATACCGCTCATCCAGAATGGTCAAGAACTCTAGGCCCTGCGACTGCCAGGCCAGGACCTCTTTCTCTGCGCTCGCGAGCGCGGTCACATACTCGTCCGCGGGAAAGAGTTCGTCGGCAAGCAATGCGCTCCTGGCCTGCGCCGGGCCGCCGTGCTCTACAACCGCCTGCGCAAGTTGGAGCCAGTTCATTCCCAGCGGACGCTCGCGAAGAAGGGCAACCATTGCCGCTTGCTCTTCGAGCGGGGTTGTCTGCACGCGGCCAGCGTATAGGCACTGCGCCGGGAGAGAGGCGTGTACGCGCCGGACCGGGTCGAACATGTGTTCGATAATGCCAGACGGGGCCGACACTTCCTGCACGGATCGCCTCCCGCTGCGCAATGATGCGGACGTGGGAACACCTGGCACTGACGACTCCGTCTCGTCCCGCGGTGCCGCACCCTGGCGGCGCACACGCCTGTGCTTGGTGCTGCTGGCATTGGCCGGTTACGCGGCTGCCTCGATGACGTTTTACCGCGAGTGCGCTGTGGTGGAGACGACTAACAAGGCGTCACAGGTCGTCAAGACCGTGACGACGTGCTCTGCACCATCCGTGTCCAGCGGAACCCTTCTCGTTCTCCTGTTGCTGGCGGTCCTCCTGCTGTGGCCAGAGATTTCAGAGGTTTCGGTCCTGGGCGTGACCCTGAAACGGCGGGTTGAAGTAGCGGAGCGCGAGGCTGCTGGGGCGAAGGATGACGCTCGCGCCCTTGCTGGTGTCGTCCAGACCATGCAGGTCCAGGTCAACGCAGCCGTTGCTAACTCAGCCGCCGCCGTCGCGAGCAGCAACACGACGGTCCACGTTTGGGGTAAGGGCGATGCCGAAGACCTCTCCACTCTCGCTGCGGAGGCGGTGCGCCTGCACGAGGCGCAAGCAGCAGTCGAGGACGTCCCCCGAGAGAAGTTCCAAGATGGCGACTGGCTGGCAGGCAAGGTCGTTCGAAACTGGGAGACCTTGCGGGACCGCCTTCGCCTAGACGCTCGGATGGGCGTGCGCATCAAGGAGGCCGTCGAGGACGGTCCGGTTACTCCGAGAAAACAAGCATTCATCGAGGACCACTGGGACAGCCTCATTGCACTCAGGAAGTTGCGAAATGCGGTCGCACACTCTCTCGATGTCCCACTCGAAGACATGCAGCAGGGAGTAACTCTCTCGTCGGACCTGCTCCAACGACTGGACGACTGGCTCGCGGACTAGCCAGCGTTCAGAAACGGTCGGTTTCGGACGCTCCTCGCCATCGCGCATCATCGTCACGATCCGGTGTTCACAATCCGTGTCCGAATCCCACGTCTCACAACTGGCGAGTTCGACGGTTTCGGACGCCTACTCGGCTGAGGCCGCGTCCGCTTCGGTGCCCCAGGCGTAGAGCGTGCTCTTGATTGAACGCATGACCTCGTCAATCTCGATGCTGTTGCCGAAGAAGTAGTCGGCCCTCTTGTTGTGCTCGCCCTGGGTGTCCGAGATGGCCTCAAGGATCAGGTCATTCAGCGCGGGACTCTCCAAGAACTGCTTGGAGGTGTTGACCTTAATCTGCTGCTTCACGGTGTCGATGAGAAGCATGCGGCGCAGGACGGTCTCGATGAAGGATTGGTTGTCTGCTTCTGCGTACTCGGTGCCACTGAACAGGTCGTTCAGTTTCTCGATGACCTCGCTCAGCGCGACCATCTTCGGGTCCTTCGAGGTTGCAGACCCTGCACCAGTAGCCCCGGCTAATCCAGCACCGCCGGAGAGGCTGATGTCGGTCTGGTCGCGCTTGACCTGCTTGATGCTTTGGAGCGTCACGTCAGAGAGGTCAATCTCGGCTGCCCAGGACTCTTCGGAAATCACGCGGGAGAGCAGGCGCAGGAAGATCGAGAGCCTTTCGAACTCGGCTCCGTAGTCAACGATCTGCGACATGAAGTCGTAAAGGCGGACGTAAGTTCCGACGTCCTTGCGGAAGGTGTCCAGGGCGTCCTGGGATGCCTTGTCCTTCTGGTCCAGGGCTGCCTTGTAGCGGACCTCGAACTCGTGTTTCGGAGCACTGATCGCAGCCATGAGGGCGTTGTGGCCCTTTCGGAGCAGCCAGGTCTCCGCGACTTTGCTGACCTCGTCCTCGGTGTAGATGCCAGCCTGAGCGAGTTTCGTGGCGATGTTGACCACGACGTAGTGGTCAGTTTCGGTTTCTACAAAGGCATCGGTGAAGTACGGCTCGAACGCGGCCTTGATGTCCTCGGCCCTATTCACAAAGTCGAGAACGAAGGTCTTCGCCTTCTTCTCCCCGCCAGGCGTGCGATAGGTACGGTTGAGCCGCGACAGCGTCTGGACAGCGGTCACCCCGGACAACTTCTTGTCCACGTACATCGCAGACAGGAGCGGCTGGTCGAAGCCAGTCTGGTACTTGTTGGCCACGAGCATGACCTTGTACTTCTCGCCCTGGAACGCTTTGGCCAAGTCGAACAGGCCAGGGTTCATTGAAGACTCGGTGAACGGCTCAGGGCTGGTCTCAAGGTCCTCTACGGCACCCGAGAAGGCCACGAGGGTCCGGTAGTCATAGGTCGGGTCCTCCGCCAATCGCTTCGCGATGTAGGCGTCGATGGCCAACTTGTACCGAACTGCTGCCTTACGCGAGTCAGTGACCACCATCGCCTTTGCGTGGCCATCAAGAAGGTGAACAACGTTCTCGTGAAAGTGCTCCACGATGATCCGAACCTTCTGGCTGATGTTCGTGGGGTGGAGCCTGACCCACTTCATCAGGCCCTTTGTCGCCGCTGACTGATCGACTTCCTCAGTACCACCGCCCTCGGCACCCTGGGCAATCTGGAAAGCGGTGTCGTAGGTCTGGTAGCCCCGCAGAACGTCGAGGATGAACTCCTCTTCGATGGCCTGCTTCATCGAGTAGACGTGGAACGGAACAGGCTTACCGTCATCTCCCTTACGCCCGAACAACTCTAGGGTCTTGGCCTTTGGTGTCGCGGTGAACGCGAAGTAGGAGATGTTCCCTGACTCGGCACGCGATGCCGTCTCAGACGCAAGCACAGCCTCGACGTCAATCTCGCCGCCGTCCTCGATGTCTTTGAGTTCCTCAGCCGACAAGACGGCCTTCAACTTCGATGCGATCTGACCCGACTGGGAAGAGTGCGCCTCGTCCGCGATTACGGCGAACTTCTTCCCCGCCAAGCCGGAGTTGCTGCGGACTGCGTCCATTGCGAACGGGAAGGTTTGAATCGTCACGGCGATGATGTGGGAGTGCTGGTTCAGCAACGCTTTGGCGAGCAGGTCGGACTTCGACTTCGCCCCAGCCTTGCGAACGTCGTCCTCGTTGATCGTGGCGAGTGCGTCTTTCGCGCCGTCGATTTTGCGTATGGCATCCTGCAACTGGCCATCGAGAACGTTGCGATCAACGACCACAATGACCTTATCGAAGACCTTGCCCCACGCCCCGCTGGTCTCCTGTTGAAGTCGAGCCAGCCGTGACGCGATCCACGCGATGCTGTTCGTCTTGCCAGACCCTGCCGAGTGCTGGATCAAGTACCGGTTGCCAGGGCCTTCCGTGATGGCTGCCTGGGTCAGACCGGTCACAACCTCCCACTGATGGAAGCGGGGGAACAGCAACGTGGTGTTCTTCTTGACCTCACCGGTAATCGGGTCGTGGCTGGTCGAGGTCTCCACCATCATCATCTTCCCGATGATGTTGAGCCACGCATCCTTCTCCAAGACCCGCTCCCACAGATACGCGGTCGCAGACGTCGTCGCCTCACCCTCGACGTACGTAGCGGGAGGGTTTCCCTTTCCGCCGTCGTGGCCGATGTTGAACGGCAAGAAGTAGGTCTTCGCGCCAGCCAACTTCGTGGTCATCCAGACCTCGGAGTTGGACACGGCGAAGTGCACGAGGGCACGGTTCCCGAAGCCCAGCAGCGGCTGCTTGCCGCCGCTCTTGACGCCCTTGTAGGTCCCGTCGGGGATGCGGTCCTTCTTGTACTGCTCGATGGCGTTGTCGATTGACTGGGTGAAGTCGGTCTTCAACTCCAACGTGGCGACCGGCAGTCCGTTGATGAACAGCACCAGGTCAATCGAGCGTTCGTCCGTGGGCGAGAAGTGAACCTGGCGCATCACACGGACGCGCATCTTCGCGAACTTCTCGTTCTCGGCAACATTCAAGGGCGTCTCTGGCTTGAACGTCGCCATCGACATCTTGCCTGCGCCGATTATCTGGAACCCAGTTCGCAACACACTCAGCATGCCGCCACCGTTGTCCAGCGGAAGATCGAGCGTCGCGACCAAACGGTCCAGCAACTGTGCCTGCTGCTTAGCGACGTCGCCGCTCGGCTTTACGGCCTTGCCGTATGCCTCCGGCTGCGACTCCCCCAACCAGGCGAAGACATCCGCTGGGAACAAGGCACGTTCGCGGTCGTAGCCCTGGTCGTTGGCCGAGTACAGCCAGCCGCGTTCAGCCAGGTACTCGCAGATTTCATTCTCGAACTCGACCTCGTTGTGTGTTGCCATTAGGCGACCTCGTCTCGAACGTCAATCTGTCCGGTCACAGCAGCAGTGATGAGTGCCGAACGGCGTTCCTGGGACAAGGCGATGAACTGTTCGACCTCACCAATCATTGCGTCGATCTTGGCTGTTTGGTCCGCAAGCAACGTCGCGATGCGACGCTGATCCTCGACAGGCATGATCGGTACGCGGAGGGCTGCAACCTGCGTCCCGGTGATCAGAGGCTGGGCGGTACTGCGGGAAAGACTGTTCAAGTTCAAGCCTTCGAGGTACCACCTCAAGTACTCAAGGTCGAAGTCCTTAACATCGTCAAGACGAAGTGCGTTGTCGGTAATCCAAGCGGGTTCGTGGACAAGGTGTGCGTTGCCGCAAAGAGCACCTACCCGCCCGATTGCGATAGTCGGACCATAAACATTCGAATGATCGGCGTAGCCCATCACGCCGTTTCCTCCGATCACTGGAATGTGCCGGTCACCTTCCTCCCTGTCTACGTCCTCGATGGAGATTCCGTCTCCGCTAGAAACCCGGAGGTACCAACCGAGTCGGGCAACCTCACGTTCACACGGCAGTGCCGCGAGCGAAATCAGGGACGTTCGACGCTCCCGCAGGAGCACGATCAGCCGCTTCTGCTCACTGATAAGGGTCTCGATCTGCGCGGTCTCGCGGTCGAGGTAGTCAGCGATGAACTGCTGCTCAGCCAGGGCCGGAACGTGAACTTCTACGGTCCGAACGAAGTCCCAGGATGCCCGAGGCATTTTCGCTCCGAATACGGATGACACAACGGGGTCTAGGAAGTTGTTCGCTAGAACTACCCACCGTGCGTACTGCGGCACGAGCCGGGGACCACAGCGATAGACATGAAAATCGCCAACGGCAGCACCGGGACGGTCTGCCAGCCATGCCTTTGCCAAGTACGGCCGCAACTTTCCAAACAGAAGGTCCCCTGGCTCGAACGCGATGCCCTCGCCCGAGTACTCCGCATTCGGCACTTCCGCTAGTTTGCCGGTCGCAGGCTCGACCGCTTCGAGGCCAACCTTGAACGGGCTCTCGTCCGCCTTCTCGGTAACGAGCGATACCAAACGACCGAATGCGACTCGACTCATCCCTCGACCTCCCGCAGGAGACCGAGAATCTTCGCGACTTGTCCTTCGAGATCGGCGTCAATCTCCGCGAGCGGACGCGGTGGCACGTACACGTAGAAGTGCCGAGTGAACGGAATCTCGTAGCCGGTCTTGGTCTTCTTGTGGTCGATCCAGGCGTCGGGAACGTGCGGAATGACTTCGGCTTCGAAGTACGCCTTGATGGTGGCGTCACGTCCGGCGTCGCCTTGGGTGTTGTCTCCGTAGGTGAAGGGGATGTTCTCGGTGTCGCGCTTCTTTGAGTCGGGCTTGGGGGTGCCCCTGCGGTCAGTGATTGGAAGGCCGTCGCTGCCGAGCAGAGGGCGTTCGACAGTGATAGTCCAGTAGCCGAAGTCACTATTGTTGAAGACCTTCGACAAGTCAGGATCGGCGTCCTCGAACTGCTCATAGATGGTGACGATCTTGGTGCGTGCGTCGTCGTCCAGTTCCTTGCGCTTGGAGCCGAGGTTCTTGCGCATCTTGGTACCCATTGAGGAGCCGTCGATCAACTGAACCTTGCCCTGGCGTGCCAGGGACTTGGTGTTATCTAGCAGCCAGATATAGGTCGCGATGCCGGTGTTGAAGAACATGTCTGTCGGGAGCGCGATGATTGCCTCGACTAGGTCGTTCTCCAAGAGCCAGCGGCGAATCTCCGACGGTCCCGACTCGGCACCTCCGTTGAAGAGCGGCGAGCCATTCAGGACGATCCCGGCTCGGCCTCCACCCTCGTGCTTGGGACGCATCTTGGACGCAAGGTGGGTCAGGAAGAGCATCTGACCATCGGAGACAGCGGGGAGGCCGGGAGCGAAGCGTCCCAAGTGTCCAGTGGCTGCGCGTTCGGCTTTCACAGCCTTCTCTGAGGCTTTCCAGTCCACTCCGTAGGGCGGGTTGGCGAGGCAGAAGTCGAACCTGCGGTCTGCAAAGAGGTCCTCGGCCAAAGTGTCACCCAGACGGATGTTCGTGGCGTCCTGCCCTTTGGCGATCATGTCGCTCTTGCAGATGGCGTAGGACTGGTCGTTGATTTCCTGGCCGAACAGCACCAACTGGGCATCGGGGTTCTGGGATAGCAGGTGTTCCTCTGCAACCGAAAGCATGCCTCCGGTGCCTGCGGTGGGGTCGTAGATGGTGCGGACGACTCCTGCCTCGGTGAGGTCGTTGTCCTTCTCCGCGAACAGCAGATCGACCATGAGCCGAATCGCGTCGCGTGGGGTGTAGTGCTCGCCTGCTTCCTCGTTGGAGGCTTCCGCGAACTTACGGATCAACTCCTCGAACAGGTCGCCCATCTCGGCGTTCGGCACCTTGTTCGGGTGAAGGTCCACGTCAGAGAACTTCGAGACGACCAGGAAGAGCCGATCCTTCTCTTCCAGCGTCGCGAGTTCGTTCCCGAACTTGAACCGCTCGAACACGTCGATCTGATCGGAGAACCCATCCAGATAGTCCTGCAAGTTCACGCGCAGGCTGTCGGGGTCCGCGAGAAGGTTGGTGAACTCATACGGGGAGGTGTTGTAGAAGGTCAGTCCGGTGGCCTTCTTGACCTCAATCCCGAGGCGGACCGGGTTGTCGTACTGCTTGGCCAGAGCACGCATCTGGTCGCGGTGTGGCTCCATGATGCAGTCGAGCCGCCGCAGGATCGTGAACGGCAGGATCACGTCGCCGTACTTCGCAGGCTTGTAGACACCACGAAGTTGGTCCGCGATGGACCAGACGAAGTTGCCCAGACTGCTCACTCGTACTCCTCAAACTTTGGGTGCGGATCGAATCTCATCCTGTCGGAGACCACCGTCAGATTGTTGATTTCGAGAACGGCGATCCCAGATTCGGTTTCTGGAATCCCCAGATTGCAGATTTCAGGTCAGTCTTCGCGGCGAGCGCGGAAAGGAACGACTGGACCTGATGTGCTCAACTTCCTCGGACTGAACGAGGAACTGCGGTTTCGTCTCCGGTCCGATCTTGTGAAGACTCTCGAACTCCCCATTGCGGATCATCACGTTCACGGTCTGACGACTGACGCCGAGAAGTTCGGCGATCTCGGTCGGCGTCATCCACTCGTCCAGGCGCGGCGCATCGTCAGGGAATGTCACGGAAGCAGTCTCGCCCTATGTGGAGGATTCTCACTGCTCTTCCGGCTTCCCGATCACTCCGTGCGCCAAGACTGTGTATTGCTCCAACGTGATCCGGTCCATCGCGTAAGCACCGGACACTTCTTGCCAGGTGTAGTCGTAGTCGTTGTCGTCCTCGGCCAACGACTGGGCGTAGCGTTCGAGAAGGTTGAGCGAATCGTCCCGAGGCTTCGGGGGCCGCAGGAGCGACTTCACGGTTTCGATTGCGGTTTGGTCGTCTACTTCTCCTGCGCCGTACCGCTTGAGGAACTCTGCGAGTTCGGTCATCGCTGGTCATCCGTTCTGTTGATCGGTGCCTCCGGATAGTCCTCTGGCCCATCTCCCCGCAGGTAGGCCGCTTCTGCAATCTGTTCCGGCGTCAGCGCAGGGGCAGCCTGTGGGTTGTGGAGGTATGCGACCTCCGGCTCGGTCAGATGCGCATCAAGTCGGAAGCATTTGCCGCTCCCGTTCTTAAGCGCGAGGACCCCAGGCCGAACTGGCTCGATCATCACGACGTCATAGAGAAGAATCTGACGACCATTCGCGACGTCCCAGACGCTGATGACCGCTGACTGTTGGTCGGCCTTGAGGACGTCAACGACGTCGCTCACTGTCACCTCGTTCTCCTCGCGAATCGGGTAGCCGTCTCGGCCCTCCGCGACCATCAACAACGCACCATTCGGAAAGCACGAATGGAGATAGCCCTCCCACTCTCGCGGGTCATAAGGCGGAGTCGAAAACGCAGGCTGCGCGGGAAGCACCGACCAACGTCTCGCGATCAACTCGGGAATCGTCCGTCTGACCTGCAAGCAGCCGCTCTGGTCGCAGTCCGTGCAGTTCCAGATCGGGCCACCGACTTCGCGCAGCACACCGCCGCAGTCGCGATGCGTCGGATCGTTGTCGTCCGCAAGCAGACCGGAGAACGGTCCGCCACCATCTCGCTCTAACGAATACAGCATGCGGCCACCTCCAATCTCTGGGATCGCGTGAGAGTTCGATTCCGTGGTCAATGTGCCACAGGCACCCCTCAAATGTTGGCTATCGCCTACGGTCCATCCTCGAGTTCGTGTCCAGAGTCAGGTAGGTGTCCGAGCGCAAGGCGTCATTCTCAGAATCTGCAATCCAGCGAGCCTTCGGAGACCGAGTGCGCGATCTGCGGAACGAGAAGGGCTGGACCCAGGAACAACTGGTCGAGCGAACCGGCTTGGACCGTGCCTACCTGAGCGAGGTCGAGAACGGCCATCGCAACCCCAGCCTCGGAACCATCGCGAAGATCGCATCTGCATTCGGCATCGAGATTGCCGACCTGTTCACGCCGAACTGATCGCTCGATAGACGGTCGCTCGGCTCACTCCGACGACGTCAGCGATCTGCTTGATCGTGCTCGCTCCGGTCGCGTGCATCTGCCTCACCACGGCGACCTGGTCATCGCTGAGACTGGGTTTGCGACCAGGTCTGGACCCGCGCTCACGAGCGGCGGCAATCCCGGCCTTCGTGCGGTCCACAATCAGGTCGCGCTCGAACTCCGCCAGCGCGGCGAAGATATGGAACACCAGTCGCCCGGTTGAGGTTGTGGTGTCGATGCTCTCGTGGAGCGACTTGAAGCCGACTCCGCGATCATCAAGAAGTTGAACCGTCTCAATGAGGTGCTTCAACGAGCGACCCAGACGGTCGAGCCGCCACACGACGAACGTGTCGCCTTCGCGCAAGTACTCGATTGCGGCATTTAGTTGGGGCCGCTCGCGGATCGTCCCCGATGCCGAGTCCTCGAAGACCTTCGTGCATCCGGCATCCGCGAGGGCGTCCCGCTGCATGTCAGTTGACTGGTCTTCTGTCGAGACCCTGGCGTAGCCGATGAGTTGAGCCAAGCGACCACCTCCTGATTAAGTTGACAACTGTCATGCTATCAGTTGAACTCGTATCCCAACGAAAGGAGACGGCCATCTGGACCATGACCACTCACGGCTTCGTCAGTGCCGTCGAGCATCGCGACGACTCCAACCTGCTGATGATCCGATCCCGCGACCGAGAGTCGCTACACAGCCTCGGGAACGACCTCAATCTCGATCAAGGCAACGTGTACGAATCGCTCCCGAGCGACTACCCGTTCAGGATCATCGTGCCGAAGGCCGACTACGCCCAGTGGTGCCACGACCGGGCGATGGGGATCGACTACGTCAACTTCAAGGCGGAAGCCTCGCGCCATCGCGACTCTCGGTTCATGGACTTCCTTCACCGCGTCTGGGTCGCAGGATCGAGCCTCACCGACGATGCGACGCGCCGTCGCAACGACGCGGCCTGGGACGAGAGAGACCGCCGGTGGTCGCAGCCGTAAGCGACTCGTCGGTTCTGTCGGATGTTCACGGCATCATGGGCGAACTGGATCGAACGAGGAGGACCTTGATGCTGACAGCCACGCAGGCCAAGAAGCATGCGAACGACCACCTACAGGCCGAGGCTCCCTCACTCATCGCCAGGAGCGCAACCCGCAACAAGACATACGGCGTGTGGGTCGTGGACTATGCAGAGTTGGCGCGGCCCAAAGAGATGCTCATCGGCGGATGCCTGGTAGTCACGGACGACGGCGACGTTCTGGACCTCGGTTCCGCCCCTGGCTCGCTGGACAACCTGATGGAGACACTCGGTCGTGCGCCCCTGTATGAAGACCTGTCGGATGCCTACGAAAGGGAGGGCGAGGGCCTCGCCCTCCTCGCTGACCTCGACCACAACGAGGCTGACGGCCTCGCAGCCTGGGCGACCGAGCGACGTCCGTGGCCGAGAGCGTTGGATGCCGAGACCAACCAGACGTACTTCCGAAGCCTGATGCGGTTCGTAGACGGGGAACGCAGGACTCATGACGTGTACCCCGCACCACATGAGATGTTCGCTGCCTTCAAACTCACGAAGCCGTCGCAAGTCAAGGTCGTCCTTCTCGGCCAGGACCCCTACTTCAACGATGGCCAGGCCAACGGCCTCTGCTTCTCGGTGCCTCGCGGAGTCGCGATGCCGCCTTCGCTCACGAGCATCCACGCAGCGATGAGGCACGACGGCATCGAACCTCCCGGTCATGGCGATCTGACCCATTGGGCACGACAGGGCGTGCTGCTTCTCAACACTGCACTCACTGTCCGGTCGGGCATGCCGAACTCGCACGCGAAAGAGTGGAGGGAGTTCACTGACGCCGTGATCCGTCACCTGAATGAAGGCGCGAATCCAGTTGTCTTCATCCTTTGGGGCCGATCAGCACAGCGAAAGAGGCGGCTCATCGACGCCGACCGCCACAGAGTGATCGAGGCTCCGCATCCCGCTGCACGCGGCAGAGCCAGAACCGCTTTCCAAGAGTCGCAGCCCTTCTCCCAGGTCAATCAAGCCCTTCGGAGCCTCGGTCACGTGCCGATTGACTGGCTGATCCCTGGCTAACAGTAGGCAGTGGTCGGAGGTCCGAACTAGGGTCGTTTCATCATCAGAAAATGAAACTGCGGTACGAAGCGAGACCGACTGGCCCCGAGAGGCGCTCGGAGTCGTGGACGTTCATCTGGCACCCGTAGGTGCGGACCTGGTAGGTGCGCGCTTCGGCGTTCGGGAAAGGCTCCGGGGACGACGGCGCGACACCCGGTACGGCGGTCTCGGAGGTGGCAGTCATGGCCGCACCAGGGTACGCGGCCAGGTCGGCGTCCCGGACAGCACTTCCGTAACCGGATCGAGACCCGGAGCGGTGGCGCCTGTTGCCGAAGGCGGGGTAGGAAGGAATGCATGCCGGACCAAAGCGGGCTCGTCGTCCTGGATCACGTGAACAAGTGGTTCGGTGAGTTGCACGCCCTGAAAGACATCAATCTCTCCATCCAGCGTGGCGAGGTGGTCGTGGTGATCGGCCCGTCCGGATCGGGCAAGTCGACGCTGTGCCGGACCATCAACCGGCTCGAGACCATCGACGACGGCACCATCACCCTGGACGGCACCGCGCTGCCCCAGGAGGGCAAGGAGCTCGCCGCGCTCCGCGCCGAGGTGGGCATGGTCTTCCAGAGCTTCAACCTGTTCGCGCACAAGACGATCCGGGAGAACGTCACCCTCGGTCCGATCAAGGTGCGCGGCCTGGACAAGGCCGATGCCGACAAGCGGGCCGACGAGCTGCTCGAGCGGGTCGGCGTCGCCGCCCAGGCGGAGAAGTACCCGGCCCAGCTCTCCGGCGGGCAGCAGCAGCGGGTCGCGATCGCCCGCGCCCTGGCCATGGAACCGAAGGTGATGCTCTTCGACGAGCCGACCTCGGCGCTGGACCCGGAGATGATCAAGGAGGTCCTCGACGTGATGGTCGGGCTGGCCGAGCAGGGCATGACCATGGTCGTGGTGACCCACGAGATGGGCTTCGCGCGCACCGCCGCCGACCGGGTCGTCTTCATGGCCGACGGCGCCATCGTCGAGGAGAACACCCCTGAGGAGTTCTTCACCAACCCGACGACGGATCGGGCCCGCGACTTCCTCGGCAAGATCCTCAGGCACTGACTACCAGATTCGCGAGCAGATCCATCGACCGCCAACAGAAGGAGAAGCAGATGCGATTGACCAGAACACGGGGCTTGGTTGCCGCAGTGGGGCTCGCCCTCGCGCTCACCAGCCTGGCCGCCTGCGGTGACGACGATTCCGTCGACGTCGACGTCAAGGCTGCTGACAACCTGACTGGCGTCGCCAAGGAGTTGTCCGACGCCGGCAAGATCAAGATCGGCGTCAAGTTCGACCAGCCCGGCGTCAGCGCCAAGGTCCCCGGCTCGGACGCTCCCGAAGGCTTCGACGACGAGATCGGCAAGATCATCGCGGCGGCACTGGGCATCAAGGCCAGCGACATCGAGTGGATCGAGGCCGTCTCCGACAACCGGGAATCGTTCTTGAAGAACGGCACCGTCGACCTGGTGATCGCGTCGTACTCGATCACCGACAAGCGCCGCGAAGTCGTCGGGCAGGCCGGCCCGTACTACGTCACCGGCCAGCAGCTGCTGGTGCGGACCGAGGACAAGGACAGGATCACCGGTCCCGAGGACCTGAAGAACGTCAAGACCTGCTCGGTCGAGGGTTCCACCTCGCTGACCCGGGTCGAGGAGGAGTACGGCGCCAGCCCGGTCCCGTTCTCCACCTACTCCGAGTGCGTGGACCAGCTGGAGAACGGCACCGTGGACGCCGTCACCACCGATGGCGCGATCCTGCTCGGCTACGCCTCGCAGAACCCCGACGAGATCACCGTGGTCGGCGAGCCGTTCTCCGAGGAGCGCTACGGCATCGGCTACAAGAAGGACGCCCCCGGCATGTGCGCGTTCCTGAACGAGACGCTGCAGAAGGCGTTCGACGACGGCACCTGGGCCGCGGCGTTCGACGCGACCCTGGGCAAGTCCGGCTCGGACACGCCGAGCGTTCCGACGCTCGACCCCTGCCCGTGACCGCAGTGACCGGGGGCCGGGGTTCGTCCCCGGCCCCCGGTCACCACCCTTCGCGACGGGTCTTGCCCCACCACGATGCTGGGCAACACCCCCGGGACCACCAGAACGGAGGAGGTGAACGACGGTGGACGGCTTCAGCGAGAACTGGCAGGACATCCTGATCGGCTTCGGCGTCACCGTCGAGATGGCTCTGGTGGCCGGGATCATCGCGTTCCTCCTCGGCTCCCTGCTCGCCGCGCTGCGGGTCTCCCCGATCCCAGCCGGTCGCGCGATCGGCGCGATCTACGTCCAGCTGGTGCGGAACACCCCACTGCTGCTGGTCATGCTGATCTCGACCTTCGCGTTGCCCATCCTCGGCGTGAAGCCGGAGATCAACATGAACGCCTGGTTCGGCCTGGCCGACCGGCACACCCTGCTCGACTTCGACTTCTTCTTCCTCAGCGCGAGCGTCGCCCTCGGCCTCTACACCGCCTCGTTCGTCTGCGAGGCCGTGCGCTCGGGCATCAACGCGATCCCCCTCGGCCAGGCCGAGGCGGCCCGCTCAGTGGGGATGACGTTCACCCAGACCCTGCGCCACATCGTCCTGCCGCAGGCGATCCGCACCGTCGTACCGCCGTTGACCAGCATCTACATCGCGATGACCAAGAACACCTCGGTCGCCGTCGGCGTCGGCGTCACCGAGGCCACCTTCCAGATGAAGAAGCTCAACAACGACTACAGCAACGAGATCGTCCTGAACTTCATCGGGTTCGCCGTGGGCTACATGATCCTGGTCGCGATCATCTCCTCGATCGGCAGTGCCCTCGAGCGCCGGATGGCGGTGGCCTGATGGCAGCCAGCGTCCTCTTCGACGAGCCGGGCCCCCAGACCCGGCGCCGCCACCAGCTGATCGGCATCGGCCTGGTCGTCGTCGCCGGCGGGATCCTCGCCTGGGTCCTGCTCAAGCTCAAGGCCGACGGCCAGTTCGACCAGAGCGTCTTCGACAGCCTGACCCAGTCCAACGTCTGGCGCGCGATCGGCGACGGCGTGGTGAACACCCTCAAGGCCGCCGCCCTGTCGATCGTCCTGGCCGTCGCACTCGGGTTCGCGCTGGCCACCGGTCGGCTCTCCGAGCACGCCGTGATCCGGTTGCCCGTCCGCGGCCTGATCGAGTTCTTCCGGGCGATCCCGGTGCTGCTGATGATGATCTTCTTCTTCAGCGCACTGGCGCAGTACACCGACATGGAGACCCAGACCCAGGGCCTGGTGGCCGTGGTCGCGGCCCTGACGCTCTACAACGGCTCGGTGCTGGCCGAGGTCTTCCGGGCCGGGATCAACGCCGTACCGGCCGGGCAGGTGGAGGCCGCGTACGCCGTGGGGATGCGCAAGGGCCAGGTCCTGCGGATCATCCAGACCCCGCAGGCGGTGCGGTACATGCTGCCGGCGATCATCAGCCAGTGCGTGGTGACCCTGAAGGACACCTCGCTGGGCTTCATCATCACCTACCTGGAACTGCTGCGGCAGGGCAAGATCATCGCCGAGTACGTCCAGAACAACCTGATGACGTTCACCCTCATCGCGATCATCTACATCGTGCTCAACAGCATCGTCTCCGCGATCGCCACCTGGCTGGAGAAGCGGCTGGCCACCCGCGGCCACGACGCCGCCGAGGCCATCGCCGAGATCGAGGACGCCGTACCGATGGGCTGAGAACGCGGCCCCCGGCCGTAGGCTGTGCCCAGCACGATCGCGACTCTGGAGGAGACACCCCTTGCGCACAGCAGTTCTCGGCTGCATCGCAGCTCTGGCCACCGCTGGCCTGACCCTGTCCCTGCTGCCTGCAGCCCAGGCCGGGACGCCGACTCCCCTCCAGTCGGCCCAGTACCGGCTCGCCCAGTTCGGCTGCGATCCCGGTCCGATGAACGGCGTCCCCAACGACCGCACCAAGTGGGCGATCGCGAAGTTCCAGTCCGCGAACAAGCTCTACCCCAGCGGCAGGCTCACCGACGTCACCCGCGCCAAGCTGGCCAAGCCCGACGCGATCGCGTGCAACAAGCGCCCGGTCCCGGCGAACACCGGCACCGGCAAACGGATCGTGATGAGCCAGAAGCAGAACTGGATCTGGCTGGTCCGCGCCGACGGCTCGGTCTCCTGGCAGGCCGGGATCATCGACAACCCCGGACGGGTCACCCCAGGTGTCCACTACACCGGGAACAAGTGCGGCCGCGCCGGCAAGATCCGACTCAACTACTCCTACGACAAGAAGTACACGCTGGACTACTTCACCCGGTTCGTGGCCTGCGGGATCGGCTTCCACCGGATCCCGACCTACCCGGGCACCGACACCCAGATCCACCAGGACTACCTGCTGGGCACCAACGCCTTCACCAGCGGCGGCTGCGTGCGCACCAGCATGGACACCGCCCGGAAGATCTACTACTTCGTCTCCTCGCGCACCAAGGTCGTCGTCGTCAACGACCGCTGACCGGCCTTCGCCGGCCACCACAGCCGCGGCCCGACCAGCGCGGCGAACGCCGGCACCACCAGGGTGCGGACGACGAAGGTGTCGATGAGCAGGCCGACGCCCACGGTGAAGCCCAGCTGGACCAGGGTGTCGACCGTGCCGGCCATCATCGCGAACAGGCTGGCCGCGAAGATCACCCCGGCCGCGGTGATCACTCCCCCGGTCAGACCGACGGCGCGGGCGATCCCGGCCCGCGACCCGTCCGGGGCCTCCTCGTGCATCCGCTTGATCAGCAGCAAGTTGTAGTCCGCCCCCACAGCGACCAGCAGGACGAACGCGATGCAGGCCACCGTCCACTCCAGCGGGTTGTCGAGCAGGACCTGCCAGATCAGGATCGCCAGGCCC
>JBFJNH010000034.1:0-33400 GCA_041618295.1 Marmoricola sp.
CTTACCCATGAGTGGAGGCTAGTGGTTGCCCGGAGGTCAGCCGAGCGGCAGGTGGACGTGCACCGCGTGGACCTGCCGGGTGGACTCGGCCCACCAGCGCAGGCTGAGCGCATCGACGATCGCCAGTCCCCGTCCCCGCTCTGCGTCCAGGCCGACCGCGGTGACCGCGGGTCTGCGCCGCCCACCTCCGTCGGAGACGCTCAGCACGAGGCCGGTGCCGTCGCGTCGCCAGCGGACCAGGACGGTGCCGTTCCGCAGCGGGGACGCGTGCCGGATCGCGTTGGCGACCAGCTCGGTGGCCACCAGCCGCGCGTCCTCGATCACGGCGTCGCTGCATCCGTGGTGGGTCAGCCAGCTCGCCAGGGCCTGACGGACCTCACCAGCGCTCCGCGGCGAGAACGGGAGGCTCAGCGCGACGGGGCCCTGCAAGGGGGCGGTGAGGGAGGGCATCAAGGGTTGACTCCGGCGATCGGACCGTGGTGCTCCCCCCTGTTCCCCGAACCGCCCGGCTCCAAACCCCGGTCGGCCTCAGCGGGTCAGGTGCTTCAAGGTCGGACCGGGCCGGTCGGTGATGATCGCCGAGACTCCCATCCGGGTGCAGAGGTCGATGTCCGCGGGCTCGTTGACCGTCCAGACGTGGATCTCGGTCCCGGAGTCGCGGATCCGCTCGATCATCGCGGGGTGCTTGCGGAGCAGCTTGATGCCGGGTCCGGCGATCCAGTCCGGGTCGGCGAACGGCCGGACCCGGGCCCAGTCCCGCTGGCTGTCCATCAGGAAGACCAACCGCAGGTCGGGTGCCAACCGTTGGACCCGGCGCAGCGCCACCCAGGAGAAGCTCATCACCCGTACCGGCGAGTCCGCACCCGCCCAGCCGAAGTCGTCGAGCAGGTCCACCAGGCGGCGCTCGACCAGGCCGGCGTACCGGGTCGGGTGCTTGGTCTCGATCGCCAGCTCGATCCGGCGCGGGTAGTCAGCGGCCATCTCGAGCAGCCGACGCAGGGTGAGCACCTTCCCGAGCTCGGGGTCCATCTCCGGGAGCTCGTCGTCGAGGTCGGCCCACGGGTGCTTCCAGCTGGCGAAGTCGAGCTGCTCCAGCTCGGCGAGCTCCATCGAGGACACCCAGCGGCGGTCCTTCTGGGCGACCCGTTTCAGGCTGCGGTCGTGGACGCAGACGAGGTGTCCGTCCGCGGTCAGCCGGACGTCGCACTCGAAGGCCTCGGCACCTTCGTCGAGCGCGGCCAGGTACGCGCCCAGGGTGTGCTCGGCGTGGGTCGCGCTGGACCCGCGGTGTGCCACCACCTGCGGTCGTCCCTCCCCCATACGGGCATTGTGGCACCGGTCCAGGTCCGGTGGGTGAACGCGAGGTGTCCCGATCAGGACGGACTGAGGTCGGCGACCCGGGTGCGGCAGGCAGCGACGAAGGCCCGGGGGTCATCGACGTAGACGTCGAGCCGCTCGGCGGGGAAGGTGCGCGCCAGCGTCGCGACCTCGACAGGCCGGGTCAACCGGACCCGCACGTTGGTCTCGTGACCCACGGCGATCGCCAACGTCCCTGGATCGGCCGGGTCGACGTCGATCTTCCGCGGGAGGCCGTCGCGGCGGTGCATCTCGACGGCAGCGACTGCGTCCCACGGGACCAGTACCCGGACGGTCGCGGAGTAGCGGACGCGGACGCCGTCCGGGCCCACCGTGTGCGGGTAGACCTTCAGGCTCCCGTAGTACCCGAGCATCCAGAGCAGCCCCCAGGCGCTGATCACCAGGAGGGCCGAACGGACCTGGTCCCACGGGGTGATCACGTGGAACAGCGGGATCTCCAGCGCGGAGGCGAAGATCCACAGGCCCAGGAGGCCGGCGATCAGGCCGGTGTAACCGAACGCCTGCTCCTCCGCGGCGACCGCCGGGCGCCGGGTCACCCACCGGGCAAGGCTGATCCAGATCCGGATCTCGTAGCGGACGACGAGGACCAGCAGGCGTCCCAGCCTCCGCGGCCACGGCGGGTTGGCATTCGGGTCAGGCATCGTGCTCCTCCTCGGGTAGCGGGCGGATCGCGTGCGCGCGCAGCGCGGCCAGGACGGCCTCCGTGGTCTCGACGTACGCCGCGAGCTCGGGGGCGGGGATGGCGCCGTACACGAGATCGACGGCGCGCTGCTCGCTCTCGACCATCCAGGCGACCGCGTCCTGCCCGGTCGGGCTCAGCGAGACCAGGTGGGCACGCCGGTCCTCGGGGTGGGTCGCACGGGCGACGAACCCGTCGGCGACCAGGGCGTCCACCAAACCCGTGATGTTGCGCGGGGTCACCCCGAGTGCCTCCGCGAGGTCGCGCTGGGTCCGCGGACCGCCGCTGAGCAACCAGAGCAGGTTGGCGCGCGCCGCGGTGAGCCCGCGGCGCGCCATGCTCACCCGGGTGTCCTCGGTCAGCAGCGCGGCGGCTTCGTGCAGCTGGTGGAAGGCGCGGCGGCCGAGCTCGGTCATGAGCAGAGCCTACTTCATAGTGAAGGGTATTCACTAATTGACCGCGCGGCCGCGATTCTGCTCCGGATCGGCCGGGTGCGTACGATTCGTCGGTGTCCGAGCAGCAGCAGGACGGGATCGATCCCGCAGAGTTGGCGACCACCCTCCGGGTGCTGGAGCAGCTCCACCACCTGCCCGAGGACCACCCGGACATCACCACCGTCAAGCGTGCGGCTTCGCACATGTACAAGGCGCTGAAGAAGGAGCGCAGGCTCCGCAAGCGCGAGGCCGAGCTCGCCGCCGACCGCGCCGTCACCGAGGCGACCGCCACCGGGTCCCGGATGCGGATCGACGACGAGACCCAGGGCATCCCCCTGGTCTCGACGGCCCCGGGCGCGTTCGCCGGGGAGCTGATCAACCCCCGCGGCTGCTACATCTGCAAGAACGACTACACCCTGGTCGACGCGTTCTACCACTACCTCTGCCCGGAGTGCGCCGCCTTCAGCCACACCAAGCGCGACCAGCGCACCGATCTCACCGGCAAGCGCGCGCTGCTGACCGGCGGGCGCGCCAAGATCGGGATGTACATCGCCCTGCGGCTCCTCCGCGACGGCGCGCACACCACGATCACCACCCGGTTCCCGAAGGACGCCGTACGCCGGTTCGCGGCGATGGACGACGCCGCCGACTGGCTGCACCGGCTCAAGATCGTCGGCATCGACCTGCGCGACCCGACCCAGGTGATCGCCCTCACCGACGACGTCGCCGCGGACGGGCCGCTCGACATCCTGATCAACAACGCCTGCCAGACCGTGCGCCGGTCCCCCGGCGCCTACTCCCAGCTCGTGGAGATGGAGTCCGCCCCGCTCCCCGACCTGGCCGAGCTGTCTCCCGGCCTGCCTTCCGGCCTCCCGGAGATGGTCACCTTCGACCGCATCTCCGAGGCGCACCCCGCCGCGATCTCCGGGGCGTTGAACTCGTTCGCCGTGGCGCGCCACGAAGGCGAGTCCGCCGAGCAGGCGATCGCCGCGCACAACGCCGCGTCGCTGACGGCGCTCGCGCTGAAGGCCGGCAACGCCTCCCTGGACGCGCACCTGGCCGGCACCGCGGTCGACGCCGGTGGCCTGCTTCCGGACACCCAGGCGAACAACTCCTGGACCCAGGTCGTCGAGGAGGTGGACCCGCTGGAGCTGCTCGAGGTGCAGTTCTGCAACTCGATCGCGCCGTTCCTGCTGGTCTCCCGGCTCCGCCCGTCGATGCGGGCCGCCGTTCAGGCCGGTGCCCGCCGGGCCTACGTCGTCAACGTCTCGGCGATGGAGGGCCAGTTCTCCCGCCGCTACAAGGGCCCCGGGCACCCGCACACGAACATGGCGAAGGCGGCGCTGAACATGATGACCCGGACCAGCGCCGGGGAGATGTTCGAGACCGACAAGATCCTGATGACCGCGGTCGACACCGGGTGGATCACCGACGAACGTCCGCACGCCGAGAAGCTCCGGATCGCTGCCGAGGGCTGGCACGCACCGCTGGACCTGGTCGACGGAGCCGCCCGGGTCTACGACCCCATCGTCCTCGGCGAGGCAGGCGAGGACCTCTACGGCTGTTTCGTGAAGGACTTCAAGCCGAGCCCCTGGTGACGTTCCCTCAGCGCCCCCACCCGCAGCTGGTGTCGTAGAACTCCTGGAACGCCTCGATCCGTCCCGTCCGAGCCGGGGCCAGGATCTCCCGGTGCCAGACGTCGCGGGGGTCGTAGTAGCGCTTCGTGTGCAGGTCGGTCCGGTCAGCCTTCTCGACCCAGGACCAGGCCTGTCGGGCCGCGGCCGGGTCGCTGAGCCGGGTCGACAGCCATGCGCCCATCCACGAGCAGATCCAGAACGTGTCCACCTGGTTCGCGCCCTCACCGACCTCGTAGAGGGTCGGCTCCTCCGGTGCCGGAAGTGCCGACGGCGGCGGAAACCGGCGGCCAGGAGGCAGCGGCCAGGCGTAGCCCGCCACTGCCTCCTGGTACTCCGCGCGTCGCTCGGCCTCCGTCATCAACGACTTGCCGCCGACCGAGGGTGCCGGTGATCCGCAGCCGGAGGAGAGCACCAGCAGCCCGAACACCAGGGACCCGAGGAGGCGTCGTGCGCGCATTGGAATCAGAGCCAGATCGAGCCGGCCCAGGCGTTGTCGCAGAAGTGCCCGGTCTCGTTGGCCATCCGACCGTTGATCGCATACTGACCCGAAGGCAGCGTCGTCGAACCGTCGGACGCCCGGCGGAACCGCCCGTTGCCCGACTCGCCGTTGATCTGGATCGACTGGGTGTACTGGCTGCTGCTGCCGTCCTTGCGCAGGCCCCACCGGCTCCAGCGGTTGCCGTTGCAGCCGACCTGGTTGGTGATGGTGAAGTCGGAGACGCCGCTGGAGTGCGGACGCCAGGTGCTGTACTGGACCAGCGTTCCGGACGTGTTCAGCGTCCCGGACACGTTGTACAGCTGGTTCGCCTGTGCGGCTGGCACGGCGACGAGGACGCTGACAGCCACTGCGAGGGTTGCCGCCACGGTGCTGATGAAGCGCATCTGTTGCTCCTTCACGAGGGGTTCCGCGACCCGTCCGGGCCGCTCTGTCGGAGGGATCCTGGGAACCCTGGTCCCTCCGGACACGCGGGCAGGTCGTCCTCAACCCCGATTGACAGACCGGCGCAAACCCGCTTTCAGCACCTCGGAACCCGTCACCGCCGCCGCGACCGCCGTGCGCTTCCACCCACGCGGCGTCCGATGAGGCCCCCAGTCCGGGTAGAGCCGCCGGAACAGGTAGTCGATGTGGTGATCGACCGCCTTCCTCGTCAACGTCAGGCCTTCCTCCTCCAACCGCGCCGCGATCTCCGCCGAGCTCGGCAGCGTCTCCGCGAGGGCTTCGCCGCGGCACAGGGCGCGGAGGACAGCCATGTACGCCGTGCCCGGTTGAAGGGTGTCGAGACGCTCCGCGAAGAGCGCGCTGGGATGCGTCGCCGGCAACCAGCGAGGTTCCGGTCCGAAGACGATCAGCCGGTAGCCAGGTGCCTCGACCAGCGCGATCTCGAAGGGAACGGGAACCACTGCTCGGCCCGGCGGCAGCAACACGTACTGGCTCCGCTCCTCCGCGTCACGAACCGCAACCGTTAGCTCCGGGCTCGCATTGCTCAGGAACCACAGACCGGCCGCCCCGGTTACCTCCACCGCGAAACGGAACCACTCCGTCGTACCGACCTGGACATCGGGACGACACTCCGAGCAGGGACACGAGCCGAACCTGACGGTCTCCCCGACGTCGACCTCCCTGGTCCATCCCCGCTCTGGGCCGTCACTCATCACGGTGATCGCACATCTTCTGCTTGGCACGCCATCTCCCGAGTTCTGCCCCCGGCGCACCTGGATCCGACCACGCCGAACCGCCTGATCCCTCCTCCGGAAGTACCGCAGATCAGCACCTAGGTCGGAGGCCGGGCCCCGTGCCTCCGCAGCAGACTCCTCGGCGTGACGATCCTGTTGGCAGATCCCCGCGTGCGGGCGGTCCCGGTTCTCGAGAACCACGAAGCCCTGGTCGCGCTGACCCCTCGCCTCGGCACCGCAGTCCTGGTGCGAGCCGAGGTCGCCCGACGGCTCGAGCTGGCTGACGGCACGCTCCCGCGCGGCTTCCGGCTCCGGGTGGTCGAGGGCTATCGCAGCGTGGCCGATCAGGAACGGATCATCGCGTCCTACTCCGCCGAGGTCAGGCGCGAGCACCCTAGCCTGGACGAGGCGGAGGTCCAGGTCCTGACGAGTCGCTTCGTCTCGCCCCTGGACGTCGCCCCGCACGTCGCCGGGGCCGCGGTCGACGTACTCCTGACCGACGAGCTCGGCTCGGCCCTCGACCTCGGTTGTCCGCTCGACGCCACTCCCGAGCAGAGCAACGGCGCCTGCTACTTCGACGCCGTGGTCACGCCGGAGGCTCGTCACCACCGGGACGTGCTCGCCCGCGCGATGACCGGAGCTGGCTTCGTCAACTACCCCACCGAGTGGTGGCACTGGAGCTTCGGAGACCGCTACTGGGCGCTGGTCAGCGGGGCCCCGGCCGCGAGGTACGGCCCGTGCTCGGAGGCACCATGACGGGGATGCTGCACGTCGACACCGAGGCGGTCGCGGCGAACACCCGCAGGCTCGCCGCCCTCGGCGAGCGCGGACTGATCGCGGTGGTCAAGGCCGACGGATACGGCCACGGTGCCGTGGCCCTGGCCCACCTGGCCCTGTCGAACGGCGCAACCAGCGTGGGAGTCACCGATCTGCGCGAGGCACTCGCCCTCAGGTCAGCCGGTATCACCGCGCCGCTGCTGAGCTGGCTGAACGGCCCCGACAGCGACTACTCCGGCGCCGTCGACGAGTGCGTCGACGTCGCGCTAACCGATCTCGACCAGCTCCGCGCGGTCCGCCGCGGCGTCCGGGACACCCGCGCGAAACTGCCTGCGCGGGTGCACCTCTACATCGACTGCGGAATGGCCCGTGACGGGGCAGCACCGACGACCTGGGACGACCTGTGTCGCGGCGCGCGCCAGGCCGTCGCAGCGGGAGAGGTCCAGGTGGTCGGGCTGATGGGCCACCTGGGCTGTTCCGAGGATGCCGGCGACCCGTGCAACGCGCAGGCCCGGACCACGTTCGAGGCAGCGCGGGCCGCCGTACGGGCTGCCGGGCTCTGCCCGACGACGGTGCACCTCGGGGGGACGCCGACCGCGCTCAACCTGCCCTGGGCACGCCGTGCCACGCTGAGGCTGGGAGCCGGACTGGTGGGCCTGGACCTCACCCGCTCGGGTCTGCTGCGCCCGGCCCTGACCCTGTGCGCTGCCCTCACGTCCGTGCGCGAGGTGCGCGCCGGAACCGGCGTCGGGTACGGGCACACCTGGCGCGCTCCCCGCCGGACCCGACTCGGGCTGATCCCGCTCGGGTACGCCGACGGCCTCCCGCGGTCCGCCGGCGAGCGGGCACGCGTGCTCGTCAACGGCGCCCAGCACCCGGTCGTCGGGCGGATCTCGATGGACCAGATCGTGGTCGACCTCGGCACCACCCCGGCCCTCCCCGGGGACCGCGCGGTGATCTTCGGCCCCGGGACGGTCGGCGAGCCGACGGTCGCCGACTGGGCCCGCTGGGCCGGGACCCTCGACCACGAGATCGTCACCGGCCTCGGCCACCGGTTGACCCGGCACTACGTCCCCAGGAGCGACCGATGCACCACCTGAACGATCTGCCCCGGGTCGTCGTGGTCGGCGGCGGGCAGAACTGCGAGCACGAGGTCTCGCTCGCCTCCGCCGCCGGGGTCGTCCAGGCCCTCCGGGGCCGGGCCTTCCCGGTGACCTCCGTGACGATCCGGCGCGACGGCACCTGGGCCGAAGGGGACAGGGGGTTGGCCCTGGGCGAGGCGGTCGACCTCCTGCAACGTCACGAGGTGGTCTTCCCCGCGCTGCACGGCCCGCGCGGCGAGGACGGCACGCTCGCTGCGCTGTGCGACCTCGCGGGGGTTCCGTACGTCGGCTCCGGCGTCCGCGCCGGAGCGCTGGCGATGGACAAGGCCACCACCAAGCTGATCGCACAGGCAGCGGGGATCAGCACTGCCCCGGGAGTCCTCCTGGAGCAGGGGGACCCACTCCCCCGCGCGGCGTTCCCGCTGGTGGTCAAGCCGGTCGCCGCCGGATCGAGCCACGGCGTCGCGATGGTCGCGGACCCCCCCGGGCTGGAGCGGGCCGTCGCAGCCGCCTTCGCCCTGGACTCCCGCGTCCTGGTCGAGGAGGTCGTCGCCGGCCGGGAGATCGATGTCGCCGTCCTCGACGACCCGCAGGGAGCGCTGCTGATCAGCCCGCCGTTGGAGATCGTCGGCAACGGCATCTTCGACCTCGAGACCAAGTACGACGGCACCGCCGACTTCCGGCTCCCGGCCGACCTCGGAACCGACGAGCAGGCGTCCCTGGAGCATGCCGCCCGCACGATGTTCCGCGCTCTCGGGTGTCGGGGTCTGGCGCGGGTCGACTTCTTCCTCACCCGCAGCGGCTGGGTCCTGAACGAGGTCAACACCCTTCCGGGCCTGACTCCGGCCTCCCAGGCGCCCCGGATGCTGGCGGCCGCCGGCATCTCCTATCCCGACCTGGTGGCCCGCCTGGTCCGTGACGCCCTTGCACGTGGCTGACGGGTCGCCGCGCGCCGCGGTCCCCGATGCGCGGGTACGTCTCCCCGGCCTCGACGCCCTCCGGGGGATCGCGGTCCTGCTCGTGATGGGGAGGCACGCGGTACCCGACGTCCTGCCCGGCGCCGGGGTCGTCGGGGTTGTGATGTTCTTCGCCCTGAGCGGCTACCTGATCAGCGGCCTCCTCGAGGACGAGCTGGACGGCGGGCAGATCAGGCTGCGCCGGTTCTACCTGCGTCGCCTGCTGCGCTTGGGGCCGGCACTGATCACCCTCCTGGTCGGGTTGACCGTGGTGACGCTGCTCGCGGACCCGCTGAGCGACCGTCACGAGCTCGGCCGGACGTGGCTCTTCGCCCTCACCTGGACCGGCGATCTCCCGTTCGGGCACGCGAGCGAGGCCACCTTCCACCTCTGGACCTTGGCCCTGGAGGAGCAGTTCTACCTGGTCTGGCCGTGGCTGCTGGTCCTCGGTCGTCGCTGGCGGCGACCCGGCCTGGTCCTCGGCCTCGGTGCCACGGTCTGCCTGCTGGGCGCCGTGGCCACCACCATCTGGCTTCGGCACGACATCGACCTCGGCTACTCGCTCCCCACCTCGTGGGCGCTCTGCTTCGTCATCGGCGCAGCGGCTCGCCACTACGGACCAGCGTCCGCGCAGACCGCACCTTGGGTCTTGGGTCTGGCGGCGGGCGCGGTCCTGGTGATCCTCAGCGTCGCTGACGTCCGCGGCCACTGGTGGACCTACCCCGTCGCGGCACCCCTGGTCGCGTGCGCGACGGTGGTCCTGGTGCTGCAGTGGCGGGAGCGCCCCCTGAAGGCGCGGGGTCTGAGGTGGCTCATCTGGCTCGGCGTGCTGTCGTACGGCGCGTACCTCTGGAACTACCCGTTGACGCTGTGGCTGCGCCCCGTCTCCGAGGTCGCGGCGAGCACACTCGCTCCGCTCATGACCATAATCCTCGCGTGGGCCAGCCATCGATGGGTCGAGACGCCAGCACTGCGGTTGGGTCGCGCACGCTGGGGCCTCGGCTCGGGAGCCGAGGGCCGGTGAACGGCCGCGCCACGACAGCACTGCTGGTCGTCCTGGGGCTCGCACTCACGGCCAGCGGCTTTCTCGACGCCGCCGGCCGCAGCTTCGAGACGGCCGAGACCACCGGTGCGAGACTCGCGTTCGCCGCCGTACTCGGGCTGGGAGTCGGCGTGGCTCGCGTCGCACCCGGAGCTGCCCTGGCGGCGGTCTGGGTGAGCTGCCTGATCCAGGTCGGCGCCGGGCTGGACCTGAGCCTGATCCAGGTCGGTGTCGCCGTGGTCGCCTTCCACACCAGCAGGCACGGCTCGACGACCGTGGTCTGGGTCAGCGGGGTGTCGATCCCGGCGGCGTACCTGATCGGCACGAGCTACGTCCTCTCCCGGGGAACCGAGCTGGCCACCGAGCTCGGGATCAGCGATCTCGCCGCCCGCAACGCCGCCCCGGCTGTCGTCCTGGCTGCAGCGGGGTCGTTGCCGCTGGCGGTTCCCTGGCTGCTCGGCCTGGCGCTGCGGATGCGGGAGCGGGCGGCCGAGAACCGTCTCCTGCAGCTCCGAGCGGAGAGCGATGCCGCACGGGCCACCGAGCTCGCCGGGGTGCGTGCGGAACAGGCACGCCTGGCCCGGGACGTGCACGACGTGGTGGGCCACTCGCTCGCCGTGATCCTGGCCCAGGCCGAGTCGGCCGAGTACCTCGACGAACCAGATGCAGCGGCGCTGCAGCGGGTGCTCGCCACCATCGCGTCCTCGGCCCGCTCCTCGCTCACCGACGTCCGCCAGGTCCTCGGCGAGGGTTCATCCGCGACACTGCCCGACGACGCGTTCGCAGGGTTGCTGGAACCGATCGCAGCAACCGGTCGCCTGGAGTCGGAGATCGTCGGGGTTCCTCGGACGCTTCCACCCGACCAGCACACGACGGCCTACCGCGTGCTCCAGGAGATGCTGACCAACGCCGTCAAGCACGGGGCTACCGGCGGTGCGATCCAGGTTCGCCAGGACTGGCGTGACGGGTTGGCACTGGAGGTGTCCAACACCTACACCGAACGCCGTTCGGGCTCCGGGATGGGACTTCCGGGCATGCGGCGCCGGCTCTCCGGCGTCGGCGGACGCCTGCAGATCGACGAAGGGCCGGACACCTTCCGGGTCCGGGCCTGGATGCCCACCGGTCTCACCCGTGCCGAGGGGGCCCGATGATCAGAATCCTCGTGGTCGACGACCAGGAGCTGTTCCGCGCCGGCATCGCGGTCATCCTCGACTCCCAACCGGACCTGGAGGTCGTCGGGCAGGCGGGCGACGGGTTCGCCGCGCTCGAGCTGGTCGACACGGTCCAGCCGGACGTCGTCCTCATGGACCTCCGGATGCCGGAGATGGACGGGGTCGAGGCGACCCGCCAGATCTTCAGCCCGGCCCGTCAGGCACGGCGGTCGACCCCGGTCCGGGTGATCGTGCTGACCACCTTCAACCTGGACGACCGCGCCGCCGCCGCGATCCGGTACGGCGCCAGCGGCTTCCTGCTCAAGGACATCGCCCCACCCCGGCTGCACGACGCCATCCGGACCGTGCACGCCGGGAACGCCGTCGTAGGTCCCGACGACCTGGTCGCCCTGCTGCACCACCAGCCCCGGGTCGAGCACCAGGTGCCGACAGCGGTCGCCGAGCTGACGCCCAAGGAGCGTGCCGTCTTCGACGCCGTGGCACGCGGCCGTTCGAACGCCGAGATCGCGGCCGAGCTCTTCGCCAGCGAATCGACGGTCAAGACCCACGTCGGCGCTGTCCTGCGCAAGCTGGCGCTGCGTGACCGGGTCCAGATCGTCGTCTTCGCCTACGAGCACGGCCTGGTCTGAACGGGGTTCCGCTGGGGCGACCCCTCACCCGCGCTCGCGGAGGTAGCGGCCGAAGTGCGGGAGGGTGAACGCGATCCGACCGCGTTCCCCGGAGTAGATCAGCCCCTTCTTCAGCAGCGCGTCCCGGGCGGGCGAGAGCGACTGGGTCTTCTTGCCGAGGGCGGTGGCGACGTCGGCCGTGCTCACCGACTCGATCGCGTCCAGCTCCTCCCCGCTCTCGACGATCGCCAGCGCAGCGTCCGCCATCGCGCGCAGGTAGTCCCGCTCCCCCGGCGTCGCCCGCTCGTACCGGCTCCCGAAGAACCCGACCGCCAGCTCGCTCTCGGCCTCCGGGGCAGCCACCGCGACGTCGTCCGCACTGATCGGGGAGGCGGGCGCGACGTCCCAGACCGCCTTCCCGTAGGCCTGGATGAAGTACGGGTAGCCGCCGGTCGCGGCGTACAGGGCGGCCAGGGCGCCGTCGGTGTAGACGGCCTCCTCGTCCTGGGCAGGCGCGGCGAGTGCCTTGTCCGCGGCCTCCCGGGTCAGCCGGTCGATCCGCTGGTAGCGGAAGAGGCGCTCGGAGTACGACTTGCTCGCCGAGAGCACCGCGGGCAGGTGCGGCAGCCCGGCACCGACGACGATCACCGGCAGGCCCGACTGACTGATCTCGTGGCAGGCGGCGCAGAGCGCGGAAACGTCGTCAGGGCCGAGGTCCTGCATCTCGTCGAGGAAGACCGCCACCCCCTTGCCGACGTCGGCCGCCAGTCCGCCGATGTCGGTGAAGAGCTCGACCAGGTCGATCTCGATGTCCCCGGAGTCGGCCCGGCCCTGGGCCGCCGGTACGGCGATGCCCGGGTTCCAGACGTCGCGCAGCTTCGTCCCGGGTACGGCGTCGCGCTGGGCGAAGGCGCGGATGACGCCGAGCACGTGGTCGACCTGGCCCTGCTCGGGGTGCCCCAGCTCGCGGACGGCCTGGTGCAGCGCGCTCGACAACGGTCGACGGAGCCGCTGGTCCGGTCGGGCCTCCAGCTTCCCGGTGCCCCAGCCGCGTCGGACCGCGGCCGAGCGGAGCGCGTTCAGCAGCACGGTCTTGCCGACACCGCGGAGCCCGGTGAGCACCAAGGAGCGCTCGGGGCGGCCCTTGGCGACCCGTTCGAGGACGATGTCGAAGGCGCTGAGCTGCTCGTCGCGGCCGGCGAGCTCGGGTGGGCGCTGGCCGGCTCCGGGCGCGTACGGGTTCCTGATCGGGTCCATGATCAGACGGTATCGACTTGTATAGGAATTTCCTTAGATTGGCCTAGCGAGTCGTATCACGCGCTGGGCGGGGGGCGACCCCCGTTCCCGAGCACGTACGATCGAGCGGTTGGGACCGACTTGGGAGAGGTCACATGGCAATCACACTCGGGTCCGAGGGCCTCAGCGATGCTGAGCTGACCGACGGGATCGGGCGCGGCGACGTCGGAGCCGCTGCCGCCCTGTGGGTCCTGTACTGGTCGATTGCGCTGAGCTCCGCCCGCCGGTTCGTCGAGGCCGACGAAGTCCCGGGCCTTGCCGCGGAGGCCCTGATCGGCACCATCGCCGCGATCAGCGTCGGACGTGGTCCCCGCGAGGACCTGAACTCGTTCGTCACCGCCGCGGTCGCCGAGCTGGGCGAGGGCGACGTACCGCCGACGACCGACGGCGCCGCGGTCCCGGACGTTTTCGTCTCCCCACTGATGACCCGGGCATTCGCTGCCCTCGCCGCAGAGGACCAGGCGATCCTCTGGTCGCCGAGCACCGTCGACCCGGGCGACGAGGCGCGGCTCGGAGCCCTGACCGCGCTTCAGCGCGACTACCTGGCCGAGCACATCGAGCGCGCCGACGGCGACGCCTGCCGGCAGGCCCACGCCGCGCTCGCCGCGGCCGTCACTCGCGCGGTCCCCCTCGGCGGTACGACCTGGGTACACACCAGCGAGTGCGCCTGGTGCACCGAGGCTTTCCACGAGCTCGCCTTCAGCAACGTTGCGCTCGACGTACTCGTCGACCGCAGCGCGATCGCACCGGTGCCGCTGCTCGCCGAGACCGTGCTTCCGGCGGCAGCCGTCGCGTCGGCCGAGACCTCGGTGCACCCGTTGCTCGACGCGACCTCACCCGAGCCGGATCCCGAGCCCGCAGGCACGCACGCGGCAGAGGCCGCACCGGTCGGCCTGCTGCGGCGTCGCCGTACCAAGCTCGTCGGCGGTGCGCTGCTCGCGGCCGCCGCCGTCACCGCGGCGCTGCTGGTCGTGACCGGACCGGACGACTCCGACAGCAACCTCACCGCGGCCGGGAGCGAGCAGACCCAGGAGCAGGACGCTCCCGTACCTGTCGCGTCCGACTCGGTGGCCCCGCCGGTCTCCGCAGGAAGACCGACGCCGAGTCCGGTGACGCCGTCGGCGACCCGGGTCACCGCACCCCTCGCCCAGCCGACACCGGCGGACGAGCCCTCGGCCACCGCGCAGCCCTCGCCCTCGGCATCGGCGGCGCCGACCGCACAGCCCAGCGCGCAGCCGACGGCGAGCGCCGAACCGACGTCGACGCCCACCCCGACCCCCACGCCGACCCCCACGCCGACACCGACGCCCACCAGCCCGCCCTGCAACGACCTCGCCCACTTCCTCGGGTTCTGCTGAGGGTCCCGTGCCTGAGCTGCCCGAGGTCGAAGCGCTCGCCCACGACCTGGCGGGCCGCCTCGCCGGCCGAGCGATCGTCCGGGTCGACCTCGCGAACTTCAGCTGCCTGAAGACCTACGACCCGCCGCTCACCGCCCTGCACGGCGGCCTGGTCGACGGCGTCACCCGGCACGGGAAGTTCCTCGACATCGACGTCTCCGGGACCCATCTCGTCCTCCACCTGGCGCTGGCCGGCTGGGTCCGCTGGAAGGACGAGGTCCCGAAGCTCCCGGCCAAACCGAACAGCAAGTCCCCGCTGGCCGCCCGGGTCGTCCTCGACGACGGCAGCGGCCTGGACATCACCGAGGCCGGCACCCGCAAGAGCCTGGCCCTGTACGTGGTGCGCGACCCGCGGGACGTCGAGGGGATCGCGCGTCTCGGACCCGACCCGCTCGCCGACGCCTTAACCGCCGACGCCCTGGCCGCGATCCTCGCCGAGGCCGGCCGCGCCCAGATCAAGGGCGTGCTGCGCCACCAGGGAACGATCGCCGGTATTGGGAACGCCTACTCCGACGAGATCCTGCACGCGGCGAAGATGTCCCCCTTCAAGCCGGCCAACAGCCTGACCGAGGTCGAGATCACCCTTCTGTTCGACACCATCCGCACCGTCCTGGGCGACGCCATCGCCCGTGCCGACGGACTCCCCGCCAGCGAGCTCAAGGGCGAGAAGAAGTCGAACATGGCCGTGCACGGCCGGACCGGGCAGCCCTGCCCGGTCTGCGGCGACACCGTCCGCGAAGTCTCCTTCGCCGACCGGAGCCTGCAGTACTGCGCGACCTGCCAGACCGGCGGCAAGCCGCTCGCCGACCGGCGGATGTCCAAGCTGCTCAAGTAGCGCGACGGCCAGCGCCGTCCGGGTCCGTGCACCGCCCCGACTACCCTAGTGAGCATGCACGGCATTCCCACGGTCTCCATCGACCAGGTCCCGGACCCGCTTCCTGAGGGACTCGCGGTCCTCGACGTCCGCGAACCCGTCGAGTGGGCGTACGGGCGTATCGACGGTGCGCTGCACATTCCCTTGAGCGAATTGGTCGAGCGCACCGCCGAGGTTCCCACCGAGGGTCAGGTCCTGGTGGTCTGCAAGGTCGGCGGCCGGTCGGCGCAGGCGACCGGCTACCTGGTGCGCAACGGTGTCGACGCAGTGAACCTGGACGGCGGGATGCTCGACTGGTCCGCGGCCGGTCGCCCGATGGTCGGCGACTCCGACGTACCGATGGTGGTCTGAGCCACCGGCAGGCTCCCCGGGACGGTGTGCACCGTCAGGCGAACGCCTCCGGCAGTGGGAGGGTCAGCGCCACCCGCAACCTCGCGAGGTACTCATCACGCGGGATCTCGACGACGCCGAGGGTCGCCAGGTGGTCGGTCTGCCACTGGGTGTCCAGCACCCGGGAAGCAGCGTGCTCGTCGTTCAGCAGGTCGACCAGGTGCACCAGCGCGACCTTCGAGGCGTCGCGGGCCCGGGAGAACATCGACTCCCCGGCGAAGAGTCCGTCGATCGCGAGACCGTAGAGACCGCCCACCAACCTGCCGTCGTCCCAGGTCTCCACCGAGTGCGCCCACCCGAGCTCGTGCAGCCGTTGGTAGGCAACCGCGACCGAGTCGTCGATCCAGGCCCCGTTGCGGCGGGGGTCGGCACAGGCGGTGATCACCTCGGTGAAAGCGGCGTCGACGGTGACCGTGTAGCGGCGTACCGAACGGCGCAGCGAACGGGAGACCTTCAACCCGTCCAACGGCAGGACCCCCCGGCGTGCCGGCGACCACCAGCCGAGCTCGTCGTCGACCGGCATCGGGAAGAGCCCGGCACGGTACGCCGCGATCACCGTCGCCGGCTCCAGGTCCGCGCCGATCCCCACCAGATCGCCGGCGTCCGGGGACGGCACCGGGAGCTGCCATCGAGTCGGTCCGGGGTCGCGGGGCACCGTCCCATCCAACAGCGTCCGGGACGCTCCCGGCGACCCGGCGGACGCAGTGTCTACGCTGGCGCCATGAGCTATGCCAAGCGTGTCGGGGCGGCACTCGCCCCCCGGGTCACCCAGATCGCACCGAACCTGTCGGCGACGTTCGTGCACCAGGCCCTGACCAAAGCGATCCTCGGCGTCGGCCCGTTGCCCAGCGCCGCGGACGCAGCCGACAAGCAGCTCGACCAGAACGACGGCAAGCTCGAGGAGGCCATCCACGACGTCATCGAGAACCACGTCAGGTATGCCGGCGCCCAGGGCTTCCTGACCAACCTCGGGGGTCTGGTGACGATGGCGGTGACGGTCCCGACGAACATCACCGGTCTGGCGCTGATCCAGTCCCGGATGGTGGCCGGCATCGTGCACCTGCGGGGCTACGACCTCGACGACCCGCGCACCCGGTTGGCGATCCTCACCAGCCTGCTCGGCGAGGAGAAGGTCCTCAAGCTCATCAAGCAACGCACCCTCCCGGGCACCCCGATGGAGCTGGCCAGCGCCGTGGTCCACGACGAGAGCCTGGACGCCGTGCTGGCCAACGAGGTCGCCGCCGAGCTGATCGCCCGGGCAGCCGGCAAGCGGCTCGCGACCACCGTCGGCCGCCGGGTCCCGGTCGTCGGCGGCGTCGTCGGCGCGAGCACCGACGCCTACGTCACCTGGAAGATCGGCCGGTACGTCGACCGCGAGTTCCTCCCGCGACCGGCGAAGGGCCGCCGCCGGGGGTGAGCGCCGCCGTCGGTTTCACTGGGTAACCAGTGATCCTGGCGTTGAACCACTGGTACTTCGCGTGTTCGAGCACAGGTTCACTGGCTACCCAGTGAAACCGCTGCTACGAGAGTGCCGTCACGACGCGGGACGGGCTGGGACGGCCGAGTACGCCGGCCATCCACACGCTGGTTGCGACGAGCGCGTCGAGATCGACACCGGTCTCCACGCCGAGGCCGCGGAACATCCAGACCAGGTCCTCGGTGGCGAGGTTGCCGGTCGCGCTCTCGGCGTACGGGCAACCGCCGAGGCCGCCGGCACTGGCGTCGAAGGTGCGTACGCCGTGCTGCCAGGCCGCGTACGCGTTGGCGAGCGCCTGGCCGTAGGTGTCGTGGAAGTGGACGGCGAGGACGTCGTCGGGCAGGCCGGCTGCGTTGAACGCGTCGAGCAAGGTGCCGACCGCGCCGGCGGTGCCGACGCCGATGGTGTCGCCTAGCGAGAGCTGGCTGGCCCCGAGGTCGAAGAGTCGCGTGCCGACGGCGACGACCTGGTCGACCGGGACGTCACCCTCCCAGGGGTCGCCGAAGCACATGCTGATGTAGGCACGTACGTCGAGTCCGGCCGCCCGGGCCCGGGTGACGGTCGGCTCGAACATCGCGAACTGCTCGTCCAGGCTGCGGTTCAAGTTCTTCTGGGCGAAGGTCTCGGTGGCGCTGCCGAAGATGGCGATGTGCTCGCACCCCAGCTCCAGGGCACGGTCCAAGCCGCGCTCGTTGGGCACCAGGACCGGGTGCCGACGACCCTCGGGCCCGAGGAGCTCGAGCAGCTCGGCTGCGTCCGCGAGCTGCGGCACCCAGGTCGGGTGCACGAACGAGGTCGCCTCGACGACCGGGAGGCCGGCCTCGACGAGGCGGTGGATGAACTCCACCTTCGCCGCCACCGGGACGAGCGCCTTCTCGTTCTGCAGTCCGTCGCGCGGCCCGACCTCGTAGATCGTGACGTCACGGGTGCTCACGCGCCTGCCTCCACCGTGAACACGGGCTGCTTGAGGGCGACCTGATCGCCGACGGCAGCGCCCACGGTGGTGACCACCCCGTCGAAGGGCGCCGTCAGCGCGAGCTCCATCTTCATCGCCTCCAGGACGCCGAGCCGCTGGCCTTCGGTGACCGTGTCCCCGACGGCGACGTCGACGGCGAGGACGGTTCCGGGCATCGGGGCGAGCAAGGTGCCGTCCCCGGTCGCGGCGGTGGCGCCGACGAACGGGTCGGGCCGTTCGAAGACGAACCGCTGACCGCGGTGCACCACCTCGACCGCGTGCCGGCTCGTCTGGACCAGGGCCTGCTCGTGGACGCCGTCGACGATCAACCGCACCAGCGGACCGTCGAGGAGAAGCTCCACGACCGCGACCCCGTCGACTGTTCCGGCAGCCCGGTCGACCACCACCCGACGGTCGAGCTGGACGATCACCGGCGCCGGGTCGGCACCGGAGCGCCAGCCGTCCCCGTGGAACGCACCCCCGGAGCGGACGTCCGCCTGGCGGCTGTCGACCCAGGCAGCGAAGATCCGGGCGGTGGTGTCGTCGGGCGGGTCGAGCTCGACGTTGTCGAGCCAGGCGGTGTCGATGGTCGCGTCGCGGAACTCCTCCGAGGCAGCCAGCGCACGCAGGAACCCGACGTTGGTGGTCAGGCCGAGCACGCCGGTGTCGTCGAGGGCGGCAACCAGGGCCAGGCGGGCCGACTCCCGGTCGGCGCCGTGGGCGATCACCTTGCCGAGCATCGGGTCGTACGCCGTGGAGACCACCTGACCGGACTCCAAGGCGGCATCGATCCGCGCGTGCAGGGCCCAGCGGACCACGCTGGCGGTTCCGGCCTGCGGGAGGAACCCGCCGTAGGAGTCCTCGGCGTAGACCCGGGCCTCGATCGCGGCACCGACCAGGGCGACGTCGTACTGGGCGAACCGGAGCGGCTGGCCGGCGGCGACCTTCAGCTGGAGCGCGACCAGGTCCAGGGGGGCTCCGGAGATCCGGACGGCTAGCTCGGTGACCGGGTGCTCGACCTGGAGCCGGGTGTTCATCTCCAGGAAGTAGGCCTCGCCGGTGGCGTTGTCGAGCAGGAACTCCACCGTGCCGGCGTTCTCGTAGCCGGCCTGGGCCGCGAGCGCGACAGCAGCAGACGTGACCGACGCCCGGATCTCCGGGGTGATCGTCGGGGCCGGCGCCTCCTCGAGCACCTTCTGGTGCCGGCGTTGGGTCGAGCAGTCGCGTTCGAAGAGGTGCACGACGTTGCCGTGCGCGTCGGCCAGGATCTGCACCTCGATGTGCCGGCCGGACTCGACGTACTTCTCGATCAGCAGGGTGTCGTCACCGAACGCGTTCGCGGCCTCGCGGGCAGCGGACTCGCGGGCGGCGGCGTACTCGTCGGCGGAGCGCACGATCCGCATCCCCTTGCCACCGCCTCCGGCCGCAGCCTTGACCAGGACCGGGAACGCGGTCTCGGGCAGGGTCTCCTCGACACCCCACGACGGCACCACCGGTACGCCGGCTGCCACCGCGATCTTCCGTGCCGCGTCCTTGCGCCCCATCTGCTCCATCACCGTCGCCGAGGGCCCGACGAGCTTCAGCCCGGCCTCCTCGACCGCGCGGGCGAAGGCGGCTCGTTCGGAGAGGAACCCGTACCCCGGGTGGATCGCCTGCGAACCCGACCTCACCGCCGCCGTGACAACGGCCTCGATGTCGAGGTAGGACGGCACCTGGACGGCGGTGTCGGCAGCCGCTACGTGCAGCGCGGTGCTGTCGAGGTCGGTGTGGATCGCGACCGTGCGGATCCCCATCCGGCGGGCGGTGCTGATGATCCGCAGCGCGATCTCGCCGCGGTTGGCGATCAGCAACGTCCGGATCGTCATCGCTTGCTCCCGAGTCGTTCGAGGGTTCGACGCCATCGCGCTCACATCCGGAAGATGCCGTAGTGGGGTTCCGGGATCGGCGCGAGCGCGGCGATCTCCAGTCCCATGCCGAGGACCCGGCGGGTGTCCGCCGGGTCGATGATGCCGTCGTCCCAGAGACGGGCGGTGGAGTAGTACGCCGAACCCTGGGCCTCGTACTGCGAGCGGATCGGCTCCTTGAAGGCCTCTTCCTCCGCCGCGCTCCAGGTCTCCCCGGTCGCCTCGATCCCGTCGCGCCGCACCGTCGCGAGGACGGAGGCGGCCTGCTCCCCGCCCATCACCGAGATCCGGGCGTTGGGCCACATCCACAGGAACCGTGGGTCGTAGGCGCGCCCGCACATGCCGTAGTTTCCGGCCCCGAAGGACCCGCCGATCACCACGGTGAACTTCGGGACCACCGAGCAGGCGACCGCGGTGACGAGCTTGGCGCCGTCGCGGGCGATGCCGTTGTTCTCGTACTCGCGGCCGACCATGAAGCCGGAGATGTTCTGCAGGAACACGATCGGGGTCTTGCGCTGGTTGCACAGCTCGATGAAGTGGGCGCCCTTCAGCGCCGACTCGGAGAAGAGGATCCCGTTGTTGGCCACGATGCCGACCCGGTGACCCCAGATGGTGGCGAAGCCGCAAACCAACGTCTCGCCGTACAGCTTCTTGAACTCGTGGAACCGGCTGCCGTCGACGAGGCGGGTGATCACCTCGCGGACGTCGTACGGCGTGCGGGTGTCGGTGGGGACGACGTCGTAGAGGGTCTCGGCCGGGAAAAGCGGCTCCTCGACCTCGGTGTCGGCCGGCCGTGGGCCGTCCGCCCCGCCGGTCGCGGCATCAGCCGGCAGCGTCTCCACGATCGACCGCACGATCGCCAGCGCGTGCGCGTCGTCGTCGGCCAGGTGATCGACCACCCCGGACTGCCGTGCGTGCACGTCGCCGCCGCCGAGGTCCTCGGCAGTAACCACCTCGCCGGTCGCGGCCTTCACCAGAGGCGGGCCACCGAGGAAGATCGTGCCCTGCTCCTTGACGATGACGGTCTCGTCCGACATCGCTGGCACGTAGGCGCCGCCGGCGGTGCAGGACCCCATCACGGCGGCGATCTGCGGGATGCCGTCGGCGGACATGGTGGCCTGGTTGAAGAAGATCCGGCCGAAGTGCTCCTTGTCGGGGAAGACGTCGTCCTGCATCGGCAGGAACGCACCGCCGGAGTCGACCAGGTAGATGCACGGCAGCTTGTTGGCTCGGGCGACCTCCTGGGCACGGAGGTGCTTCTTAACCGTGATCGGGTAGTAGGTGCCTCCCTTCACGGTGGCGTCGTTGGCCACGATCATGCAGAGCCGACCGTGCACCCGACCGACGCCGGTGATGATGCTCGCGCTCGGGACGGCGTACTGGTCCTCGGGGCTGGTGCCGTACATCCCGTACGCCGCCAGCGCACTGAGCTCGAGGAACGGGCTGCCCGGGTCGAGCAGCAGGTCGATCCGGTCACGGGCGAGCAGCTTGTCCCGGTCGGTGTGCTTGCGCCGCGCGCTCTCCGAGCCGCCCTGGCGTACCACCGCGAGACGTTCGCGCAGGTCCGCGACGAGTTCCTTCATGTCCGATGCCACAGCCGCCCTCAACAAGTTAATGATCGTTAACCTAGTCGTAGAGTGCCACGACCGGGCGGGTCCACACAACCACAACCGGCTGTTGGTGAACACGGGTTAACCACAGGTCTAGAATCCTCCGGTGACCACCCGCCGCGAGCAGATCCTCGACACCGCGGCCACGCTGTTCGCCCAGCACGGCTACCACGGGGTCTCGATCGCCGACCTCGGCGCCGCGTGCGGCTTCACCGGGCCAGCGCTCTACAAGCATTTCCGCGGCAAGCAGGCGATCCTCTCCGAGATGCTGGTCTCGATCAGCGAGGAACTGCTCCGCGAAGGACGCGCCCGGGTCCGCGCCGCCGACGACGACCAGGCCGCGCTGGCGTCGCTGATCGCCTGGCACGTCGACTTCGCCCTGAGCCACAAGCCGCTCATCGTCGTCCAGGACCGGGACTGGGCCGCGCTGCCGCTGGAGGCCCGCGAGAAGGTCCGCGAGACCCAGCGCAAGTACGTCGAGGTCTGGGTCAAGGTTCTCCGCGGGCTGCGCCCCGAGCTCACCCCGGCGCCTGCCCGCGCTCGCGTGCACGCCGCCTTCGGCCTGATCAACTCCACCCCGCACAGCGCACTCGTCTCCGACGAGGACATGCGCGAGATCCTCACCGGGATGGCGGCGGCTGCGTTCGCGGGGTAGGGCTACTCGCCGCTGCGCACCCGGGACGGCGGCAGCCCGAACCAGCGGTGGCAGGCGCGGGTGAGTGCGCTCTGCTCACTGAGTCCGAGGACGCCGGCCAGCTGGCCGAGCGGCATCCCGGTCTCCAGCAGGTAACGCTCCGCCTCCTCCCGCCGCACCTCGTCGACGACCCCGCTGAACGAGGTTCCGTTCCGCGCCAGCTCACGTTGGAGGGTCCGCGGGTGCACCGCGAGGTGCGCGCAGACCAGCTCCAAGGAGAGCCCGCCGGTCGACAGCATCGTGCGCACCAGTCGCCGGAGGGTCTCCACCGTCGTCGTCGCGTTCGGGATCGCGACGGTGTCGAGGTACTCCTCCACGACAGCGTGCACCGCGCTGTCCGCGTCCAGCGGCAGCGAGAGCACCGGGGCCGGGAACCAGAAGCTGTAGGAGTCGGCGTCGAACTCGACGGGGCACCCGAAGTACTCCTCGTAGTCGGCCGCGTCGGTGAGTGCCTGGTGGCGCACCTGCACCCGGACCGGCCGGAAGTCGGGACCCGCGAGGAGGCGGAAGACCTCGCAGGAGACCCCAAGGGCGAGCTCGGCTGCCTGCCGGTGTGCCGGTGGCCGGTCGGCGACGATGCGCCACACGAACCGGGCGAGGTCGTCGCCAGGCGACCAGGTGACGGTGATCGCCACGGCAGGGCTGTAGACGGCCATGTACTTCTCGATCGAGGCGAGTGCATCGCCCACGGTGGGAGCAGTCCTTGCCGCCACGCCGAGCGGGCCGAGGATGTCCAGGCCCTGCCGTCGCGCCAGCAGGCGTCCAAAGTCGCCCGTGCCGGTCGTGCGGGCTGCCGCCTCCAGCGCGCTGATCACGGCCCGGTACGACAGGTAGCTGTCGTGGCTGCCCACGGCAGCCGGGTCCAGCCGGGCGCGGTGCAACAACGCGGCCGCATCGGCGCCGAGGTCGGTCGCGAGGCTCGTGAAGCCCTGGAGTGCAGTTCCCCGAATCAGTGACATGTCGTCCAGGGTCAAGAATGCGTCGTCCCGAGTCAAGACCTAGGCGGCGTCCTGGCGAGAGGCTGATCCTGCCCGCCACCACTCACCGAGGGAGACCCCGATGGCCCGCTTCGACATCACCCAGACCAACGTCGCCGTCGAGCGCCTGCTCGAGACGACCACCAACCCGCGCCACCACTGGATGCTCCAGGCCTACAACCGCCACCGCTACCTGGAGATGGCCGGCCGGTGGAAGGACATCTTCGCCCCCGAGATGACCGTCGAGCACCCCGTCTACCACTTCAACGTCTTCGGCATCAACACCGTTCTCGACGGTGCCGAGGCCGTCCAGGCCGTGTACCAGGAGTGGTCCCGCACGGCTCAGTGCATCTTCTACGCCACCGACGAGAAGCTTGCCGTGGGCGACAACATGATCGTCTCCACCGCGACGATCTACCAGCAGACGCCCGGCCGCCTCCTGGTCGAGGCCGGTGTCCCGGTGGACCCCGACGCCCACTTCCTGGTGGCCAACGTCGAGCACATGATCTGGCCCTACGACGACGAAGGTCGCCTCGTCGGCGAGGACGTCTGGGAGATCGACGAGTCCGCCCGGCAGATCATCCCCCTCGACGCGGCCGAGGTCCTCACGGTCGAGCAGTCGTCCCGACTCCTCGACCCCCTCATCAAGCCGCTCCCGACCCGCCCCTTCTGAGTGCCCCCGGACATGCCACGAGGCCCCGACCGCGTTTCCGCGATCGGGGCCTCGTGCGTGAAATCAGGAGACGCGGACGTTCTCAGCCTGCGGGCCCTTGGGGCCGGCGGTGACGTCGAACTCGACCTTCTGGTTCTCGTCGAGCGACTTGTAGCCGCTGGACTGGATCGCGGAGAAGTGGACGAACACGTCCTCGCCGCCGCCGTCCTGCGCGATGAAGCCGAAGCCCTTGTCAGCGTTGAACCACTTGACGGTGCCCTGAGCCATGATCTTGTTCCTTTGTTCGGTGCCGGGGGCACGGTGCCCCGAGCCGCTGAAGACATCCACCTGTGCTGATGTCCAGCGAACCGAAAACCAGGAGTACGAGATACAAGCCGCGCATCGTGTGCGGCCAGGACGGAGTGAAACCGTCCCTTCAACAACACCACCGTACGGCATCCCGGGCGTTTCGGTGTCCTCGGTGCCTGCCGCGTTCTACAACAGCCGGCTGACTTCCTCGTCGTATGCCGCCACCGCGGTGTCGGCGAGACCGTAGCCGGCGGGCGCGTCCTCGGCCAGGGCGAGGATCGTCGCGGCGCGCGCAGCCGCCTCCCCGGCCTCGCCGGAGGCAGACCCCGCCGGGTCCTGGATCTGCTCCCGGGTACGGCCGCGGAGCAGCAGCAGGACGTACGGATCGTCATCGACGAGCCAGGCCAGTTGGTAGAGCAGCGCCAGGACGTGCAGGCACGGCTGCGCCCAGGAGTCGCACTCGCAGGCGGTGTCCAGGTCGCCCGGACCGGGCACCACCTCGACCCCGGCCTCGTCGGCGTGCTCGACCAGCTCGGCCGGGAGGTCACCGGACTCCAGCGCGGCCAAGTGCCCGGTCTCGCGGGCCACCTCCGCGTTGAACGTCGCCCACTCGGCGTCGTCGAGGCGCCGTACCCGGACCTGGGCGATCACCGCCGTCGGACTCCCCGGGTCCATCACCGCCGAAGCCATCCCGGAGATCACCATCACCGCCCCCAGCCGGCCCGACCGCGCCAGCGCCCGCGCCGTGACCAGGTCCCGCGGCTCCAGGACGGTCTCCTCGAAGCTGCGCACCCACGCCCGGCCCCACCAGGTGCTGCTGCGAGCCGAGGGCCCCCGCACCCGACCGCGGCGGGGGAAGACCAACGGGTCGCCGCTCGGGCCGCCGGCCCGCCTACCCATGGGGTGTCCGTCGTACGCCGGGGCGCAACACCACCAGGTCGCGCAGTTCCTCGTCGGTCAGCTCGGTCAGCGCCACCTCGCCCGAACCGAGCACCGCATCGGCGAGCCCGCGCTTGCGGGTCAGCAGGTCCGCGATCTTCTGCTCGATGGTGCCCTCGGTGACCAACCGGTGCACCTGCACCGGCCGGGTCTGGCCGATCCGGTAGGCCCGGTCAGTGGCCTGGTCCTCGACGGCCGGGTTCCACCAGCGGTCGACGTGGATGACGTGGTCCGCGCGGGTCAGGTTGAGGCCGGTGCCGCCGGCCTTCAACGACAGCAGGAAGACCGGGGCTTCGCCGCCCTGGAACGCCTCGACCATCTGCTCGCGCTGCCGCACCGGCGTACCGCCGTGCAGGAACAGGGTCGGCACCCCGGCCGCCGCCAGGTGCCGCTCGAGCAGCTTCGCCATCGCGACGTACTGGGTGAACAGCAGCACCGACCCGCCCTCGGCGAGGATAGTGCCGAGCAGCTCGTCGAGCAGGTCGATCTTCTCCGAGCGGCCCTTGATCCGCCCGTGCGGTTGGCGCAGGTAGTGCACCGGGTGGTTGCAGATCTGCTTCAGCCCGGTGAGCAGTGCCAGCACCAGCCCGCGGCGGGCATCCTGATCGGCCGACTCGATCCGCTCCATCGACTCCCGGACCAGCGCCTCGTAGAGCACGACCTGCTCCTGGGTGAGCCCGACGACTTGGTCGGTCTCGGTCTTCGGCGGCAGCTCGGGTGCGATACCCGGGTCGGACTTGCGCCGCCGCAGCAGGAACGGCTCGACGAGCTGGGCGAACCGGCGTGCGACCGCCGGGTCGGCGCCGCTCTCGATCGGTGCCGCCCAGACCTTGCGGAACGCGTTGCGCGACCCGAGCAGCCCCGGCGTCGTCCAGTCCAGGATCGCCCACAGCTCGGTGAGGTTGTTCTCCACCGGGGTGCCGGTCAGCGCCACCCTGCAGCGCGAACCGATCAGGCGCAGGTTGCGGGCCGTCGAGGAGGTCGCGTTCTTGATGTGCTGGGCCTCGTCGGCGACCACCAGGTCCCACGGAACCGTGCCGAGCAGCGCGTGGTCGACCCGCATCGTCCCGTACGTCGTGAGCACGAAGCCGTCCTCGAGGTCGGCCAGGTCACGGTCGCCGCCGTGGAAGCGCCGGACACCGAGACCGGGCGCGAACCGCCGGATCTCGCGCTCCCAGTTGCCGAGCAGCGACGCCGGGCAGACGACGAGGGTCGGCCCGGCAGCCAGGCTGCGGGCGCGCCGGTGCAGGTGCAGCGCGATTACCTGGATGGTCTTGCCCAGGCCCATGTCGTCGGCCAGGCAGGCGCCGAGCCCGATCCCGGTGAGCTCGGCGAGCCAGGTGAAGCCTTGGCGCTGGTAGTCGCGCAGGGTCGCCTCCAGCCCGGCCGGTGCGTCGAGCGGGCTGACCGTGGCGGCGTCGACGATCCGCTCGCGGACCTTCTCCAGGGTCGCCCCCGGGTGCACCTCGACGGTCGCCCCGTCGACCTCGAGGGTGCCGGTGAGCGCGGCGCGCAGGGCGACCACTGGGGTGACCGGGCGCCCGTCGCGGTGCTTCCCGACCGCGGGCCGGGCCTTGCGCGCCACGGCGGGGTCGATCACCAGCCAGTTGTTGCGGAGCTTGATCACCGGGGACGTGGCCGCCGCGAGTTCGGCCATCTCCTGATCGGTGAGCGGCTCGTTGCCCAGCGCGAGCTTCCAGTCGAAGGAGAAGAGCGCGTCGGGACCGAAGAGGCCGGTCATCAGGGCCTCGTCGCGGACGGCACCGCCGGGGGTCCGGGCCTCCACCCGCGCGTGCGGGACGAGCTCCTGGCGCAGCCCGCGCGGCCAGTACACCTCCACCCCGATCGCGGCCAGCGCCTCGAGCCCGTGCTCCAGGAGGTCGGCGAGCTCGTCCGCGCTCAGCACCAACCGGTCGGGAACCTGGCGATGCAGCAGCCGGTCGAGCACCGGCCAGGCGCCGGCGGCACCGCGCAGCGCGACGCTGGCGCTGACCCGGGCCTTGCGGGAGAAACCGTGCCCGCCGGTCCCGGTGCCCTCGGCCAACCAGAGATCGGCAGCGTCGACGACGTGGGTGGCGACGTCGAGCTCGTGCACCTGCGGGACGACGCTCAGCGTGCCCGAGGCCAGCAGCTCGTCCGGGGCCTCGATCCGCAGGCTCAGGTAGACCTCGGCCGGGAGCGGCTCGTCGGAGGCCCGCTCGGCGAGCCGGTCGGCCAGCGACGGGCGCGGAGACGAGCCCAGGGTGGGCGACGTCGACGGCACCGAGCCCGACGGCACGGCCCGGGCCGGTTGCCGGGTCATGGTGTCGGCCACCGCGTCGAGCAAGCACCGGATGACCTCCTCGGCCTCGTCGGGTTCGACGTCGTCGTGCGCCCGAGCACTGGCCAGCGAGCGGATCCGGTCGTCGTCCTCGACCGGCAGCGGACCGACCCGCCAGGCGGCATCGTCCTCGGAGCGGTGCAGCCGGCCCGCGGCGACCAGCTTCATCGCGAGCATGGTGGCCGCGCTGAGCAGGGTCACCGAGGCGTGCGCGTCGTCGGCCCGCAGCGCCCGGGTCAGCACCGGGATCGCCCCGCGCATCGGGAGGCGGACCACTCGCTGCGGTCCGGTGAACTCGACCTCGCTGTCCCGGGGTGGGTCGGCACGGAGCAGGGTGGCCGGACCTTGCAGCGGGACGAAGCTCACGCAGCAGCCTCCAGGTGCCTCGCAGGGAACACGAATCTAACGCCGGCCACGGACATTGCGTTCCCCCGCGCGTGCGAACCGCTGGGCCGACGCTGGGCCGACGCTGGGCCGACGCTGGGCTCATTCCGGGCCTAATCCCGGCCGACCCGCCATGATGACCAGTGTGAGCGGAACCGGCGAAGGAACCCCCAGCGGGAACGAGGTGCTCGGTGACCCCGTGCACCGCGCCGTCCAGGCATACGCCGAGCTGCACCCGCACCTCGAATCCGTCACCGCGCACTACCTCGACCTGGTCCGGCACATGCTCGACGACGCCGGCATCAACTACCTCAGCGTCACCGGGCGGACCAAGAGCGTCGCCTCCTTCGCCGCGAAGGCGAACCGCGCCACCGGCGGCACCCTGGCGCACGCCGACCCGCTCTTCGGGATCACCGACCAGGTCGGCGTCCGGGTGATCACCTACCTGCTCAGCGACGTGGCCGCCGTCGCGGACCTGCTGGCCGACCAGCTCACCATGCTCGACGACCGCGACATGGGTCGGGAGACGGCCAGCGAGGGCCGGTTCGGGTACGCCAGCCGGCACCTGATCGTCACCGACGGACGGACCGGCCCGGACGGCCAACCCGAGCGACCCGCCTCGGTCCAGGTGCGCACGGTCCTCCAGCACGCGTGGGCGGAGTTCGAGCACGACATCCGCTACAAGGGCACGGTGCCCGAGGAGCACGCCCCGGACCTGGACCGGCGCTTCACCCTGGCGGCCGGGCTGCTCGAGCTCGCCGACCGGGAGTTCTCCGAGATCCGGGCGAGCCTGCAGGCCGCCGTACCGGCCGGTGCCGAGGACCCCAACGACCCACGGATCGGGTCTCAGGACCTGGCCACCTTCCTCACCAGCCAGTACGCCGACGCGGGCTGGTCGCGCAACGACCACTACGCCTGGATCTCGGGACTGCTGCTGGAGCTGGGGATCACCTCGCTCGACGAGCTGGCCGGGCTGCTGGTCTCGGTCGACAGCGCCGTGATCAACGCCCGCCTCGGCTACAAGTACCCGCCCGGTGCGGTTCGTCGCCTCGACGATGCCCTGCTCGCCGTCTTCGGCACCCAGTACGTCGAGCTGCACGGCAACGCGCATCGGGTCGACCTGCTCGCCACCCGGCTGGAGAAGCTCCGCGGCGAGGCCGACTGAGCCCGTCTCGCGTCAGGTCTCCGAACCCAGCGCCAGCGGCAGCGCCGCCTCGGCCCCCGCGCCGCGGAGCCAGTGCGCCGCCACCGTCATCGACCAGCCGGTCGCGATCAGGTCGTCGACCAGCAGCACCCGCTTCCCGGCGACGTCGGCGACGTCGAGGGCGTAACGGCGGCTGACGGCGGCGATCCGCTGGGCGGAGTTGGTCGATCCCTGTCCCGGAGCGACCGCGTCGTCGCGGATCACCACACGGCCCAGCACCGGGATCCGGCCGACCCGGGAGAGCCCGTCGACCAGGCTGCCCACCAGCAGCGGGTGGGTGCGGGACTCGAAGCCGACGATCCCGTCGGGGCGGGGCTGCCAGTCCTTCAACGTCGCGAGCACCCCTTCCACCAAGGACGTCGGCACCTCCTGGTCGGGCGTCCCGGGGCGGAACACCTCGCGCAGCGCCTGACCGAGCCCGAGGTCGGTGAGCCGGGCGACGACCCGGCCCTCCTCGGCACCGTCGGCGATCTTGCCCTTGAGGTCGATGCCGAGGTTGCCCAGCGCGGTCGGCCACATCTTCCGCGGTTGGACCGCGACGCCGGGTCGGGCGAGCCGGTCACCGGCGACGTCGACCGCGGCGTCGGAGATCGAGGTCGGCAACGCCAGACCGGCGCAGTTGTCGCAGCGGCCGCAGTCCTGCGCGCCGGGGTCGTCGAGCGCCTCCCGCAGGAACCGCATCCGGCAGCGGTCGGTGGCGACGTACTCGAGCATCAGGGCCTGCTCGTCGCGTCGGGCCGCCGCCACCCGGTCGTACCGCTCCTGCTCGTAGGTCCACGGCTGCCCGGTGGCGGTCCACCCGCCCTGGACCCGGCGGACGGCCCCGTCCACGTCGAGGACCTTCAGCATCATCTCCAGCCGACCGCGACTCAGGTCGACGTAGGTCTCCAGGGTTGCGGTCGACATCGTCCCGTTGGTCTCCAGCGCGGAGAGCGCCGTCCGGACGTGCTGCTCGGGCGGGAAGGCGAGCGAGGCGAAGTACTTCCAGATGTCGCGGTCCTCGTACGCCGGGAGCAGCAGCACCGTCGCCTGCCCCTTGCCCTCCATACCGCGACCGGCGCGGCCGACCTGCTGGTAGTAGGCGACCGGGGAAGCCGGGGCACCGACGTTGATCACGAAACCGAGGGTCGCGTCGAAGCCCATCCCCAGCGCGCTGGTCGCGACCAGAGCCTTGAGCCGGCCGGCGAGCAGGTCCTGCTCGAGGGCCTGCCGCTCGGTCGGCTCGGTCTGCCCCGAGTACGCCGCGACGTCGTACCCGCGGTCGCGGAGGAAACCGGCGATCTCCGCCGACGCCGCCACGGTCAGGGTGTAGATGATCCCCGAGCCGGGAAGCTCGCCGAGGTGGTCGGCCAACCAGGCCAGCCGCTCCTCGGGCCGCTTCAGGTTCAGGACGGCCAGGCTGAGCGACTCGCGGTCGAGCGCGCCGCGCAGGACGAGGACCTCGGGTTTCGAGACGGGCGCCAGGGCGCCCTCCTCAACCAGCCCACCCCCGGGTGGTTGAGGAGGGCCGCCAAGGCCCGTCTCGAAACCCTCGTGGACGGCCAGCTGCTCGGCGACGTCCGCAGTCACCCGGGCGTTGGCGGTCGCGGTGGTCGCGAGCACCGGGATCCCGGGCGGGAGGTCGGTGAGCATCTGCCGGATCCGCCGGTAGTCGGGGCGGAAGTCGTGACCCCAGTCGGAGATGCAGTGCGCCTCGTCGATGACCAGCAGGCCGGCGGTCTCGGTCAACCGCGGCAGCACCTCGTCGCGGAAACCGGGGTTGTTCAGCCGCTCGGGGCTGACCAGCAGCACGTCGACCTGCCCGGCGGCGATCTGGGCGTTGACCTCCTGCCACTGCTCGATGTTGGTGGAGTTGATCGTGACCGCGGTGATCCCGGCACGGTCGGCGGCCTCGATCTGGTTGCGCATCAGCGCGAGCAGCGGCGAGATGATCACCGTCGGGCCGGACCCCCGGGCGCGCAGCAGGGCGGTGGCGACGAAGTACACCGCGGACTTGCCCCACCCGGTCCGTTGAACGACCAGGGCCCGGCGGCGGTCGACGGCGAGCGCCTCGATCGCGGACCACTGGTCGTCGTACAGGGTGGCCTCGGGTGATCCGACCAGCGCCCGCAGATGCTGCTCGGCCTCGGCGCGCATCTCGGCTCGATCGGTCATGGGGACCTGTTTACCCGACGGCTCCGACACCCCGGACGGCGCGTTACAGCGGGGCGCGGCGGGCGAGGACGCCACCGGTGTTGGTGATCACGCCGATCAGGTCCTGGGTGACCAGGACCTGGTAGGGCCAGTACGTGGTGCTGACCCCGTCGGTCGGGAGCGGTTGGCTGGTCGCCTTCCCGGTGGTGACGTCCAGGACGCCTAGCGACGTGGTCGTCGGGAGCAGCACGTGCTCGGCGTCCAGCGACGGCATCTGCGCCAGGGTGAAGCCGTAGGGGAAGTAGGTACGGTCGGTCGGCGTGACGAACCGCCACCGCACCTCACCGGTCCGGGCGTCGTGCCCGACCAGGCCGGCAGGCGACTTGGTCACCACCACCGCGCCGCGGACGCTCGCCTCGAAGGCTCCGCCCTGGGTGCGGACCTGCCACAGCACGCTGCCGTCCTCGTCGTCCAGGGCCAGCATCTCCACCCCGGCCGCCGACCGGACCACCACCACCACCCGACCCCCGGCGACCCCGACCACGTGCGCGGCCGCTCCCGGTCCGGGGCCCCAGGACCAGATGGTCGCGCCGTCCTCGGTCGAGAACGCGGTGACCGCGTCCCCCTCCGAACCGGGTCCCGGTGCGTCGGCGAGCCGGAACTCCTCCACCCCACCGGCGATCGCGACCTCCGCGGAGAGCGCGCCCAGGTAGTCGGCCCGCGCCACCCCCTCCATCCGGCGCTGCCAGACCTCGCTGCCGTCCTCCCCGGCGAGCCGGGTCATCGTGATCGCCTCCTCCGCGGGCAGGGCGACCAGGACGTCGTCGCCGACGAAGGTGGTGGCGACCGGGTCACCGGCGTCGTGCCCGGTGGACCCCGGCGGCTCCACCGTGGTGCACCAGGACCGGGCGCCGTCGGCCATCGCGTACGCCGACACCGTCGTGGGGCTGGAGTCGTCGAGGTCGAGCAGCAGGAAGCGCTCTGCGGAGGCGTCCCACGCGGTCCTCTTGCCGGCCGGACGCAGTGACCACCGCGGCTCCAGGTTGGTGCCGTCGAGCAGCGTCACCGGGGCGCTGTTCTTGGTCCAGGTCAGCACGCCACCGGAGACGTCACCGGGGACGCCGTAGGCCTTCAACCACTGGTCGTAGTCGTAGCCGACCCCGGCGAGCACGGCACCGAACGGCGGACCCATCTCGGTCACCGCCGCCGCCAGGGTGTCGAGCCGCTCGTCGGGCTGCGCGGCCATCCCGGCGACGTCGAGCAGCGGCGAGTTCGCCGCGACCCGGGCGTCCGGGCAACCGGGATCGTCATCGGCGACGACCCGCACCACGGCGACCGCGCCGGCGGCGACGACGACAGCCGCCAGCAGCGCCGCCGTCCACCGGGACGGCAGAGTCAGGGACGGGGCTGCCACACCGACCGCCTCACCAGATCCGGACTCGGTCCTCGGGGTCGAGCCAGAGTCCGTCACCGGGCTTCGTGCCGAACGCGGTGTGGAACTCGTCGAGGTTGCGAGCGATGTTGGCCCGGAACTCCGGCGGGCTGTGCGGGTCGGTGGTCAGGTACTGCTGCTCGAGTTCCTTGCGGCGCTTGGTGCGCCACACGTAGCTCCAGTTCAGGAACAGCCGCTGGAACCCGGTCAGCCCGTCCCGCTCCGGGACGGGCGCGCCACCGAGGGAGATCTCGTAGGCCTTGTGGGCGATCGTCAGGCCGCCGAGGTCGCCGATGTTCTCCCCGACCGTCAGGGATCCGTTGACGTGCTCCCCGGGGAGGTTGCGCGGCTCGAAGGCGTCGTACTGCTCGATCAACGCCTTCGACTTCAGCTCGAACGCGGCCTTGTCGTCGGCGGTCCACCAGTCGTTGAGGTTGCCGTGGCCGTCGTACTGGGCGCCCTGGTCGTCGAAGCCGTGACCGATCTCGTGGCCGATCACCGCCCCGATGCCGCCGTAGTTCTCGGCCGGGTCGGCGTCCGGGTCGAAGAACGGCTTCTGCAGGATGCCGGCGGGGAAGCAGATCTCGTTGGTGCCCGGGTTGTAGTAGGCGTTCACGGTCTGCGGCAGCATGAACCACTCGTCGCGGTCGACCGGGGCACCGATCTTGGCGAGCTGACGGTCGGTCTCGAACGCGGCGATCGCGGTGACGTTGCCGACCAGGTCACCGGCGTCGATGGCCAGGTCGGAGTAGTCCCGGAACTTCACCGGGTAGCCGATCTTGGGGCGGAAGGTGTCGAGCTTCTCGAACGCGCGCTGCTTGGTCTCCTCGCTCATCCAGTCCAGCGCGGTGATGCTCTGCCGGTACGCCTCCAGCAGGTTGGCGACCAGCTCGTCCATCAGCTCCTTGGAACGCGGCGGGAAGTGCCGGGCTACGTACTCGCGGCCGACCGCCTCACCGAGGCCTCCCTCGACCAGGCCGACGCCGCGCTTCCA
>JBFJNH010000035.1:0-33300 GCA_041618295.1 Marmoricola sp.
CGTTGGACCGGTTCCGGGCCACGACCGTGGCCGACCTGATCCGGCACCGCCTCGACGACGCGGAGGACATCGCCCACGTCGGGGCCCGGATCACCGCGTTCCTGACCAAACACCTGCGGACGTACGCCGACGTCAACAGCCAGATGGTGACCTGCACGATCACCCAACTCCGCAACCGGCTCAACTACGAGATCCGCAAACTCGTGCCGGCCGATGAGGAGTACGCAAAGAACCTCGCCGACCGGAGCGTCTACGCCACCGAGACCGCCGAGGGGATCGGGGTGCTGACGATCGGCAACAGCATCGACCAGGTCACACTCGCCCGGCACCGCCTCCACCTGTCCGCCAAAGCACTCCGCAACGCCGGTGACCCCCGCACCGTCGAACAGCTGATGGCGGACCGCGCGCTGGACCTGATCATCGGCCGCGCCGAGAACGTCCCGGTCCCGGCCTACGCGCGTCCGATCATCAACGTCACCGTCCCCTACGAAACGCTGGCCGGCCTCACCGATGACCCCGGGCGGCTCAGTGGCGGGACGGTGATCCCTGCGGACCTGGCCCGCGCGATCGCGACCCGGGAGGGCGCGACCTGGTACCGGCTGCTGACCGACCCCGCCGGGGAACCCCTCACCCTGTCCACCAAGTCGTATGCGCCGACCGAGGCGATCTGGCGCCACGTCGTGGCCACCACCCCGACCTGTGTCGAGCCCGGGTGCGACCGCCCCTCGACCGAGTGCGAGCTCGACCACCAAGACCCCTGGCCCCACGGCGAGACCAGCACCAGCAACCTCCACCCCCGCTGCCGACGCCACCACAAGCTCAAGCACGCCCGAACCCAACGCCCCGACCTCGACTGGGAATACGCCTACGCCAGCTGAATCAGGCGAGGCGGGCGACGGCGGCGTCGATGCGCTCGTCCGTCGCGGTGAGCGCGACCCGGACGTGCTGCGCGCCCGCCGCACCGTAGAACGAACCGGGAGCGACCAGGATGCCGCGCTCGGCGAACCAGGCCACGGTGTCCCAGCACGGTTCATCGCGGGTCGACCAGAGGTAGAGGGACCCCTCGGAGTGGTCGATCCGGAACCCGGCGCGTTCCAGCGCCGGCTTGAGCCGGTCGCGGCGCGCGGCATACCGGGCGTGCTGCTCGGCGACGTGGGCGTCGTCGTCCAACGCGGCGACCATCGCTACCTGCTGCGGGCCGGGCATCTGCAGGCCCAGGTTCTTGCGGACCGCGAGCAGTTCGCCGATCACCGCGGGGTCGCCCGCGACGAAGGCACACCGGTAGCCGGCCAGGTTGGAGCGCTTGGAGAGCGAGTGCACCGCGAGGATGCCCTCGACCGATCCTCCGCAGACATCGGGGTGGAGCACCGAGACGGCCGGCTCCCCGGTCCAGGTCAGCTCCAGGTAGCACTCGTCGGAGATCAGCAGCACCCCGCGCTCCCGGCACCACGCGACGACCTTGCGCAGGTGCTCGGCCGGGAGTACCCGTCCGGTCGGGTTCGAGGGCGAGTTGATCCAGAGGATCTTCGGCGTCTCCGGACCCAGCGCGGTCAGCGAGTCGGTGGCCAGCACCCGGGCACCGACCAGCGCCGCACCGACCTCGTACGTCGGGTAGGCCAGCTCCGGTTGGACGACCAGGTCACCGGGGCCGACGCCGAGGTGCGTCGGCAGCGAGGCGATCAGCTCCTTGGAGCCGATCACCGGGAGGACCGAATCCAACCCGAGACCGGTGACACCGAAACACCGGGCCAGCCAGTCGATACACGCCTGCCGGGTCTCCGGCAGACCGATCGTCGTCGGGTAACCCGGCGAGTCCGCCGCCGCGACCAGGGCGCGCTGCACCACCTCAGGGGTGGCGTCGACCGGGGTGCCGACCGAGAGGTCGACGATCCCGTCCGGGTGCGCGCGCGCCTGGTCGCCGTACGGCGTCAAGTGGTCCCAGGGAAAGTCCGGGAGCCGCGCAGAGACGCCAGAGAACGTACTCAGTGTTCGTCGTGCTCCTGCGGAGGCAGGGCAGCCACCAGCGGGTGGTCCTTGTCGATGACGCCCATCTTGGCCGCACCGCCCGGGGAACCCAGCTCGTCGAAGAAGTGCACGTTGGCGTCGTAGTACTCCTTGTGCTCCGCCGGCACGTCGTCCTCGTAGTAGATCGCCTCGACGGGGCAGACCGGCTCGCACGCACCGCAGTCGACGCACTCGTCGGGGTGGATGTAGAGCATGCGCTTGCCCTCGTAGATGCAGTCGACCGGGCACTCGTCGACGCAAGCGCGGTCCTTGAGATCGACGCACGGCTGGGAGATGACGTAGGTCACCTGGATCCTCCTGAAGTCACAGGTCCGGGGTGGACTGGAGCAAAGCCTAGTATCCCGGACGTGAGTCCTACAGACAGACCCGCATTTCGACACGTGACTAAATCGGAGCAACCCCCCGGTCTGGGTCCGCACGTGGTGGGTCAGCGCGTCGTCGTACGCCGGATCCTGCGCGGCGAGACCGGCCCGTCGGGCGGTCCGGCGCTCACCGACCTGCTCGGCGTCTGCGAGTCCTGGACTGCGACGACGGCGTCGATCCGGGCCGAGGACGGCACCTTGGTCGAGATCGCGCTCGCCGACATCGTCTCGGGCAAGCCGGTGCCGCCGCGGCCCAGCGTCCGGCACCGGGTCTCGGTACGGGAGGCGGAGAGCCACGCGGCCCCGTTCTGGCCGGGAGTGCTGCGCACCGCCCTCGGCGAGTGGGAGCTGCGCACCGAGCCCGAGCCCGTCGGCCGGCCGCGCAAGCGTGCCAACTCCTGCCTGGCGATCGGCGATCCTGGTACCGACGTCGCCTCAGCGGCCGCGGCAGTTGTGCAGTTCTACGCGTCCGCCGGCCGACCCGCGCTGGTGCAGGTCGAGTCGGACTCCGACCTGGAACGGCAGTTCCGCGGCCTGGGTTGGACCCCGGTACCGGGAGACTCGCTCTTCCTGCTCGGCTCGCTGTCGCGGGCGCTGCGCTCGCTCGGCGCAGCGCCGATGACCGCCACCGTGGCCGTCGACGGGCCCCGCTTCACCGCGACCCTTCCCGGCGGCACTGCACGTGCGGCTCTCGACGGCGACTGGCTCGGGGTCCACGACCTCGTCGTCGAACCAGAGCGTCGGCGCCAGGGGCTCGCCTCGGACCTGGTCCGCGCACTCCTCGACGTCGGAGCGGAGCAGGGCGCGAGGAACCTCTGGTTACACGTCGAGGTCGACAACGCCGCGGCGATCGCCTTCTACGAACGCCTCGGCCTGACCGAGCACCACGGGTGCCGGTACCTGGCCGCGCCCTCTTGAAAGATCAGAGGCCGTTGAAGAGGTCCGTCTCGAGGCCCTGCTCGTTGAATGGTCCGGCCTTCTCACCCTTGGCGATCCGGTAGAACTCGTAGCCCCAGGCCTCGGCGCCCACGTTGTTCGACAGGGCGAAGAACGGACCGTCCAGGGTGATCTGGGTGGCGTGCGCGCCCAACGCCCGCATCTTCTGGTCGTGGTAGGCGAGCCCGTCGACGACGCAACCCAGGTTGTCGTCGGAGGTCACGAACGGCGGCAGCGGCCCGTCGGGGTCCATCCCCTCGAAGGTGGTCTCGTCGCCGGCGTCGCGGAGCCGGCGGATGCCTTCGCGCATCCAGGACTCCGACATCGCGACCCAGTAGATCTTCGCGATGTCGTGCGCCTCCCCCAGCTCGGTCCGGTACGACGGCACCGCCGCCAGCGCCGCGGCGTACGTCGCAACCCGGTGGGCCTGGATGTGGTCCGGGTGACCGTAGTTGCCGAACTGGTCGTAGGTGACCATCACCTGGGGACGGACCTCCCGGATCACCGCGACCAGGTGGTCGGCAGCCTCGGTCAGGTCGGCGTGCCAGAAGGCGTTCTCGTGCACGTCGTCGGCCGCCACCGCGTGCCCGTCCTCGTGCCACTTCATGCCCGAGTCCCGGTACGTGCCGAAGCCACCGAGCCAGCGGTGGTCGGTGACGCCGAGCTCGGCCATCGCCTTCTCCAGCTCCAGCTTGCGCTGGTCGGCCAGGGTGTCGTCCTGGTCGTGCGCCATGTGCGCCATCTCGGGGACGAGGATCTCGCCCATCTCCCCGGCGGTGCAGGTGACCAGGGTGACCCCGATCCCCTCGGCGACGTACTTCGCCATCGTGGCCCCGTTGTTGATGCTCTCGTCGTCGGGGTGGGCGTGCACGAGCAGGAGGTGCTTGGCTCGAGTCGTCGAAGAACTCATGGGCCAACCCTAGTGCGGCGTCAGGACAGCAGCGCGGTGAGTTCGGCCACGAACGGGACGTCCGCGGGCAGCCAGGCCACCTCGGCGAGCTGGTGCCGGCCCAGCCAGCGCAGGGCGTCGTGCTCGCCCGGACGCGGGACCGGTTCACCGCCGCGGAGCTCCGCGGTGGCCACCCGGAGCACCAGCCGGTCGCGGATCGGCACCTCCTGGGTCAGCCAGTCGGTGACGGCGACCTGGCAGCCGAGCTCCTCGGAGATCTCGCGGACCGCTGCCTGCTCGGGCGTCTCGCCCGGATCTACCTTGCCGCCGGGGAACTCCCAACCGCCCTCGGCACGACGGGCGGCGAGGACACGGCCGCCGGCGAGGATGGCGACGCCGACGACGATCACGGAGTGCGTGGCTGCAGGGCGAGCTGCCGGGACTGGGCGACCAGGGTCCCGGTGGAGTCCCACACGTCGCAGTCCTCCTCGAAGAGGCCGCCGGCCACCGTCCTGGTCTGGTGACGGACGACCAACCAGCCGGGGGCGGGCGTGGCCCGGACGTGCGCGGTCAGCTCCAGGGTGGGCGCCCAGCCGAACAGGCCCAGGTCGAAGGTCACCGGCGGCAGCGCGTCCACGACCATCAGCAGCCCGACCGCGTCGATCGGGCAGTCGTCGGCGAGCTTGAACCACCCCTGGATCACGCCCTTCCCGCTCGGCTCCCCCAGCGCCCACATCGCCGTCGCCGGGTCGAACCGGGTACCGAAGCGCTGCAGCAGCGGCGCGATCGCGATGACCTCGGGCGGGGCGTCGCTGGAGAGCAGGCACTCCTCGACGGGCGGGAGCACGGGCGGCGCGAGGGCGAGTCCGAGCGCGGCGGCCTCGGCATCGCTCTTCTCGTCGTGGGCGCGGTCCAGGTCGCCGTACGTCGCCATCGCCGCGATCCGCGGCACCCGGGTCCCCTCGACGTCCTGGACCAGGGTGGCCTCGACCGTGGAGAACCGACCTCCGGAGCGGATCACCGTGGTCTCGACGTACGCCGGGCCCGGGGTCGCGGCGCTGAGGAAGTGCGCGCTGACCGAGAACGGGTCCTGGTGAGCCTTCTCGGGTGTACGGGCCTCGAGCTCGGCGGCGACCGCCTTGCCGATGATCGCGAGCAGGTACCCGCCGTTCACTCCGCCGCCCACGACCCAGCCGGGGGCGAGGTGGGCGGCGTGCAGGCCGTCGCCGAGCGCACTGATCCGGGTGTCGCGGTCGTACTCGTAGGTCATGGAACGACCCTAGACGCCAGCGATCTCCGTGCACCGGGTACCGGTGTAGATCGTCGGCATGCACTGGTTGCAGTGGATGCAGACACCCGCGGTCGCCTCCCCGGCTCGGAGCCGGTTGACCAGGTCGGGTTCGCGGAGCAGCGCCCGCCCCATGGCGACGAACTCGAAGCCCTCCTCCATGGCGCGGTCCATGGTGGCCTTCTCGTTGATGCCGCCGAGCATGATCAGCGGCATCGAGACGGCCCCGCGGAAGACGAGCGCCTTCTCCCGGAGGTAGGCCTCCTCGAACGGGTAGGCCTTGAAGAACTTCTTGCCGATCGGGGTCTTCAGCCCGAGTCGGACGGCCGGCGGCATGCTGGCTGCGAACTCCTTCAGCGGGACGTCCCCGCGGAACAGGTACATCGGGTTGAGCAGCGAGCTGCCGGCGCTGAGCTCGAGGGCGTCGAGGTACCCGTCGGCCTCCAGCATCTGGGCGAACTCCACGCTCTCGGGCATCGAGAACCCGACCGGCGACCCCTCGGTCATCCCGATCTTCGCGGTGACGGCGACGTCGCCGCCGACTTCCTCGCGGACGGCGCGGGCGACCTGGCGGGCGAACTTCGCGCGGTTCTCCAGCGACCCGCCCCAGCCGTCCTTGCGACGGTTCTGCCCGGGGGCGAGGAACGAGCTGAGCAGGTAGCCGTGGGCCATGTGGATCTCGAGGACGTCGAAACCGGCGGCCTTCATGATCCGCGCGGTCCGGACGTAGTCGCCGGTGATCCGGGTGATGTCGGCCTCGGTCGCCGAGCCGATCATCTGCATCGACAGCGGCGAGGGCATCTTCGAGGCCGCCAGCGCCCGAACCCCGTTGGAGCGGCCGTTGGCCACCGGGCCGGCGTGGCCGAGCTGGCCGCCGATCTTGGCGCCGGTCTCGTGGATCGCGTCGACCATCCGGGCCAGCCCCGGGGCCGACGCGTCGTTGACGACGATGACCTCCTTCTGGGTACGACCCTCGGGTGCCACCGCCAGGTAGGCGACGGTGGTCAGACCGACGCCGCCGCGAGCGGGCGCCAGGTGGTAGTCGATCAGCTCGTCGGTGACCAGCCCGTGCGGGGTGCGCCCCTCGAAGGTGGCCGCTTTGACGGTCCGGTTGCGGAGCCGGATCGGACCCAGGTCGGCGGGCTCGAAGACGTTGTTCACCATGCCGAAACTGTAACGCGTTTCAGTTTCCGCGCAGGGGCGGTTCCGGGAGATCACACCCCTCCTCAAGTGCGGGTCTCCGACCTGGATTCACTCGCATTCTCGGACGAAAACCGCCTGACACTCTCGCATCCGCGGATCTGCATGTCATTGTGGGGAGATGAAACCGCACCGGGCCGCTGCTGTCCTCACCGCCGTCGCGTTGGCGCTCCCTCTCGCCGGGTGCGGCACCCCCACGTCCCCGACCCTCACCGTCTTCGCTGCCGCCTCCCTGACCGAGGTCTTCACCGCGCTCGGCGAGCAGTTCGAGGACGCGCACCCGGGAGTCTCGGTCCGGTTCAGCTTCGGCGGTTCCTCCGACCTCGCTGCCCAGGTCGTCGAGGGCGCCCCCGCCGACGTCTTCGCCGCCGCCGACGCCGCCACCATGGCCCGGGTCACCGACGCCGACCTCACCACCGAGGCCCCCACGCCGTTCGCCACGAACACCCTGACGATCGTCACCCCCTCCGACAACCCGGCACGGATCACCGACCTGGACGACCTGGCCGGCGAGGACGTCGCCCTGGTGGTCTGCGCGCCGGCGGTGCCGTGCGGCGCCGCCGCGGAGAAGGTCGCCGCCGCGGCAGCCCTGGACCTGCGCCCGGTCAGCGAGGAGCAGAACGTCAAGGACGTGCTCGCCAAGGTCCTCGCCGGGGAAGCCGACGCCGGCCTCGTCTACGTCACCGACGTCCGCGCGGCCGGCGACTCCGTCCAGGCGATCACCTTCCCCGAGTCCGCCGCCGCCGTGAACCAGTACGCCGCGGTCCCCCTGACCGACGGCGACCAGCAGGCCCTGGCGGCGGACTTCCTCGACCTGCTCACCGGCCCCGCCGGCCAGGCGCTCCTGGCCGCCGCCGGGTTCGGGGTCCTGCGATGACCCTGCTCCCCCGCTGGGTCTACCTGCCCGCACTGCTCGGGGTCGCCTTCGTCCTGCTGCCCCTGGTTGCCCTGGTCGCCCAGGTGAACTGGGCCGACTTCGGCAGCCTGATCACCTCCGACGCCTCCACGGACGCGCTCTGGCTCAGCCTGCGGACCGCGTCCGCCAGCACGCTGCTGTGCGTCCTGGTCGGCGTACCGATGGCCCTGGTACTCGCCCGGACCCGGTTCCCGGGCCAGGGCCTGCTCCGTTCGCTGGTGCTGCTTCCCCTGGTGCTGCCCCCGGTGGTCGGCGGCCTCGCGCTGCTCTACACCTTCGGACGCCGCGGCCTGCTGGGCAGCACCCTGGAGGTGCTCGACATTCGGATCGCGTTCTCGACGCTGGCCGTCGTGCTCGCCCAGACCTTCGTGGCGCTGCCGTTCCTGGTGCTCAGCCTCGAGGGTGCGCTCCGGACCGCCGGGCACCGCTACGAGACCGTCGCAGCCTCCTTGGGGGCCGGGCCCACGACGGTCTTCCGCCGGGTCACCCTGCCGCTGGTCCTGCCCGGACTGCTCGCCGGAGCGGTGCTCTCCTTCGCCCGAGCGCTCGGCGAGTTCGGCGCCACGATCACCTTCGCCGGCAGCCTCCAGGGCGTGACCCGGACACTGCCGTCGGAGATCTACCTCCAGCGCGAAGGTGACCCCGACGCCGCCGTCGCCCTGGCCCTGGTACTCGTCGCCGTCGCCGTCCTGGTGATCGCCGTGGTCCGACCGGATCGGGCCGCGCGATGACCCTGGAGCTCGCCGCCACCGTGGCCGACCGCGGCCTCGACGTGACGTTCGAGGTCGCGACCGGGGAGACGGTTGCGCTGCTCGGCCGGAACGGCGCCGGCAAGTCGACCGCCCTCGACGTCGCCGCCGGACAGCTCCGGCCCGACCACGGGCGGGTGGTCCTCGACGGCCGCCCGCTGACCGACACCGCCCGGCGCGTCGCCGTGCCACCGCACCGGCGCGGCATCGCCCTGCTCGCCCAGGAGCCGCTGCTCTTCCCGCACCTCAGCGTCCGCGAGAACGTCGCGTTCGGTCCGCGCAGCTCCGGGCTCCCCCGCGGCGAGGCGTACCGGGGCGCCGACCGTTGGCTCGCCGAGGTCGAGGCCCCCGACCTGGCCGACCGACGCGCCACCGAGCTCTCCGGAGGCCAGGCGCAGCGGGTGGCGGTAGCGCGGGCGCTCGCTGCGGACCCACGCCTGTTCCTCTTCGACGAGCCGATGGCGGCCCTCGACGTGAGCGTCCGCCCCGCGCTGCGGCAAATGCTCCGCCGGGTGCTGGCCGACCGCACCGCCGTCCTGGTCACCCACGACGTCCTGGACGCCCTGCTCCTCGCGGACCGGGTGATCGTGCTGGACGAGGGCCGGGTGGTCGAGGACGGGCCCTGCCGCGAGGTGCTCGCCCGACCGCGGAGCGCCTTCGCAGCCGAGCTGGCCGGTCTCAACCTGCTGACCGGTACCTGGGCGGGCGACCACGTCCGCCTCGAGGACGGGACCTCGGTCTACGGGCTGGCCGCCGGGCCGGCACCGGAACCCGGAGCGCCGGTGGTCGCGACCTTCCGGCCGCACGCGGTCGCGGTCTACCGGGAGTCGACCAGCGGCAGCCCCCGGAACACCTTCGCCGTCCGGATCAGCGACCTGGAGCCGTCCGGCGAGCTCGTCCGGGTCCGCGGCGACGGGTTGAGCGCCGACGTCACGCCGTACGCCGCGGCCGACCTGGACCTGGCACCGGGGCTCGCGGTGACCTTCACCGTGAAGGCGACCGAGGTCTCCGTCTACGGGCTGTAGGTCAGAGGTCCCCCGGATCGACCCCGATCAGACCGACCAGCTCGGGACGATGAAGATCCCGTCGGCCTCGATCGCGACGCCCTGCGCGCCGGCGATCGTGGCCTTGACGAAGACCTTCCGCCCCTCGGCCCCGGAGACGTGCCCCTCCACGACGACGTCGCCGAGCGGCAACGGGTTCAGGTAGCGCAAGGTGAGGGTCCCGGTGAAGGTCACCTGGGTCATCCGGCTCGCGGTGACCCCCATCAGGTGGTCGAGCAGCAGCGCGCTCACTCCCCCGTGCACCATCCCCGGCGGACCTTCGTACGCCGCTCCGAGGTGAACCTCGGCCCGGGTCTCGTCGGTCGAGAGGTGGACGACGTCCATCGGCGGGGCGACCGCGTTGCGCAGCCCGATCGCCGCGTTGCCCCAGCTCCAGCTGCGGCCGGTCTCGTTGTAGTGGACGCCGGAAGGGCCCTCGATCATCGTCGGCGTCAGCAGCGCGGTCGCGTGCTCGACCGCAGCCAGCGCCTCGGCGACGACCGCGTCGTCCGCCTGGGTGCGGATGGTGGCGTCGACGAGCATCCGCAGCGCGCTCGCCAACGGGCCGTACCGCGCCTCCAGGACGTCGACCTCGGCGTTGGTCAGGTCTACCTGCTGGAACACGGGTTTCATGAGCTCGTCTCGAGTCGGGCCACGGCATGCGCGGCGTCGTCGGTGGCTTTGCGGACCAGGCCGAGGCCGGTCGCGTCGCCGATCGCGGTCACCGGGATCCCGGGGAGCCTCTCACGCACCGCGTCGGACAGGGTCAGGTCGGGTCGGACCTCGCCGGCGCTGACCACCGCGTCCGCCTCCAGCAGCCGGGGGGTGCCGCCGTACGGCACGAAGCGGAGGCCCTGCGGCACCAGGCGCTCGACCTCGGCGCCGACGTGCACCGTGACGCCGAGACGGTCCAGCCGGTTCATCTCCTCGGTCTTCCGCTTCCACCCGATCTCGGGTGCGAGCTCACCGCCCGGCGCGAGGACCGTGACCAGGTGGCCCTGCTCGGCGAGGTGGACCGCGGCAGCGACCGCGCGGAGGTCGCCGCCGACGATCGCGACCCGACGGCCGGGCCGGGGCGCGTCGCCGCGGAGCAGGTCCCGCAGGTCGACCCCCGACACCGACCCCTGTTCGACCTGACCGCCGGTCGCCACGACCACGGCGTCCGGCGCCAGGTCGGCCACGTCGTCCGCGCTGGCCCGCAGCCCGAGCCGGACCTCGACACCCGCGTCCGCGACCTCGGCGCGCAGGAACTCCAGGAACGGCCTGTTGTCGGGGTGGACCGCACATGCCCAGCGGAATGCCCCGCCGAGCTCTGCCTCGGCTTCCAGCAGGGTCACCCGGTGCCCGGCAGCGGCAGCGACCCGGGCTGCCTCCATCCCGCCGGGACCGCCCCCGACCACGACCAGGTGCCGTCGTGCGCGGGTCGGACCCAGAGGAAGGTCGAGCTCCTTGCCGGTGCGCGGGTTCACCGCGCAGTCGACCGAGAAGCGCTGCTCGAGGGAATCGATGCAGTTCTCGCAGGAGATGCAGCGTCGGACCCGGGCTCCGGTGCGGAGCTTGGTCGGCAGGTCGGGATCGGCGAGCAAGGGGCGGCCCATCGCAACGAAGTCCGCACGACCGTCCGCGAGGACCTGCTCGGCGAGCGCCGGGTCGTGCAACCGGCCGACCGCGATCACCGGGACGTCGACGACCTGCTTGACCGCCGCGGCAGCGCCGACGTTCAGCCCGTCGCCGTCGTCGGAGCCGTTGACCATCTTGCTGACCAGCCGGTCGATCACGCCGCCGCTGACGTGGAAGGCGTCGACCCCGGCAGCGACCAGGGTCGGGGCGACCTGGGCGGTCTCGTACATCGGCCGACCGCCCGCGACGCGTTCGAACCCGGAGATCCGCAGGGTGACCGGGAAGTCGGCGCCGACCTCGGAGCGGATCGCGGCGAGCGCCTCCAGCACAGCCCGCAGCCGGCCCTGGACGGTGTCGCCGCGGTAGTCGTCGGTACGCCGGTTGCGTTGCGGCGCGAGGAACGAGCCGAGCAGCATGTAGCCGTGCGCGGCGTGCAGCTCGATGCCGTCGTACCCGGCCTCGCGGGCGCGGCGGACCGCCGCCTTGTAGAGGTCCAGGACGGCGCTGAACTGCTCCGTGGTGATCTCCGCCGAAGGACGACCGGTCAGGTACGACGGAATCACCGACGGGCCGATCGAGGTCACCGCGTGCATCTCGGGACCGAGCCCGTCCGGGCCGGCGTGCACGATCTGGGGCTGGATCTTCGCGCCGTGCTCGTGCACCGCCTCGACCAGCCGGCGGTGCGCCGCGACCGAGGCGTCGGTGCCGAGGTGGAGTCCGCCGGGGGTCTCCGGGTGCTGGTGGTCGATCCCCGTAGCACCCACGGTGATCAGCCCGACCCCGCCGGCGGCGCGCGCCGCGAAGTAGGCGACCGTGCGCTCCGAGGGCAACCCGTCGGGGGTGCCGTACATCGTCTCCATCGGCGACATCACCAGCCGGTTGCGCAGCTCCATCGAGCCGATCCGCCCGGGGCGGAGCAGGTGCGGGTAGTCAGGCACCGAAACGCCCGGCAAAGGCCCGGAGCGGCAGGTCGGCGCTGGTGACGATCCCCGGCGGTGCCTCGACCACGGCGCGGATCGCGTTGAGGGCCGGCAACCCGGTGACCGTCATCCCGATCGAGGCGAACGCCTCGGCGTCGAACGGCGTCCCCGGCTTGGGGATGATCATGTGCTTGGAGTAGACGATCGGGTCGCCGTCGATCCGGGTGATGTAGCAGCCCTGCACGTCCCACTTCGGCTCGGTCTTGGGCGTCATCTGCCACTCCAGGCCGAGCTCGACCCGGGGCACCCCGTCGACCTTGCCGACGTAGGCGAACTTGGCACCGCCGACCGAACCCTTCGGGAGCTGGTACCACCCGAGGTCGACGTCCTCGGTGCAGGCGCCGAGCTCGCACTCGAAGTCGACGCTGTCCAGCTCGATGCCCAGGGCGTCGGCCATCAGGTAGACCCCGTCACCGAAGACCCGGCAGCCGAGCTCGAGCTTGCGGACCTGTTCGGGGTCGTCGGCGGGGAAGCCGAAGCCGCAATTCTTCCAGGTCTCCACCGAGTGGTGGCAGGAGACGTCGACGGACTCGATGCAGGTGACCTTCTCGATGTCGGCCACGTCGGCGGAGTGCACGATGGTGAGGATCTGGGCCAGGCCCGGGTTCATCCCGGTGCCGTAGAAGGTGGACCCGCCACGGGCGCACGCCGCGGCGATCACCTCGGACTCGGTCCGCCCGTCGGCGAGCCGGTGGTTGGCGTCGCGGTGGTGCCCGGTGACGAAGTCGGCGGTGGTGACGATGTCGATGCCGGCTTCGAGAACCCGCTCGTAGAGCGCGACGTCGGGCCAGACCCCGTGGAAGGTGAGGACGTCGGGCCGGGCCTCGATGATCTCCTCGACGGTCCCGGTGGCGAGGACACCGACCGGCTCCCCGCCGGCCAGCTCGCCGGCGTCACGACCGATCTTCTCGGCGGTGTAGCAGTGCAACCCGACCAGCTCGAGGTCCGGGTGCCGCTGGATCCGACCGATCATCTCGGCACCCACGTTGCCGGTGGCGACCTGGAAGACCCGCACCGAACGGCCGGAGGTCGAGGGGTAGGGATCGGAGCCGAGGAGAGCCATGGGGTGAGGTTTGCACACCGGCTTCGCGGCATCAAGACTTTTCAAAGAGGGTTCTATGAAAAGGTAGCCTGGAACCCCCTAGCCCCAGGAGACCTCTGTGGACTTCGCGATCGTCGGCGCCTTCGTCCCGACCGAGGAGCTCCGTCCGCTCGCGATCGCCGCCGACGAGCTCGGCTACGCGAGCCTGGCCATCGCCGACCACGTCGTCGACCTGGAGACGCTCGAGACGCCGTACCCGTACGAGGCGGACGGCTCCCGGCGGTGGGACGCCACCTGCGAGTGGCCGGACCCGTGGGTGCTCTCGGCGTCGCTCGCCGCGGTCACGAAGCGACTCACCTTCTTCACCTCGATCTACGTCGCCGCACTGCGGAGCCCGTACCAGGTCGCGAAGTCCGTCGGAACCGCTGCCGTCCTCTCCGGCAACCGGGTCCGTCTCGGCGTCGGGGTCGGCTGGTGCCGCGAGGAGTTCGACCTGCTCGGCCAGGACTTCGGCACCCGCGGGCGGGCGACCGACGAGGGCCTCGCCCTGCTGCGCACGCTCTGGGAAGAGGAGTGGGCGAGCTCCGACGGCCCGCTGTACCCGACTCCGCGTCTGACGATGAGCCCGCGCCCGACCGCCCGGGTCCCGATCCTGGTCGGCGGCATGTCCGAGGTGGCGCTGCGCCGCGCTGCCCGCAACGACGGGTGGATCGGCGACATCTGCTCCACCGACGAGGCGATCGACTGGGCGACCCGACTGCGGACGCTCCGCTCCGAGATCGGGGTGACCGAACCGGCGAGCGTGGTCGCCGCCCTCAACGACGCGCTGGTACCCGCCGACTTCGCCCGCGCCGAGGCCGGCGGGGTCACCGACGTGATGACCCAGCCCTGGATGTACTACTACGGCCGCAAGGCCACCCTGGAGCAGAAGCTCGACGGGATGGAGCGATTCGCCGCCGACGTACTGCGGCCGCTCAACGGCTAGCTGCTCAAGTACGCCGCGATCGCGTTGCGCAGTCCACGCTTCGCGTCGTCCATGTTGGAGTAGGTACTCAGGTGCCGCTCGGCGGTCAGGCCCTGCATCGCACCGGGGATCATCGCGGCCATCTCGCGGACCCGGACCGGGTCGACGTCCAGGTCGGCGAACGCCTGCTGGCAGGCCTCGACCCACCCGTCCTGCCAGGCCGCCAGCTCGGCCGCGGTCTTCGGGAACGAGCGCTCGAGCTCCTCGCGCTCGCGGGGCAGGGCGCTGCGCAGCGTGTCCATCGCCCGGGCATCGGAGTGGTCGAGCCCCCGCCAGAGCAGGTCGACGATCTGCCCGACCCGCTCCTCCAGCCCCGCGTCCGCGTCGCTGCGCAGGTCGAGCTGTCCGCGCCGCTCCCCGATGAAACCCAGGACCGCGGCCCAGAAGTCGTCGACGTCGCCGAACTGGTACTTCACCGCACCCCAGGTCACGCCGACCTGCTTGGCGATGTGGTTGGCCGAGACCGCGTTCGGGTCCCCGGTGGCCAGGGCTCGCAGCGCCGCCTCCAGCATGTTCTGCCGGGTCTGGCTGCCGCGCCGGTTCGGCCGGTGCCCGGAGGATTGGCTCGAGGCACCCGTCGTGGTCACCCGCCGGAGCATAGCCAGGTGTACGCCGTACGACGCGGGACCGAAGGTCCCGAGACCCCCCAAACCATTCCGTCGCGACCAGGCTTGTGGTTGACTAGTAGCGGCTATTTGCTCGCCTGGTCAAATAGCGTCTCAGCGTCGAGAAAAGGACTCTCCTCAGATGACCATGACCGAACTGCCCGAGGGCTTCGACTTCACCGACCCGGACACCATGCTGGCCGGCGTTCCCCTCACCGAGCACGCGATCGCCCGGCAGACCTCCCCGGTGCACTGGGTCGAGCAGCCGCAGTCCTCGCGCGACGGCATGGAAGGCGGCACCGGCTACTGGGCGATCTCCCGGCACGCCGACGTGTCCCGGGTCTCCAAGGACAGCAAGAACTTCTCCAGCGCCGAGAACTCCGCGATCATCCGGTTCCCGGAGGGGATGCAGCGCGAGATGATCGAGTTCCAGCGGGTGATGCTGCTCAACCAGGACGAGCCGGAGCACACCGCCACCCGCCAGATCATCAGCCGCGGCTTCACGCCGCGCTCGATCATGGCGCTCGAGGACGGCCTCAAGGACCGGGCGCACCGGATCGTCGCCGACGCGCTCGCCAAGGGCGAGGTCGACTTCGTCACCGACGTCGCCGCCGAGCTCCCGCTCCAGGCGATCGCCGACCTCCTCGGCGTACCGCAGGAGGACCGCAAGAAGCTCTTCGACTGGTCCAACATGATGCTTGCCGGCGAGGACCCCGAGTTCGAGGGCCAGTCCGACGTCGCGGCCGCCGAGATCCTCGCCTACGCGATGACCATGGCAGCGGACCGCAAGGAGAACCCGCGCGACGACATCGTCACCAAGCTGATCACCGCCGACAAGGACGGCCGCGGCCTCACCGACGACGAGTTCGGCTACTTCGTGATCATCCTGACCGTCGCGGGCAACGAGACCACCCGCAACGCGATCACCCACGGCATGAACGCCTTCCTCGACAACCCCGAGCAGTGGGAGAAGTGGGTCAAGGACCGGCCCTCGACGATGGTCGACGAGGTCACCCGGTGGGCGACCCCGGTCAACGTGTTCCAGCGCACGGCCATCAACGACGTCGAGGTCGGCGGACAGCTGATCAAGGCGGGTCAGCGGGTCGGCCTCTTCTACGCCTCGGGCAACCACGACGACGAGGTCTTCACCGACCCGTACACCTTCGACATCACCCGCGACCCCAACCCGCACCTGGCCTTCGGCGGACACGGTGCGCACTACTGCATCGGCGCCAACCTGGCCCGGGTCGAGATGAACCTGATCTTCAACGAGCTCGCCGACCAGTGCACCAAGATCGAGCGCCTCGGCGACCCGGTCCGCCTGCGCCACAGCTGGATCAACGGCATCAAGGAGATGAAGGTCCGGCTGAGCTGAGCCGCCTCAGCCGTGTTCGCCGGCAGCGAGTCCGCTGCTGGTGAACACGGCGAGCTGCTCGACGAACTCGGGGTCGAGACCGCTAGCCGAGACCGGGCGGCCGTAGCCACCGAGGTCCGCCGCAGCCAACGACGTCAGCATCGAGAACATCGCGATCGGCGACCGGAGCTCGACCGCTCCCCCGTTCATCGCCGGGACGGCGCTGGCCGCCGCGATGAACAGGTCCGCGATGTCGTCGACCCCTTCGCCGGCCACCTCAGCGGCGATGATGTCGTCACCTTGGAGGGCGAGAGTCATCACGATGCGCAGCCACCGGACCCCGTTGGCGGGGTCGCGGTTGATCTCCTCGACGAACGGGGTCAGGACTGCGTCCACCAGGTCCCGGGTGGTCAACGGCGTCCTGCCGTTGAGTGCGGCCAGCCGGGTCCGGACGCCGGCGCCGACACGACCACCGCGGCGGTGGACGACGGCCTCGGTCAGCGCCCGCTTCGTCGGGAAGTGATGAGTCAGCGCCGCCGGTGCCACGCCGGCCTCACGGGCCACCGAGCGCATCGACACGTTGTCGACCCCGTTGACGCCGAACAGCTCCTCGGCCGTGTCGAGCAGGACGGACGGCACGTCGACGTCGACCCGGGGGCCGCGTCGTCGCTGGGTGTCGTTCACCGTCTCGCTCATCGGGGCCACCCTAGGGCAGAGCGCGCCCGGCGTGGTCGGTTGCTTCCCTCCCCGGACACGCGGCAGTAGCGTCCCGGCATGACGTTCACCGATCGGCACCTCGCGGCCCTGCGCCTGATCAGCGACACCTTCGCCCCCGGCGACGGCGCCGCCATCCCTCCGGCCAGCGCGGTCGGCGCCCCCGAGTTCGCGCTCGAGCTCGCCGGGACCAACCCCCGCGAGGCGGAGCTGAACCAGCTCCGGATGCTGCTGAACCTCTGGGACACCCGGCTGCTCGGCTTCCTGCTCACCGGACGCCCGCGGAGGTTCTCCCGCCTCGACCAGGCCGGACGCGAACGGGTGCTGCTCGCGCTCTCGGACTCCCGGCTCGCGGCCAAGCGCGCCCTGTTCGCGGCCCTCAAGGGTGCCGCGCTGGCGCCGTACTACATCACCGGCGGACCCGCGCTCTGGGAGAGCCTCGGGTACGCCGGGCCGCCGGGACCGCTCCCCGACGCCCCCGACCCGGTGCTCAAGCCGGAGCACGTCACCCAGGACGAGACGATCGTCTGCGACGTCGTAGTGGTCGGCTCCGGGGCCGGCGGCGGTACCGCCGCCGGGGTGCTGGCGGAAGCCGGATTGGACGTGGTGATCCTCGAGGCGGGCGAGTACCACGACGACCGCGACTTCGACGGCAGCGAGCGCACCGGCTTCAGCCAGCTGTACGCCGGTGCCCCCGGCGTCACCTCGGAGGGCCAGGTCCAGCTGGTCGCGGGCCGCGGCCTCGGTGGCGGCACGGTGGTCAACTACACGACCTCCTTCCCGACCCCGGACCACGTCCGAGCCGAGTGGGCCGCCCTGGGCACCCCCCAGTTCACCACCTCCGAGTACGACGACGCCCTGAACGCGGTCAACGCCCGCCTGGGGGTGAACCGGGACCACACCGGCGCCGGCGTCCGCGACCAGGTGCTCGAGCGCGGCGCCCAGGCGCTCGGGTGGAACGTCGACGCGATGCCGCGCAACGTGATCGGGTGCGACCAGGGCATCGAGTGCGGCCGCTGCGGGATGGGCTGCCGGATCGGCGCGAAGCAGTCGGTCACCAAGACCTGGATCGCGGACGCCGCGGAGAACGGGGCCCGGATCTACGTCGGCGCCCGGGCCCGCACCGTGACGGTCCAGAACGGCCGCGCGGTCGGGGTCACCGCCGTCTCCGCGGACGGCAAGGTCCTGACCGTGAAGTCGCGGGCGGTGGTCGTGGCCGCCGGCGCCATCCAGACCCCGGCGCTGCTGCTCCGCTCCGGCCTGCGCAACGCCAACATCGGCAAGCACCTGCGGCTGCACCCCGCCACCGCGCTCTGGGCGCGGGTCCCGGACCTGGTCAACCCCTGGGAGGGGGCGACGCAGGCCCGGTACGTCAACACCTGGACCGACCTCGACGGCGAGGGGTACGGCGTCCTGTTCGAGACCGCGCCGCTGACGCCGGCCTTCGGATCCGGCTTCGTCAACTGGCGCGGCGGCGCGCAGCACCTGGAGAGGATGCAGGACCTCAAGCACATGCTCGGCGTCGCCATCATCGTCCGGGACAAGGGCCCCGGAGGGACCGTGAAGGTCGGCAAAGACGGCGAGCCGGTGGCCAGCTACACCCTCTCCCCCGTCGACACCGAGCACCTGATGCGCGGCTTCGACCTGGCGGCGCAGATCGGCGAGGCGGCCGGCGCGACCCAGATCTACACCACCCACCACCGGACGATGGGCTACCAGCCGGGCAAACAGGGCACCCGGGAGTCGTTCATGGCGCAGGTACGCCGGGAGGGCGCTGCTCCGGCGAAGCTGGCGCTGGCCGCGCTGCACATCATGGGCAGCGCCCGGATGGGCGGTTCCACGGAGATCTCCGCACTGAACCCGGACGGCGAGACCTGGGAGGTCAAGGACCTCGTGGTCGCCGACGCCTCCTGCTTCCCGACCGCGTCGGGGGTGAACCCGATGATCTCGATCGAGTCGATCGCCTACATGAACGCGAAGCGGCTGGCGGCACGACTGGCCTGACCGGTCTGCAAGGATGCCCAGCGTGCCCGCGCCGATCCGGATCGACGACCTCGCCTCGCCGGTCCTCACCCCCGAGCAGCAGGGCGTGCTCGCCTACACCGACTCGCTCGACATCGACCTCAGCGCCGACGCCCTGCACACCGCGGCCGCCGATCTGGCCGGCAGCAGCGACTTCGGCGATCCGGAGTACCGGCAGCGCCTCGGCCACTACCTGACGGCCGTCACCGACGACACCGGGCTGAGCAGCCTGGGCCTCCTCGTCCAGCGCAACCGGGTGACCCGGCTGCTGGCCAGCCGTGCCCTGCTGAACGACCTGCTGCGCCGTCACCCCGAGATCCACGACATCGCGATCAGCGCACCCCTGATCGTGGTCGGCCTCCCCCGCTCGGGGACCACCCACCTGGTCAACCTGATCGCCTCCGACTCCCGGCGCCGGGCGCTCCCCTACTGGGAGAGCCAGGAACCGTTCCCGCGCCCCGGTGAGGGCCCGGGCGTCGACGGCGTCGATCCGCGCTTCCTCCGGATCGCCGCCGAGCATGCCTCGGAGCAGTCGATCGCGCCGCTGACCAAGGCGATGCACGACCGGTTCCCGGCAGCGATCGAGGAGGAGGTCGAGCTGCTCGACCTGGACTTCGCCTCCTACACGCTCGAGTGGCACGCCCGCGTCCCCGGCTGGCGCGACGCGTACCTCGGCTTCGACCAGGACGCGCACTACGCCTACCTGCGCACGGTGCTGCAGGCCCTGACGTTCCTGCGCGGCCCCCGGCACTGGGTGCTGAAGTCACCCCAGCACCTGGAGCAGCTCGGGCCGCTGACGCGGACCTTCCCGGACGCGACGGTCGCCTTCACCCACCGCGACCCGGTCGCAGTGCTGCAGTCGGCGATCACGATGCTCGCCTACGGCGACCGGATCCGGCGTACCGATGTCGACGCCCCGGGGCTCGCGGCCTACTGGGCGGACCGGATCGAGCGGTTGCTCACCGCCTGCGTCCGGGACCGCGACCTGGTGCCCGCGGCGCAGAGCATCGACGTCCGGTTCGACGAGGCATTCAACGGGCAGAGCATGAAGGACGACCTCGCCGTCGTCGCGGCCTTCTACGAACGGGCCGGGGTCGAGCTGACCTCGCGGGCCCGGCGCGAGCTGCAGGCCTACCTGGACGCGAACCCGCGCGGCAAGCACGGCCGCGTCGTCTACGACCTGGCCGGCGACTTCGGCGTCGACCCGGCCGCGCTCCGCGAGCGCTACGCGTTCTACACCGACCGGTTCGGCATCAACGAGGAGACGCTATGAAGCAGGTCCGTATCCACGCCGTCGGCGACGTCCGGGTCGACGAGGTCCCCGAACCCACCGCGGGGCCCCGCGACGCGGTGGTGCAGGTGGCCGCGTGCGGGATCTGCGGTTCCGACCTGACGTTTGTGAAGATGGGACCGTTCACGCCGGACGGCTCCCCGATGCCGATCGGGCACGAGCTGGCCGGCACCGTGGTCGAGGTCGGTGCCGAGGTCACCCGGTACGCCGTGGGCGACCGGGTGGTGGTGCTGCCGGGCAACGACGAGCTGGGCCGGATCGGCTGCGGGACCGAGCACGGCGGCCTCGCGCCGCAACTGCTGGTGCAGGAGGCCGACGTCCGTCTGTACGCGGTCCCGGACGGGATCGACCTGGTCACCGCCGCCCTCGCCGAGCCGCTCGCGGTCGGGATGAACGCCGTCGACCAGGCCGAGGTCGGCACCGACGACGCGGTCGCGGTCTTCGGCTGCGGACCGGTCGGGCTGGCGGCGATCGCCACCTTGGCCGACCGCGGGGTCTCCCGCCTGGTCGCGGTCGACCCGTCGGCGCGACGTCGCGAGCTGGCCATCGAGCTCGGCGCGAGCGTGAGCCTCGACCCGACCGGCGAGAACGTCTGGGAGCGGCTGCGCGAGCTGCACGGGAGCGTGCCGACCATGCTCGGCCCGACACCCGGCACTGACGCGTTCATCGAAGCCACCGCTGTCGGACCGGTGGTGCAGGAGATCGTGGCGAACGCCAAGCCGGGATCGCGGATCTCGGTGGTCGCCGTCCACAACGACGACGTCCCGGTCAGCCTGCTGGCGGTGATGATGAAGCAGCTCACGATCCGCGGCTCGATGGAGTACCCCGCCCGGTTCGAGTCGGCCCTGGAGCTGCTGGCCCGCCGGGACCTCTCGGCGATGGTCACCCACCGGTACGGCGTCGCCGACTTCGGCGAAGCGCTGGCCCTGCTGCAGAGCTCCAAGGAGTGCGGCAAGGTGCTGATCACGATGGGCGACCCGGACGGAGCGCCGTGACCGGCCACGGGATCTGGCGGACCCGCCCCGGCGCGGACCAGCTCGCACCGGCGGGCGCCGAGCACGCCACCGAGATCGCCCCGGGGATCTGGATGTCCCCGGGGTTGTCGAACTCCTACCTGATCACCACCACCGAGGGCCGGGTCGTGATCAACACCGGAATGGGCTTCGAGGGTCCCGTCCACCGGGCCCTGTACGACGAGGTCGACGACTCCCCGATCCGTTACGTGATCCTCACCCAGGGTCACTACGACCACGTCGGCGGCATCGGGCACTTCTGCGACGCCGGCACCGACGTCGTCGCCCAGGCGGCGTGGAAGACCTGGCGCGACGACAACGAGCGGCTGGCGAGCTTCCGGGTCAACAACTCCGCGTTCGCCTTCATGGACCGGGTCCTGGCCGGGATGCGAGCGACCACGGAGCGCTTCCCCGACGCCACCCAGGCCCAGGGCTCGCCGAGTCCGACGGTGGTCGTCGAGGACCGACTCACCCTGGAAGTCGGCGGCCGCCGCCTCGAGCTGATCGCGGTCCCGGGCGGTGAGACCACCGACTCGTTGGTGGTCTGGTTGCCCGAGGAACGGATCTGCTTCTCCGGGAACACCTTCGGTCCGTTGTTCGCGCACGTCCCGAACCTGGTCACGATCCGCGGCGACCGCTACCGCGACGCCCTCACCGTGATCGACACGATCGAGACGGTCCGGGCGCTCGGCGTGGAGACCCTGGTGACCGGTCACTTCGACCCGGTCCACGGGGCGGAGCTGATCGACGTGGAGCTCGGCCGGCTGCGCGACGCGGTCCGGCACGTCCACGACGAGACGGTGCGCGGCATGAACGCCGGCACCGACGTCCGGACCCTGATGGCGACGATCCGGCTCCCCGAGGACCTCGACGTCGGCGAGGGCTACGGCAAGGTCTCCTGGAACGTCCGCGCCATCTGGGAGAACTACGCCGGGTGGTTCCACCACTCCTCGACCACCGAGCTCTACCCGGTCGGCCCCGAGTCCGTGCACGACGACCTGGTCGCCCTGGCCGGGGCGGAGGCGATCCTGCGACGTGCCCGGGAACGGCTCGACGCGGGTGACGTGCTGCCGGCGATCCACCTCGCCGAGATCGTCGGCGACCGCCCTGACGCCCGAGCCGTGTTGCTCGACGCCCACCGACAGCTGCTGGAGCAGGCGACCAACTTCTGGGAGCGCTCCTGGCTGACCCGACAGATCGAGGAGCTCTCGTGACCACGAACAGCGTCGCCTTCGACTTCACCGGGGCCCGGGTCCTGGTCACCGGCGGCACCAGCGGGATCGGGCACGGGATCGCCACCGCGTTCCGCGACGCCGGTGCGCTGGTCACCGTCACCGGCACCCGGGAGAGCGCCGCGGCGTACGACGTCGACCTGAGCGGCCTGGACTACCGCCCGTTGACGATGACCGCGGACGAGGACGTCACCGCGCTCGGGGCGTCGCTGGACAGGCTGGACGTGCTGGTCAACAACGCCGGAGCCACCTTCGCCGGCGGGCTCGACGAGTACGACCCGGCCGGCTTCTCCGAAGCGCTGCGGGTCAACCTGCACGGCGCCTACCGGCTCACCCACGCCTGCCACCCCGCCCTCCAGGCGTCCACGGCGTCCGGCGGCGCGAGCGTGGTCAACCTGGTCTCGATGGCCGCTTTCCGGGCGATCACCCTGGTGCCCGGGTACGCCGCCGCCAAGGCCGGCCTGGTCTCGACGACCCAGACCCTCGGCTCGCGCTGGGCCGGGGACGGGATCCGGGTCAACGCGATCGCGCCCGGCAACATCGAGACCCCGATGACCGCGCCGATGGCCGCGGTCCCGGAGATCGTCGCGGAGCAGATCGCGCACATCCCGCTGGGCCGGTTCGGCACCGTGGACGAGATCGTGCCGGCGGTGCTGTTCCTCAGCTCGGCGGCGGCGTCGTACGTGACCGGCGCGGTGCTGGCGATCGACGGCGGGTACCTGACCTACTAGTCGCTCTCCCCGCGCCGGTGCACCAACCGGGAGAGCACCACCTGCGAGCGGGTGCGCACCACGGTCCCGTCCGCCTGGAGGTCCCGGATCAGCCGTTCGAGGTCGCCGTTGTCCCGGGTCCGGACGTGGGCGATCGCGTCGGCCTCCCCGGTGACGCTCCAGGCCTCGACGACCTCGGGGACCGAGCGCAGCGACGCGGCCACCGCGTCGAGGGTGACACCCGGACCGTAGAAGAGCTCGATCAGCGCCTCGGCGCCGTACCCGAGCGCCTGGTGGTCCACGACGGCGGTGAACCCCTTCAAGGTCCCGGTACGGCGTAGTCGGTCGACCCGCCGCTTGACGGCGGGAGCCGAGAGGGCGACCCGCTGGGCGATGTCGTCGAAGGTACGGCGACCATCGTCGGCCAGAAGCGCAAGAATCTGTCGGTCTACATCGTCCATGCGCACGATTCTGCCGTACTGAGGCATCCCTTCGGCATTGAACGCCGCACCCGCCGGGCAATAGCCTGGTGGCATGCCGTCCACTCCTGCTCCCGTTGCCCGCGTCCTCTTCGACGAGTCCCACGGTGAGGCCTGGACGATCTCCGCCAGCTGGGCGGCCGAGCTGCAACCGGCGCACCCCGCCGACTCCTCCTACGCCGAGGCCGCAGCCGCACTGACCGATCGCGAGCTCTCCGTCGACGCCCACCGCACCGGGCCGATCGACGCGGAGGTCCTCGCCGGCACCGACGTCCTGGTGATCGCCCACCCGTCCGAACCGAAGTGGGAGAAGACCGATGGCCGCTCGCCGGTGTTCACCGCCGCCGAGCTCGACGCGATCGAGGCTTGGGTCCGTGCCGGAGGCGGCCTGGTCGTTCTCGGCGAGACCGAGCAGGACAAGTACGGCAGCAACCTGGGCGACCTCGCGGCCCGGTTCGGGATCGGGTTCACCAACGCCACCGTCTACGACTACGAGCACCCGCACGGGGGCAACCCGGCTTGGGTCCTCAGCGAGCCTGCCGCGGTCCGGACGACCGGCGGCGGGGCCGACCTGCTGGCGCGGGTCGATGCGGCGGCGTTCTACCGGGCGGGCTCGCTGGAGCTCCGCAACGGCGCGGCCCCGGTGCTGCGGACAGCCGCCAGCGCCGACCCGGCTGGTGCCACGCTGATGGCGACGACGACCGCCGGCCGCGGTCGGGTCGCGGTCTTCTCCGACTCCGACCTGTTCGGCGACGACTGCCTCGGCGACCTGGACCACCGCGACCTCTGGGTCGACACGGTCACCTGGGTCGGCCACGCCGCCTTCGTCCGGTCCGGTAGCGGGACGGCCACCGCCGCGGTCCTCGACGACCCGCACTGGACCGACCTCAAGCGGGAGGTCGACGAGCTCCGGCTGCTCCAGGAGCCGGACGGAAGCATCGGCACCGCCCGCCACGCCGCCCACGACCTGGCCGAACGCGTCACCAGGATCGCCGCCGCCGTCCGCGGGTTGGCCCCCCGTTTCCCGCACCAGCAGGCGTACCTGGACGCCACCGTCGCCGACCTGCACGGCTGGGTCGCGGGCGGTTTCACCCGGCCCGACTTCGGCAGCTCGCTGCACGAGTTCCGCCCCGAGCTCGACCGGAACGACGGGATCGAACACCTGGTCCTCTTCCCGATGTACACCCAGAACGGCTCCCCCGACACCCGGTTCGAGGCGCTCGTCGTCCGGGTGCCGTGGCCGGAATGGTTGGCCGAGCTCGAGCGGACCCGGTACGACAACGCCAAGTTCGTCCCGGTCACCTTCGTCGACCGGACCGCCGGCTACGACAGCGAGTGCGCGGTGCTCTTCCCGGAGACCTTCGCCGTCGCCGGGCCGGTGGAGAACAACTTCGGCGGCATCTTCTGCGACCGCGAGGCGGAGCGGTTCCGCCGGGTCTGCGGCACCGCCGTCGAGGTCCTGGGCGTCAACCTGCCCGCCGACGCGGAGGCGCTGCTCGCCTCGCCACGTCTCTCCCAGGAGGCGTTCGTCCTCTGGGACCTGATCCACGACCGGGCGCACAGCCGCGGTGACCTGCCCTTCGACCCGTTCATGATCCGCAAGCGGATGCCGTACTGGATGTACTCGTTGGAGGAGCTGCGCTGCGACCTGACGGCGTTCGGGGAAGCGGTCCAGCTGGAACGCGAGGGCCTCGCCTTCGCCCGGGGGGTGCAGACCGCGATCCTGTTCGACCGGCTGTTCCGGTTCCCGGTCACCGGCTCCCGGGTGCGCAACTACGACGGTCTCGGCGGCCAGCTGCTGTTCGCGTTCCTGCACGACCGCGGCACCATCCGGTGGACCGACAACCGACTGCGCATCGACTGGAAGACCGTCGCCGAAGCGGTCGTCGCGCTCCGTGAGAAGGTGGAGGCGCTCTACCGTTCCGGCATCGACCTGGAGAAGGTGCGCTACTGGATGTCCGCTCACGAACTGATCAGCACGTACGTCGCACCATCGGTCACCTCCGCGTGGGCCGACGGCGCCCGCTCCCTGCACGACGAGCCGGATCCGAGGAAGTGGGTCGACGCCGTCCAGGACGACGAGTTCCCGTTGAGCGTCTTCTACACCCAGCTCCAACCGAAGCTGGCTCCCGTGCTGACCGGGTCCCCGGCATGAGCCACGACCGCACCGGCGAGGAGTTCGGGCCGCTCGGGGGACGGGTGATCGCGATCGCCGGGGCGACCGGAGGACTGGGTCCCGTCGTCGCGGAGGCGCTGGCCGCTGCCGGCGCCACCCTGGCACTGACCGATCGGGACGGCGACAAGCTCGCCGCACTGGTCGCCGACCTCGCCCTGCCCGCGGACCGGGTCGACGCCCGCGTCGTCGACCTGCTCGACGACGCGGCCACGCACGCCTGGTGCGCCGACCTGCTCGCCCGTTTCGGTTCGGTCTCCGGCGTCGCCCACCTCGTCGGCGGCTGGAAGGGCGGGGAGCCGCTGGAGACGGCGCCGCTGGCCGACTGGGACCTCCTGCACGACCTGCTGGTCCGGACGGTGCAGCACACCACCCGCGCCTTCGGCGCCGCGCTCCGCGCCAGCGGCCACGGCCGGTTCATCCTGATCAGCAGCAAGCAGGCCCAGGCACCGACGTACACGAACGCGGCGTACGCGGCGGGCAAGGCAGCCGCCGAGGCCTGGACGCTCGCACTGGCCGACGGGTTCGGCTCCGGCGAGGACGCCGGCCGGGCGACGGCGAACATCATCGTGGTCGATGCCATCGCCACCCCGGCGATGCGAGAGGGCAAGGACGACGGAGCACTGAAGAACTTCACCGATGCCGAGACCATCGCCGCGGCCGTCTGCGCGCTCTGCACCGACGCCGGCAGCGCGATGAACGGTCAACGCCTCTCCCTGCACGGAGGAACCCGTCGATGACAGCGTTCGCCAGCGACAACTACGCCGGTGTCCACCCCGAGGTGCTGGCTGCGATCGGTGCTGCCGACGCAATCGGCCACGTCGTCGCGTACGGCGACGACCCGGTCACCGCCCGCGCGGTGAGCCGGGTCCGCGAGCATCTCGGCGCGGAGGCGCAGGTGTTCTTCGTCTGGGGCGGGACCGCGGCCAACGTGCTCTGCCTGGAGTCGCTGGCACCGGCCTCCCACCAGGCGGTCATCTGCGCCGAGTCCGCGCACATCTACGTCGACGAAGGCGGCGCCCCGGAGCGGCTGCTGCACCGCAAGCTGCTCCCCGTCCCGACACCCGACGGCAAGCTCACCCCCGACCTGGTAGCGACGCGGGCGATCCGGTTCGGGGACGAGCACGCCGTCCAACCGGCGGTCGTCTCGATCACCCAGTCCACCGAGCTCGGTACCCGGTACGAGCCCGAGGAGATCCGGGCGCTGGCCGACTTCGCGCACGAACGCGGCATGCTGCTGCACCTCGACGGGGCCCGGATCATGAATGCGACCGCCGCCCAAGGGATCAGCCTGCGTGCGGCCACCCGCGACCTCGGCGTCGACGCCCTCTCCCTGGGCGCCACCAAGAACGGCGCCCTCGGCGCAGAGGCCGTGGTGCTCTGGGAGGACCGCTTCGCCGACGGGTTCGCCTGGCGGCGCAAGTCGGCGATGCAGCTGGCCTCGAAGCACCGCTATCTCGCGGCCCAGTTCGACGCGCTGCTCACCGACGACCTGTGGCGACGGAACGCAGCGCACGCGAACGCGATGGCGCAGCGGCTGGCCGCCGGGGTCCGGGACCTGCCCGGGATCAAGGTGACCCAGGAGACGCAGGCGAACGCGGTCTTCGCGATCCTCCCCGCCGAGCTCCGCGAGGCCCTGTACGCCGACGGGTTCGTGTTCTACGTCTGGGACGAGCACACCGGCGAGGTCCGCTGGATGTGCTCCTGGGACACCACCGAGGCCGACGTGGACGCCTTCGTCGCCGCGGTGGCGGCGCACACCCAGGGGCTCGCCACACCCTGACGGTGCCCACGCCCTGTATGTTAGATTGAGAATGATTCTCATTCTCAATCAGGAGTGATCCATGCCCCACGCCCCCCGCCGGCCGGTGAAACGGCCCGTCACGATCGTCACCGGCGTCCACCCCGACGCGATGGCCTCGACTGTCCTGTCGCTGATGCTCGACCTCCCGAACGCGGTCGTCGTACGGCACCGGATCGACCTGAACCGGTCCGTCCTCGTCCGGATCGTCAGCGACATCACCGGGGTGATCGAGCACGCGGAGATCGACCTGGAGCACGCCTGCGTGCCGTGTGCGATCCGCGAGGACGTCGTCCCGACGCTGCTGCGGGTCGCCGAGGACCCACGCTGGACCTCGGTGCTCGCCCACCTCCCGGTCGGCGCCGAACCCGACCAGGTCTGCCACGTCCTGACCCAGAACCCCGACCTGGCTCGGGTCATGCGCATCGAACGGGTCGTCGCCGCCGTCGACGGACCGATGCTCACCGACGACCTCCTCGGCGACTCCCTCCTCGCCGACCGCGGTCTGGAGAGCTCACGCTCGGACCGGCGCGGCATCGGCGAGGTGCTCGCCGACCTCGTCGAGTACGCCGACCTCGTCGTCGCCTCCGAACCCGTCGCCGACGTCGACCTCAACCTGGTCCGCGCTCTCGGTCGCCCTGGCGTCCCGCTGGTTCGGGGCACCGAGCACGCAGCATCAGGGTGCACCGTGCTCCACGAACCGGCGCTGACCCGCGCCTGGATCGACCCGCTGCGCAGCGTCACCCTTCCACCGCTCGAGGGTTCCGGGATCTGGCGGGTCGACCTGCGCTCCGACCGCGCCTTCCACCCGGCCCGGTTGCTCCACGGACTGGGAGAGCTCGGCTCGGGCCGGCACCGTTCCACCGGTTGCTTCTGGCTCCCGTCCCGACCCCACCAGGCGATCGTCTGGGCCGGAGCCGGCGGGCAGGTCAGCATCGGGAACGGCCCGTCGTGGGGTCGGAGCCCACGGCTGAGCCGTCTGGTCCTCACCGGCGTCGGAACTGCTCCCGCGCACCTGGAGTCCGCCTTCGACTCGATGCTGCTCGGGCCCGGCGAGGACGTCGCACTGCCCGGGTACGACGGGTTCGAGCCGTGGCTCGGACCGATCCGCGACGTGGCCTGATTCAGCCGTCGGAGCGTGCTCCCAGGGCGGCCACGTCGGCCGCGGTGAAGCCGGAAAGGTCCGGGACGTTCGACATGACTTCGATCCGGGTCCCGTCCGGGTCGGTGAGGTAGAGCAGCCCCGTCTGCGCACTGTCCTCGGCCCCGAGGAACGTCAGCGTCTGCGGGTGCACCGCGCCGCCGGCAGCGAGCACGGCCTCGGTGAGGTCGTGCACGTCGTCGACCCGGAACGAGAGGTGCGTGAAGCCGAGCTCGGTCATCGGCTTGCGCTCCCCCGACCCGGTCACCGGCACGTCGACCCACTGCAGCAGCTCGATCCGGATGTCGTCGCGGATCAGCATCGCCGAGCGGAACGCGCCGGACTGCTCCATCGTCGCGGCGACCTCGTCGTCGTTGAAGTCGAGCGCGTAGAGCTGGGCGAACCCGAAGACCTCGGTGTAGAAGCGCACCGACCTGTCGAGGTCGGAGACCCCGATGCCGATGTGGGAGAACCCCTGGATCGCCATCGGCCTACTCCTCGTCCTCGGTGCTGGTGGCGCACTCGTCGTCGGCGTACGTGTAGAGCTTCTTGACCTGGGCCATGTCCAGGCCGCGGACCCACTCGGCGTTCATGCCGGCGATCTCGGGCGGGATCCGACCGTCCGCGTCGAGCTTCACCTCGGGGTTGCCGCCGCTCTGCGCGTAGACGGTGTACAGCTCGTCCCAGGTCTGGGTCATCTTCTCGGCGATGCGGGTGAGGTTGGCCGGCACCCCCTCGGGGACGGAGTCCGCGAAGTCCTTCAGAGCCGGGCCGAACTCGCCGACGGTGCCCTTGTCCTCGACTTCGTAGAGCGACTCGCGGGCCTCGCAGAAGGCCTGGTGCTCCTTGATCGCCTCGGAGCGACCGCAGGCGCCCGCCGCCACGGCGAGCACGACGAGGGTCACGGCCGTCGCAAGCTTTGAGTACATCGATGTCCTGTCGTCCGCACGCGAAGCCCCAGCGCCCGCGCGCACAGTTCCACTCTAGATCCGCGCCCCAGCCGTAGCCGACCGGCACCCCGGCGCGGCGACCTCAACCGAGACTGCCCATCGCCTGCTGCATGCCCCGGGTGGCGAGCTCGTCGGCGAGCTCGTTGTCCGCGACGCCGGCGTGTCCCTTCACCCAGAACCACTCGACCTGGTGGACCGAGCACGCGGCCTGGAGGCGCTGCCACAGGTCGACGTTCTTCACCGGCTGCTTCGCCGAGGTCCGCCACCCGTTCTTCTCCCAGGCCAGCACCCAGGTGGTGATGCCGTTCCGGACGTAGGTGCTGTCGGTGTACAGGTGCACCACCGCGGACCGCTTCAACGCCTCGAGCGCCATGATCGGTGCGGTGAGCTCCATCCGGTTGTTGGTCGTCTCCCCAGGGTCTCCACCGCAGAGCTCGAGGACGTGCTCACGCTGCCGCAGGACTGCTCCCCAGCCACCGGGTCCGGGGTTCGGGGTGCAGCCACCGTCGGTGTGGATGATCACCGGGTCGTCAGTCACGGGCGCCATCATGCCCTGTCGGGCGGCCCAGCCCGTGGATCAGGACGTCGCGGACGGCTTCCCGGCGCCCTCCGGTTTTCCGACACCCTCGGGCTTGCCCTTACCTTCGGGCTTGCCGGCGCCTTCCGCCTTCGCCGGGCGATCGGACTTCCGGGACTCACCGACCAGTTCCACGCAGTACGTCGCGACGCTCTCGGCCTCACCGGCGGCCGCAACTAGCGCAATGAAAGCCGGGTTGAGCTTCTCCTTCTCGAACGCCGAGGCACCGGCCTGGTAGGCCTTGCACAGGCCCTTCAGGGACGGAGAAGGGGCGGCGTCCGAGGAGGGGGTGACCTCGGGCTCCTCGGTCGGCTCGGGCTCCTCGCCCGCAGCCCGGTCCAGACCCGGGTTGCTCTCCGCCGGGGCCTCGGGCGCCCGCTCGGAACGGTTGTCGTGCCCGGTGAACGGAACGTTCAAGGCACCGTCCGAGGCCGCCAGGGCCAGGCCGCTTCCGGAGATCACCAGGACGGCCGCGCTCAGCACGGCGACCGGCGCGGAGACGATCGTGCGGGTGAGACGAGCCATCAGCGGAGCCACCTTCGAGGGTCGGTACGTCGCGTCGACGCCTTTCAGGGTAACCCGACGTTCGGATTCGGTCACCGGCTCCGCACGTGCGGGGTGATCAGCGCCGTACGGACCGACAGGTCGAGCTCACGGTGCCGCAGGGTGGTGATCCTCCGGCCAGGCTGGACGGCGTCCTTGACCCGGGAGGTCCGGTCGCCGAAGTACTCCGCTGCTGCGTCGATGTCGGCGACGAGGTAGGTCACGCCCCACAGGGTCGAGGGGCCGTCCCCCACGGTGTCCGGAGAGCCGACGACCTCGAGGATCACCTCACCGACCCGGAAGAAGACTTGGCGGATCGGTTGCCCGGCGAGCTCGCCGTCCCGCTCCCGGCGGGCGTGGACACCGACGGCCCCCAGCGCGGCGGCGGTCCGCGCGAGGTCCGGGGAGAGCAGCACCACGTGGTCGACGCCGACGACCCCGTTCGGGTGCGCCGAGGGCTCCGGGCTCGCGGAGGGATCGGCAATCCGGGTCGGTACGCCGTCGAGGTCCTCGGTGGAGTCCGGCAGACCGCTCAGCACCCAGCCGACGATGCCGAGGCCGCGGTCACGACCGACCAGGGCCACGTCGAGGCCACCGATCCGGCAGACCCCGTCGAGCCCGACGGCAAATCCCGCGGCACGCCACGCTCCGGCCTCGTCCGCGATGTCGAGGCCGTTCAGCGCGACACTCACTCGCCGTCCGCGCGCTGGCGCCGCAACCGGGCGATCACGTCGTCGACGGCTTTCTGGGCGTCCGCGGCGTCGTCCTCGGCAGCTCGCTCCTTGTCCGCCTCAGCGGCCAGGTTCGGCTTCTGCTGAGGCGGGGCGGCGAACTCCGGGAAGTCGTCCTCGGCGACCGGAGGTGTTTCGTCGGTTCCGTCCACGCCTCTAGCCGATCACAGGTCGCCCGGCAGTTCCAGCACCCAGAGGTCCCCAGTCGCCGAGGAAACCTCTCGGCCTCAGTGGCCGGCGCCGGTCGACGCGCCGGGCTGAGGGTCGTCGAGGCGGTCAGCGACCGAGACCGTGAGACCGCCGACCATGAAGGCCGCGATCACGGCGACCAGGGCACCGGTGGGCAACGCCGGGATGAACCGACGGAACCCTTCTGCCGGACCGGAGGAGCCGTGGTGCTCGTGGGTCAGCGCATGCCCCTGGCCGCGGCGCAGCAGGGCGCGGTTGACCGGGAACGCCGCGAGGTAGGCGACGCCGAGCGCGATCGGCATGCTGACCCAGAAGGTCGGGTTCACCAGGCCTGCGTCCATGGCTCCCGGGATCACTGCCATCACCAGGTTGTCGACGACCTCCATCGTCGCGATCGACAAGGTGTCGGCGGCGAACACCAGCAGCATCGCGGCCCCGATCGCCATCCCGGACTTGACCAGCGGCAGCGTGGAGAGCGCGTAGCCGAAGAGGAAGGCCAGGGCCACGGCGAGCGCGATCGTCCACCCCGTGGAGAGTCCGATCGCCGTACCGATCATCAGGCCGAGCACCTCGCCGATCGCGCAGCCGGTGAGGCAGTGCAGCGTCGCACTCGCGGCCATCCCGTTCAGCCCACCGCCGTGGTGCCCGTGCTCGTGGTCGTGGTGCTCGTGCTCGCTCATGGCTGCTCCTCAAAATTCTTGGTTCGGAGGGGAATACCCCCCAGGGGTACCTAGTTAGTGCGGGTATTCAACCACATACCCCCCTGGGGTATCAAGAAGGAGTCGACATGAGCACCGCACCACCTCTCGCCAGCCCCCCGTCGGAGCCGTGGCGGCGGCGGCGCTGCTTCGGACTCCGCGTGCCGCGGACGCCGAGGACGAGGTCGGGACCAGCGACCCCGTCGCTGCCTGAACGCCGTACAACCGGCATGGAAGGAGCAGGTCATGTGCCACGACCAGCACTGAGCTGACCCGGGTGGTGGCGCCGCGCCCTGGGGCCCACCGCCCGGGTCCGGACGTGCATGGGAGGATCTCGGGGTGACTGGTACGTCGACCTCCGATCAGGGGCCGTTCTTCCACGGGACCAAGGCCGCGCTCGCGCCGGGTGACCAGATCACCGCAGGACGCCCCTCCAACTACCGACCTGACGTGACGATGAACCACGTCTACTTCACCGCACTGAAGGACGGGGCCGGGCTGGCAGCCGAGATCGCCGTGATGCTCGGACCAGCAGGGTCCCAGCCGCACGTCTACCTGGTCTCCCCGAGCGGCCCCTTCGAGGACGACCCGAACGTGACCGACAAGAAGTTCCCGGGCAACCCGACGCGCTCCTACCGGACGACCGAACCGCTCGTCGTCCTCGAGGAGATCACCGATTGGCCGCGACTAACCCCGGAGGCGTTGCAGGGGTGGCGCGACAACCTGCGCGCGCTGCTCGACAGCGACGCGGAGATCATCAACTGAGGGCTGCCAGAACTACCGCGACCCGCCGCTGGCTGGTCGGTCGAAGCAGCGGAACGGACTTGCCGACATGAGGGGTCAGGCTAGTCCGAGCTCCGCGCTAGGTGTACTCGGCAGGCACGTTGGTGACATAGGGCTTGTGAAAGGGGAGAACCTCCCGGCTTAGTGGAGATGTCTGACGTCTCTACCAACCAGGAGGTCCTCGTGGCCCACGCTAACGCTCGTTTGAATGTTCATGGTC
>JBFJNH010000036.1:0-32770 GCA_041618295.1 Marmoricola sp.
GGTCTGCGGCAAGGTCGCCTGCTGCGACTCCTCCCCGCTGAAGCACGCCACCGCGCACTTCCACGAGTCCGGGCACGAGGTGATCCGTTCCGCGGAGCCCGGCGAGATGTGGCGGTGGTGCTACGTCCACGAGCTCACCGGGTAGCGCGGCGACTCACAACGAGTCGAGGATCCTCGCCCGCTGGACCTCGTACTCGTCCGCGGAGATCGACCCGTCGGCCTTGAGCTGGTCGAGCGCGGCCAGCCGGGTGGCGACGGTCTCCGCGCCCGCGCCGCCGACCGGCTCGTCCCAGGCGATCTCCATCGCGGTCGGGTCCCCCGGGCCGGCGACCAGTGCCCGGAAACCGCGGCCGACCTGGAGGGAACCCATCGCCGTGAACGGCACGGTCGCCTTCTTCGTGACCTGGTACGCCGGTACGCCGGTGGTGGCGTCGGGCTCGATCCGGAGCTCGAACTCCAGACGCGGGCGTTCGTTGATGAAGGTGCCGGTCTCCCTGACCGCCGTGATCCACAGCGTCGCCGGGATCGTCGGCCTCGGACCGGCCGCGGACTCGATCGCCGAGCCGGCCAGGAACATGGCACCGCCGACCACCCCGACGAACAGCGCGTAGCCGCCGACCACGATCGGGAACCAGCGCCAATCGGCATCGTCCGGGTCGATGCCGAGCTCGAGGATGCCGACCAGCAGCGACGGAACGCCGAGGGCGACGAACAGGAGCGTGGAGACGGCGAACGTCTTCCGGTCCAGGAGGACGCTCTCCTTCGCGTCGTCGTCCTTTGCACCCGACTGCAGGTCCTTGATGTCCAGACCGTGCCTGCGGATCAGGATTCCCATCAGGATCCAGAAGGCTCCGATCCCTATCAGGCCAGGGATCGCGAGCGCGCCGCCGACCCCGATCGCCACCACACCGAGAGCAGCACGTTTCATGGCACCAGAACCTATCCCCTCAGAGCAGCGGCCGGACGGCGAGCGCGGCGATCACCACGGCCGCGACCAACCCGGTCGTACGGCGTCCGCGGGGCCCGGTGAGCCAGCGACCCAGGCCGGAGCCGACGCTGGCGACGAGGACCTGCCAGCTCGCGCTCGCGGCGAACGCCGCGGCCACGAAGACGGCGCCCTCGGCGGGGCCGTCGATCGCCACGGTGCCGCCGAGGACGACGGCGGCGAAGTAGACGACCGTCGCCGGGTTCACCGCGGTGATGCCGACGAAGACCAACCAGGCCCGCAGCGGCGTCCAGGCACGGCGCTCCTCGGCCCGGGTGCCCTCGGGGCGGAGCGCGTGCACCAAGGTCAGCGCGGCGATGGTGAGCAGCGCGACGACGGAGACGACCCGGAGGGTGTCGGCCAGCGGGTCCAGGAGCTCCGCGACGGCGTGCCCGGCCACCACCGCCACTGCGGCGTACGCGCCGTCGACGCTCGCCACCCCGAGACCGGCCGCGGCTCCGACGGTCCACGACGTCCGCGCGCTCAGCGTGATGATCAGCGCGGCCACCGCCCCGACCGGGACGGCGATCGCGTAGCCGGTCACCAGGCCGGAGAGCAGGACGTCGAGCACGGGCGCGATCGTCGCAGAGCGGTCCCGGAGCGCGCCAAGGGTTATCCCCGCGGCCCATAATCGCGGGTATGCGGATCTTCAAGCACGGGCACGCCTGCGTACGGCTGGAGGGCGACGGCGTGGCGGTCGTCGTGGATCCGGGGATGTTCACCGACCCGGGGGCGGTCGCGGGAGCGACCGCGGTGCTGATCACCCACGAGCACCCCGACCACTGGACCCCGGAGATGGTGGCCGCCACCGACGCCCCGGTGTTCACGATCGCCGCGGTCGCCGACCGGATCCGCGAGGCCGCGCCCGCCGTCGCCGAGCGGGTCACCGTGGTGGCGCCCGGTGACGTCCTCGACGTCGGCCTGCCGGTGACGGTGGTCGGGGAGAAGCACGCGGTGATCCACCCCGAGCTCCCGCACTTCGACAACTCCGGCTACCTGCTCGAGGTCGAGGGGGTGCGGGTCTTCCACCCCGGCGATGCGCTGACCGTGCCGGAGGTGATGCCGGACCTGCTGCTGCTCCCGGTGAGCGCGCCGTGGTTGAAGGTCTCCGAGTGCATCGACTTCGCCCTCGAGGTGGGGGCGCCGCGGTCGCTGGCGATCCACGAGGCGGTCTACAGCGAGCCCGGGCTCGGCATCGTCGACGGGCACCTGGGCCGCTTCCTCGCCCCGCGCGAGCAGGAGTACGTCCGGCTCGGCGCCGGGCAGGAGCTCGACCTCAGGGGCCGGTGAGCGCGTCCCGCACCGGGACGAACTTCGCCTGCGCCTCGGCGAGCTCGGACTCCGGGTCCGAGCCGGCCACGATCCCGCAGCCGGCGAAGAGCCGGACCTTGGCGCCGTCGATCTCCGCCGAGCGGAGCGCGATCCCGAACTCGCCGTCGCCGTGGGCGTTCATCCAGCCGACCGGTCCGGCGTAGCGGGCCCGGTCCATGCCCTCGATCTCGGCGATCATCTCGACCGCGAGCTTGGTCGGCGTGCCGCCGACCGCGGCCGAGGGGTGCAGGGCCGCGGCGAGCTCCAGGACGCTGGCCCCGCGCTCGTGGGCCACCCCGGCGACGTCGGTGGCCAGGTGCATCACGTTGGGCAGGTGCAGCACGAACGGCGTCTCGGGCACGTTCATCGAGGTGCAGTACGGCGCCAGCGCGTCGGCGACCGAGCGGACGGCGTACTCGTGCTCCTCGAGGTCCTTCGACGACCGCGCCAGGGTCGCGGCCAGGGTCAGGTCGTGCTCGTCGTCGCCGGTACGCCGGATGGTGCCGGCCAGCACCCGCGAGGTGACCAGGCCCTTCTCGCGGCGGACCAGGAGCTCGGGGGTGGCGCCGAACATCCCGTCGACGTGGAAGGTCCAGCACATCTCGTAGTCGGTGCCCAGCTTGCGCAGCGGCCAGCGGACGTCGATGGGAGCGTCCGCGGTCGCGATCAGGTCGCGGGCGAGGACCACCTTGTCGAGCTCGCCGGCGTTGAGGTGCAGCACGGCCTCCCAGACCACGCCCTCCCACTCCGCCCCGGAAAGCGCGCCGTCGGCGAAGACCAGGTTCACCGGCCGCTCGGGCAGGTCCTGCGTGACCAGGGCCGGGATCTCGTCGGTGTCGGGGCCAATGGTGGTGACCCAGAACCGGTCGCCGCGGCGGCCGACGACCACCTTCGGGATGACCAGGGCCGAGTCGCCGGGCGAGTCGGCGAACGCGAAGCTGCCCAGGCAGATCAGACCGCTGCCGGGGACCTCGACCTCGTCCGCCACCGCCGCGACCCGGACGACGTTGCGCCACCAGGTCGAGGCGTCGTCGAAGCGGCTCTCGCCCGAGGTGCGGCACTCGGCGGCGACGCCCCAGGTGACGATGCCCTCGCCGCGGCGCAGCCAGGTCATCGGCTGGTCGGTGGGGAGCAGGTCCAGCAGGGGTCCGGGGTCGCCCACCTCCACCGTCCGCGCCACCAGGCGCGGAACGGAGTTCGGCCCGGCAAGCCCCACTGAGGTCACGCGGGCAAGCCTACGACCAGTAGACAACGACCCCGTCCCCGACCTGGACCTCGTCGAAGAGCGCCCGGATCCCGTCGCGATCCCGGACGTTCACGCAGCCGTGGCTCGCGCCGGCGTACCCGTTGGCGGCGAAGTCGGGGGAGAAGTGCACGGCCTGGCCGCGGCTGAAGAACATCGCGAACGGCATCGGGGTGTCGTAGAGCGAGGAGACGTGGTCCCGGGACTTCGAGTTCACCGAGAAGACGCCCTCGCGGGTCGGCGTGTACTGACCGCCGAACCGGACCGCCATCGTGGTCCGGACCTGACCGTCGACGACCCAGCGCAGGGTCCGGCTCGTCTTGTCGATGCAGAGCACCCGACCGGTCCGGCAGCGGTCGTCGAGGCGCGCGTGCGTGAAGGACCCGTCCGAGACCCGGTTGGCGAGCTCGTCCGCGGTCGGCGGCCGGGTCATCGCGACCAGCCGGTCCATCGTCGCGGCGTCGACGTAGCCGAGGACCGGCAGGCCGCGCTTGACCTGGAAGCCCTCCACCGCGGCAGCCGTCCTTGCGTCGTAGGTGTCGCCCACCTCGCCGGCGTACCACTGGATCTGGCGCAGCCGCGCCTGGAGGACCCGTACGTCGGCGCTCTCGTCGCCCGGCCGGAGCAGCGCCGCGGCCGGAGTGGGGGTGGGGACCGGGGTGGGGGTCGGGCGCACCGGCCTCGGACGCTCCGGCTCCCACCCGGGGCTCGCCGGCGCCGCGACCGACGGGGCGATCGGTGCCGCGGCGCTCGCCCGGCTGCCGAGCTGCCCGGTCGCGGTGGCAACGCCGTACCCGAGCGTGCCGGTGGCGACCATCAGCGCGGCGAGCATCGCCACACCTGTCCCACGCTTCACTTCTGTCTCCACTGCACCAGGGTGCCGCTTCCATCGCTTCATACCCGTCCAGACGCACCGACGAGGCAAAAGGTTGCCCCCACTAGGCTCGGGCCGTGACCCGAGCAGACCTGGACAAGAACCCCGCCGACGTACAGGCGATGTTCGACGACGTCGCCGCCCGCTACGACATCACCAACGACGTGCTCTCGCTGGGCCAGGACCGGCGCTGGCGCCACCAGGTCATCAACGCGGTGGACCCGAAGCCCGGCGAGCTGGTGCTCGACCTCGCTGCCGGTACCGGTACGTCGAGCCAGCCGTTCGCGGACCGCGGCGCGACCGTGCTGCCGTGCGACTTCTCCGTCGGGATGCTCCGGGTCGGCAAGGCGGCCAAGCCGCACCTGCCGTTCGTCGCCGGCGACGGCACCCGGCTCCCGTTCCCGGACGACACCTTCGACGCGGTCACCATCTCGTTCGGCCTGCGCAACATCGTCGACCCCGACGCCGGGCTGCGGGAGCTGCGCCGGGTCACCAAGCCGGGCGGTCGGCTGGTGGTCTGCGAGTTCTCCTCGCCCACCTGGGCCCCGTTCCGCACCGTCTACATCGAGTACCTGATGAAGGCGCTGCCCGCGGTGGCGCGCGCCGTCTCGTCCTCGCCGGACGCCTACGTCTACCTCGCCGAGTCGATCCGCGCCTGGCCCGACCAGGCCGGACTGGCCGCCCGTCTGCAGGACGCCGGCTGGGGTCAGGTCAAGTGGCGCAACCTCTCGGGCGGGATCGTCGCGCTGCACCACGGCACCAAGTAGCCGTGGCCGCCTACACCTGGCAGGCCGACGATCGCGCGATCGCAGCTGCGACGCGGGACATCCTCAAGCTGCTCTTCCTGGCCAGACCCGGTGTGCGCCCGATGCTGTGGGTTTTCGCGGCGTCACTGGCTGTCGTCGTCGGGCTCAGTCCTGTGGTCGGCACGTTCCCGACGAAACAGATCGCGTTCGTCGGGGTTGCACTCGCGGTCGCCTTCGCGGCGATGTGGCACCAGTCGCGCACGATGGCGAACGCCCTCTTCGGCGACCGAGTCACGTGGACGGTGACCTACGGCGCGGACCAGCTGACGCTGGAAACACCCGAGGGTCGTGCCACGTTCGGGTACGCGGATCTCACCCGTCACGCCACCTCCGGAAGCATCCACAGCTGGACACTCTCGAGGCGACGGCGGCTCTTCGTGCCGGCGGCACTGGTTCCGGTGGAGGCGCTGGCCTGGATCTCCTCGGGTCATGGTCCGGAGGCGCCCGGGCCCCAAGCCTGAGCACCTCGACCTGGGAAGCCGATTTAGGCAACGCTTCTGTGCGTTAAATGCGCAGGTCAGGGCCTGAATTCTCAAGGGGGGAGGGGGGTTCGCGCGATGTGATCCAGGCCTCTATGCTGCCTACGTCACAGATCGTGAAGTTGTTCACAAGGGCACAATCGCGGCCCTCGTCGAACGCAGCAGGAAGGTGAGGGATGGAGCTCTACACGCCCGTTCTGGCGCTCCTCGTCCTGGCCGGCGGATTCGCCGCCTTCTCAGTGGTCATGAGTGCGGTCACCGGCCCGAAGCGCTACAACCGGGCCAAGCTCGACTCCTACGAGTGCGGGATCGAACCGACGCCTCAGCCGATCGGCGGTGGACGGATCCCGGTCCGCTACTACATCACCGCGATGCTCTTCATCGTCTTCGACATCGAGATCGTTTTCCTCTACCCGATCGCCGTCGCCTTCGACTCGATGGGCACCTTCGCCCTGGTCGAGATGGTGCTCTTCATCATTCCCGTCTTCGTCGCCTACGTGTACGTGTGGCGACGCGGCGGCCTGGACTGGGACTGATCACATGGGTCTTGAAGAGAAGCTTCCCTCCGGCGTCCTGCTGACCACGGTCGAAGGCGTCGCCGGCTACATGCGCAAGGCGTCGTTCTGGCCGGCCACCTTCGGCCTCGCCTGCTGCGCCATCGAGATGATGACTTCCGGTGGCCCCAAGTACGACCTCGCCCGCTTCGGCATGGAGGTCTTCCGGGCCAGCCCGCGCCAGGCCGACCTGATGATCGTCGCCGGCCGGGTCAGCCAGAAGATGGCACCGGTGCTGCGCCAGATCTACGACCAGATGGCCGAACCCAAGTGGGTCCTCGCGATGGGCGTCTGCGCCAGCTCGGGCGGGATGTTCAACAACTACGCCATCGTCCAGGGTGTCGACCACATCGTCCCGGTGGACATGTACCTCCCCGGCTGCCCGCCGCGCCCGGAGATGCTGATCGACGCGATCCTCAAGCTGCACGACCAGGTCCAGAACACCAAGCTCGGGGTGAACCGCCTCGCCGAGATCGAGGCGAACGAGGCCACCGCCCTGACCGCCCTGCCGACCAGCCAGATGAAGGGTCTGCTGCGATGAGCGACGAGTCGAACCCCGGCTCGGTCGTCGAGCCCGCCGGGACTCCCACCACCCCCGCCCCGGGTGAGGTGATCAGCCGCCAGGACGGCATGTTCGGGGTCTCCGGCACCGGCGACACCTCCGGTTTCGGCGGTCTGACCCGCACCGTCGAGCTCCCCGGAGCGAGCAACCCGCCGTACGGCGGCTGGATGGACGACGTCGCCGGAGCGCTGGCGACGGCGACGGCCGCTGCCGGTATCGAGAGCGCGGTCGAGAAGGTCGTCGTGCACCGCAACGAGATCACCTTCTTCATCCGGCGCGAGGACATCGCCGCCGTCGCGAAGCTGCTCCGCGACGACGAGAAGCTCCGCTTCGAGGTGCTCTCCGGCGTCAGCGGTGTGCACTACCCCGACGACCTCGGTCGTGAGCTGCACGCGGTCTACCACCTGCTCTCGATGACCCACAACCGCCGGATCCGGCTCGAGGTCACCACCCCGGACGCCGACCCGCACATCCCGAGCGTCTGCGCGACGTACCCGACCGCGGACTGGCACGAGCGCGAGACCTTCGACTTCTTCGGGATCGTCTTCGACGGCCACCCGGCCCTGACCCGGATCCAGATGCCGGACGACTGGCCCGGCCACCCCCAGCGCAAGGACTACCCGCTGGGTGGCATCCCGGTGGAGTACAAGGGCGCGACGGTGCCGCCGCCCAACGAGCGGAGGGCGTACAACTGATGCCAGAGAACAACACCACTGCTGATCCGTACGCAGCGACCGAGTCCGAGACCACCCAGGGCAAGGTCTACACGGTCACCGGCCAGGACTGGGACTCCATCGTCACCGGCATCGCCGAGGACCACGACGACAAGGTCGTCGTGAACATGGGGCCCCAGCACCCGTCGACCCACGGCGTGCTCCGGCTCATCCTCGAGCTCGAGGGCGAGACGGTCACCGAGGCCCGCTGCGGCATCGGCTACCTGCACACCGGCATCGAGAAGAACATGGAGTACCGCTCCTGGGTCCAGGGCGTCACGTTCTGCACCCGGATGGACTACCTCTCCCCGTTCTACAACGAGATGACCTACGTCCTCGGCGTCGAGCGGCTCCTGGACGTCGAGGACGAGATCCCCGAGAAGGCCCAGGTCATGCGGGTCCTGCTGATGGAGCTCAACCGGATCTCCTCGCACCTGGTCTGCATCGCGACCGGCGGCATGGAGATCGGCGCCCTCACCGTGATGACGGTCGGCTTCCGGGAGCGCGAGCTCGTCCTGGACCTCTTCGAGCTGATCACCGGACTCCGGATGAACCACGCGTTCATCCGCCCCGGCGGTGTCGCCCAGGACATGCCGGCCGGCGCGCTGGACGAGATCCGCGACTTCGTGGCGCTGATGAAGAAGCGGCTGCCCGAGTACGCCGACCTCTGCAACGCCAACCCGATCTTCAAGGCCCGTCTCGTCGACGTCGGTCACCTCGACCTCGCCGGCTGCTTGGCGCTCGGCCTCACCGGCCCGGTGCTGCGCTCCACCGGTTACGCCTGGGACCTGCGCAAGGCGCAGCCCTACAGCGGCTACGAGGACTACGACTTCGACGTCTGCACCTGGGACACCTCGGACGCCTACGGCCGGTTCCGGCTCAGGCTCAACGAGATGTGGGAGTCGCTCCGCATCGTCGAGCAGTGCGTCGAGCGCCTCGCCGGCCTGGAGGGCGCCCCGGTGATGATCGCCGACAAGAAGATCGCCTGGCCCAGCCAGCTCGCGATCGGCTCCGACGGCATGGGCAACAGCCTCGACCACATCAAGCACATCATGGGTGAGTCCATGGAAGGCCTGATCCACCACTTCAAGCTGGTGACCGAAGGCTTCCGGGTCCCTGCCGGCCAGGCCTACGTGCCGATCGAGTCGCCGCGCGGCGAGCTCGCCGCGCACGTCGTCTCCGACGGCGGGACGCGGCCGTTCCGGGTGCACTTCCGGGACCCGTCCTTCACGAACCTGCAGGCGACCTCGGTGATGAGCGAAGGCGGGCAGGTCGCCGACGTCATCGTCGCGATCGCGTCCATCGACCCCGTCATGGGAGGCGTTGACCGGTGAGCGAGGCGGACGACATGCAGGGCATCGACCAGAAGACCTACGACGAGCTCCGCGAGATCGCGGCCCGGTACCCGGAGAAGCGCTCTGGTCTGCTGCCGATGCTGCACCTGGTGCAGAGCGCTGCCGGTCGGGTCACGACCGCGGGCATCGAGGCCTGCGCCGAGATCCTGGAGATCTCCCCGGCCGAGGTCAGCGGTGTCGCGACGTTCTACACGATGTACAAGCGCCGTCCGGTCGGCGACTACCACGTCGGCGTCTGCACCAACACGCTCTGCGCGGTGATGGGGGGCGACCTGATCTTCTCCCGGCTCAAGGAGCACCTCGACGTCGGCAACGACGAGACGACCGAGGACGGCAAGATCACCCTCGAGCACATCGAGTGCAACGCGGCCTGCGACTACGCGCCGGTGATGATGGTCAACTGGGAGTTCATGGACAACCAGACGCCGGCGTCGGCCACCCAGGTCGTCGACGACCTGCGTGCCGGCAAGGAGGTGCACTCCACCCGGGGCCCGAAGCTGGTCACCTGGAAGGAGGCCGAGCGGGTCCTCGCCGGCTTCCCCGACGGCCTCGCCGACGAAGGCCCGTCCTCGGGACCGGCCTCCCAGGTCGGCCTGAAGATCGCCCGCGAGAAGGGCTGGACTGCCCCCGCGGCGTCCGCCGAGACCGGTGCGCAGGAGGCGTCCGAATGACCGACACCCTGACCCCGGTCCTCACCGACGACTGGGACGCGGCCCAGAGCTGGAAGCTGGCGACGTACGAGTCGCGCGGCGGGTACGGCGCCCTGAAGAAGGCCCTGGGGATGGCCCAGGACGACATCATCACCGCGGTCAAGGACTCCGGGTTGCGCGGTCGTGGCGGCGCCGGCTTCCCGACCGGTATGAAGTGGAGCTTCATCCCGCAGGAGAACCCCAAGCCGAAGTACCTGGTGGTCAACGCGGACGAGTCCGAGCCGGGGACCTGCAAGGACATCCCGCTGATGATGGCCACGCCGCACACCTTGGTCGAGGGCGTGATCATCAGCTCCTACGCGATCCGGGCGAACACCGCGTTCATCTACATCCGCGGTGAGGTCCTGCACGTGATCCGCCGGGTCCAGGCCGCGGTCGCCGAGGCGTACGCCGCCGGCCACCTCGGCACGAACATCCACGGTTCCGGGTACGACCTCGACGTCGTGGTCCACGCGGGCGCCGGGGCCTACATCTGCGGCGAGGAGACGGCGCTGCTCGAGGGCCTCGAAGGTCGTCGCGGGCAACCGCGGTTGCGGCCGCCGTTCCCGGCCGTCGCCGGTCTCTACGCCAGCCCGACGGTGATCAACAACGTGGAGAGCATCGCGTCGGTGCCCAGCATCATCGCCAACGGCGCCGACTGGTTCTCCTCGATGGGCACCGAGAAGTCCAAGGGCTTCGGGATCTTCTCCCTCTCGGGCCACGTCGCGAACCCGGGCCAGTACGAGGCGCCGCTCGGGATCACCCTGCGCCAGCTGATCGAGCTGGCCGGCGGGATGCGCACCGCCGGAAACGGACAGCCGCGGGAGCTCAAGTTCTGGACCCCGGGCGGATCCAGCACCCCGCTGCTGACGGCCGCCCACCTCGACGTCCCGCTGGACTTCGAGGGGGTCGGCGAGGCCGGCTCGATGCTCGGCACCCGGGCGCTGCAGATCTTCGACGAGACCACCTGCGTGGTCCGCGCGGTGCTCCGGTGGACCGAGTTCTACAAGCACGAGTCCTGCGGCAAGTGCACCCCGTGCCGCGAGGGCACCTGGTGGCTGACCCAGACCCTGACCCGGTTGGAGAAGGGGGAGGGGTCCGCCGAGGACCTCGACCTGCTCGTCGACCAGTGCGACAACATTCTGGGACGGTCCTTCTGCGCCCTCGGTGACGGAGCCACCAGCCCGATCACCTCGTCGATCCAGTACTTCCGCGACGAGTACCTCGCGCACCTGGAGCACGGCGGCTGCCCGTTCGACCCGATGGCTTCGACGGCCTTCGCCGCGGAAGGAGCGCACGCATGACGAGCGTCTCGACAGGCTCGACGACCGGGTACGACGGCGGACTGGTCGCCTCCGACCTGGTCACCCTGACCATCGACGGCGTCCAGGTCAGCGTCCCGGCGGACACCCTGGTGATCCGGGCCGCCGAGCAGGTCGGCATCCAGGTCCCGCGCTTCTGCGACCACCCGCTGCTCGCGCCGGTCGGCGCCTGCCGGCAGTGCCTGGTCGACGTCCCGGACGCCGGCAACGGCCGCGGGTTCCCCAAGCCGCAGGCCTCCTGCACGCTCCCGGTCGCCGAAGGCATGGTGGTGAACACCCAGGCCACCAGCCCGGTGGCCGAGAAGGCGCAGCACGGGGTGATGGAGTTCCTGCTCATCAACCACCCGCTCGACTGCCCCGTCTGCGACAAGGGCGGCGAGTGCCCGCTGCAGAACCAGGCGATGAGCAACGGTCAGGGCGAGTCCCGGTTCGCCACCAGCGGCGGCGTCAAGCGGGTCTTCCCGAAGCCGATCAACCTCTCCCCCCAGGTGCTCCTGGACCGGGAGCGCTGCATCGTCTGCCAGCGCTGCACCCGGTTCTCCGACGAGATCGCGGGCGACCCGTTCATCGCGTTGGTCGAGCGCGGTGCGCAGCAGCAGATCGGCATCGCCGAGGGCGCCGAGTTCCTCTCGTACTTCTCCGGCAACACCATCCAGATCTGCCCGGTGGGCGCGCTCACCTCGGCGGCGTACCGATTCCGCTCGCGGCCCTTCGACCTGGTCTCGACCCCGTCGATCGCGGACCTGGACGCCTGCGGCTCCGCGATCCGCGTCGACCACCGCCGCGGCAAGGTGATGCGCCGGTTGGCCGGCGACGACCCGGCGGTGAACGAGGAGTGGATCACCGACAAGGACCGCTTCGCCTTCACCTGGCCCCGTGCCGCCGACCGGCTGACGCACCCGTTGGTCCGCGACACCGACACCGGTGAGCTCCGGGCTGCTTCCTGGCCCGAGGCGTTCGCCGTGGCCGCCCGCGGTCTGGCCGCGGCGAAGAAGAAGGTCGGTCTGCTCCCCGGGGGCCGGCTCACCGTCGAGGACGCCTACGCGTGGAGCAAGTTCGCGCGGGTCACCGTCCGGACCAACAACATCGACTTCCGGGCCCGCGAGCACTCCGCCGAGGAAGCCGCGTTCCTGGCCTCCACGGTGGCCCTCGGCACGCCCGCCTCCGGCGGGGTCACGTACGCCGACCTGGAGTCCGCGAGCGTCGTCGTCCTGGCGGGTCTGGAGCCCGAGGACGAGGCCGGGGCGATCTTCCTGCGGCTCCGCAAGGCCAACCGGGCCAGTGGCCTGAAGGTCTTCTCGGTCGGCGCGGTCGGTACCCGTGGCCTGCGGAAGGTCGGCGGGCGGCTGCTGCCGACCCTTCCCGGGGGCGAGGCCGCCGCGATCGCCGCGGTTGCCCAGAACACCGAGGTCGCCCTGGACGCGCGCGGCGTGATCCTGGTCGGCGAGCGGCTGGCCGCCGTACCCGGAGCGCTCAGCGCTGCCGCCGCCCTGGCCACGGCCACCGGTGCCCGGCTCGCCTGGGTCCCGCGTCGCGCCGGTGACCGCGGTGCTGTCGAAGCCGGTTGCCTGCCGAACCTCCTGCCCGGCGGTCGCCCGCTCGACGACGCTGCGGCGCGGGTCGACCTCGCCGCCGCGTGGGGCGTGCAGAAGCTCTCCGACAAGCCCGGCCTCGACGGCGCGGGCATCTTCGAGGCGCTCCTCGACGGGGACCTCAAGGCGCTCGTCGTGGGGGGCGTGGACCCCGCCGACGTACCCGCGCTGAACGGCAAGGGCGCGAAGAAGCTCCGCAAGGCCCTGAAGAAGGCGTTCGTGGTCTCGCTCGAAGTGCGGTCCTCGGTCTTCACCGAGCTCGCCGACGTGGTCTTCCCGGTGGCGCCGAGCTCGGACAAGGCCGGGTCGTTCGTGAACTGGGAGGGCCGGATCCGGTCCTTCGGCAAGGTGCTCGACAACCCCTCGTCGCTGCCGGACCTCCGGGTCCTGGCCGGGATCGCCGAGGAGCGCGGCCGTTCGCTCGGCTTCCGGACCACCGACCAGGTCGCCGCCGAGCTGGGCCAGGTCGGACCGTGGGAGGGCGCTCGCCCCGTCGCCCCGGCGAGCGCATCGCCGGTTGAGGAGGTTGCGCAGCAACCGTCTCGAAACCCCGGTGAGTTCCTGCTGGCCTCGCACAAGCAGCTCCTCGACGACGGTCGGATGCAGGACGGTGACGACCACCTCCGCGCCTGCGCCCGGCCCGCCGTGGTGCTGGTCAACGAGGCCACCCTGGCGTCCGTCGGGGTCGCCGAGGGTGACACCGTCCGGCTGAGCGGTCCGCTCGGGTCCCTGGACCTGCCGATCGCCGTCGGTGACGTCGTCGACGGTGCCGTCTGGGCGCCGGCGAGTGCTCCGGGCGCCTCGGTCCGGCACCGGGTCGGCCCGGCCGGCTGCACCGTGAACCTCCAGGGAGGCACCAAGTGATCGCGCTCGACACCGCCCCCGGCCTGAGCGCCTTCGGTCAGGACCCCTTCTGGCTGATCTGCTTCAAGGCGTTCCTGATCTTCCTGGTCCTGGTCCTGCTGACCCTGTTCAACATCTGGTGGGAGCGCCGGGTCGTGGCGCGGATGCAGCACCGGATCGGTCCGAACGTGAACGGTCCGTTCGGCCTGCTGCAGAGCCTCGCGGACGGCGTGAAGCTGGCGCTCAAGGAGGACATACTCCCCAAGGCCGCCGACCGCGCCGTCTACTTCCTGGCTCCGGTGATCGCGGTGATCCCCGCGTTCCTGACCTTCTCGGTGATCCCGTTCGGGCCCGAGGTCACGATGTTCGGCGAGCGGACCCCGCTCCAGCTGACCGACATGCCGGTCGCGGTCCTGTTCGTGATGGCGATCGCCTCGATCGGCATCTACGGCATCGTCCTGGGCGGTTGGTCGTCCGGGTCGACGTACTCGCTGCTCGGCGGACTCCGCTCGAGCGCCCAGATGATCTCCTACGAGGTCTCGATGGGACTCGCGCTGGTCGCCGTCTTCCTGTACGCCGGCTCGATGTCGACCTCGGAGATCGTCGCCGCCCAGGACAAGCTCTGGTTCGGGCTAATCCTGGCCCCGTCGTTCGTGATCTACGTGATCTCGATGATCGGCGAGACCAACCGAGCGCCGTTCGACCTCCCGGAGGCCGAGGGGGAGCTGGTCGGTGGGTTCCACACCGAGTACTCGTCGCTGAAGTTCGCCCTGTTCTTCCTCGCCGAGTACATCAACATGGCCACCGTCTCGGCACTCGCGACCACCCTGTTCCTCGGCGGGTGGCACGCCCCGTTCTGGATCGACGAGTTCTGGGCCGGTGCGAACTCGGGCTACTGGCCGTTCCTCTGGTTCATGGGCAAGGTGTTCTTCTTCATCTTCATCTTCATCTGGCTGCGCGGGTCGCTGCCGCGGCTCCGCTATGACCAGTTCATGCACTTCGGCTGGAAGCGGCTCATCCCGATCTCGCTGCTCTGGATCATCGCGGTCGCGGCGATCCGGACGGTCAACCTCAACGGCGGTTTCGACCGGTCCTACCTCTTCGCCGGTGCCGGCGTCGGGGCGGCGCTGCTGATCGTGCTGTTCTTCTTCGAGGAGAAGCGTGCCGGGGAGATTGAGAAGGCGGCGGCCGAGGCGCCGTTCGACGCCTTCGCCGGCGGCTACCCGGTCCCGCCGATGCTGACCGATGTCCCGGTGTGGACGGCCCAGGGCCGCTCCAGCGCGGGATCACTTCGAGACGGGCGTGGGACGCCCTCCTCAGTACAGGCGAACACCGAGCACGGAGGGGGAGCCTGATGGGCTCGCTGAAGGAACAGTTCTGGGACCCGGTCGCCGGGTTCGGCGTCACCTTCCGGACGATGTTCCGCAAGGTCGTCACCGAGCAGTACCCGTTCGAGAAGCTGCCGACCGCACCCCGGTTCCACGGCCGCCACCAGCTCAACCGCTGGCCCGACGGCCTCGAGAAGTGCGTCGGCTGCGAGCTGTGCGCTTGGGCGTGCCCGGCCGACGCGATCTACGTCGAGGGCGACAGCAACACCGACGACGAGCGGTTCAGCCCCGGTGAGCGGTACGGACGCGTCTACCAGATCAACTACCTGCGCTGCATCCTCTGCGGGCTCTGCATCGAGGCGTGCCCGACCCGGGCGCTGACGATGACCAACGAGTACGAGTTGGCCGACACCTCGCGGGAAAGCCTGATCTACGAGAAGTCCGACCTGCTCGCCCCGCTGCTGCCGGGGATGGAGCAGCCGCCGCACCCGATGCGGCTCGGCAACGACGAGGGCGACTACTACCGCGGCAACCTCCGGCCGCGCAGCGCGGACGAGGAGGCTGCCGAATGATTGCGTTCTGGATCCTGGCGCCGGTGATGGTGGTCGCCGCGCTCGGTCTGCTGTTCGCGCGCAAGGCCGTGCACGCCGCTCTGATGCTCGCCGTGGTGATGATCTCGCTGGCGGTCCTGTACGCCGTCCTGGACGCCCCGTTCCTCTTCGCCGTCCAGATCATCGTCTACACCGGCGCGATCCTGATGCTGTTCCTGTTCGTGCTGATGCTCGTGGGTGTGGATGCCTCCGACTCGGTGGTCGAGACGATCCGCGGTCACCGGGCCTGGTCGATCGTGGTCGGCCTCGCGTTCGGCATCACGCTGACCCTCGGCATCGCGCAGGTCTCCTTCGGGGCCGTGATCGGACTCGACGACGCCAACTCCGAGGGCAACGTCCCGGGGATCGCCGAGATCCTCTTCACCCGCTACGTCTTCGCCTTCGAGGTGACCTCGGCCCTGCTGATCACCGCCGCCCTCGGTGCGATGGTGCTGGCCCACCGCGAGCGGCTCACCCCGAAGCCCACCCAGGCCGACCTGGCTGCCCAGCGGGTCCGCGACTACGCCGAGAAGGGCACCCACCTCGGCCCGTTGCCGCCACCGGGTGTCTTCGCCCGGCACAACTCGGTCGACACCCCGGCGCTGCTCCCGGACGGGACGGCGTCCGAGGCTTCGATCTCCCGCGTGCTCGCCGCCCGCGGCACCGTCAAGTCGGTCCCGGAACTCTCCGAGGAGATCCAGCAGCTCGACATGCCCGACGCGACCGGGGAGGAGAAGGACTGATGGACGACACCACCCCCTTCATCGTCCTGTCGGCGATCCTGTTCGCCATCGGCTGCGTCGGTGTCCTGACCCGCCGCAACGCGATCGTGGTCTTCATGTGCATCGAGCTGATGCTCAACGCCAGCAACCTGGCGCTGATCACCTTCTCCCACGGCAACGGCAATCTCGAGGGCCAGATCGCGGCCTTCTTCGTGATGGTCGTCGCGGCCGCCGAGGTGGTCGTCGGTCTGGCGATCATCATGACCATCTTCCGCACCCGACGTTCGGCCTCGGTCGACGACGCGAGCCTGCTGAAGTACTGAGGGGACGAGACAAGTCATGCTGCAAGCAATCGACGTGCACGTGCCCGTGGTGGGCGGCGTCCCGGCCGACGGGGTCTTCTCCCTGCTCTGGTTGGTGATCGCCCTGCCCGCGCTCGGTGCCGCGATCCTGCTGCTCGGCGGGAAGCTCACCGACAAGTGGGGTCACCTCCTCGGGACCGGCACGGTCGCGGGCTCCTTCCTGATCAGCCTGATCCTCTTCTTCGGGCTCCTCGGCCGCGACGGCGAGGACCGCCAGGTCACCCAGCACCTGTGGGAGTGGTTCAGCGCCGGGAGCTACACGGTCAACCTCGACCTGCTCTACGACCAGCTCTCGGCCGTCTTCCTGTTGCTGATCACCGGCGTCGGTGCGCTGATCCACGTCTACTCGATCGGCTACATGGAGCACGACGAGCGGCGTCGCCGGTTCTTCGGCTACCTCAACCTGTTCGTCGCCTCGATGCTGGTGCTGGTGCTGTCGGCGGACTTCGTCGGGGTCTTCCTGGGCTGGGAGGGCGTCGGCCTGGCGTCGTACCTGCTGATCGGGTTCTGGCAGCACAAGCCGTCGGCCGCGGCTGCCGCCAAGAAGGCGTTCGTGATCAACCGGGTCGGTGACATCGGGCTCTCCCTGGGCACCGCGCTGATCTTCATCACCTTCGGTTCGACCTCGTTCGCGGTGGTCTCGGCCGCGTCGTCCCAGGCGAGCAGCGGAGCGCTGACCGGCATCGGTCTGCTGCTGCTGCTGGCCGCGTGCGGCAAGTCGGCGCAGTTCCCGCTGCAGACCTGGCTGCTGGACGCGATGGAGGGCCCGACCCCGGTCTCGGCCCTGATCCACGCGGCCACCATGGTGACCGCGGGTGTCTACCTGATCGTCCGCTCCAACTTCATCTTCAGCCTGAGCGAGGACGCCCGGACGGCGGTCATCGTGATCGGCACCATCACCCTGCTGATGGGTGCGATCATCGGGTGCGCGAAGGACGACATCAAGAAGGCCCTGGCCGGATCGACGATGAGCCAGATCGGCTACATGGTCCTCGCCGCCGGCCTGGGCCCGGCGGGGTACGCGTTCGCGATCTTCCACCTGCTCACCCACGGCTTCTTCAAGGCCAACATGTTCCTGGGCGCCGGCTCGGTGATGCACGGCATGAACGACGACGTGAACATGCGCCACTACGGCGCCCTGACCAAGGCGATGCCGTACACCTTCGCGACGTTCGGGATCGGCTACCTGGCGATCCTCGGCGTCCCGCCGTTCTCCGGGTTCTGGTCGAAGGACAAGATCATCGAGACCGCCTTCGCCGACAACACCCTGGTCGGTCTCTGCGCCCTGGTCGGGGCCGGTGTCACGGCGTTCTACATGACCCGGCTGATGCTGCTCACCTTCCTCGGCACGAAGCGCTGGGAGAAGGGCGTGCACCCGCACGAGTCCCCCAAGGTGATGACCGTCCCGCTGATCGCCCTCGCGACCCTCTCCGCGCTCGGCGGCCTGATGCTCGCCGGTGGCTGGATCACCGACTGGCTCGAGCCGATCGTCGGGCACGCCGAGCACCACGAGCTGCCCTGGGGCATGCCGATCATCGTGATGACGCTGATCGTGCTCACGGTGGTCGCTGCCGGTGTCGCAGCCGCGTGGTACCTGGTCGGCCAGCGGCCGATCCCGAAGGTCGCGCCGGAGGACGTCTCGTTCCTGACCCGTGCGGCGCGCAACGACCTGTACGGCGACGCGTTCAACGACGAGGTCATCGTCAAGCCCGGTGTGGCGGGCATCCGTGGGCTGGCCGTCTTCGACCGGACCGTCGTCGACGGCGCGGTCGAGGGGACCGCGACGGTGCTGCAGGCGCTCTCGGCCCGGTTCCGGCTGGTCCAGAACGGCTTCGTCCGTTCCTACGCGCTCGCCCTTCTCGCCGGCGCCACCTTGGTGATGCTGGCACTGCTGGCGGTGAACTACGGATGACCGCGACGACGACGAGGATCTCGACTGTGCTCGACCAACGGATCTGGACCGAGCCCGATCACCGGAAGGGACGTGTCACCCGATGAACGACTTCCCGTGGCTCTCCGTCCTGCTGCTGCTGCCGATCGTCGGCGCCGTCGTGGTGGCGGCGCTGCCTGCTCGGGTCGCGCCGGTGCTGCCGAAGCAGGTCGCGCTCGGTACCTCGCTGGTGACCCTGGCCATCGGTGCCGTGATGGCGATCCGGTACGACGCCGGCGCCTCGGAACAGTTCCAGTTCACCGAGCAGGCGAACTGGATCGAGTCCTTCGGTGCGCACTACGCGCTCGGCGTCGACGGCGTCGGCCTCACCCTGGTGATGCTGACCCTGATCCTCGCGCCGGTGGTGATCCTGGCGTCCTGGAACGACGGTGACGGCGGTCGCTGGTCTCCGAAGGCGTTCTTCGCCTGGATGCTGGCGCTCGAAGGCCTCTCGGTCGGTGTCTTCGCCGCGACCGACGTCTTCCTGTTCTACGTCTTCTTCGAGGCGACGCTGATCCCGGTGTACTTCCTGATCGGCGGGTACGGCGGCGTCAACCGCGCCCGCGCAGCGGTGAAGTTCCTGCTCTTCTCGCTCGCCGGCGGGCTGATCATGCTGGTCTCGGTGATCGGCCTGTACGTCGAGTCCGCCAAGACCGAGGGCGGCGCGACGTACCTGGTCACCGAGCTGGCCCAGGTCGACTTCGGCACCGACGTCGGCCGCTGGCTCTTCCTCGGCTTCTTCATCGCCTTCGCGATCAAGGCGCCGATGTTCCCGGTGCACACCTGGCTGCCCGACACGACGGCGAGCGCGACCCCGGGCACCTCGGTGCTCCTGGTCAGCGTGCTCGACAAGATCGGAACCTTCGGGATGATCCGGTTCTGCCTCGAGCTGTTCCCCGAGGCGTCGCGCTGGGCGACCCCGGTGGTGGTGGTCCTCGCGGTGATCAGCATCGTCTACGGGGCCTTCATGGCGATCGGGTCGGACAACATCCCGCGGCTGATCGCCTACACCTCGGTCTCGCACTTCGGGTTCATCGTGCTCGGCATCTTCGTGATGAACAGCCAGGGCCTCAGCGGCGCGAACCTGTACATGTTCAACCACGGGCTCTCGACCGCCGCGCTGTTCCTGGTGACCGGCTTCCTGATCTCGCGCCGCGGGTCGGCGCTGATCAGCGACTACGGCGGTGTCGAGAAGGTGGCGCCGGTGCTGGCCGGCATCTTCCTGGTGGCGGGCCTCTCGTCGCTCTCGCTGCCGGGTCTCTCGCCGTTCGTCTCGGAGTTCCTGGTCATCGTCGGCGCGTTCGCCTACAGCAAGGTCGCCGCCGCGTTCGCCGTCACCGGCATCGTGCTGGCCGCGATCTACATCCTGTTCATGTACCAGCGCACGATGACCGGGCCGACCTCCGACGCCGTCGCCGGGATGAAGGACCTCAACGTCCGGGAGATCGCGTCCCTGGCGCCGGTCCTGCTGCTCATCGTCCTCCTCGGCTTCTTCCCGAAGCCGGTCCTCGACGTGGTCGACCCCGCCGTCGACCACACCCTGAGCCGGGTGGACAAGCACGACCGGGCTCCTGAGGTCGTTCCGTCCCAGGAAGGGGCCCACGAGTGAAGTTCACCGCTCCGCACATCGAGTACGACCTCGTCAGCCCGATCCTGATCGTGCTGGGGGTCGCCGTCCTCGGCGTCCTGGTCGAGGCCACCGTGCCGCGGGCGCGCCGCTACCTGGTTCAGGTCGCCCTGACCGGGGTCGGCATCCTCGCGGCCCTGGTGGCGGCGTTCATCGTGCTCGGCCGGATCAACCCGACCTCGGACACACCGAAGCCCGGCTTCATCGTCGCCGAGGGCGCGCTCGCCCTCGACGGGCCGACGCTGTACAGCTGGGTGCTGATCCTGGTCCTGGCGTTCCTGGGGTTGCTGCTCTTCGCCGAGCGTCGGCTGGAGGGTGGCGTCACCGCCTTCGCCGGTCAGGCCTCCGCGCTGCCCGGTACCGAGGCGGAGCGGCAGGCCTCGGCCAAGGGGCTCGAGCACACCGAGGTCTTCCCGCTGCTGATGTTCGCGGTCGGCGGCATGCTGATGTTCCCGGCGGCCAACGACCTGTTGACCCTCTTCGTGGCCCTCGAGGTCCTCTCGCTCCCGCTCTACCTGCTCTGCGGGCTGGCCCGCCGACGTCGGTTGCTCAGCCAGGAAGCGGCCCTGAAGTACTTCATGCTCGGCGCCTTCAGCTCCGGCTTCTTCGTCTACGGCATCGCGCTGGTCTACGGGTACGCCGGTTCGATGCAGTTCGACCGGATCGCCTTCGCGATCGCGAGCGGCAGCGGCAGCGACGCGCTGCTGCTCGGCGGGATGGCCATGCTGGCCGTCGGGCTGCTCTTCAAGGTCGGTGCCGCACCGTTCCACGCCTGGACGCCGGACGTCTACCAGGGTGCTCCGACGCCAGTGACCGGGTTCATGGCCGCGGCCACCAAGGTCGCCGCGTTCGGTGCCCTGCTCCGGCTCTTCTACGTCGCCTTCGGTGGCGCCCGGTGGGACTGGGAGCCGATGTTCTGGGGCATCGCGATCCTGACCATGGTGGTCGGTTCGGTGCTGGCGCTGAGCCAGACCGACGTGAAGCGCCTGCTCGCCTACTCGTCGGTGGCGCACGCCGGCTTCCTGCTGACCGGCTTCCTCGGTGCCCGCGGTCTCGGGGAGATCAACCCCGGTGACATCAACCCCGTCCAGGCGGTGCTCTTCTACGTCACGACCTACGGTCTGACGACGATGGCCGCGTTCGCGATCGTCTCGATCGTCCGCGACGGCTCCGGCGAGGTCACCCACCTCTCGCGCTGGGCCGGCCTGGGCAAGGAGTCGCCGCTGGTGGCGGGATCGTTCGCGTTCCTGCTGCTCGGCATGGCCGGTATCCCGCTGACCAGCGGGTTCACCGGCAAGTGGGCGGTCTTCGCGGTCGCGTCCTCGGCAGGAGCCTGGCCGGTCGTGGTGGTGGCCGTGCTGATGTCCGCGGTGGCGGCGTACTTCTACATCCGCCTGATCGTGCTCATGTTCTTCGCCGACCCGGTGGGTGATGGTCCGACCGTCACGGTGCCCAGCCTGATGACCAGCTCGGTCATCGGGGTGGGCGTCCTCGCGACGCTGCTGCTCGGCGTCGTACCGGGTCCGTTGCTGGACACCCTCGGCCGTATTGCACAATTCATCAGGTGACCTCCTCCCTGGCCCTGCCGATCCTCGACGCCGACCTCGAGGCTCGCCTCCGTGCCCGGATGGCGGAGGTCGAGGAGGCCCTGCTCGGCCACGTCGAGAGCGAGGCACCATTCGTCACCAAGGCGGCTCGGCACCTGATGGAGGCCGGCGGTAAGCGGTTCCGCCCGCTGCTCTGCTTCCTCGCCGCCGAGACGGGCGACGGTCCGGAGGCCTCCTCCGACGTGCTCACCGCCTCCTGCGTCGTTGAGCTGACCCACCTGGCCTCGCTGTACCACGACGACGTGATGGACGAGGCCGAGCTGCGGCGCGGCGCGGCGTCGGCGAATGCGCGCTGGGACAACCACGTCGCGATCCTCACCGGGGACTTCCTGTTCGCGAAGTCCTCCGAGCTCACGGCGGCGCTGGGCCCGGACGCGGTCCGGATCCAGGCGCAGACCTTCTCGCGGCTGGTCGAGGGTCAGATCCTGGAGACGTTGGGGCCGGGCCCCGAGGACGACGCCCTCGAGCACTACCTGCGGGTCGTGGCCGGGAAGACCGGGTCGTTGATCGCCACCTCGGCCCGCTACGGCGCGATGTTCGGCGGCGCCTCGGAGGAGATCGTCACCGCTCTGACCGCGTACGGCGAGAAGGTCGGCGTCGCCTTCCAGCTCTCCGACGACATCCTCGACGTCGCCTCCGAGAGCGTCGAATCCGGCAAGACGCCGGGGACCGATCTGCGCGAGGGCGTCCCGACGCTCCCGGTCCTGATCGCCCTCCGGTCGACGGACCCGGCCGATGCCCGGCTTCGTGAGCTCCTCTCCGGTGAGCTCACCGACGATGACCTGCACGCGGAGGCGCTGAGCCTGCTCCGGGTGCACCCGGCCATGCAGTCCGCCCGCGATTACGTGGCGAACGAGGCCGCCGGCGCCAAGGAGCTGCTGGTCTCGCTGCCTGCGGGGCCGGTCCGCACCGCGCTCGAGGCCTTCGCCGACGTCGTGGCGGACCGGTCGAGCTGAGTCTCGTGGAGGCGCGCACCGGATCGGCTGCTCCGACGAAAGGGCAGGTGGTCGCGACGGGCGCAGGTCTGCTGGCCGCGACGTCCGTGGTGGCGCTGGTGGACCCGTACGAGGGCGGCCGCTTCCCCGCGTGCCCGCTGCTCGCGCTCACCGGGATCTACTGCCCGTTCTGCGGCGGCCTCCGTGCCGTGCACGACCTCACCCACCTCGACCTGGTCGGCGCTCTGGACCGGAACCCGCTGGTCGTTGCGGCGCTTCCCCTGGTCGTCCTGGCCCTGCTGGTCTGGGGTCAGCAGGCGTTCACGGGCCGACGGGTCCGGTGGCCGCAGGTGACCGGCGGCACGGCGCTCCTGGTGCTGCTCGTGGTGTTCGGCGTCCTGCGGAACGTGCCGGGCTGGAGCTGGCTGTCCCCGGCGTGAGGTGGCCTCACGGGGGTCGATGGCACGATCAGCTGGCGTAGGGGATGTCCCTGTCCCGCTCCCGCAGCGGAAACCCGGCGAGCACCTCAGCGCGGGCCTGCCGTGGGGTCAGGCCGTAGACCTGACGCATCGCGCGCTCCAGGGTGCGGCGAGAACCCAGGCCGGTGGCACGAGCGACCTCGTCGAGGTCGGGGGTGACCTCCGGATCCTGGGTGAGCAGGTCGAGCGCGGCCGTCACCCGTCGCCGGCGGAGGTAGCTGGCGACTCCGCCTTGGTCGGCGAGAAGGGTCTGCAGGGTCCGCCGGGAGAGCGCGCAGCCCACGGCGACGGTATCGGTCGACAACGTCGGGTCGGCGAGATGGTTGTCGACGTAGTCGACGACTCGTTCCAGCCGGGGGTTGGCCTCGCAGAGCTGCTGCTCCAGGGCCCAGGTCGCCAGCAGCACGAAGGCCGCCGTCGTGTCGCTGTCGAGCGAGGGGTCCACCGATCGGATCGTGGTGCGCTCGCCATGAAACCGTGCGGCCTCCACGGACGCGAGATTGGCGATCGGCCGGCAGCGCTCGTCGATCCACACCGGGGTCGAGGCGACGACGGCCGCCCGGAGCGCGCGCTCGTTGGGCCCCAGGAACCGCAGCGGCCGCCGCAGTGACGCGGGTGCGCCCAAGCCGGCTCCGTCCGCGTGGATCAGGCGCAGGTCCGCGGCCCGGGTGAACACCACCCGCCAGCCACGGTGGCTCGCGACCGCCCAGGGGGTGTTGGCGGGTACGTGGTGGCTCCCGCCTGGGCTCCTGAGGATCAGTGGTGCGCTGGCGAGCCCGAAGGTGATGCCGTGCCGGATCCCCGGGAGCGGGTCGGCCGGGAGCTGGGCCCACCCGGGCACGACCCGGCCGCGGAAGGTCGCGACGATGCTCGTCCGGCGTCCTGCCCAGGGCGCCGGCGGTGCGCTGATCTGCAGGACCGACTCGAGGTCGGTGAGCTGTACCCCGCCCAGCCCTGCGGTGCTGACGGACGTCCCTTCGGTGCTCGACATCTGTCCCTCCCGGTTCGCGCGTCACGTCCCCGAAGACGTCACGCAACTCCCCGTTGAGACACCACCGGCGTTGATCGGTCACGCACGAACGGGAGATTCCTCGGGCTGCGTCAATTTCTTCCCCGAGCGTCAATCTGCGCAGTTCGGTTCTCGGGTCGGGTCGCATCGGCCACAGGATTCCGCCGTACGTGTGCGTCCTCAATCTCGGGTCGTACCCGATCTACGTAAGGAAAAGCATGAAGAGACCACAGCAGAGGGCCCGGCTCCGCCTCGTTGCCGGCGCTGCGCTCACGCTCACGACCGCCGGCCTCGTGCTGGTCCCCGTGGGTAGCGCGTTGGCCGAGAACGCGGGCGACCAGGCGTTCAGCGGCACCGTCCGCAACTACTCGGCGTACGTCGGTGCAGAGATCCTGAACACCATCAACGCCCGGGCCAACATCGGGGAGTCCGTCGCCGTCGCCGACAGCACCGGCCTCAACAAGCCCGGGTACGCCGGCACCGGCACTGGTGACTTCGCCGTCCCGGGGACCATCACCGCCGACCCGACCGCACGCTCCTACGGGCGCTCCGCGGTCCTTGGCATCGGGTTCACCGGTCTCAACGTGCAGCCGCTGAAGGCCGAGTCGCACTCGACCACCGTTCTCGACGGTGCACTCGAGTCGGTCTCGACCCCCCTGGGCGACCTGGACATCCCGCTGCTCGGCCACATCTCCGCGTTCACCGGCGTTGCCGACACCAACTGGAACGACGCCGTGCTCAGCGGCGGTGGCCGTCTCGCCTATTCGGACTCGAACATCGCCACGGTCGAGCTGCTCAACGGAATCTCGGGGTTCCCGCTGCCGGGGTCCCTGTTCCCGCTCGCCTCTGCTGAGCTGGGTCAGAACACCAGCGAGGTGAAGCTGATCGGTGACGCGACCGCCTGCACCGAAGGTCTCGCGGTCCGTTCGGAGGCGACCTGGGACTTCGCCGACGTGCACTTCCTCGGTGGCTTCATCGACGTGTCCTGGGGCGGCGACGCCGGCAACCCGGGTGACAGCGCGATCATGGCAGCCACGGCGAACGGTCTGCCCGGCGGTGCCCGGGTCGACGTTCCCGAGCTGGGAGACATGACCGTCCGGGTCGGGGATGCCTCGCTGGAGCTCCAGCCGGGAGCATCCATCGAGATCGACAAGATCCTTCAGGACGCCGGCGGCATCCTCGGGTCCACGCTGGCGACGTTCGTCGGCGGCGAGATCTCCTACGAGGGAGTCACCGACCTGACGGAGTCCGCGGACGGTACCCACGCCCACGGCGCGCTCAACGGTCTGGAGGCGAACCTCTCGCTGCTGGGCATTCCGATCGTCGCCCCGAACGGACTCGGCTCGGTCGAGATCGGTGTGATGCGGGGCGAGGTCGACGCGATCGCACCCGCTGGTGGGCTCAACTGCACGGTGACCGGGACCGACCCGACGGCGACGGACGTGACCACGGACCCGACCGCGACCGATGTGACGACGGACCCGACCGCGACCGACGTCACCACGGACCCGCTGGGCACCGATGTGACCACGGACCCGACCGCGACCGACGTCACCACGGACCCGACGGGCACCGATGTGACCACGGACCCGACCGCGACCGATGTGACCACGGACCCGACCGCGACCGATGTGACCACGGACCCGACGGCCACGGACCCGACCGCGACTGATGTCACGACCGACCCGACCGCGACCGACGTGACGACGGACCCGACGGCCACGGACCCGACCGCGACCGACGTCACCACGGACCCGCTGGGCACCGATGTGACCACGGACCCGACCGCGACCGATGTGACGACGGACCCGACGGCCACGGACCCGACCGCGACTGACGTCACGACCGACCCGACGGCCACGGACCCGACCGCGACCGACGTGACGACGGACCCGACGGCCACGGACCCGTTGGGCACCGACGTGACCACGGACCCGACGGCCACGGACCCGTTGGGCACCGACGTGACCACGGACCCGCAGGGCACCGACGTGACCACGGACCCGCAGGGCACCGACGTGACCACGGACCCGCAGGGCACCGACGTGACCACGGACGCCGACGCCGGTACCGACGTGGTGCCTCCCGGCAGCACCAACGCTGACGCGTCGGCCGCGGCCGACGCCTCCGCCAGTACGGACGTCCAGGGACCAGGGGGGCTTCCTGACACCGGTGGTGTCCCGGTCCAGCTCCTCGCCCTTGCTCTGGGTCTGGTGCTCGTCGGTGGCCGTCTGCTGGGTGCTTCCCGCTACTGGCAGAACCAGGCCAGATGAGACATGGGGAGCGCGCCTGCTGCCTGGGCGCGCTCCCCATGGGTGCCTGAGGGATCGAGCTCGTCGAGCCGACCCTGCTCACCGTGTCAGCACCCCCCGGCGAGGCACGGGGGCGGGTCGGTCCCCATCCGGCGGTCCCGACCCTCAGGCATCCGCATCCCCTTACCGCACAAGGAGATTCCATGAACCGCGACAACGCCGCGGCCGACCTCGCTCCGACGCCACAGCCGGGCAGACCGGCTCCGACTCTGGCGGCACGTCTGGCGCTCTGGCTGGTTCTGGCCGTCGTCGTCGTCCATTCCGGGATCGTCGCCCTCTGGGTGGCACCCAACAACCTGCTCCGGCAGTCGATCGGCGCTTCCCGGGTCCAGGACTACATCCTGCCGATGTGGGACCAGGCCTGGAGCGTCTTCGCGCCCGAGGCCGACTCCGGCTACGAGCGGTACGAGGTCCGGGCGCTGGTGAAGGGCGGGGGCGGCGAACGCGCGACCGCCTGGACTCCGGTCACGGCACGCGAGGTCGTCGCGAGCGTGCGCCACCACCCCTTCCCGTCGCGGACGGCGTTGATCACCACGCGCCTCGGGGCGCACGTGCAGCGCTACTACAACTCCCTGAACGGCGACCAGAAGCAGCTTGTCGCAGACGCGGACCGCGAGGTGTCGCTCGAGGAGCTGCGATCCCGGCTGATCGCTGCTGCTGACTCGGACGCGGAGCGCCGCCGGGTCGGTCCCTTCATGCGGGCGGAGTCCGCCACCGAGCACTTCCTCTCGGGCATCGCCGACGCGATCTGGGGCGAAGGTGTCGTCGCGCTCCAGTTCCGCAAGGACAAGATGGTCGTCAGCCGTTACACCGACACCGACCGACCGCGTCAGGTCCGGGTTGCCTACCAGTACTTCAGCAACTGGCGGCCACCGATCACCCTTACGCCCGCCGAGCGCGATGCGTTCGCGGCGTACGCCGACGAGTTCGGGATCGGGCGATCACGATGAGCGTCCCTCAGAACCTGCGGTCCGCGGCGAGCAACGCTGCCGATCGGGTCAGGTCCTTCGAGGACCTGCTCCTCACCACCCGGCTCTCCCTCTACGGGGTCGCCGTGAGCCGGATCCTCGGGGCCCTGGCTTACGTCGGGATCCTGGTCACCAACTTCGGGCACCGGCAGATTCTCTTCGGCGCCGGGGCCGAGTGGGCGCGCAGCTACCGCGACGAGTACCCGCAGGCCAGCCTCGTCGGTCTGCTCGAAGACCTGTCCCCACTCGCATTCACGGTGGTCTACCTGTTCGTGATCGCGGTCGGTGTCGCCTTCGCCCTCGGTTGGCACTCGCGACTGACCGGTCCGCTCCTGCTCCTCGGTGCCTTCCAGATCCTGGAGATGGACCCGTTGGTCTCCGACCAAGGTGACAACATCCTGCGGATCGGGATCTTCTTGATCCTGCTGACCGACAACTCCGCCGTCTGGTCGCTCGACGCGAGGCGCCACCGGCACGCGGGGACCCTTACCGGCTGGCTCCCGACGCCTCTCCTCCAGGCGCTCTCGACGCCGGTGGCCCGGACCGGCAAGGTGCTCCTCCACAACGGTGCCGTGATCGCGCTGGCGGCCCAGCTGGTGATCATCTACATCTCGGCGGGCCTCTTCAAGGCCGGCGGTGACGGGTGGAAGTTCGGGACCGCGATCTCCTACCCGCTGCGCCTCGACGAGTACCGGGTCTGGCCGTTCCTCAACGATCTCGTCGTCTCCAGCGCCGTCGGTGTCTGGCTGATGACCTACGTCGCGGTCTTCCTCCAGCTGTACTTCCCGGCCCTGCTGTTGCACCGGGTCAGCCGGCGGATCGCCCTGGCGGCTCTGGTCCTGCTCCACCTCGGCATTGCTGTGCTGATGGGCCTGCCGTGGTTCACGCTGGCCATGGTCGCGTTCGACGGGATCTTCGTCAGCCGGCCCACCTACGAGGCCCTGGGCCGCTGGGTCGAGCGCCGGTGGCAGGCCGTCGTCCTCCCGGGCGGCCGTCGGCGGGTGAGACCGGCATGACCGGCCACGTCCTGGAGCGGGTCGGCGCCGTTGCCCTCGTCGCTGTCCTGACCGCGGGTTGCGGCGGGACCGCAGAGGCCCCCGTGGCTGTGCCGTCGTCGACGGCACCAGCGCCGACCGCGGCCTCGCGTGCCCTCGAGGCGCTCCAAGCTTCCGTCGCTGACCTCGGTGCGGTCGAGGTCAGCGGCGGAACCCCGAGCGACGGCGGCCGGGGGCGGATCCGTGCCGCGAGTGACCTGCGCACGGGGGACTTCCGGGTGACCGTCGACCTCGGCTCGGGCAACGGCGTGCTCCGAATGATCCGCCAGAGCGACCTCACCTGGACGAAGGCTCCGCCGGACTTCTGGACCGGGCTCGGCTACACGGCGGAGTCGGCGCGACGGGCACACGGCAAGTGGGTGGTGGCACGGGCGGCGAAGATCAGGCCGCTGGTCCAGTCGCTCGACCCGGGTGTCGCGGTCCGCGCGCTGCTCGAGCTCACTCCGCAGGACGTGATCAGTGTCGCCACCGTCTCGACCGGTGAGCTGCGCGGGCACCGGGTCCTCCGCTTCCGCCAGGGCGATCGTGAGCAGCGCGTGTACCTGACCAACGGCTCCCGGCCCCGGTTGCTGCGGATCTCCGGGGCCTCGGCCGCGGGCTCGGCCGACCTCGACTTCGTGGCCTTCCCGTCGCGGGTCACCGTGAGCCTGCCGCCGGCCTCCGACGTGCTCCCGCCGAGCTGACCGCAACCGTCCTCCCGAAAGTGGGTACTCCCATGAAGCACAGGATCAGCGCTGTGGTCGCGGTCGCGTTCCTCGCCGCCGCGGTCGCCGTGATCGTCTGGATCTCCTTCGCTCGCGACGACGCCGGCAACGTCGGTCGAGAAGCCGCCCACCCGGCAGTCGGCTCGCACGCCAGATCCACGCCGAGCCCGTCGTTCGCCGTGCCGACCAAACGTGTCGACCCGCTGGGTGGCACGTCGTACTGCCAGACCGCGAAGCTGCTCGGCATCTACGCGCACCAGTCCTACGGGCTCGACCCGGAGCTCGGCGTGGTCTCGGGCCGCAGCTTCAGCAAGCGTCTCCAGGTGGTGGCCAAGACCTACCGCCGGCTCGCGGCCCAGGCTGCCCGGACCCCCGAGGCGGGCGCGGCGTCGGCGTCGGCGTGGGGCCGGTTGGCGGAGGTCGTCGGCGCAGCAGCGGCGAAGCTCAAGGTCACCGGCTACGACGTCCAGAGCGAGGTGATGATTCTCGAGCTCGCCGAGGTCGCCAAGGTCACCCGGAAGCACCTCCCGACGGCGACCGCGACTCTGGTGGCCGCGTGCGGGCTCACCCGTGAGGCGCTCGGCCTCTGATCGCAGGCCGGGCCTGCGGCATCAGGCCCGGCCGGATCTGATCAGCGCAGCTGGAGCTGACGCAGGTTGTCGGTCTGGTCGGCGTCGTGGACCGCGGGCGGAGGGGTCAGCGCTGCGGTCAGGACCGAGCCGGCCCTGACCCGGTAGTCGAACCGCAGCGGTCCGCCGTCCCCGGTGCCGGTGTGCATGCAGGTGATCGTGCTGGTTGCGTGGAAGCCCCCGTCGAACCAGCGCATCACGGGGGTGCCGCAGACCCAGCCGGTCCCGTCGGTCGTCGCGAGCGCGGTCTCCAGGGCGTGCGAGACGGTGACCACCAGGAACGTGTCCTCCACCGGGTTGGTCACGGAGATCAGGACCTGCTCCCACCGGAACCCGAACTGCTGGTAGCCCTGCGACGTCGGCTCCTCGACGCCCATCCGGGACGTCCTGGGCGCCGCGGGGGCGGTGGGTGCCGGGCTGGGGGTCTCCGGGGAGGTGCTGGGTCCCGGGGTTGGTGCCGGGGTCGGCTCCGGGGTGGGCTCCGCGGTGGGTGTGGTGCTGGGGCGGGCGGCCACCGGTGGCGGCGCGGCGTACGCCGACGGCTCCGGCGGCCTGGGGGTCGGTCGCCCGGTGGCACCCGGAACCGGAGCGGGCAGAGCTGAGCGAGGAGCAGGCACGTCGACCTCGGCCGAAGGCGGCCGGGTGTCGTCCTGGTGGGTGACGATCTCGGTGCCGACGGCGAGCCCGATCGCGGTCACCGTGGCGGCGACGACGGCCTTGCTCCCGAGGACGCCGGAGAGCGCGGTGCCGCCCGCCTTGGCGTGGACCAGCGCGCTGGTCAGGGTGCCCTTGACGGCGCCGAGGGCCCCGCCGAGGGCGGTGCCGCCGAGGGCGGCTCCACCCGCCACACCGGTGAGGGCCAGCGGCGCGAGCAGGGACCCGAGGCGGCGGTTCACCTCGGTCAGCTCCAGGGTCGCGGTCGTGCAGCGGGTGCAGGTCGCGAGGTGCTCCTCGACCACGGCACGTCGGCGGGCGCTCAACCCGTCGCGCAGGTAGCTCGGCAGGAGCTCGAGGATCCGGCGGCAGGCCGGGTCGTCGGTCTCCAGCAGGTGCTCGCTGAGGTAGGCCTGTCGGAGCCCGGCCCGGGCACGGAAGGCGAGCGAGGCGACCGCGTTGACCCGGACGCCGAGGTGCTGGCTGGCCTCCTCGTTGGACAGGCCCTCCACGGAGGTCAGCCAGAGGGCTGCCTGCCAGCGCTCCGGGAGCTTGTCGAACGCCCGGTAGATCGCGCTGGCGTCGAAACGGGCATCGGGATCTTCGACGGTCGGGGTCATCCGGGCGATCGGCTCGTGGTCGGGTACGAGCTCCTCCCGGCTGCTGGTGCGGAGGGTGTTGAGGTGGCTGGTCCTCACGGTCGTCAGGAGGTAGGCGCGGAACGCGACATCCGGTCCCTTGCCCCGCTGGAGCAGGTCGAGGATCTTCGTGAACGCCTCGGCGCAGAGGTCCTCGGCGCGTTCGGAGTCGGCGAGCCGGCGTGCGTACCGGAGGGCGACGTCGCGGTGACGCAGGAAGAGGTGCTCGTAGGCCGCCGAGTCGCCGGCGCGCACCCGCCGGATGAGGTCGGCGTCGGACGCACCCTCGAGCCCGCCGGCGGGGAGGGTGGCGTCGGCGCTGACGTGCTCGGCCTCTGTCATGACAGAGGTAGAGACACATTCAGAAATGCCTGATCACGCGTGGCCGAATGTGACCTGGGTCACAGATATCTGCGTCAGTACGGCTCGACCGGGATGACCGTCCGGTACTGGGCGCGGTGGTGCCGGGCCGATTCGACGGTGAAGACCACGAGCGCGACCCACACCAGCGCGAAGCCTGCCCAGCGCATCGGGGACATCTGCTCGCCGAGCAGAGTGACCCCGAGCAGGAACTGGAGCACCGGGGCCAGGTACTGCAGCAACCCCAGGGTCGTCAACGGGACCCGGATGGCAGCCGCGCCGAAGAACAGCAGGGGTACTGCCGTGACCACACCGGTGAGCACCAGGAGCGCGGCGTGACCAGGGCCCTCGGTGGTGAAGTGCCCGCCGCCCTGGAGGCCGAGGACGACCAGGTACCCCAGTGCGAGCGGGGCCAGGACGAGGGTCTCGAAGGTGAGGCTCTCGACGGGCTCGACGGCGGCCTGCTTCTTCGCCAGCCCGTAGGTTCCGAAGGAGAACGCGAGGATCAGGGCGACCCACGGGGGGCGGCCGTACTCGATCGTCAGGCCTAGGACGGCAGCGGTGGCGATGCCGACGGCCAGCCACTGCAGTCGCCGGAGCCGTTCACCGAGGATCACCACGCCCATCACCACGGTGACCAACGGGTTGATGAAGTAGCCCAGCGACGTCTCCACCACCCGGTCGTTGTTCACGCCCCAGATGTAGGTGCCCCAGTTGACGGCGATCACCACCGCGGCCAGGGTCAGCAGTCGCCGGGACCGGGCATCGCCGAGGAGCGTGCGCATGCGGCCCAGTCGCCGCGTCGCGAACACGATCGTGGCCATCGTGATCATCGACCAGGCGACCCGGTGACTGAGGATCTCGACGGCACCCGCGGGTTCCAGAAGCGGCCAGTACAGCGGGAAGAGCCCCCAGAGCAGGTACGCCGCGATCCCGGAGAGGAGGCCGCGGCGGTTCTCGTGCACCCGTGCAGCCTAGGGGGCTGGCGATCTACGCTCTGCCTATGGCTGAGTTCTCCGTCTCCCGACAGATCGCGATCGGCGCTTCACCGGCGGCGATCCATGCGCTCATCGACGACTGCCGCGCGTGGCTGGCCTGGTCGCCCTGGGAGGATCTCGATCCCCTTCTCGCGCGCAGCTACACCGGGGCGGAAGCCGGCGTCGGAGCCCAGTACGCGTGGACCGGCAACCGCAAGGCAGGGGACGGATCGATGGAGATCGTCGCGTCCACGCCCGAGAAGATCGTGGTGACGGTGCGGTTCCTCAAGCCTTTCAAGGCGACGAACACCGCCACCTTCGAGTTGCACGACGACGGGGGGTCGACGGTGGTCACCTGGACGATGGCGGGCAACAGCACCGGCCTGGCCGGCTTCTTCAGCCGGTTCATGAGCATGGACAAGATGATCGGGCCCGACTTCGAGAAGGGCCTGGCGCGCTTGAAGGTCCGTGCGGAGCAAGGAGGTTGAGGAGGTTGCGCAGCAACCGTCTCGAAACCCGCGCGGAAAAGAGCTGAGGGCTCCGACCGTGGTCCGAC
>JBFJNH010000037.1:0-32439 GCA_041618295.1 Marmoricola sp.
AGCCGCTGATGCCCGACTGGGTTCCGGCGCACCGTGAGGTCATCGTCTGGTCGGGGGTCGCCGAGATCGCCTGCGCTGCGGGGCTGCTGTTCCCGCCGACCCGCCGGGTCGCCGGCTGGGCGAGCGCGGCGCTGCTGGCCGGGGTCTACGTCGGCAACCTGAAGATGGCTGTCGACGCATCGAAGGGGTCGAACCTCCCGCTGAAGGTCGCGGCCTACGGCCGGTTGCCGTTGCAGTTCCCGATGTTCCGGGCGGCGTTGCGGGCGGCGAGGGCCTAGGGCGCCGTTCTCAGCGACCCGGGCAGGGGTCGTCGCCCTCGGCGACCTTCGCACTCACGAGGTCCTTCGGCGGAGCCTTGATGGTGCGCTTCTTCCCCAGGTCGGACAGCAGGAACTCGCCGTTCATCGGCCGCAGCGCATGCCTGATCCGGGCGTCCAGGTCGAGGTTGCGTTCCGCAGCCCGCACCGAGGCTGCCGAGGTGCCGCCGTCCGTCGGCTCCGGGCCGACGAGAGCCAGGGCGACGCGGTCACCGGCCACCGCGAACCCGAGCGGCAGGCCGTCCCCACGGACCCGCAGCTCGAGCGGCACGCGGGCGTTGCGCCAGCTGTACTCGCGGGCGGCTGCGTCGTACAGACTCTCCAGCCCCAGGAACTCGAGCACCAACTGGACGTCGGCGGTCCCCGTGAAGCGCTTCGGGCCGTCCCCGGCCAGCGGGTCCTCGACGGCATCGGCGTCGAGGAGCACCGAGAATCCGACCGGCATCAGCGACCACCGCGACCCGAAGGCCGTCGGGGAGTAGGACTTCGCCCAGCAGCCACCGCCGGTGGTTCGGCCCATGACGGAGAGGAACCCCGCCCCGCCCGGTCGTGTCACGTGCGTCCCTGGCTCCACGATCACCCGGTACCCGGAGGCCTCGCTCAGGTCGGCGTCCAGGCCGAAGGCGCGGTACTCGTAGCGGGCGCTGTCCGGGCCGAGCGTGAAGTCCCCTACCTGGCTGATCTGCGCCCCGCCGACCAGGCACGACCCGGCGGTCTGTGGTTCCTCGCACGGTTCACCGACCACCAGGGAGCGGAACGAGCCGCTCAGGCCGCGGATCACCCGCATGTACGCCGCGTCCCACGCGCCGGTGGCGACGTACTCGGAGGGCTTCTCCTCAACGGGTTGCTCCTCGGCCTCGCTGCTGCAGGAGAGCAGGACGACCGCGGCCAGCACCGCCGCCAAGGCCCTTCGCGCGCTACGCACGGGGTGCCTTCGCCGCGCAGGTGTCGTCCTTGTCCGCGTCGAACGGTAGGAGCGACTGAGGCAAGGGGGCAGGTACCGAGACCGGGGCGCCGGTGCCGGTGAGGCTGAAGGAGGCGCGGGCATCGCGGAGAAGGTCCAGGGCTTCCTCGATCAGTCCGGGCGCGGACTTCGAGATCGCTGCCGCGACCTGGCCGCCGTGCGCACCTCCGCCGTGGAGCTGCCCTCCGGAGTTCAGGCTGATCGTGATCGGGACCTGGATCGTCAGCAGGCGGTCGACCTCGTCACGGATGACCTTCCCGTTGAAGCCGAAGAACACCAGGGCGGCCGCTGCGCTGACCGTGGCGTTGTACTCGCGGAACGGCGGGCCGAACCACAAACCGGTGGATCCGGTCATCTCCGCCTCGCTGATCACCAGCACCGAGTCCGGCAGGGGGATGAACTCGCCGGCGTCCTCCCCGGTGAGGCGTTCGTACTGCTCGGGTGTCACCCGCAGCCAGCAACCGGTCCACGGGCCCCAGTCCTCGAACTGGACGTAGGCCGTTCCGTCGAGGCGACGAACGTGCAGGACCTGCGACGTGCCCCCGCCCGCTGGGATCGTCCGATCGAACCTGCTCTGGAAGGGATCCAGGTTGAAGCTCCCGGTCTCGCTCTGGAACGTCTGTTGGCGCGGGCCCGCGTACACCGTCCAGGAGTAGGTCCCGGACGAGGCATCGACGAGGTCGTCGAAGGCGCCGTCCCACGCGCGTCGTGCCGTACCCAGGTTGGCGGGCGCTCTGTCGGGGAGCAGGGGGTAGAGGTTCGGGAGCGGAGCCGACGGCCCGAAGTCGGGAGCAGGCGTTGCCGTAGGCGCGGTCCGGGAGGCCGCAGCCGGTGCCACGGCGGGCGGTTCCCCGCTGGTGCGGTAGCCGCCGACCGCCGCCGCCGCGGTGAGGAGGGTGAGCGACACGAGTGGAGCAAAGGCAATGAGGCGGGTGCGAACCGAGATCATCGCTCGATCATGGCAGGACCGGCCGGACCGCGGAGTGCAATCCACTTCGCGGCCGGGCCGGCTGCGCAGATAGCCTGCTCCCCATGATCCTGCGGATGTCGACCCTGTTCGTCCGGACCCTGCGCGACGACCCGGCGGACGCGGAGGTGCCGAGCCACCGGCTCCTGGTGCGGGCCGGCTACATCCGCCGTGCCGCGCCCGGCATCTACACCTGGCTGCCGCTGGGCCTGCGGGTGCTGCGCAACGTCGAGAACATCATCCGCGAGGAGATGGACGCGATGGGGGCTCAGGAACTCCAGTTCCCGGCGCTGCTCCCGCGGGAGCCCTACGAGGCCACCGGTCGGTGGACCGACTACGGCGACGGCATCTTCCGGCTCAAGGACCGCAAGGACGGTGACTACCTCCTCGGCCCCACCCACGAGGAGATGTTCACGCTGGTGGTCAAGGACCTCTACTCCTCCTACAAGGACCTTCCGGTCTGGCTCTACCAGATCCAGACGAAGTACCGGGACGAGGCGCGTCCCCGCGCCGGCATCCTGCGTGGCCGCGAGTTCGTGATGAAGGACTCCTACTCCTTCGACACCACCGACGAAGGCCTGGACGCCTCCTACGCCGCGCACCGGGCGGCGTACGTGAAGACCTTCGACCGGCTCGGGTTCGACTACGTGATCGTGAAGGCGACCGCCGGCGCGATGGGAGGATCGAAGTCCGAGGAATTCCTCGCCAACGCCGAGGTCGGCGAGGACACCTACGTCCGCTGCACGACCTGCGACTACGCGGCGAACGTCGAGGCCGTCGAGGTGCCCGCCCCGGCCCCGGTCGGGTTCGACGACGTCCCGGCCGCGCACGTCGAGCCCACCCCGGACACCCCGACGATCGACACCTTGGTGGCTCACCTCAACGAGGCGTTCCCGCGAGCGGACCGTCCCTGGGTGGCCGGCGACACCCTGAAGAACGTGCTGGTCATGCTCAAGCACCCGGACGGGACCCGCGAGCCGTTGGCCATCGGCCTGCCCGGTGACCGCGAGGTCGACCAGAAGCGCCTGGAGGGTCAGCTCGAGCCGATCGAGGTCGAGCCGATGGACGATGCCGAGCTCGCGAAGCACCCGGCGCTGGTCCGGGGCTACATCGGCCCCGGGGTCCTCGGCGAGGACTCTCCCTCCAAGATCCGCTACCTCCTCGATCCGAGGGTCTCCGAGGGCACCCGTTGGGTCACCGGCGCGGACGTCGCCGGCAGCCACGTGATCGACCTGGTCGCGGGCCGCGACTTCACCGCCGACGGCACGATCGAGGCTGCCGACGTCAGGGACGGGGACGCCTGCCCGCAGTGCTCGCTGACCGGCGCGGACGGGTCCCTGGAGTCGGCGCGCGGGATCGAGATGGGGCACATCTTCCAGCTCGGACGGAAGTACGCCGAAGCGCTGGACCTCCAGGTCCTCGACGAGAACGGCAAGCTGGTCACCGTCACGATGGGCTCCTACGGCATCGGGGTCTCGCGGGCTGTCGCGGCGATCGCCGAGGGCAACAACGACGAGCTGGGTCTGGTCTGGCCGCGGGAGATCGCACCCGCCGACGTCCACATCGTCGCCGCCGGCAAGGAGGGTGCGGTCTTCACGGCCGCCGTCGAGCTCGCCGAGGCGCTCTCCGCGGCCGGCCTCGACGTCCTGTACGACGACCGCGCCGGCAAGGTCAGCCCCGGGGTGAAGTTCAAGGACGCCGAGCTGATCGGGGTCCCGACGATCGTCACGGTCGGCCGTGGTCTGGCCGACGGCACCGTCGAGGTCAAGGACCGACGCACCGGCGAACGCACCGAGGTCGCCGTGTCGGAGGCGTCGTCGTACCTGCTCGGTCTGGTCCGCGGCTGAGGTCGCCGACCTGCTCGGATCCGGTCGATCCGCCCCCGGGAAAGCATTCCCTCGGAGTGACCCGAGGATTAGGCTTCTCGGCATCTGATCGGGAGGAAATGTGATGAACCGGAACTTGGTGCGCGCCTCGGTCGCGGTCGGCGGACTGGCCTGCTCGCTGATGCTCAGCGCGTCGGCGGTGCCGGCCTACTCGGGCACGGCGCCGCTCCCCGGATCCGGATCGCTGTGCGACGAGTCGGGGGACGCGGCAGCGCGAGGTGCCGCGGGCACCCGTGCGGATGACCACCGCGAGATCACCCCCGCCGAGCAGAAGGCGATCCGGGAGCGCACCGCCCGCATCCTGGCCGCCAAAGCAGCTGGCAAGGGGAAGCCCGGCGGCGGTGGCGGCGGAGGCGGGAACACCGGGCCCGGAGGCCCGAAGAGCGCGATCCCGGTCTACGTGCACGTGATGACCTCGAACAGCGGTGCGGGCAACGTCACCGACGCCCAGATCGACGCCCAGATCCGGGTGCTCAACGACACCTACTCCGGAAACGACGTCGACGGTGCAGCGGGCGACACCGGCATCGGGTTCACGCTGGCCGGCGTCGAACGGATCGCGAACAACACCTGGCACGCCGACCGGCAGAGCACGACGTACCGGTCGAAGACCCGGCAGGGCGGCAAGAACGCGCTGAACATCTGGGTGGTCGACTTCAAGTACCTCGGCATCGCGACATTCCCGTGGGACTATGCGTCCAACCCGTCGATCGACGGGATCCGGGTGCACTACGCCTCCTTCCCGGGCGGCTCGGCGACGAACTACGACCAGGGAGAGACGGCGACCCACGAGGCCGGGCACTGGCTGGGGCTGTTCCACACCTTCCAGGGCGGGTGCACCGGGCCCGGTGACGAGGTCGCCGACACGGCTGCCCAGGCTTCGCCGTCGTCGGGGTGCCCGACCGGACGCGACTCCTGCACGGCCCCCGGGGACGACCCCATCCACAACTACATGGACTACAGCTACGACAGCTGCTACTTCGAGTTCAGTGCGGGGCAGTCGGTCCGGATGGACCAGATGTGGACGGCGTACCGGCTCTGAGTCCAGGTGCTCCGCACCCGAGAAAGGGCGTGCACGAGGTCGCTGCTGCCCGTTAGGTTCGGGCCATGGACTCTGCGGGCATCGACGCCGTCATCTTCGACTGGGGCGGGACGCTGACCGCTTGGCACGACATCGACTTCCACGCGGAGTCGCTGGCGCTCGCCCAGGCCGTGATCAGCACGCCGTCGACCGAGGACGACCACCACGCGCACGCTGCCCGCTTGCACCAGGCCGGCAGCACCGTCTGGGGGTGGAGCCGTGACCACCAACGCAGCGCCACCGTGGAGGATCTCTTCGACCAGGCCGGTCTCGACCACGACCCCGAGCTGCTCGTCGCCTACTACGAGTTCTGGGAGCCGCACACCCTGACCGACCCGCAGGTCGGCCCGCTGTGGGAGGCCCTGAAAGCCCAGGGGATCAAGGTCGGGGTGCTGTCGAACACGATCTGGCCCCGGGCCTGGCACGAGGAGTTCTTCCGCCGCGACGGCGTCCTGGACCTGCTCGACGGCGACGTGTACACCAGCGAGATCCCGTGGACGAAGCCGTCGCCGCACGCGTTCGGCGCAGCCATGGCCGCCGTCGGGGCCACCGACCCGGGGCGGTGCGTCTACGTCGGCGACCGTCTCTTCGACGACGTCTGGGGTGCCCAGAACGCCGGCCTCCGCGCCATCCACGTCCCGCACAGCGTGATCCCGGCGGAGCAGGTCGGTCACAGTGAGGGCGTCCCGGACGCGGTGGCGCACGAGCTGTCCGAGATCGCCGCGATTGTTGCTGATTTCTGCACTGCATGAACCGGAGCCGTGCGGACGGTTCCGTCGGCGCGGCGGGACCGGGAGGATCAGGTCGCGGAGCCGGGGAACATCTCGGGGGTTCCTCGAAACTCCACCTGACGGACGGCAGCAGCATTGAGGGCGACAAGGGCCCAGCGGCGATCGGCGCCGGTGGTGCTCTCGATGAGCTGGCCGAAGGTCTTGACGATGCGGCGCTCCACCTGGAGCGCCGCATCGCTCAATTCCGCGGCGGTGCGCAGGCCCGCCGGGACGGCGTAGGCCACCTCGGCGGCGACCGGGACGGCGCCGTGCTTCGTGATCAGGACGCTCAGCTGGTCCCGGCTGCGCCGGTGCTCCCGGTAGGAGTCGGTGAGGGCGGCGTACAGGGCCGGCTGCCGCGACGGGGAGGACCGGGCGCCGAGGACCCCCACCACGTAGACGGCGGCGTGCTCGGCGGCGAGCGCTGCCTGCAGCGCCTCGACCGGGGTCATCGGGCGAGCACCGCGAGCTGCTGGGAGACCGCGGCCGACATGGTGCCGAGCAGCCGTGCGAACGGTCCGCTCTCGGCGCGGAGCGCAAGGCCGACGAGCTGGTCCTGGAGCGAAGTCTCGCTCCGCCGCACGGCAGCCAGCGCCGCCGGGCGGGTCGGCGGCACGACGTACGGCGTCGGATCGGTGCTGACGTCGACCCGATCCGGCACCGCCGCCGACAGCGCTGCGACATGGGCTCGATGGGTCGCGGCGAACCCGGAGAGCCGAGGGTCCAGCGTCGGGTACGCCGCGGTGGTGGCCTCCACAGCGGCGCCGGCGGCCAGCAGCAGGGTCACCGCCTCCACGGCGACCGCGACGTCGGGGGAGAGGTCGCGGACCGCTTCGGCGGCGGGCGTGCGCTCAGTGCTGAACGGGTTGTTCAACGAGCAGCCGGTGAGCGTGACGCCCACCGCGCCGACCAGCAGCAGGGTGCGGCGATCGACCGCCCGGCCCGGCGTTCGCTGCCCCTCGTCCGTCGACCTCGTCACGGGTCGAGGTTAGCGAGCCGCCGAGGTGGCTGGTGACGCAGTGACCGAGAACCCGGACACGAGGACCCGGGATCACGGTCGGGCCTGACCATCCGGCCCGGGCCTCGCCGCGGCAGAAGTTCATCAGCCATGCCCTAGGCTTGGCAGACCACAACAACACAGCAGGAGGTCCACGCCGATGAGCACCGCGGGTACGCCGGATGTTACGGACCGACTGGCAGGTGTGCTGTCCGCGCCGGTAGAGGCGCTCGGCCTCGACCTGGAGGCTGTGGACCTCTCGAAGGCCGGGAAGCGCTCCGTCCTGCGCGTCGCTGTCGACAAGGACGGCGGTGTCGACATGGACGACATCGCGGAGGCGACCAAGGCGGTCTCGGCGGTCCTCGACGACTCCGACCTGATGGGCCAGAACGCCTTCACCCTCGAGGTGACCTCACCGGGGGTCGACCGTCCCCTCACGCTGCCGCGGCACTGGCGTCGCAACGTCACCCGGCTGGTCAAGATCGACCTGCGCGAGGGCGACCCCCTCCTCGGCCGGATCGTCGCGGCCGACGACACGGCTGCGACCGTCGCTGTCGACGGTGACGAGCAGACGATCGCCTACGACGCCGTCGCCAAAGCCAAGATCCAGATCGAATTCAAGCGGGAAGGCTGAGACGTGGACATCGACATGAGCATCTTGCGCATGCTCGAGCGCGAGAAGGAGATCTCCTTCGACGTGCTGGTGGAGGCGATCGAGCAGGCCCTCCTGACGGCGTACCACAAGACGCCGGGAGCCCTGGAGAAGGCGCGGGTCCAGCTCGACCGCAAGAGCGGCCACGTCGTCGTCCTGGCCCAGGAGACCGAGGAGGACGGCACCCCGGTCGGCGAGGAGTTCGACGACACCCCGGCCGACTTCGGGCGGATCGCGGCCACCACCGCGAAGCAGATCATGCTGCAGCGGCTCCGCGATGCCGAGGACGAGATCCGCTTCGGGGAGTTCTCCGGCAAGGAGGGCGACATCGTCTCCGGGCTCATCCAGCAGGGGCGGGACCCCAACGACGTGATGGTCGACCTCGGCAAGCTGGAGGCACTGCTCCCGTCGGGGGAGCAGGTGCCCGGTGAGGACTACTCCCACGGCTCCCGGCTCAAGGCCCTGGTGGTCAGCGTGCGCAAGGGCATGCGCGGTCCGCAGGTGATGCTCTCGCGCACGCACCCGAACCTGGTCCGGAAGCTCTTCGCGCTCGAGGTCCCGGAGATCGCGGACGGCACCGTGGAGATCGTCGCGATCGCCCGGGAGGCCGGTCATCGCACCAAGATCGCGGTCAAGACTGAGGTCCCCGGAGTCAACGCGAAGGGGTCCTGCATCGGGCCGATGGGCCAGCGGGTGCGCAGCGTGATGGCCGAGCTCCACGGCGAGAAGATCGACATCGTCGACTGGTCCGACGACCCCGCGGAACTGGTCGCGAACGCGCTCAGCCCGGCCCGGGTCAGCAGCGTCACCGTGGTCGACGAGGCCACCCGGTCGGCCCGGGTGATCGTCCCGGACTTCCAGCTGTCGCTGGCGATCGGCAAGGAGGGGCAGAACGCCCGGCTCGCGGCCCGGCTCACCGGGTGGCGGATCGACATCCGATCCGACGAGGCGCCGGTCGAGTAACGGGCTGTCCCGGCGCGGCGCCGGGGTGGGTGGTTCGGAGATGCGGCCCGGACGGGCTAGACTCCTCGCTGGTGACCACCCACGACTCCGCAGGTACGACCGGCCCCGTCCGGACGTGCGTCGGATGCCGCGGGAAGGCTGCCAAGCGTGAGTTGCTGCGAGTCGTCGCAGGTGACGGGACGGTCGTCCCCGATCCGGGCGGTTCGGCGGCCGGGCGTGGTGCGCACCTGCACCCGACCGCCGCATGCTTCGAGCTCGCGGTCAGGAAGCGCGCCTTCGCCCGGGCCCTCCGGTACGCCGGAGGATCGGGGAGCGCACTCGACCTGACGCAGCTGGAGCAGTACCTGGCGCAACCTGTCCAAGATCTACCGAGATGAAACTGGAGCATCAGCTCATGAGCCTGCGATGAGAACTTCGCGATGAGCGTGCACATCAACTAGCGGTCCGCAGACCCCGGTTTCACACCGGGCTCGGACCAGGAGGAACAAGAGTGTCCAAGGTCCGAGTCCATGAACTCGCAAAGGAATACGGCGTCACCAGCAAGGACGTGCTGGGGATGCTCGGCGAGCTCGGTGAGTTCGTCAAGGCTGCTTCGTCGACGGTGGAACCCCCCGTCGTCAAGCGCTTCCAGGACAAGTACGGCGCTGAGCTGAAGGCCAAGGCCGAAGCCGCTGCCGCCAAGAAGGCCGCCAAGAAGGCGCCGGCCAAGAAGGCTGCCGCCGCGGCCGAGGAGACCGTGGCCGAGGCGCCCCCGGTCGAGGCCGAGGCGGCCGCCGCCAAGGCTGCGCCGCGTCCGGGTCCCCGTGCGGCGAAGGTCGAGGAGATCGAGGAGCCCGTCGCCGAGGCGCCGCCCGCTCCCGCCGCTCCCGAGTCCCCGGTCGTCGAGGCGCCGCCCGCCGACGAGCCGCCGGCTGCTTCCTCTCCCGCGGGTCCGCGTCCCGGTGCCCGTCCGGGTACGCCGCGGCCCGGCAACAACCCGTTCTCCTCGACCCAGGGCATGGGTCGTCGTCCGGCAGCCCCGGCGCCGCGTGACGGTGCCGCTCCGGGCGCGCCCGCGGCGGGTGCGTCCGAGGGTCGTCCCGGCATGCCGCGCCCGAACCCGGCGATGATGCCGAAGTCCCCGGCCGCCTTCGGTGGTGGCCCGGGCGGCGCACGTCCGCGTCCGGGCGGTCCTGGTGGTGCGCCGGGCCGTGGTGGCCCCGGCGGCCCCGGTGGTCGCGGACCCGGTGGCCCGGGCGCAGGTCGCCCCGGTGCCGGTGCTCCCGGCCGTGGCGGCTTCGGTGGCGGTCCCGGCGGTGCTCCCGGTGGCGGCGGTCCCGGTGGCGGCCCTGGCGGCCGTCCCGGTGGCGGTGGTCGTCCCGGTCAGCGCGGCAGCACCCAGGGTGCCTTCGGTCGCCCCGGTGGCCCGTCGCGTCGTGGTCGCAAGTCGAAGCGCGCGCGCCGTCAAGAGTTCGAGCAGATGGAAGCTCCCACCATCGGCGGTATCCGCGTCCGCAAGGGCAACGGCGAGACCGTCCGTCTCGCCCGCGGCTCCTCGCTGACCGACTTCGCCGAGAAGGTCGGCGTCGACCCGGCGTCGCTGGTGCAGATGCTCTTCTCGCTCGGCGAGATGGTCACCGCGACCGAGTCGGTCAACGACGCGACGCTGGAGCTTCTCGGTGAGGAGCTCAACTACGTCGTCGAGGTCGTCTCGCCCGAGGACGAGGACCGCGAGCTGCTGGAGTCGTTCGACCTCGAGTTCGGCGCCGACGAGGGCGACGAGGACGACCTGGTCATCCGGCCGCCGGTCGTGACCGTGATGGGTCACGTCGACCACGGTAAGACCAAGCTCCTCGACGCGCTCCGCGACGCGAACGTCGTCGACAAGGAGGCCGGTGGCATCACCCAGCACATCGGCGCCTACCAGGTGCACGCGGAGGTCGACGGGAACGACCGTCGGATCACCTTCATCGACACCCCCGGTCACGAGGCGTTCACCGCGATGCGTGCCCGAGGTGCCCAGGCGACCGACATCGCGATCCTCGTGGTCGCTGCCGACGACGGCGTGATGCCGCAGACGGTCGAGGCGCTCAACCACGCCAAGGCTGCCGGGGTCCCGATCGTGGTCGCGGTCAACAAGATCGACAAGCCGGACGCCGACCCGACCAAGGTCCGCGGTCAGCTCACCGAGTACGGCCTGGTCCCCGAGGAGTACGGCGGCGACGCGATGTTCGTCGACGTGTCTGCGAAGTCGCAGCTCAACCTCGAAAAGTTGCTCGAGGCCGTCGTACTCACTGCGGATGCCTCCCTCGACCTGCGTGCGAACCCGCACCAGGATGCGCAGGGGCTGGTCGTCGAAGCTCACCTCGACCGCGGTCGCGGACCGGTGGCGACGATCCTGGTCCAGCGCGGCACGCTCCGTGTCGGCGACTCGATCGTGGCGGGTCCGGCGTACGGCCGGGTGCGCGCCATGCTCGACGAGCACGGCGAGAGTATCGAGTACGCCGACCCGTCGCGCCCCGCGATGGTGCTGGGTCTCTCCGGGGTACCCGGAGCGGGCCAGAACTTCATCGTCGTCGAGGACGACCGGATGGCACGTCAGATCGCCGAGAAGCGGGAGGCCCGCGAGCGCGCCGCCATGCAGGCCAAGCGCCGCGTGCGTCGCAGCCTCGAGGACTTCATGGCCTCGATGGAGAAGGGCGAGAGCCAGGAACTCAACCTCATCCTCAAGGGCGATGTGTCCGGTTCCGTCGAGGCTCTCGAGGACGCCCTCGCCGGGATCGACGTCGGCGACGAGGTCAACCTGCGGGTCATCGACCGCGGTGTCGGTGCGATCACCGAGACCAACGTCGACCTGGCCGCCGCCTCCGACGCGATCATCATCGGCTTCAACGTCCGCCCGCAGGGCAAGGCGAGCCAGATGGCCGAGAAGGAAGGCGTGGAGATCCGGTACTACTCGGTGATCTACCAGGCCATCGAGGAGATCGAGGCGGCCCTGAAGGGCATGCTCAAGCCGGAGTTCGAGGAGTCCGTTCTCGGTCAGGCCGAGATCCGGGCGATCTTCCGTTCCTCGAAGATCGGCAACATCGCCGGCTGCATGGTCACCAGTGGTCTGCTGCGGCGCAACGCGAAGGTCCGGGTCATCCGCGACGGTGCCGTCATCGTCGAAACCGCCGACCTGGCCTCGCTCAAGCGCGAGAAGGACGACGCCTCCGAGGTCCGCGAGGGCTTCGAGTGCGGTCTCGTGGTCAAGGGCTTCAACGACATCAAGGAAGGCGATGTCATCGAGGCCTACGAGATGAAGGAGATCCCGCGCAGCTGAGTTCGGAGCGAGGGTTTCACTGGGTACCCAGTGAAACCCTCGCTGAACCAGTGAAACTTTGCGTGTTCGAGCACAGGTTCACTGGGTAACCAGTGAAACCTGGGATGAGAGGAACCACCCATGGCCAGCCCACGCGTGCGCAAGGTCGCCGACCGGATCAAGGTCATCGTCGCCGATATGCTCGAGCGACGGATCAAGGACCCCCGGCTCGGGTTCGTCACCGTCACCGATGTCCGGGTCACCGGTGACACGCAGCAGGCGACGGTGTTCTACACCGTGCTCGCGATCGGCGACGCCCAGAGCGCCGAGGACCTCGCCGGGACCGCGGCGGCGTTGGAGTCGGCCAAGGGTCTGATCCGGTCCGAGGTCGCCAAGCAGCTCGGGATGAGGCACTCGCCGTCGATCGAGTTCATTCACGACGCGCTTCCCGAATCCGCCCGGGCCATCGACGATCTGCTCGACGTCGCGCGCGCCCAGGACGAGGCCGTCGCCGCCGTGCGCACCGGGGCGACCTACGCCGGTGAGGCCGACCCGTACAAGAAGCCGAGGGTCGAGGACGACGACGCGGACCTCGACACCGACGACGAGTGAGCATGCCCGCCAACGGCCTGCTCGTCGTCGACAAGCCGGCGGGGATCACCTCGCACGACGTCGTCGCCCGGGTGCGCCGCTTGGCCGGGACCCGCAAGGTCGGCCATGCCGGCACCCTGGACCCGATGGCGACCGGGGTGCTGGTGATCGGGATCAACCGGGCGACGAGGTTGCTCGGTCACCTGCTCCTCACCGACAAGGCGTACGACGCCACCATCCGGCTCGGCACGACCACCTCCACCGACGACGCTGAGGGCGAGGTGGTCGCCACCGCCTCGACCCAGGAGACGACCGAGGACGCGATCCGTGCCGGGCTTGCCGCCCAGGTCGGAGACATCGAGCAAGTCCCCTCGGCGGTCTCGGCGATCAAGGTCGACGGCAAGCGGGCATACGAGCGAGTCCGAGCCGGTGAGCAGGTCGAGCTCGCCGCGCGTCGGGTGCGTGTCGAGAGCATCGACGTGACCCGGATCGAGCGCGATCCGGAAGGCATCTCGGTCGACGTCAGCGTCCGCTGCTCCAGCGGCACCTACATCCGTGCGATCGCGCGGGACCTGGGTGTCCGCCTCGGCGTCGGTGGTCACCTGACCGCGCTGCGCCGTACGGCGGTCGGCCCGTTCGGGATCGAGGTCGCCCGCACCCTGGACGAGCTCGCGGAGGACCTGGGTGTCCTGGACATCTCCGCTGCTGCCCGGGCGAGCTTCCCGTCGTACGAGCTGGACGACGTCCAGGCGGCGATGGTCCGGGTCGGCAAGAAGCTGCCGATCGACCTGCCCGGGGAGGTGCCCACCGCGGTGTTCGCACCGTCGGGGGAGTTCCTCGCGCTGTACGAGCGCGGGGGAGACCTGGCCCGGCCGATCGCGGTGTTCGTGTGAGTGCCGGGCACATCTTCCACCTGGCCCTGGTCGCCGACTGGGTGGTCGCGCAGGAGACGGGCTCCTACAGGATCTCGACCCTGGGGCGGACCCTCGAGCAGGAGGGTTTCATCCATGCGTCGCGTGAGGACCAGTGGCGTGCGGTGCGGACCCGGTTCTACGCCGACGTCCCCGAGGACCTGGTGCTGCTGGAGATCGATCCGGCGCTGTTGACCTCCCCGGTCGTGGTCGAGCCGGTCCCCGGGACGGACGAGGAGTTCCCGCACATCTACGGTCCGATCAACCTGGACGCCGTCGTCGCGACGCACGACCAGTGACCCGCACCGCGCCCCTCGGTCCTCCTCGCTCGGACCCTCGGTAGCCTCGACCCATGATCCTCGCTTCGCTCGTCAATGGGTTCTCGGCCACTCGGTCTCGAGCAAGCTCGGACCCTCGGTAGCCTCGACCCATGCGTGTGTGGCGTTCCCTGGACGAGGTGCCGGCCGATCTCGGCCGCACCGTCGTCGTGATCGGCAACTTCGACGGCGTCCACCTCGGACACCAGCACGTGATCGGGCGTGCCCGGGAGGTCGCCGAGGCCGCCGGGGTTCGGTTGGTCGCCGTGACGTTCGACCCGCACCCGATGGCGGTGCTGCGGCCCGACCACGCCCCGCTGACCCTCACCACGATCGAGGCCCGTTGCGTCCTGCTCGCGGAGTCCGGTGCCGACGACGTGCTGGTCATCCCGTTCTCCCGCGACATCGCGGCCTGGACGCCGGAGGAGTTCGTCACCCGGGTCGTCGTCGACACGCTGCACGCCCGCACCGTCGTGGTCGGGGCCAACTTCCGCTTCGGCAACCGGGCGGCCGGCGACGTCGCCCTGCTCACCGCCGCCGGCGTCGAGGCCGACTTCACCGTCGAAGGCATCGCCCTGGACGGGGGCCCGCAGGTCTGGTCCTCGACGTACGTGCGCACCTGCCTCCTCGCCGGCGACGTGGAGGGCGCTGCGGAGGCGCTCGGTCGCCCGTACTCGGTGACCGGCACCGTCGTGAAAGGGGAGCAGCGGGGCCGCGACCTCGGGTTCCCCACCGCGAACGTCCCGACCCAGGGCATCGCCGCGCCCGCCGACGGGGTGTACGCCGGGTGGCTGCACCTGCTCGAGGCTGAGGCGGAACCGTTGCCGGCGGCGATCTCGGTCGGCACCAACCCGACGTTCCAGGGGGTCCGCGACCGCCGGGTCGAGGCCTACGTCCTCGACCGCACGGACCTCGACCTCTACGGGGCGCCGGTGGAGATCTCGTTCGTTGCCCGGATCCGCGGAATGGTCGCCTTCGAGGGCATCGACGCGCTCGTCGAGACGATGAAGGGTGACGTCGAGAAGACCCGCGACCTCCTCGGTCTCTGACCGTGTGACCCGAACACGACGCCCGGACTGAACGGTCAGGGGGCCCGGTTCGCCGTCAGACGGCCGCCGGGACCAGGGCCTCCACCGTCACCGGTACGCCGCTCAGGGCAGCGTTGCCGCTGACGTCGAGACGCTCGGGATCGGTGAGGTCGTTGATCGAGACCCCGGCGACCTTGCTCGCGTGCCCGAGCCGGGTGCCCTCGACCTGGTGGCCGTACCCGTGCGGGAGCGAGACGACGCCGGGCATCATGTCGTCCGCGGCCGCCACGTCGACCTCCACGGACCCGACGCGCGACGTCACCCGGACCATGTCGCCGTCCGCGATACCGCGGGCCTCGAGGTCAGCCGGGTTCATCAGCAGCTGGTGGCGGGGCTTACCGCGGGTCAACCGCTCCAGGTTGTGCGTCCAGGAGTTGCAGTCCGACTTGTGCCGTCGGCCGATCAGGACGAGCTCGCCCTCGCTGGGCGCCGGGAGCTCGGTGCGGAGCCGGTCGAGGTCGGCGACCAGGGGAGCGGGTGCTAGGTCGATCCGCTTGTTCTTGGTGTGCAGCCGGGCCGGCAAGGTGGGACGCAGCGGCCCGAGGTCGACACCGGCCGGGTTCCGACGCAGCTGCTTCATCGTGGTCTTCCGCCCGAGGGCCAGCAGCAGCGTCACCACCGTCGTCGGGCTCAGCGACATCCGGACCCGCTCGGTGACCCGGCGTACCAGCGGCTTCTTGGTCCTGATCCGGGCGTTGGTGCGCCGGGCGAGCTCGCGGTAGATCTCCCAGTCGTGCATCGCGTCCGCAGGCTTCGGGAAGACCGCCGGGGTGAACCGAGCCGTGTTGCGGACGCTGAGCATGTGGAAGACCAGGTCGTAGTGGTCGCGCTCGAGGGCCGTGGTGGGCGGGAGGATCACGTCGGCGTGCCGGGTGGTCTCGTTGAGGTAGATGTCGACGCTGGCCATGAAGTCGAGGCCTTCGAAGGCCTCGCTGAGCCGGCGGCCGTCCGGCGTGGACAGCACCGGGTTGCCGGCCAGGGTCAGCACCGCCTTGACCTGGCCCTTGCCCGGCGTCTCGATCTCCTCGCGGAAGCAGGAGACCGGGAGCTCGCCGCCGAACTCCGGCATGTCCCGGACCCGGCTGCGCCACACGTCGAAGTGCCCGGCGCCGAGGAGGCCGTTCTTGGCGGCGTCGATGGCCGGTTCGGGGAAGAGCACCCCGCCGACCCGGTCGAGGTTGCCGGTGAGCATGTTCAGCAGGTTGATCGCCCACTGGCAGATCGAGCCGAAGCCCTGGGTGGACAGCCCCATCCGCCCGTACGCCGCGGCGCCGTCAGCGGCGGCGAACTCCCGGGTGATCCGACGGATGACCTCGGCCGGGACGCCGCTGAGCGACGCGGCGTACTCCGGGGTGAAGTCGGCGACCGCCGCGGTGAGCGTCTCCAGGTTGTCCAGGTAGTCGGCCGGTGCGGTCAGGCCCTCGGTGATCAACGTGTTCACCATCGCCAGCAGAACCACCGCGTCGCTGGCCGGGCGGATGAAGTGGTGCTCGGTGGCGACCTTGGCGGTCTCGGTACGGCGCGGGTCGAAGACCACCATCGTGCCGCCGCGGGCCTTCAGCTCGCGCACCCGGTTGGGGAAATCCGGGACCGTCATCAGCGAACCGTTGGAGGCCATCGGGTTGGCGCCGAAGACCAGGAAGTAGCTGGTCCGGTCGATGTCGGCGACCGGCAGCAGCAGCTGGTGGCCGAACTGGAGCATCCCGACGTACATGTGCGGGATCTGGTCGACCGAGGAGGCGGAGAACTTGTTGCGGGTCTTGAAGGTCTTGATCAGCTGGAAGCCGTGCGTCATCGATCCCAACGCGTGCGCGTTCGGGTTGCCGACGTAGATCCCCAGCGCGTTCGGGTCGTTCTCGTTGATCGCCGTCGCCAGGCCGCCGGCGACCATGTCGAGCGCCTCGTCCCACCCGATCTCGGTCCAGACGGCGTCCGCCCCGGTCCCGGTACGGCGAACCGGTCGGCGCAACCGGTCGGGGTCGGCGTGGATGTCGGCGAGCGCCACGCCCTTGGGGCAGATGTGGCCCCGGGAGAGCGGGTCGGCCTCGTTGCCCTTGATCCCGGTGACCGCGCCGTCGGTGATGGTGAGCTCGAGGCCGCAGATCGCCTCGCAGAGGTTGCAGACGCCGAGACGGGTGCCGGTGAAAGCCTGGGAAGGTTCCATCCGGGCATCCTCACACGGCGACCCCGAGCACGCCAGGGTTCGGGCCGGAGGTCACCCGGAACGGAGTCGTTCGGCCCGTCCGCGCAAGCCGCGAGCCGGGTCACAGTGAGGGTGAACCCGCAGCAGCGGCGCGAGGAGGGGACGCGATGGAGCCGACCGGTCGTGCAGCACGACTCTCCTGGCGGCACGTCGAGGTCGGCGGGGGTGATGCCGTCTACGGGGTCGCCGGAGACGGGCCCGTCGTCCTGTTCCTGCACGGCTGGGGGCTGAACCACCGCAGCTACCGGCTGGCGCTCGAGCACCTCGCCGGTCTCGGGGTGCGCGTCTACGCGCCGTCCCTCCCAGGCTTCGGCGGCACCGCGGAGCTGGCGACCCGGTCCTTCAGCCTCGTCGGGTACGCAGCCTGGGTCCGCCAGTTCCTGAGGGCCGTCGGTGTCCGCGCTCCGGTGACGGTGATCGGGCACTCCTTCGGAGGCGGGGTGGCGATCCGCTTGGCCCACGACGCGCCGGCGAGCGTGCGCCAGCTCGTCCTGGTGAACTCGATCGGTGGCTCGGCCTGGACCGACCGCCGAGGCCACGACCGGCACCTCCGCGACCGCCCGCTGTGGGACTGGGGCCTGCACCTGCCGGGTGAGGCGATGACCGTGCGGGGGTTCGCGCGGATCGCCCCGGTGATCGTGGCCGACGCGGTGCCGAACTTCCTGCGCCAGCCGCGCACGGTCTGGAAGGTCGCCGGCCTGGCCCGGTCCGCAGACCTGACTACCGAGCTCGCGGTGCTCCGCGACCGCGGGCTCCCGGTGGTGATCCTCTGGGGTCGCCAGGACACGGTCCTCCCGCTCGCCTGCCTCGAGTCGCTGCGCACCGCCCTCGGCAACCCGCAGGTGCGGACCGTCGACGGGAGTCACGGATGGCTCCTGGTCGATCCCGGGAGGTTCGCGGAGGAGATGACCAACATCCTCGGGTTCCACGGGGCGCCCGAGAAGCCGGACGTGGCCTGAGGCTGGTCCGGGGCGGGCAGGGTGGACCGGGGGCTGGTTCGCTGCGGGCGGGGCCGATCGCCGATTCGGGGAACCGGGGGAGCGCTGATAGTCTTGGGCGTTGCCGTCTGACGGCCGCGGAACCCAGTGCCCGGAGGGACATGCCCCGGCGCGCCGCGCAGCTATTTGAGAAGGGAGTCCACGTGTCCATCGGTACCGACGCGGAGACCAAGAAGAAGATCATCGCCGAGTACGCCACCGTCGAAGGTGACACCGGCTCCCCGGAGGTCCAGATCGCGCTGCTCTCGCACCGCATCTCGCACCTCACCGAGCACCTCAAGGCGCACAAGCACGACCACCACAGCCGTCGTGGTCTGTTGCTCCTCGTGGGCCAGCGCCGCCGCCTTCTCAACTACCTCGAGAAGACCGAGATCGAGCGCTACCGCTCGATCGTGCAGCGCCTCGGTCTGCGTCGATGATCTGAGCACGGCGGTTCGCCTTCCAGGCGGGCCGCCGTGTCGCTTTAATACGAACAACTGAAGAGAAACCACCAACAGGAGCGGCCCGCGATACGCCGGCCCGGTCCTCGGTAGTGGCCCCCCGGATCTCGACGAGGTCGATCACCGGTGGGCCTCGATCGAAGACCGGCCACCTCCCCCCACGACGTGGGGACGCAGGCAGTGCCTCACTCGTAGCCCTTGCGGGCTAAACCATGGGCTCGCGGATCGCTCCGCGAAGAGAAAGGGAATCCCTTGTCTGAGGGCCCCATCATTTCCGCCGTCGAGACCGTTCTGGACAACGGCAAGTTCGGCACCCGCACGATCAAGTTCGAGACCGGCCTCCTGGCTCGCCAGGCCGCTGGCGCCGTCACCGCGTACCTCGATGACGACACGATGCTGCTCTCGGCGACCACCGCAGGCAAGCAGCCGAAGGACCACTTCGACTTCTTCCCCCTGACGATCGACGTCGAGGAGCGGATGTACGCCGCGGGTCGCATCCCCGGCTCCTTCTTCCGCAGCGAAGGACGCCCGGGCGAGGACGCGATCCTCGCCTGCCGGCTGATCGACCGGCCGCTGCGCCCGACCTTCAAGAAGGGTCTGCGCAACGAGGTCCAGGTCGTCATCACCGTGATGGCGCTCAACCCTGACGCTCCCTACGACGTCCTGGCGATCAACGCCGCGTCCGCCTCCACCCAGATCTCCGGCCTGCCGTTCACCGGCCCGGTCGGCGCCACCCGGGTCGCCCTGATCGAGGGCCAGTGGGTCGCGTTCCCGTCGTACAGCCAGACCGAGAAGGCCGTCTTCGACATGGTCGTCGCCGGTCGGGTCACCGAGACTGGTGACGTCGCGATCATGATGGTCGAGGCGGAGGCCACCGAGAACACCATCGAGCTCGTCGCGAACGGCGCCACCGCGCCGACCGAGGAGGTCGTCGCCAGCGGTCTGGAGGCGGCCAAGCCGTTCATCAAGCAGCTGTGCGAGGCCCAGGTCGAGCTGGCCAAGCAGGCCGCGAAGCCGGTCCAGGAGTTCCCGATCTTCCTCGACTACGAGGACGACGTGTACGACGCCGTCGCCGCGCACGCCTCCGAGGCCACCGCGGCCGCGCTGACGATCGCCGGAAAGGCCGAGCGCGAGGACAAGCTCGACGACATCAAGGCCGACGTGCTGGCGACGCTGGGCGCGCAGTTCGAGGGTCGTGAGAAGGAGATCGGCGCTGCGTTCCGCTCGCTGAACAAGGCGCTGGTCCGTCAGCGGGTGCTCCGCGACAAGATCCGCATCGACGGTCGTGGTCTCACCGACATCCGGTCGCTCTCGGCCGAGGTCGAGGTCATCCCGCGGGTGCACGGCTCCGCGCTGTTCGAGCGCGGCGAGACCCAGATCCTGGGTGTCACCACGCTGGACATGCTCAAGCTCGAGCAGCAGCTCGACGGTCTCTCCCCGGAGAAGTACCGCCGGTACATGCACAAGTACATCTTCCCGCCGTTCTCCACCGGTGAGACCGGTCGGGTCGGTTCGCCCAAGCGGCGCGAGGTCGGTCACGGTGCGCTCGCGCGCCGGGCGCTCCTCCCGGTGCTGCCGTCGCGCGAGGAGTTCCCCTACGCGATCCGTCAGCTCTCCGAGGCGATGGGCTCCAACGGTTCCACCTCGATGGGCTCGGTCTGCGCCTCGACGCTGTCGCTGCTCCAGGCCGGTGTCCCGCTGAAGGCTCCGGTCGCCGGTATCGCGATGGGTCTCATCTCCGACGAGGTCGACGGCAAGACGGAGTACGTCGCGCTCACCGACATCCTCGGTGCCGAGGACGCGTTCGGTGACATGGACTTCAAGGTCGCCGGCACCAAGCAGTTCGTCACCGCGCTGCAGCTCGACACCAAGCTCGACGGCATCCCGGCCGACGTGCTGGCCGGCGCGCTGACCCAGGCCCGCGACGCGCGGCTGGCGATCCTCGAGGTGATGGCCGAGGCCATCGACGGTCCCGAGGAGATGTCGATCCACGCTCCGCGGATCATCACCGTGAAGATCCCGGTCGACAAGATCGGCGAGGTGATCGGGCCGAAGGGCAAGGTCATCAACCAGATCCAGGACGACACCGGCGCCAACATCTCGATCGAGGACGACGGCACGATCTACATCGGTGCGACCAACGGCGAGGCTGCCGAGGCCGCCCGCCAGGCCATCAACCAGATCGCGAACCCGACGATGCCGGAGGTCGGCGAGCGGTACCTCGGTACCGTCGTGAAGACCACCAACTTCGGTGCGTTCGTCTCGCTGATGCCGGGCAAGGACGGGTTGCTGCACATCAGCAAGCTCCGCACCCTCGCCGGCGGCAAGCGCGTCGACAACGTCGAGGACGTCGTCTCGGTCGGCCAGAAGATCCAGGTCGAGATCGGTGAGATCGACGACCGCGGCAAGCTGTCGCTGATCCCGTACGTCGAGGACACCGCGGAGACCGCCGACGCCGACGCGTCGGAGTCCGTCGACGCGTGACGCTCGCAGCTGAGCAGAAGCCCGGCACGACCCGCACCCTCATCGGAGGCGTCCAACGGACCGTCCTTCCGGGAGGGCTGCGGGTCGTGACCGAGCACGTCCCCGGTGTCCGCTCCGCGGCCATCGGGGTCTTCGTCGGGGTCGGGTCGCGGGACGAGTCCCCGGCCCTCAACGGCGCCTCGCACTTCCTCGAGCACCTGCTCTTCAAGGGCACCCCGACCCGTACGGCGATGGAGATCTCCTCGTCGCTCGACGCGGTCGGCGGGGAGTTCAACGCCTACACCGCGCGTGAGTACACCTGCTACCACGCCCGGGTTCTCGACCAGGACCTGCCGATGGCGGTCGACGTCCTGGGCGACATGCTCACCTCCTCGCTGATCACCGGCGAGGACGTCGAGGCCGAGCGCGAGGTGATCCTCGACGAGATCGCCATGCACGACGACGACCCCGACGACCTGGTGCACAACCTGTTCGCGGAGAAGGCCTGGGGCGGCACGTCGCTGGCCCGACCGATCGCCGGGACCGCGGAGTCGATCCGGGCGCTCAGCCGTGCCCAGATCAACCGGTACTACCGCTCGCGCTACACCGCCCCGGCGATGACCGTCGCGGTCGCGGGCAACATCGTGCACCGCGACGTGGTCCGCCTGGTCCGCACCGCTTTCTCGCGCAACCACTTCCTCGCCGACGTCGACGCTCGTCCGCAGCCGCCGCGGCTGGCGGAGCGCCCGCGGGCGACCAAGCCAGGCGAGGCCCGCACTACCCGGGCGTTCGAGCAGGTCAACCTGGTGCTGGGGATGCGTGGTCTGACCCGCTCCGACCCGCTCCGGTACCCGCTCGGCGTCCTGAACGCCGCCTTCGGCGGCGGCTCCTCCTCGCGCCTCTTCCAGGAGGTCCGGGAGCGTCGTGGGCTGGCGTACTCGGTCTACTCGTTCGCGACCAGCTACTCCGACGCCGGCATGGTCGGGGTGGCGGTCGGCTCGCTGCCCAGCAAGTCGGCCGAGGTCCTCGAGGTCGTCCGGGCCGAGCTGGGCCGGATGGTGGCTTCCGGGCTCACCCAGGAGGAGCTCGACCGAGGTCGCGGTCAGATGCGCGGCGGGTTGGTGCTGAGCCTGGAGGACACCGGTTCCCGGATGACCCGCCTCGGTGAGGTCGAGCTCTTCCAGGAGCGGATGTACTCGCTCGACGAGGTGCTCACCAAGCTCGACGCGGTCACCCTGGACGACGTCCACGAGCTCGCGACCGACCTCTTCCGGCGGCCCGAGACGCTCGCCGTGGTGGGACCCGCCAGCCACTAGGCTGGCCGGGTGAGTGCTGAGCAGCAGATCCTGAAGGTCGGTGTCCTCGGTGCCCGGGGCAAGGTCGGGCGCGAGGTCTGCGCCGGTGTTCGGGCGACGGCGGACATGGAGCTGGTCGCCGAGCTCGACCTCGGTGACGGCCTGCAGGGTCTCCTCGATGCCGGGGCGGGGCTGGTCGTGGACTTCACCCACCCCGATGCGGTGATGGAGAACCTGCGCTTCTGCATCGAGCACGGGATCCACGCCGTGGTCGGCACCACCGGTTTCGACGACGCCCGGCTCAGCGAGCTGCGCGACCAGCTCGGCAACACCCCGCGCAGCGGCGTCCTGATCGCCCCGAATTTCTCGATCGGCGCGATCCTGATGATGCGCTTCTCGGCGCAGGCGGCGCGCTACTTCGAGTCTGTCGAGATCGTCGAGCTCCACCACCCGGACAAGGCGGACGCACCCTCGGGGACAGCCGCCCGGACGGCCCGGTTGATCGCCGAGGCGCGCCGCGACGCGGGTCTGGGTTCACCCCCGGACGCGACGTCGACGGGGTTGGACGGGGCGCGTGGCGCGGCAGTGGACGACATCCACGTACACAGCCTCCGGATCCGCGGGCTCGTCGCCCACCAGGAAGTCGTCCTGGGCGGGCCGGGGGAGACGCTCACCGTGCGGCACGACTCGCTGGACCGGGTCTCGTTCATCCCGGGCGTGCTGCTGGGTCTGCGGCGGATCGGCGGGGCTCCGGGGCTGACCGTCGGCCTGGAGGCCTTCCTCGACCTGGACCCGATGTAGCGCGGGTCAGCCCAGATCGGTGTGCAGCCGGACCTGTTTGAGGGTGACACTGCCGTCGCCGGTCAGGTCCAGGGTCCGGTGGGCGCCGTCGGGTCCCCAGCCGGCAGCGGTCAGGAAGCCGCGGGTGCTGTCGTCCGCGGCGGCCAACCAGGTCACCGCCCGGGTGAACCGGTCGGCCTTGAGGGTGTCGACGCAGGCTTGCATCAGTCGGGATCCGTGTCCGGCTCCACGCTTGTGGGGGTCGACGGTGAGGTCGGTGATCTCGCCGTCGGCGACCGGGTCGCGGTCGGGGTCGGCGGCGGGGCCGGTGATGGCGAATCCGGTCACCAGGTTCCGTTCCAGGGCGATCAGGACCCGGTTGCGGGCGTCAGCGGGTCGGCTCAGCGAGGCGCGCCAGCCCTCGGCGATCTGCCCGGGGTCCAGTGCCGCCAGGACGTCGGCCGGGAGCAGGTCGGCGTACGAGGTCCGCCAGGCGCGGACCTGGACGGCCGCGATCGCGGGGGCGTCGTCGGACCACGCGACCCGGCAGGAGACGTCGGCGTTCATGGGGCGTTCACGGTCCCATCCAAGCAGGGCCCCGGAGGCCGCCTCAGAGCGCCTGGTCCTTGATCTCCTCGAGGATGTCGACGTGCGGTTCAGTACCGCACAGCAGGATGCCGGCCGCGACGCTGAACCCGAAGGCCGTCAGGGCGGCCGGCCACCAGCCCTCCCGGACGCCGTCGTCGAACAGCGCGATACCCACAACCGAGGGGATCACCGTCTGCAGCAGGATCTGGGGGGCCGTCGCCGCGGTCACCGAGGTCCGCTTCAGGGCGAACGAGTAGAGCACGAAGCCGGCGGCGCCGAAGAGGCCGATGCTGCAGGCGGTCGCGAGGGTGTTGGCATCCCAGGCGAAGTCGACCAGGGCCCGGGTCGCGATCGGCGTGCAGCCGAAGGCGACCCCGGCCAGGGTTGCGAGGAGCACTCCGCTCGCGCGGTGCCCCCACCGCCAGGCCAGCCAACCGAAGCCGGCGACCAGGACCAGCAGCGCGTAGAGGGCGATCGTGGTCCGGTCGGAGAAGGAGCTGGTGCCGACGTCCCCGGCGGCGAGCGCGAGGACGCCGAGACCGACGACCATCGCTCCGATCGCCCACCAGTGCTCGGTGCGCAGAGGCTCGCCCATCACCGAGGAGGCGATCAGTGCGGTCACCGCCAGGGAGGAGCTGACGCCGACCTGGGCGAGGTAGAGGGGGAGCTCGGCGATCGCTACCAGGTGGAGCATCCAGCCGACCAGGTTGCCGATCACCACTCCGAGCATCATCACCGAGAAAAGTCCGTGCTTCCGGATGACCGACGCCTGCAACGCAGAGATCGCGCCGAAGAGCGCGGCGGCCAGCAGGGCCGCGGTCAGTCCCAGAACCACCTGGGGAGTCTGACACGTCGCGACCCGCTCCGCCGGTAAGTTGGTCCCATGCAGAGCTATCTCGACCTGGTCCGGCGAGTTCTCGACGAGGGGGTCGAGAAGTCCGACCGGACCGGCACCGGCACGCTCTCGGTCTTCGGGCACCAGATGCGCTTCGACCTGGCAGCGGGATTCCCGCTGGTGACCACCAAGAAGGTCCACACCCGATCGGTCTTCGCCGAGCTGCTCTGGTTCTTGCGCGGCGACACCAACGTGAAGTGGCTGCAGGACCGCGGAGTGACGATCTGGGACGAGTGGGCGGACCAGAACGGCGATCTCGGCCCGGTCTACGGCTACCAGTGGCGCTCGTGGCCGACTCCCGACGGGCGGCACGTCGACCAGATCGCCGACGTGGTCGAGCAGATCCGGGCAAACCCGGACTCGCGGCGACACATCGTCTCGGCCTGGAACGTCGCCGATATCCCGGAGATGGCGCTGGCCCCGTGCCACACCCTGTTCCAGTTCTACGTCGCCGACGGCAAGCTGTCCTGCCAGCTCTACCAGCGCTCCGCGGACGTGTTCTTGGGAGTGCCGTTCAACATCGCGTCGTACGCGCTGCTCACCCACATGGTGGCGCAGGTGTGCGGCCTGGGGGTCGGCGACTTCGTGCACACCCTCGGCGATGCCCATCTCTACACCAACCACCTCGAGCAGGCCCGGCTCCAGCTCACCCGGGAGCCGCGGCCGCTGCCGACCCTGCACCTGGATCCGTCCGTGACGGCGCTGGACGCGTTCGACCTCGAGCACATCTCGCTGGCCGGCTACGACCCGCACCCGGGCATCAAGGCTCCGATCGCCGTATGAGGACGAGGTCGTGACCCCGCGGGTGACCCCGCGGGTGACACTGGTGGCGGCGGTTGCCGACAACGGGGTGATCGGGGCCGACGGAGACATCCCGTGGCGCATCGCCGCGGACTTCGCGCACTTCAAGACGCTCACCCTGGGTCACGTCCTGGTGATGGGGCGGGCGACGTACGAGTCCATCGGACGGCCGCTGCCGGGGCGGACGACGGTGGTGCTCACCCGGGACCCCGGCTGGACCGCGGACGGTGTCCTGGTCGCCCCCGACCTCGCCACCGCACTGCGGCTCGCCGGTGAGATCGACGAGCAGGTGTTCGTCGTCGGGGGAGCGAGCGTGTACGCCGAGGCCCTCGCCGTCGCGGACGCGCAGGTCCTCACCGAGGTGCACCTCTCCCCGGAGGGGGACACCCGGTACCCGGCGTTCGACCACCAGGAGTGGGTCGAGCGGCGCCGCGAACCCCACCTCGACGCCGAGGTGCCCTACGAGTTCGTCTGGTACGCCCGCCGCTAGCCCGGTGCCCCGAGTGCCCCGAGCGCCTCGGTGGCGATCCTCTCGAAGATGCCCTGGTCGGCGGCGAAGTCCGAGTCGGGGATCGGCCAGTGCACCACGATCTCGTCGAACCCGAGGGCGAGGTGCCTCCCGGCGAAGTCCACGAACCGTTCGAAGGAGCCCAGCACGGCGTTCCGTTCGGGGGTGAAGCCGGTGAGCAGCACCCGGTGGATCGTGGCCGGATCCCGGCCGGCCTCGGCGCACGCCGCCGCGAGCCGCTCGACCTGGAGTGCGAGCGCCGCGTCGGACTGAGCGGGGGTCGCACTCGCGGCCAGGTTGTCGTCGCCGGTGGTCACCCAAGCCTCGCCGTACCGGGCTGCCAGCGCCAGTCCGCGGGGACCGGTGGCCGCAACCGCGAACGGGATCCGGGGCCGTTGGACGCAGCCGGGGACGTTCCGCGCCTCGTACGCCGAGTAGAAGGTCCCGGACGCGGTCACGTCCGGCTCGGTGAGCAACCGGTCCAGGAGCGCGACGAACTCGGCGAACCGATCGGCTCGCTCGCGCGGCGTCCACGGCTCCTGACCGAGCACGGCGGCGTCGAAACCGGAGGTGCCCGCGCCGATCCCGAGCGTGATCCGGCCGTCGGAGAGGTCGTCGAGGGTGATCAGGTCCTTCGCCAGCGTGACCGGGTGCCGGAAGTTGGGGTTGGTGACCAGGGTCCCGAGCCGGATCCGGGTGGTCGCGGTGGCCGCAGCGGTCAGCGTCGGGACGGCCCCGAACCAGGGGCCGTCGCGGAAGGTGCGCCAGGACAGGTGGTCGTAGGTGTACGCCGCGTGGAAGCCCAACTCCTCGGCGCCCCGCCAGGAGGTCCGCCCCCCGTCGCTCCAGCGCTGGTAGGGCAGGACGACGGTGCTCAGCACCGGGTGTCGGGTGGCCATTCTCCGAGCCTACGAGGGGTGCCGGCTCAGGCCGCGAGGTCGGCGGCGAGCTCGAGGAGCCCCACGACCAGCGCCCGCACCTGCGCCGCGGGGACGCCCTGCCGCTGGCTGACGGAGGTCTCGATCAGCCGGTCGCCGACCCGGACGGCGCCGGCTCCTTGGACGTCCTCGCCGCCGAAGACGGTGCCGGTGACCACGAAGGCGGCGGTGCCGATGCCTTTGAGGTCCTCCGGCTCGCCCTCGACCGAGGCCGTCGCGTTCGCCTTGGCGCCGTCCATGCCGCCGGCGGTGGCGGCGTAGGAGCTCTCGACGAAGGTCGCCGACGGGGCACGCCTGCTCGCCTGGTTGAACTCGCAGCCGCGAGGGGCGAGGCCGGCTCCGACGACGCTCCCGCCGAGGACCTGGCCGACGGCCGCGGACTCGAGGTCGCTGCAGATGCCGCCGCCGGCGGTCGCGGGCTTCTCGTCGTCCTCGGCGTCCCCGCTGCCGCCGGGCGGTTCGCTCGGCGCCGGGGTGGAGCTCGGCGCTGTGGTGGCGCCTGGGGTCGGCTCCGCTGCGGTCGGGGTGCTCGCGGTCGGCACCGGGGTCGTGGTCGGATCGGCATCGTCGTCGTTCAGGCCGCAGCCCCCCACCAGGGCGCCGACCAGGGCGCCGGTCAGCGCGACGGCGATCGCTGAGCGGGTCAGGGCGCGGGGGTAGCCGAAGGTCCTCACCCGGGCGAAGGTACCCGCGCGGACCCGCTCGCGCGGGCCGTTCCCGGGCGTGTCGGGGGTCTGCGCGTGCCCACGGGCGGTTATCGGGCACGACCTCGTCGACCAGGAGCACTAACCTAAGGCTCATGAGTCTCCCTGCTGCCCCGTTCGGTCGTGTGCTCACCGCGATGGTGACGCCCTTCAAGGAGGACGGCTCGGTCGACCTCGACGCCGTGGCCCGGGTGGCGGACCACCTCGTCGCGAACGGCAACGACGGCATCGTCGTGAGCGGCACCACCGGCGAGGCACCGACCACCTCGGTCGCCGAGGACGGCGAGATCCTGCGGGCCGTCATCGACGCCGTCGGCGAGCGGGCTACGGTCATCGCCGGTGTCGGCACCAACCACACCGAGCACTCCGTCGAGCTCAACGAGCAGGCGCAGAAGGCCGGGGCGGATGGCGTGCTGCTGGTCTCGCCGTACTACAACAAGCCGACCCAGGCCGGGATCGCTGCGCACTTCGAGGCCGTGGCGGCCGCCAGCGACCTGCCGATCATGCTCTACGACATCCCAGGCCGGACCGGGGTGACGATCGCCCCCGAGACCTACGCCCGGGTGGCCAGCAACGAGAAGTTCGTCGCCGTCAAGGACGCCGTCGGGGACTTGTTCCGAGGCGTCCGGATCATGGCCGACACCGGCCTGTCCTTCTACTCCGGCGACGACGTCCTCAACCTGGGCTGGCTGACGCACGGTGGTGCCGGACTGGTCTCCGTGGTGGGCCACGTCGCTGGCACCCGGTACGCCGAGATGGTCGCCGCGGTCGACCGCGGTGAGCTGGTCGAGGCCTTGGAGATCTACACCGACCTGATCCCGGTCGTCGACGCGATCATGAACCACGCGCCCGGGGTGATGACCGCCAAGGCCGCTCTTCAGCTGATGGGGGTCCTCGAGAACCGCACCGTGCGACTGCCGTTGGTCGAGGCCGACGACGACCTCGTGGGCCTGGTCCACGAAGCCCTGGCCTCGGCCGCCCTGCTGCCGGAGACGAGCGCATGATCCACCCCCACCCCGAACTGTCCGCGCCTGCCCCGTTGCCTGCTGGCGGACTCCGGGTGATCGCGCTCGGCGGCCTCGGTGAGGTCGGGCGCAACATGACCGTCTTCGAGTACGACGGCCGGCTGCTGATCGTCGACTGCGGGGTGCTGTTCCCCGAGGAGAACCATCCAGGCGTCGACCTGATCCTGCCGGACTTCGACGCGATCCGGGACCGCCTCGACGCGGTCGACGCCCTCGTTCTGACCCACGGTCACGAGGACCACATCGGCGCGACGCCGTACCTGCTCCGGGAGCGGCACGACATCCCGCTGGTCGGTTCCCAGCTGACCCTGGCGTTGCTGGACTCGAAGCTGCGCGAGCACCGGATCAAGGACACCGTCCGGCACATCGTCGCCGAGGGGGACCGGATCAGCTTCGGCCCGTTCGACCTCGAGTTCGTCGCGGTCAACCACTCCATCCCGGACGCGCTGGCCGTCGCGATCCGGACCGGTGCCGGCCTGGCCCTGCACACCGGCGACTTCAAGATGGACCAGCTCCCGCTCGACGGCCGGATCACCGACCTGCGTGCCTTCGCCCGGCTCGGCGAGGAGGGCGTCGACCTGTTCCTCACCGACTCCACCAACGCCGAGGTGCCCGGTTTCACCACCGCGGAGAAGGACATCGCCCCGGTCCTGGACCGGGTCTTCCACACCAGCCGGGACCAGCGGATCATCGTGGCCTGCTTCGCCTCGCACGTGCACCGGGTCCAGCAGATCCTCGACGCCGCGCACCAGCACGGCCGCAAGGTCGCCTACGTCGGCCGGTCGATGGTCCGCAACATGGCGATCGCCCGCGACCTCGGCTACCTGAACGTCCCGCCGGACCTGCTGGTCGACCCGAAGGAGCTGGCCAACCTGCCGGCCGGCAAGGTCGTGATGATCTCCACCGGGTCGCAGGGCGAACCGCTCTCGGCGCTGAGCAGGATCGCCCAGCGCAACCACAACTTCGTCACCATCGAGCCGGGCGACTGCGTCGTACTCGCCTCGTCGCTGATCCCGGGCAACGAGAACGCGGTCTACCGGGTGATCAACGGGCTCACCGGGCTCGGGGCGAACGTCGTGCACAAGGGGAACGCGCTGGTGCACGTCTCCGGGCACGCCAGCGCCGGCGAGCTCCTGTACTGCTACAACATCGTGAAGCCGAAGAACGTGATGCCGGTGCACGGCGAGATCCGGCACATGCACGCGAACGCGCGGCTCGCCCGGCTGACCGGGATCGCGGAGGACCGGGTCGTCGTGGCCGAGGACGGGTTCGTGGTCGACCTGGTCGACGGCAAGGCAGCCATCACCGGCAAGGTGGACTGCGGTTACGTCTTCGTCGACGGAAGCTCGATCGGGGACATCACCGAGAGCGACCTGAAGGACCGTCGGATCCTGGGCGAGGAGGGCTTCATCTCGGTGATCGTCGTCCTGGACTCCCAGACCGGCAAGGTGGTCAGCGGGCCGGAGATCCATGCTCGTGGGTTCGCCGAGGACGACGTGATCTTCGACGAGATCAAGGGCCCGATCATCGACGCCCTCGACAAGGTCGTCGGCGAGGGCGTCACCGACTCCTACCAGCTCCAGCAGACCATCCGCCGGGTGGTGGGGCGTTGGGTCTCCGGCAAGCACCGTCGCCGCCCGATGATCATCCCCGTGGTCCTGGAGGCGTGAGGTGGCGGTGCCGACCAAGGACGAGTTCGTCAGCTACCAGCAGTGGGGCCTGGACTTCTTCGCCGAGGCGGTGAGCCGGGACCGGATCCTCGGTGCGGTGAACAACATCGCCGGCCAACCGATCGACTTCGGTCCGATCGGTGTCGGCCCGGGGAAGATCGCGAAGGTGCGCGCGTACGGAGAGATCGGCGCCGCTACGGCGACCCGGCTCGACGGTGCGTTGATCGCCTACCGGGTCGAGCTTCCGGTGAGCCTCACCTTCGAGCTGAACCTCCAGGTGGAGACGCACACCTTCCACGCCGAGCTGCTGGTGCCGCTGACCCTGACCGCGCAGGCGGTCGAGGGCGTCCGGATCTTCATCACCATCGACCCGCCCCGCAGCTCCGACATCGGGGTCAGCGTGAAGGCCGAGGGCATCCGCGCCTCGATCATGCAGCGGGTCGCGAACGTCGAGGGGGAGCTGCGCCGCTTCGTGGCGAAGTACGTCGCACGGGAGACCTCCAAACCGCACATCGAGGAAGCCCGGGTCATCGACGTGTCGGCGGCGATCGACAAGGCCTGGGGCTCGATCGCCCCGAAGTCCGCGAAGAGCCGGGTGGTCGACGACTTCAACGAGGCATTCGAGCAGGAGATCCGGGAGAACGAGGAGACCTTCCTCGAGATGTAGGGCGCGCCCAGCCTCCGAGGTGCCGGGCTCAGTCGCCGAGCCCGAGCCGCTGCATCAGCTCGGCGGTCGCCGCCTCGTCGACGTCGCACCGGTACGGCGCTGCTTTCACCGCGAGCACCTCGGGCTCGGGGAACTCGTCGAGCTCGCCCAGCCAGCGGAAGAACTGTTCCAACCCGGCCGGCGAGATCAGCTCGAGCACGGTCGCCGGTTCGTCCCCGGCGTTCCAGAAGGTGTGCCACTGGCCCCGCGGCTTGAAGAGCAGCTCGCCGGGTCGTGCGACGAGTTCCTCGCCGCCGAGGACGGCGCCGATCTCGCCGTTCAGGACGTAGGTGTACTCGTCCTCGAGGTGGTGGCGGTGCATCGGGGCCGCCAGGGCCCGGGGTGCGAACAGGTGTTGCACCAGGGCGAACCGTTCGCCGGTATCGGCACCGTCGATCAGGAACCGGTCGGTGACCTGTCCGGGGCCCGGCGCGACGAGTCCGTCGGCGGGGCGCAGCAGCCGGAGCGGCCGGGTTTCGCGGGAGGTGTCGTCGTTCATGTCCGCGACGCTAGGCCCGGGGTCGGGTACGGCGGAATACCAGATCGGTGGGGGTGCGCCGTCGGCCCCGGGAGCCCTACCGTGGCGGCATGGACGGAGGCGCCGAACGGGCGCAGCGGAGGATCGTCGAGCTGGCGCGCCAGCAGAGCGACCTGGCCACCTTCTGGCGCGGAGCATCCGAGGCACTGGAGCGCGCGGTGCCGCACTACGGGGTGCCGTGCTGGTACACCCTCGACCCGGCCTCGCACCTGATCACCAGCCACTTCCACGAAGGCCTCGACGAGTACCCCGAGGAGTGGCTCGCCGCGGAGTACCTCGACGACGACGTCATCCAGATCAGGGACGTCGTCGCCTCGGAGGCCGGCATCAGCACCTTGCACGAGCTCACTGGGGGAGACCCGTCCGCGACACCGCGGTGGCAGGCCAACATCGCACTCGGCGGCGACCAGGAGCTGCTGCTCCGCCTGCGCACCGGTGCGGGGGAGACCTGGGGGGTGCTCGGGCTCTACCGCGAACCCGGTCGCCCGATGTTCGACGCCGCGGAGAAACGGTTCCTGGTCGAGGTCAGCGCGGCGCTGGCCGAAGGCGCCCGCCGCGCCCTGGTGTACGGCGAGGCGACAGAGCCGGACTGGCCCGACGGTCCGGGTCTGGTGGTCGTGGGGCCCGGCGGCGAGGTCGAGTCGATGAGCGAGGCGGGGCGAGCCCAGCTGGCGGCGCTGGCCGGTGGCGACCTCGATGCCGGGGTGCCGCTGTCGGTGCTCGCGGTGGCCCGGGCGGCCGCCGGAGGGGAACCCGCCGAGACCCGGGTTCGGGTCCCCGACGGTCCGTGGTTGTCGCTCTCGGCGGCGCGCCTGCTCGGTGAGCAGCGGATCGCGGTCGTGGTCCAGCGTGCGCGACCGGCCCGGATCTTCGATCTGGTGATGTCGGCGAACGGGCTGACCGGTCGGGAGCGCGACGTGGTGGGTCTGGTGCTCCAGGGTGCGAGCACCGCCGAGATCGCAGCCGGCCTCACCGTGGCGCCGTACACGGTCCAGGAGCACCTCAAGTCGGTCTTCGACAAGATGGGCGTCCGCAGCCGGCGGGAACTGGTGGCGCAGGCCTTCTTCACGCACTACGCACCCCGGTTCCGCGACAACGAGAAG
>JBFJNH010000038.1:0-31233 GCA_041618295.1 Marmoricola sp.
CAGGTCTCGACAAGCTCGACCACCGGGCACTCGCTCGACCACCGGCTCATCTGCTCGAACAGCGGCTAATCTTGACTCGTTCAAGAAAGGGCGCAAGACTGCGAGGGTGCCCCCCACCGAGGACTTCGCCGCGCTCCTGCGCGAGTCCGACCTGCGCGTCACCCGTCCCCGGGTGGCCGTCCTGAGCGCGGTCCACGCGCACCCGCACGCGAGTACGGACGCCGTCATCGACGCCGTCCGGGTGACCCTCCCGGAGGTGTCCCACCAGGCCGTCTACGACTCCCTGCACACCCTGACCGCGGCCGGCCTGGTACGCCGGATCCAGCCGTCCGGGTCCCCCGCCCGGTACGAGTCGCGCACCGGCGACAACCACCACCACCTGATCTGCCGCAGCTGCGGCAGCATCGCCGACGTCGACTGCGCTGTCGGCACGGCTCCCTGCCTGACCGCCTCCGACGATCTCGGGTACGACATCGACGAGGCCGAGGTCATCTACTGGGGCACCTGCCCCGGTTGTCACTGAAAACCGTTTCCTCGAAAGGTTGCTCCATGTCTGAAAGCGAGAACCCGGCCCTCGACGCCCCGACCCCGACGTCGTCCTCCCCCCGGACGAACAAGGACTGGTGGCCGAACGCGCTGGACCTCACCGTTCTGCACCCGCACAACCCGAAGGGCAACCCGCTGCCGGACTTCGACTACGCCGCCGCCTTCGCGGGCGTGGACGTCGACGCGCTCAAGGCGGACATCACCGAGGTGCTGACCACCTCGCAGGACTGGTGGCCCGCCGACTTCGGGCACTACGGCGGTCTGATGATCCGCCTCTCCTGGCACGCCGCGGGCACCTACCGCGTCACGGACGGCCGCGGCGGTGCCGGCGACGGCAACCAGCGGTTCGCCCCGCTGAACAGCTGGCCGGACAACGGCAACCTGGACAAGGCCCGCCGGCTGCTCTGGCCGGTCAAGAAGAAGTACGGCCGCGCGGTCTCCTGGGCCGACCTGCTGGTGCTCGCGGGCAACGTGGCGCTGGAGTCGATGGGGTTCAAGACCTTCGGCTTCGGCTTCGGCCGCGAGGACGTCTGGGAGCCGGAGGAGGTCGACTTCGGCGCCGAGCGCGAGTGGCTCGCCGACGAGCGCTACAGCGGCGACCGGGAGCTGAGCAACCCGCTCGGCGCCGTCCAGATGGGCCTGATCTACGTCAACCCCGAGGGCCCGAACGGCAACCCGGACCCGCTGGCCTCGGCTCGCGACATTCGCGAGACCTTCGCCCGGATGGCGATGGACGACGAGGAGACCGTCGCCCTGATCGCCGGCGGCCACACCTTCGGCAAGGCGCACGGCGCCGGCGACCCCGCGCTGGTCGGCCCGGAGCCCGAGGCAGCCCCGCTCGAGGAGCAGGGCTTCGGCTGGAAGTGCGCCTTCGCCTCCGGCAAGGCCGGCGACACCATCACCAGCGGCCTCGAGGTCACCTGGACCGACAAGCCGACCGAGTGGAGCAACCGCTACTTCGAGATCCTCTTCGGCTACGAGTGGGAGCTCACCGAGAGCCCCGCCGGCGCCAAGCAGTGGGTCGCCAAGGACGCCGAGGCGATCATCCCGGACGCGCACGGCGGGCCGAACAAGCTGCCGATGATGCTGACCAGCGACCTGGCGCTGCGCTTCGACCCGGCGTACGAGGTGATCTCGCGGCGGTTCCTGGAGAACCCCGACGAGTTCGCGCTCGCCTTCGCGAAGGCCTGGTACAAGCTCCTGCACCGCGACCTCGGTCCGGTCGACCGCTACCTGGGCCCCTGGGTCGCCGAGCCGCAGCTGTGGCAGGACCCCGTCCCGGCGCCGACCGGTGCCCCCCTCGGCGACGCCGACGTGGCTGCCCTGAAGGCCAAGGTCCTCGACTCCGGCCTCTCGGTCACCGACCTGGTCAGCACGGCCTGGGCGTCCGCGGCCAGCTACCGGCACACCGACAAGCGCGGCGGCGCCAACGGCGCCCGGATCCGGCTCGCCCCGCAGAAGGACTGGGCGGTCAACGCCGGCACCGCGCCGACGATCGCGGCACTGGAGCAGATCCAGGCCGAGTTCAACGCCGCCGGCGGGGCCCAGGTCTCCCTGGCCGACCTGATCGTGCTGGCCGGGTCCGCGGCGATCGAGAAGGCCGCCGGCGGGGTCAGCGTGCCGTTCCACCCGGGCCGCACCGACGCCACCCAGGAGCAGACCGACGTCGAGTCGTTCGGGTGGCTCGAGCCGCGGGCCGACGGATTCCGCAACTACCTGGCCGCCGGGGAGAAGGGCCAGCCCGAGAAGCTGCTCGTCGAGCGTGCCTACCTGCTCGGCCTGACCGCCCCGGAGATGACCGTCCTGGTCGGCGGCCTCCGCGCCCTCGGCGTCAGCCAAGGCTCGCACGGCGTCTTCACCGACCGTCCCGGCACACTGAGCAACGACTTCTTCGTGAGCCTGCTCGGCACCGTCGGCGGCTGGAAGGTCGGCAGCGCCGAGAACGTCTACGAGCACACCGACGGCCGGACCGCTACCGCGGTCGACCTGGTCTTCGGATCCAACTCGGTGCTGCGCGCCCTCGCCGAGCTCTACGCGAGCGACGACGCGGGCGAGAAGTTCGTGCAGGACTTCGTCGCCGCCTGGGTGAAGGTGATGGACGCGGACCGCTTCGACCTGAAGTAGCCCCGACCGTCTCACCCGGGACCCGACCGAACCGGCGCTCGCAGTCCGCTGCTAGCGTCGGTTCGTCGTATCCGACCCGACCCCGGTGCTCGAGCCTGTCGAGACGCCGGAGCCACCACCCTTCTGGAGTTTGACGTGACCGCACCCCTCAAGGTGGCCGTGACCGGTGCAGCCGGCCAGATCGGCTACAGCCTGCTCTTCCGTCTCGCCAGCGGCTCGCTGCTCGGGGACCGCCCGATCGAGCTCCGACTGCTCGAGATCGAGCCCGCCCTGAAGGCCCTGGAAGGTGTCGTCATGGAGCTCGACGACTGCGCGTTCCCGAACCTGGCCGGTGTCCAGATCGGCTCCGACGCAGAGACGATCTTCGACGGCGTGAACCTGGCCCTGCTGGTCGGCGCCCGTCCGCGCGGCCCGGGCATGGAGCGGGGCGACCTGCTCTCGGCCAACGGAGCGATCTTCACCGCGCAGGGCAAGGCCCTGAACAAGGTGGCCGCGTCCGACGTCCGGATCGGCGTCACCGGCAACCCGGCGAACACCAACGCCCTGATCGCGATGACCAACGCCCCGGACGTCCCGTCCGAGCGGTTCTCGGCGCTCACCCGACTGGACCACAACCGGGCGATCTCGCAGCTCGCGACCAAGACCGGTGCCGCGGTCACCGACATCAAGAAGGTCACCATCTGGGGCAACCACTCCGCGACCCAGTACCCCGACATCTTCCACGCCGAGATCAACGGCAAGAACGCCGCCGAGGTCGTCAACGACCAGGCCTGGGTGGAGGACTACTTCATCCCGACCGTCGCCAAGCGCGGCGCCGCGATCATCGACGCCCGTGGGTCCTCCTCGGCAGCCTCGGCCGCGTCGGCGACCGTCGACGCCGCCCGCGACTGGCTGCTCGGCTCCGCCGAGGGCGACTGGGTCTCGATGGCGGTCCGATCCGACGGCTCGTACGGCGTTCCGGAGGGCTTGATCTCCTCCTTCCCGGTGACCACCAAGAACGGTGACTGGGAGATCGTCCAGGGCCTGGAGATCGACGCGTTCTCGCAGAGCAAGATCGACGCCACCGTCGCCGAGCTCGTCGACGAGAAGAACGCGGTCACCGAGCTCGGTCTGATCTGAGCCACCTGCACGTCGCGAGGGTCGGTCCGCCAGGGCCGGCCCTCGCGTGCGTCAAACGGCCGTCGACTCCGGCAGCCCGACCCCCGGCTCGGGTGACTGCTCGTTCGGCCAGAGCTTGAGGAAGGCGTCGATCTGGTCGGGTTCCACGCTGCCGCAGTACATCCAGTTGCCGCGCTGCTTGAGCTGGTTGCCCGGATCTGCGGCGTCGGCGGACCACCGGGTCAGCGCGTAGTGCCGGTCGGTCGGCATCGCGGCACCGTCCTTCTCGAGCCAGGGCGCCACGATGAGCCGCTCGTTCGCGAGCTGGTAGCGCTGCGCCAGGTCGCGCAGCTCGGCCATCGCGGCCTCGTCGGCGGCGGCCGTGGCGTCGTACCAGAGGATCGCGAAACCGTGCTCCATGCTGTGCACCAGCCGACCGACCTCCGGCCGGTCCTGGGCGGTGTAGAACGCTCGCTCGAACCCGGCCGCCACGCCGAGGTGCGGGCCGAAGGACGGCGGGCCGTTGGAGTAGTCGAGCTCGTCCGGAAGCAGCACGTGGTTCCGGTTGAGGCTGGTCGGGGTGGTCAGCACCGGGTCGCACCCGGCCGACGCCGTACCCGAGCCGGGTCCGCTCGGCTCCTCGCTGCCGGCCAGGAGCAGCACCGTCGCCACCCCCAGCATCAGGATGGCGAAGACGGCCAGCGCCCGCACCCGGGAGCGGTCACGGCGGACCGGGGGCGCGGCCGCCGGTACGGCGGTCGTCCCGACCGCGGGTTCGCTCTCACTCATCGCTGGGCGAGACTACCCGTCGAGCAAACCGTGCTCGGCGAAGAATGCCACCAGGTCGACGACGGTCTCCTCCGTCGGGCGCGGGTCGTAGCCCAGCTCGACCCGGGCCTTCGTGCTGTCGACGACCGGACTCGCGTTCAGGGTCTCCATCGCCATCGGCGTCATCGCGTCGCTGCCGAAGAGCCGGGCGATCGGGTCGATGAGCGGAGCGATCGTGGTGATCGCCTTCGCGGGCAGCACCACGCGCGGTTCGCGCTTGCCCGCTGCCCGGGCCGTGAGCGCGTTGACCTCGTGCAGCCCGACGTGGTGGCCGCCGAGCAGGTAGTTCTCGCCGGTCCGTCCCTTCTCGGCCGCGAGCACGAACCCGCGGGCCACGTCCCGGACGTCGACCATGTCGAAGGCGGACCGGACCGCGACCGGAGCCCGGCCGCGGGCGGCGTCGCGCAGCGACTGGTTCACCCGGGAGAGGCGCGTCGGTTGGTCGACCGGCCCGTAGATCCCGGTCGGGTTGCAGATCAGGCCGTCCAGGCCGTCCTGGACCACCTTGAGCAGCTCGAGCTCGCCGGCGTACTTGGAGCGGTTGTAGACCGGGAGGTTCGAGTTCGGCATGGACCGGGGTGAGGTCTCGTCGACCCGGTCCCCGAGCCGGTACCGGAATGCGTTCAGCGAGCTGCAGTTCACCATCCGCCGGACGCCGACCTCGAGCGCGGCGCGAGCCACGGTGGCGACCCCGTCGACGTTGACCCGCCAGGCGAGCGGGTCCTCCTGCTTGAGGCTGATCACGGCGACCAGGTGGTAGACCACCTCGACCCCGTCCAGCGCGGAGCGCACCTGGGCCGGGTCGAGCACGTCGGCGTGCACCCAGGAGACCTCCGGGGCCGTGACCAGGTCGCTGACGACGCGGTCGATCGCGACCACCTCGTGGCCGTCCGCGACCAGAGTGTTGACGACGTTCGCGCCCAAGAAGCCGGCGGCGCCGGTGACGGCTACACGCACGAGTAGGCCCGTCCTCGCTGCTCGCGTTCCCAGAGCACGTCGTCACCGACGTCGGTGGCCTGGGCGATCAGGGTCCGCTTGAGCACCTTGTTGGTCGCCGTGCTCGGCAGCGCCGGTGCGACCCGCACGAAGCGCGGCCAGCCCTTGGTCGGCAGGTCCGGTTGCGCGGCGAGGAACTCCTCGAACGCCGCGGGCTCCAGCACCGCGTCGTCGACCAGCACCAGGGCGACCATCAGCTGGTCGCCGACAGCCGGGTCCGGGACGCCGTACACGGCCGCTTGGCTGATCGCCGGGTGCCGCAGCAGGATCGCCTCGATCGGTGCCGCAGCCAGGTTCTCACCGTCAACGCGGAGCCAGTCGCTGGTGCGGCCGGCCAGGTAGACGAAGCCGGCCTCGTCGCGGTAGCCGAGGTCTCCGGACCAGTACATGCCACCGTCGAGGCGCTCCTGGGTGGCCTGCTCGTTGTTGTAGTAGCCGCCGAAGAAGCCGGCGCCCTGGGTGTTGACCAGCTCGCCGACGGCGGCATCGAGGTTGGTGACCGACCCGTTCTCGTCGAAGACCGCGCGCGGGCACTCCGTCCGGGTCTCCCGGTCGTAGACCGCGACACCCTCGAAGGGCTGACCGATCGAGCCGGGCGGCGTGTCGTCGGTACGGGTGATGATCACCGCGGTCTCGGTGGACCCGAAACCGTCCCAGACCTCGCAGCCGAAACGCTGCGAGAACGCCGCGATGTCGCGGTCGGAGGCCTCGTTGCCGAACGCGTTGCGCAGCGGGTTGTCCGCGTCGTCGGGCCGCTCCGGCGTCGCGAGGATGTAGGCCAACGGCTTGCCGACGTAGTTCATGTACGTCGCCCCGAAGGACCGGATGTCGGCGAGGAACCGGGTCGCGCTGAACTTGCGCGCCAGCGCGATGGTGGCACCGCTGGCGACCGCGGGCGCGAAGCCGGCCATCACGGCGTTGGAGTGGAACAGCGGCATCGAGAGGTAGCAGACGTCCTCGGAGCCGAGCGCGTACTTCTCGGCCAGCACCGACCCGGACATCACCACCATGAAGTTGCTGACCTGCACGGCCTTCGGGTCACCGCTGGTGCCCGAGGTGAAGATCAGCATGAAGGTGTCCATCGTCTCGACGGTCCGGAAGCCGTCGGCGCTCCGCGGTGCCGCGGCAACCCGGGCGGACCACGCGGGAGCGTCGGTGTCGACGACGACCGCTCCCCCGAGGTCCAGACCGTCCAGGAGCGGCAGGTGCTCGGCATCGGTGAGCAGGATCCGGCAGTCCGCCGTACGGACGTCCTGGGCGAGACCCTCGCCGCGGCGGGTGCTGTTGATCCCGACGGTGACGTGGCCGCCGAGGGCTCCGGCGGCGAGGGCCATCACCATCTCGGCGGTGTTCTCGAAGAGCACCCCGACGTGCAGCGGGTCGGCGTCGCCGGCGAGCTCGTGCAGGACGTGGGCACGCGCCGAACTCTCCCCCAGGAACTCGCGCCAGGACCAGGTGCGGTCCTCGAAGCGGAGGCCGGGCCGGTCGTTGTCGAGCTGGGCGTGCAGGAACTGCTGGACGGTGTCCGCCATCGGTCAGCCCCTCGGCTCGAGGATGACGACCGGGATCTCGCGCTCGGTCCAGGACTGGTAGCTCTCGAAGTCGGCGTACAGCTCGACCAGGCGCGGCCAGAGGGCGGCCCTCTCCTCGGGGTTCGCGGTCCGGGCCCGGACCTCGCGCACCTCGGCGAGGATCTGGACCTTCGTCTCCGGCGTCGCGACCAGGTTCCGGTACCACTGCGGGTCGTTCGGCAACCCGCCCTGGGAACCGACGACGATCACGTTCGGGCCGTCGAGCAGGTACAGCAGGGGCGTGGTGAACTGCGTCCCGGACTTCCGGCCGACGTGGTCGAGCAGCAACGTCGGGACCGGCTTCTTCCACCCGGCGCCGATGCGCCACTTCGACCCGATCCGCCCGTTCGTCTTCCGGTAGACCCAGACGTGCGCCTTCCCGGCGCGCTTGAAGATCTTCGGGAGGATCGGGGAGTCGAGGCCGTCGGGCCGCTTCTTCGGTTCGGGCATGGTCACGACTATAGAACGTGTTCTAGTCTGCGGGGATGCTTCTCGACGTACAGCTGGACGCCCGCCCGGACCGGGCCGCCGCGCGAGCCCAGGAGCTCCTCGGTGCCGGGGTCGACGGGCTGTTCACCTTCGAGGGCCCGCACGACGTCTTCCTCCCGCTGATCGTCGCCGCCGGAGCGGCCGAGGTGCCGGCGACCGACCTGATGACCAACGTGGCGATCGCGATCCCGCGTAGCCCGATGCACCTGGCGAACCTGGCCTACGACCTGCACCTGCTCTCCGGCGGCCGGTTCCGGCTGGGACTCGGATCGCAGATCAAGCCGCACATCGAGAACCGGTACGGCGCCACCTGGAGCAGACCGGCCGCCCGGATGCGCGAGACGGTGCTGGCCGTCAAGGCGATCCTTGGGTCGTGGCAGGACGGCACCCGGCTCGACTTCCGCGGCGAGTTCACCCAGCACACCCTGATGCCGCCGACCTTCGTCCCCGGCCCCAACCCGTACGGCGTACCGCCGGTCCTGCTCGGGGCCCTGGGCCCGGTGATGACCCGGACCGCGGCCGAGGTGGCCGACGGACTGCTGGTGATGCCGTTCCACAGCGCCCGGCACTTCCGGGAGCGGACCCTGCCCGCGGTCGAGGAAGGCCTCGCGCTCGGCGGCCGGGCGCCGCTCGCCGCGCGGGAGTTCGACATCTACCCCCAGGCGATCGTGGCGATGGGGACCACCCCGGAGGAGATCGAGTCCGCGTCGTACGGTGTCCGGGCGCTGCTCGCCTTCTACGGCTCCACCCCGGCGTACCGGCCCGTGCTCGAGGTCGAGGGCTGGGAGGACGTCCAACCGGAGCTGAACGCGCTGTCCAAGACCGGCGACATCACCGCGATGGTGGAACTCGTCAGCGACGAGATGCTCCGCACCCTGGCCGTGGTCGGCACCCCGAACGAGTGCGCCGCCGAGATCACGGACCGCTTCGGGGACGTCGCCGACCGGATCTGCGCCTACTTCCCCGGATCGGACCACCCCGCCGCGACGGTCCGCGCCCTGGCTGAGGCGCTCCGCGGCTGAGGTTTCGAGACAGGCCGTGCCGTCCTTCCTCAACCAACCGGGATGGGCACGGCGAGCGTGGTGGCCTCCAGGCGCCCGCGCAGCAGGATCGGCTCCAGCAACCGCCACCGCTCGCTCTCGCCGGACTCGGCCCGCTCGACGATCCGCTCCGAGGCCACCACCCGCTCCGGTCGGTCCTTGGCCTGCTCGGTGAGCCGGGCGGCCTCGTTCACCGCGTCGCCGATGACGGTGTACTCCAACCGCTCGTGCGAGCCGATGTTGCCCGCGATCACCAGGCCGTGCGAGACGCCGACCCCCGCATCGAGCTCGGGGACCTCCTCGCGCAGCCGGGCCGCCATCGTCCGGGCGGCGGCCAGGGCGGCGGCCGCCGGGTCCGGCAGCTCCAACGGCGCCCCGAAGATGCAGAGCGCAGCGTCGCCCTCGAACTTGTTCACCAGGCCGCCGTACTCGGAGACGACGGAGACGACCACCTCGAAGAACCGGTTCAGACCGACCACGACCTCGGCCGCCGAGCGGGTGGCGGCGTAGGTGGTGCTGCCGATGACGTCCACGAACAGCGCCGCCACCTCGCGCTCCTCCCCTCCCAGCGCGACGCCCTGCTGCAGGGCGAGCCGGGCGACGTCCTCACCGACGTGGCGACCGAAGAGGTCGCGCAGCTGCTCGCGTTCGCGGAGCGCGGCAACCATGTTGTTGAGCCCCGCCTGGAGCTGACCGATCTCGCCGGCGTCGTCAACGGTGACGGTGACCGAGAGGTCCCCGTTCTCGATCTCGGCCAGCGCACCGGTCAGGTCGCAGAGCGGCTCCCCGACGGACTTGGCGAAGAGCACGGTCGCGAAGTACCCGACGACGAGGGCACCCAGACCGACGATGACGCCGCTGATCGAGATCTGCCGCAACGACACCCCGGTCTGGTCGGCGAACGCGACCATCCCGATCAGCCCGATCATCGGCACCGCGGTGGTCAGCGTGTAGATGAAGATCGCCTTCTGGCCGACACCGGCGGTGCTCCCGCGCTGCGGCGGCGAGAGCTCCAGGACCCGCGTCGTGGCCGACTTGAACAGCCGCATGCAGAGCAGGTACGTCGTGGCCGCGGTCGCCAGCCCCGAGATGATCACGGTCGTGGACAGCTGGAACGCGTACGAGGTGCTGATGTCGAGGTTGGCGTAGAAGAAGACGACGCAGGAAACGAGCCAGATCACGACCTGCATCCAGAACAGCCACCAGGGCAGGTTGAGGGTGAGCTCCTGCTCCTCCTCGTCGGGCGGCATCCCGCGCACCGTCCAGTCAAGCGCCTTCCGGGCCCGGGGTGCTCCGACGACGCCGAGCACCACCCAGGAGAGCCCGACCAGGGCGAGCCCGAGGAACACGTTGTCCCGCTGGATCGCGGGCGTGGAGAACTCGGCCGGGAACGGAAGCACCACCAGGTAGTCGACGATCAGGACGACGGCACCGACCAGGTTGGCGAACCAGACCAGCCCGATCACCTCGTAGGGGTGCACGCCGCGGATGTCTGGGCCGTGCAGGCCGTGCATCCCGTGGAGTCCGCGCATGGTCGCATCGTCGCGGCAGCACCGCCCGGTTGGCAATCACCCCGTGGGCGTCAGCCGCGTGGCAGCCGGTCCAGCAGGTGCCGGGTGATCCGCCCGGTCGCTCCCCAGACGAGGTGCCCGTCGACCGTGTAGGTGTCGGTTCGCACCGGCACGCCCTTGCGCAGCAGCCGTTCGAACCGGTGGCCGGTGCGCAGCGCGGCGACCGGGAACTCCAGCACCTGGGCGACCTCCTGCTCGGCGAGCACCCACTCCAGACCGGCGGGGACCGCCCCCACGAACGGGTAGATGGTGAAGCCGCTGATGAAGGTCCCCATCGGCGGCAGCGCACCCAGGACCCGGACGTCGCTCGGGCGCAGGCCGATCTCCTCCTCCGCCTCCCGCAGGGCGGTGTCGAGCAGGTCCTCCCCGGGGTCCCGCCGGCCCCCGGGGAACGAGATCTCCCCGGCGTGCTTGCGCAGGTCGGCGTGCCGCTCGGTGAAGACCGCCACCGGCCCGCGGTCGTCCCAGTACAGCGGGATCAGCACGGCGGCATCGACCTTGCCGCCCGCCGTGAGCACGGCGGCCTCCACCGGGGAGAGCAGGGCACTGGCGACGTCGTCCGGGGTCACAGCGGAATCCCACCACGTCGGGTCGGGTACGGCGACCCGGGCCGGCTCACCGCGAGGGCTTCGCGTCCCCGAACGGCTCGTCACGCTCCCGGACGGCCTGCCGGAACCCGACCTCGACCGAGCGCTGCGCGAAGCCGTAGCCCTCCGGGGTGTGCCGCGAGATCCCGTCGAAGACGGTGCTGACCATCGCCGAGTTCGCCACCCCCTGCGCGATCAGGGCGGAGTTCAGAGCGAGCTTGACCATGATCAGCTGGTTCACCGGCATCGCCGCGATTCGGGCCACCAGCGCCTCGGTGCGCTCGTCCAGCTCCGCCGCCGAGCAGGACTCGATCGCCAACCCCCACTGCTCGGCCTGCTTGCCGGTCAGGCAGTCGCCGGTGAGCAGCAGCCGCTTGGCGCGCTGGTCGCCGAGCCGGTGCGCCCACAGGCCGGTGGCCGGGACGCCCCACGCCCGGGTCGGCGGGTAACCGATCTTGGTGTCGTCGGCGCAGATGATCTGGTCGCAGTGCAGCGCGATGTCGGTACCGCCGGCCACCGCGAAGCCGTGCAGCTTGGCCACCGTGGGCTTGTTGGCGTGCAGCAGGCTGGCGTAGCCGCGGTTGAAGCGGGACATCATCTGGTAGTCGACCATCGGGTCCCAGATCCGGGCCGGGTCGTGGTTCTCCAGCTGCACCTGCGGGTCCAGGACGCTCACCGCGTCCGGGTCGGCGCCGGACGCACCCATGTCGCCCTCGGCGAACAACCCCAGGTCGTAGCCGCCGCAGAAGCCCTTGCCGCGACCGGAGAGCAACATCACGTGCACCCGGCGGTCGACGTCGGCCCGCTCGACCGCGTCGGCCAGCTCGGCCGGGGTGTCCGCGGTGATCGCGTTGCCCTGCTCGGGACGGTTGAAGGTGATCCGGGCGACCCGCCCGTCGACCTCGTAGGTCAGCGTCCGGTAGCCGCGGTCCTCGACAGCCATCAGCATCCCGCCGGCAGCGCGCGGTCCAGGATCGCGGTGAGGTCGCTGCTCGCCGGCAGGGTGCCGAAGGCCAGGCCGCCGTCGCCGCCGAGCCGGCTGGCGCAGAAGGCGTCCGCCACCGCGTTCGGGGCGTGCCGGACCAGCAGCGAGCCCTGGAGCGTCAGCGCCATCAGCTCCACCAACCGGCGCGAGCGGACCTCGATGCCCTCCAGGTCCGTCAGCTCGGCACCCAGCCGGGCCACCGCGGCGTCGAGCCGGGGGTCGGCGCCGGCGGAGAGGGCGTACTCCCCCATCAGCGCGTCCAGGCTGGCGGGCTCCTTGCCCAGCGCCCGGAGCACGTCGAGGGCGTTCACGTTCCCCGAGCCCTCCCAGATCGAGTTCAGCGGAGCCTCGCGGTAGAGCCGCGGCATCCCGGACTCCTCGACGTACCCGTTGCCGCCGAGGCACTCCATCGCCTCGGCGGTGAAGGCCGCGCCGCGCTTGGTCACCCAGTACTTGCCGATCGCGGTGGCGATCCGCCGGAACGCCTGCTCACCCTCGTCGCCCCGGATGGCCCGGTCGGCCGCACCGGCCAGCCGCAGCGCCAGCGTGGTGGCGGCTTCGGACTCGACGGCCAGGTCGGCGACGACGTTGCGCATCAGCGGCTGGTCGATCAGGGTCTTCCCGAACGCCGCCCGGTGCGCGACGTGGTGACCGGCTTCGACGAGCGCCTTGCGCATCATCCCGGCCGAACCGGTGACGCAGTCCAACCGGGTGCAGCTGACCATGTCGATGATCGTCTTGACGCCGCGGCCCTCCTCGCCGACCAGCCAGGCGACGGTGCCGTCGAACTCGGGCTCGGAGGAGGCGTTGGACCGGTTGCCGAGCTTCTCCTTGAGCCGGACGATCCGGAAGGTGTTCCGGGTGCCGTCGGGCAGGATCCGCGGGACCAGGAAGCAGGAGAGCCCACCGGGGGCCTGGGCGAGCACCAGGAACAGGTCGCACATCGGGGCCGAGGTGAACCACTTGTGACCGGTCAGGGTGAAGACGCCGGGCTCGGCGGTCGGGACCGCCACCGTGGAGTTGGTGCGGACGTCCGAGCCGCCCTGCTTCTCGGTCATACCCATCCCGGCGAGCAGGCCGCGCTTGGTCGTCGGGACGCGCAGCCCCGGGTCGTAGATCCGGCTGGTGAGCAGCGGCTCGTAGACCGCCGCGAGCTCGGGGCTGTGCCGCAGCGCTGGTACGACGGCGTACGTCATCGTGATCGGGCAGCCGTGGCCGGCCTCGGTGTGCTGCCAGGCCAGCCCGCCGGCGGTGCGGGCGACGTGCGCCCCCGGTCGCGGGTCGGCCCAGGGCGCTCCGGCGCCGCCCTCGGCGACGGAGACCCGCATCAGGTTGTGCCACGAGGAGTGGAACTCGACCTCGTCGATCCGGTTGCCGAACCGGTCGACGGTCCGCAGCTCGGGCTCGTACCGGTTGGCGTCCTCGGCCCACCGCTGCGCCTCCTCGCCCCCGGCCAGCAGGCCCAGGCGGCGAACGTCGGCCTCGGCCCAGCCGGCCCCCTCGCGGTGCAGCCCCTCGAGCAGCGCGGCGTCGGCCGCGGCGTCGTACGGCGCGTGCGGCCCGGGCTGGTTGGTGACCTCGTGGGTCGTATACGGCGTCTGCTCGCGCGGCGCGTCGGTGCGGTCCATACTGGTCGTCATTCCCGTAGTATTACTCAATCTCGTCAACTGTGACAAGAATGTAATGTCGGTGAGTTCGGGGTTCTGCCCTGTCGAGTTCGGGGTTTCGGTCGATCGAGGAGAGGGTTCTGGTGATGCGCAGCCTGTCCGCCCGCTCGGTGGTGCTCAGCCTCCTGCTGGGCGCGCACCCCCCCGAGCTGCCTGTCAGCGCCCTGGTCGAGGCGGGGCGGCTCTTCGACATCGCCGAACCCACGCTCCGGGTAGCCCTGACCCGGATGGTCGCCACCGGCGACCTCGAGCGCACCGAAGGCGTCTACCGGCTGAGCGCCCGACTGCTCGAACGGCAGCGGCGCCAGGACGCCGACCTCGACCAGGCCGGAGCGTGGGACGGGACCTGGGAAACCGTCGTGCTGACCTCGGTCGGGCGGAGCGCGTCCGAGCGCGCCACCCTCCGCGGAGCCCTGGCCAGCCTGCGTCTGGGCGAGCTCCGCGAAGGTGTCTGGATGCGGCCGGCCAACCTGGCCCGCGCACTCCCCGACTGGCCGACGACAGAGGTCACGGTGCTCCGTGCGACCCCGAGCGAGGACCCCGCACGGCTCGCCGTACGACTCTGGGACCTGACCGGTTGGGACCGGCACGGCCGCTTCCTCCTGGACTCCCTGGCCACCGCCACGAAGCCGGCCGAGCGGCTGGCGGTGGCGGCCGCCCTCGTGCGCCACCTCCGGACCGACCCCGCCCTCCCGGTCGAGCTCCTGCCGAGCGCGTGGTCCGCGCCGGAGCTGCGGGCGGCGTACGCGGCGTACCAGGCCGAGCTGATCGAGTCCGGCATGAAGCTGGCCGTGGAGTCACCCGCGGGCTGACCCAACGCAACGCCCGGCACCTGACCAGGACCCGCGACCCGACGGGTCAGGAGGGCGAACTCAACGGGACTGGGGCTGGAAACCGCGCAACCGGAGACTGTTGCTGACCACGAAGACCGAGGAGAGCGCCATCGCGGCTCCGGCGAGCATCGGGTTGAGCAGCCCGGCCGCGGCGAGCGGGAGCCCGGCGACGTTGTACGCGAACGCCCAGAACAGGTTGCCCCGGATGATCGCCAACGTACGCCGGGAGAGCCGGATCGCGTCGACCGCGACCCGGAGGTCACCGCGGACCAGGGTGAGGTCACTGGCCTCGATCGCCACGTCCGCACCGGTACCCATCGCGATCCCGAGATCCGACTGCGCCAGCGCGGCGGCGTCGTTGACCCCGTCGCCGACCATCGCCACCACCAGCCCCTGGGCCTGGAGCCGCTTCACCTCGGCGACCTTGTCCTGCGGCAACACCTCGGCGATCACGTCCTCCGGCGCGATCCCGACCTGCGCGGCCACGTCCGTGGCGGCACCGGCGTTGTCCCCCGTGAGCAGCACCGGGCGCAGCCCGAGGTCGCGGAGCCGGCGGATCGCCTCGGCCGAGGTCGGCTTGACCTCGTCACCGACCACCAGCAGCCCGCGCACGACGCCGTCCCAGCCCACCAGCACCGCCGTACCGGCGTCCGCCTGCGCGGCGATCATCGCGGCCCCGAGCTCATCCGGAACCTCGGCTCCGTCGAAGAGCGCCGCTCGCCCCACGGCGAGGCGCCGACCCTCGACCACCCCGGTGACACCGAGGCCGGGGCGGTTCGCGAAGTCGGTGACGAGGTTTCGAGAAGGGCCGGGACGGCCCTCCTCAGCCATCCGGACGGCGCCCGCCACGATCGCCCGGGCGACCGGGTGCTCGGAGCCGTCCTCCAGCGCGGCGGCGACCGCGAGGACCTCGTCACGACTCTCCCCGGCAGCGGCCACGACGTCGCGCAGCGCCATCTGCCCGGTGGTCACCGTCCCGGTCTTGTCGAGGACGACGACGTCCACCGTGCGCGTGGACTCCAGCACCTCGGGTCCCTTGATCAGGATGCCCACCTGGGCGCCGCGTCCGGTGCCCACCATCAGCGCGGTCGGTGTCGCCAGGCCGAGAGCGCACGGGCAGGCGATGATGAGTACCGCGACCGCCGCGGTGAAGGCAGCCGACGGCGCCTCGCCGGTGCCGAGCCAGAAGCCGAGGGTGGCGGCGGAGAGCGCGATCACGACCGGTACGAAGAAGCCGGAGATCCGGTCCGCGAGCCGCTGCACCTGGGCCTTGCCGTGCTGGGCCTCGGTGACCAGCCGGGCCATCTGGGCGAGCTGGGTGTCCGCACCGACCCGGGTCGCCCGGACGACGAGCCGGCCGCCGACGTTGACGCACCCGCCGACGACGCCGTCGCCGGCACCGACCTCGACCGGAACCGGCTCGCCGGTCACCAGAGCCGCATCGATCGCCGAGCTTCCGTCGACGACGACCCCGTCGGTGGCGACCTTCTCCCCCGGCCGGACGACGAACTCGTCACCGACGACCAGGTCCTCGACCGGGATCCGGACCTCGACGCCGGAGCGGAGGACCGCGACGTCCTTGGCCCCGAGCTCGAGCAGGGCCCGGAGCGCCGCGCCGGACTGCCGCTTCGAGCGGGCCTCCAGGTAGCGCCCGGCCAGCAGGAACGCGGTGACACCGGCCGCTGCCTCCAGGTAGATGTTGCTGGTGCCGTGGCCGCGCTCGACGGTCAGGCTGAACGGGTGCGTCAGACCGGGTACCCCGGCGTCGCCCCAGAAGAGCGCGTACAGCGACCACCCGAACGCGGCCAGGGTCCCGACCGAGACCAGGGTGTCCATCGTGGTGGTGCCGTGCCGCAGGTTGGTCCACGCGGCCCGGTGGAACGGCAAGCCTCCCCAGACCACGACCGGGGCGGCCAGGGTCAGCGAGAGCCACTGCCAGTTCGTGAACTGCCACGCCGGGACCATCGCCAGCGCGATCACCGGGACGGTCAGCAGCGTGGTGACCAGGAGCCGCTGCCGCAACGGGTCCGGAGCAGCGTCGGCGACCTCGGGAGCCTCGCCGGCCGGCGTCGGCAGCGCGGCGCCGTACCCGGCCTGCTCCACGGTGGCGACCAGGTCCTCGGGGGCGATCGTCGCCGGGAAGCTGACCCGCGCCTTCTCGGTGGCGTAGTTGACCTCGGCGACGACCCCGTCGAGCTTGTTGAGCTTCCGCTCGATCCGGTTGGCGCACGACGAGCAGGTCATCCCGGTGATGTCGAGCTCGACGCTGGACTCAGTGGCCACCATCGTGATCCTCCTTCTCGGACCCGGTCGCGGTCGCACTCGCGGCGAGCGCGAAGGTCGCGGTGCGGACCTTCCCGCCGTGCTTGAAGTCGAGGTACAGGTAGTAGCGGTCAGCCGTGGGCACCTCGACACCGAAGGCGACCCCGGGGCCGGCCGGACCGTCCTCGGGGTGCGCGTGCAGGTACCGCTTGTCGCTCCCGCGCAGCACGACCAGGTGTCCGTAGGCCCCCAGGTAGGGCTCCAGCTCGGTGACGGGCTCCCCGTCCCGGGAGACGGCGAACGTCAGTGTCGACGCGGACCCGGCGGCCAGGTCGCCGGCGAGGACGACGTCGTACGGGCCGACCTGGGCGGTCCGGCTCAGCTGCGGCGCGACCGCGGTGAACCCGCTGTCGTCGTTGCCGCGGGACAGGAGGTCAGCGTGGGCGACGCTCTGCGCGCCGCCCTGCTCCTGGAAGTCGGCGAACAGCCGGTAGCCACCGGAGTACGTCGCCAGGGTCGCCGTCCAGGTGCCGTCGGCCGCCATCGTCGGGTGCACGTGTTGGAAGCCGGAGAAGTCGTCGCGCACCGCGATCAGGTGCAGCCGCCTCTCGTGCCGCTCCGCGAAGCGGGTCACCGCCCGACCGGCCGCGTCCCGGATCGTGAAGCTCACCTCGGCGCGTCGGGAGTCGCGGACCTCGTCGGCCGCCAGCTCCAGCCGGTACGACGGCGCGGTCGGCTCGTCGTCGACGTCGCCGTCGACCAGCCGGCCGAGGCCGAAGGCGGCGCCGAACAGCACCGCCAGCACGACCACGAAGCCACCGATCCGGACGGCCACCCGGTCGGTCGTCGCACTCATGTGAGCTGGTAGCCGGCCTCGGCGACGGCGGCACGGACGGCGGCCTCGTCGAGCGGCGTCTCACTGGTGACGGTGAGGCTGCCGGAGGCGAGGTCCACGACGACGTCGCTGACCCCGGCGAGCTCGGCGACCTCCTCGGTGACCGAGGCGACGCAGTGGCCGCAGGTCATGCCGGTGACGGTTCCGGTGAAGGTGTGTGCCATGACGGCGCCTTTCAGTTCAGGGGGATTCAGGAACGGACGAGTCGGGCGATGGCCGCGTTGGCCTCGGCGAGCTTCTCCTCGGCCTCCGGACCGCCGGTGCGGGCGGCATCGAGGACGCAGTGGCTGAGGTGCTCCTCGAGCAGGCTCAGCGAGACCGCCTGGAGGGCCTTGGTCATCGCGGAGACCTGGGTGAGGATGTCGATGCAGTACTGCTCCTCCTCGACCATCCGCTGGAGTCCGCGGGCCTGGCCCTCGATCCGGCGCAGCCGCTTGAGGTAGTCGTCCTTGGACTTGTGCGCGATGTAGGAGTGCTGGTGCTCGCTCATGCCAGGTACTATACCCCCCTAGGGTACTAAGTCAAGGGCGTGCGAACCCGGTCGACCCCCGGGCCGGCGTCAGGCGCGCCGGGACTACTGGTTGAAGCGAGCCGGGCGCTTGCCGAGGAACGCCTGGACGCCCTCGCGGCCGTCGGGCTCGACGGCTCGCGCCTGGATCGAGAGCGACTCCGCCCGCATCACGCTCTCGGGCGCGTCCTCCGCGACCGCCCGGAGCAGGGACTTCGTGGCTGCCTGGGCGATCCCGGAACCAGCGGCAAGCTGGGTCGCGATCGTCTCCGCGGTCGCGACCAGCTCGTCGTCCGCGCAGACCCTGGCCACCAGGCCGAAGGTCCGGGCCTCCTCGGCCGTGATCACGTCGTTGAGCAGCGCCAGCCGCAACGTCCGGTGCAGCCCGAGCGAGTGCACCAGCAGGCTGGTGCCGCCGTCGACGCTGAACCCGATCTTGGTGTAGCCGAGGGTGAACTTCGCCGACTCCGCGGCCAGGACGATGTCCGCTGCGGCGGCCAGCGGGAAGCCCGCCCCTGCCGCCATCCCCTGGACCACCGAGACCACGATCGCCGGCGACCGGAGCAGCTCGCTGATCACCCGGTGCAGCGACTCGGCCAGGTCGTCGACATAGGTGCCCAGGTCTTCGGCGTTGCCGAAGCCGGAGATGTCACCGCCGACGCAGAAGAACCGGCCGGTGGCGGCAAGCAGGATCACCCGCGCCTCGTCGGCCGCGGCGCGCCGTACCGCAGCGTGCAGGTCGGCGATCCCGGCACCGTGGATCGGGTTCCCGCGGTCGCCGTCGATCAGGGTGATCCGGGCGATGCCGTCGGCGAACTCGTAGGAGACGTAGCCAGCTGGAGAAGTGGTCATGCGGTGCAGCCTAGAACTCCCGCCGTCGGTAGCGTTCGGGCGCATGAGCACCGAGACATCCGGCACGGCCGGCGACCTCATTGACCTGCTCACCCTGGAGAAGGTCGAGGAGGACTGCTTCCGGGCGAACTACACGTTCGAGGAGACCGCCCACCTGTACGGCGGCCAGGTGGCCGCCCAGGCGCTGCTCGCCGCCGGGCTCACCGTCGACCCGGACAGAACCCCGCACTCCCTGCACGGCTACTTCCTGCGAGCCGGGGACGCCTCCCGCCCGACGCTCTTCCAGGTCGATCGGGACCGCGACGGCCGGTCGTTCTCGGCCCGCCGGGTGGTGGCGATCCAGCGCGGGGAGGTGATCTTCTCCACCTCGATCTCGTTCGCCACCCCCGGCGAGGGGGTGGACGAGCAGGCTCCGGCGCTGCCGTCGGTGACCACCCCGGAGGAGTGCGTCGTCTGGAACGCGCCACGGATGTTCTCCGTCGACGCCCGGATCCCGCCGGAGGACGAGCTGCACGAGTGGCCGAGCCGGTTCTGGTCCCGGTTCACCGCCGGGATCGGCAACGATCCGTTGCTGAACGCGGCCGCACTGACCTACCTGTCCGACTTCTCCGCCGCGCTGCACACCTTCGAGACCGACGGCTTCCTGCCGGCCGCGAGCCTCGACCACGCGGTCTGGTTTCACCGTCCGGTCCTGATGGACGACTGGGTCTTCACCGCGTACGACGGCCGCGCGATCGTGGGCAACCGCGGGCTGTACACCGGCTCCTACTTCGACCGGTCCGGCCGACTGGTCGCGAGCATGGCGCAGGAGGCGTTGTACCGGAAGCTGCGGTAGGGGTTTCGAGACGGTTGCTGCGCAACCTCCTCAACCACCCGGGCGGTTGAGGAAGGCGTACAACGCCTGTCTCGACACCACCACCCGGGCGGTTGAGGAAGGCGTACAACGCCTGTCTCGAAACCCGCCTAGACGTCGGTGATCCGCACCCCGGCGTGCGCCTTGTAGCGCCGGTTCATGCTGATCAGGTTCGCGGTGAACGCCTCGACCTGGTGCGCGTTGCGAATCCGGCCTCCGTACAGGCCCCGGACTCCGGGAATGGTGTCGGCCAGCGCCTGCACCAGGTCGGTGGCGGCGCGGTCGTCACCGAGGACCAGCACGTCGGTGCCGAGGTCGGTCACCTCCGGGTCCTCGAGCAGGACCGCGCTGACGTTGTGGAACGCGCCGACCACGGTGCTCTCGGTGAGGATCGCTGCGGCCTGCTGGGTGGCCGAACCCTCGGCGACGGGGAGCGCGTAGGCGCCCTGCTTGTCGAAGCCGAGCGGGTTGACGCAGTCGACGACGACCTTGCCGTCGAGCGCCGGCTTGAGGTCGGCGAGGAGCTCGGCGTGGCCGTCCCAGGGCACCACGACCAGTACGACGTCACCGGCCTCGGCCGCACCGCGGTTGTCGGAGCCAGCGACCGTGACGCCGATCGCCGCGGAGAGCTCGGCCGCAGCGGCGGCGCCCTTCTCCGCCGTCCGCGACCCGAGGACGACCCTCAGCCCGGCCTGGGCGAAACGGCGGGCCAGACCACGGCCCTGCGGGCCGGTACCGCCGAGGACGGCGATGGTCTGCGTGGTGAGGTCGACGGTGGTCGGCTCGACGGTGGTCTCGGTCACGTGAACTCCTAGGGGTTTGGGACGACATCTTTCACCCGGGCCGGAGCGCGGTCGACGTCGGGGTCGGGTCAGAGTCGGGCAGTGCTCAACGTTGTTCGACGGCCCTGAATACCAGGTCGGCCAAGGCGCGGTAGGCGTCCGCGTCGTCGAGGTCGGCGGCTGCTTCGATGCGCCCGCCCTGGATCGCCGCCATCACCTCGGCTACGGCTGCTCCCACGAACCGTGCGTTTACCGGCCGCAGCGCGCCGGCGGCCACCCCCTCCACCACGAGGTCCTGCACGCGTTGGGCCGCACTCCGGGTGTTGGCCTCGTAGAGCTCGCGCGCCGGAGCGAAGGCGGCGACGTCGGCGTAGAAGCGCTCCGAGGCGGGGGCCAGCTCGTCGGAGACCGCCGCCAGGTAGACCTGCAGCCGCAGCCCCCGGTCGGGCTCGGCCCGGACCCGCTCCTCGATCCGCTCCGCGGCGCGCCGGAAGTAGCGCCGTACCGCGGTGACGATGATCTGCTCCTTGCTGGCGGCGACCAGGTACAGGCTCGAGCGCGAGCAGCGCAGCCGGGCGGCGAGGTCACCCATCCCGAAGCCGAGGAACCCCTCGGCGAGGTAGAGCTCGACCAGATCTTCGAGCAGCCGCTCACCGCGGTCGTCGGGCGCCATGGGGCGACCGTAGCAGTACCAGAATGAATACTCTAGTACTCAGTTTGATACTCTGCGTCCCGACATGCTCGACGACCGGAAGGAACGAGGAGCCTGATGCCCGCGACCCGCGTGCTGCCGACCGACGAGGCCACCGACCTGCTCAAGCTGGTCCGCGACCTCGCCACCCGCGAGCTCCTCCCCCGGGCCGCGCTGGCGGAGAAGAGCGAGCAGTTCGACCGGGACGCGTTCCGCTTGCTGGGCCGCGCGGGACTGCTCTCCCTCCCGTACGCCGAGGAGTACGGCGGCGGCGGACAGCCCTACGAGGTCTACCTCCAGGTGCTCGAGGAGATCGGCTCGGTCTGGTCGAGCGTCGGCGTCGGCGTCTCGGTGCACGCCCTGTCCTGCTTCGGCCTGGCGACGTTCGGGACGGAGGAGCAGAAGCAGGCATGGCTGCCCGACATGCTCAGCGGCGAGCTCCTCGGCGCGTACTGCCTCTCCGAGCCGCACGCGGGCTCCGACCCTGCGGCGATGCGCACCAAGGCCGTCCGCGACGGCGACCACTACGTGCTCAACGGGACGAAGGCCTGGACGACGCACGGCGGCAAGGCCGACTTCTACAAGGTGATGGCGCGGACCGCCGAGGCTGGGCCTGGTTCCCGGGGCAACGGGATCTCCTGCTTCCTGGTCCCCGCCGACACGCCGGGCCTGTCCGCGGACTCCCCCGAGACCAAGATGGGTCTCACCGGCTCGCCGACCGCGACGATGCTCTTCGAGGACGTGCGCATCCCGGTCGAGCGGCGCCTCGGCGCGGAGGGCGACGGCCTGCGGATCGCGCTCGCCGGCCTCGACGCCGGACGTCTCGGTATCGCCGCGGTCGCGACCGGCCTGGCCCAGGGCGCCCTCGACCAGGCGGTCGCCTACGCCAAGGAGCGGGAGACCTTCGGCAAGCGGATCATCGACCACCAGGGCCTGACCTTCGTGCTCGCCGACATGGAGGCTGCCGTCCAGAGCGCACGCGCGACGACCCTGCACGCCGCCCGGCTCAAGGACCGCGGCCTGCCCTTCAGCCGGGAGGCCTCGATCGCCAAGCTGGTCGCCACCGACAACGCGATGAAGGTGACCACCGACGCCGTCCAGGTCCTCGGCGGCTACGGCTACACCCGGGACTTCCCGGTCGAGCGGTACATGCGCGAGGCGAAGGTGATGCAGATCTTCGAGGGCACCAACCAGATCCAGCGGATGGTGATCGGCCGCTCGCTCGGCAAGGGCGACGGCGGCGCGATCACGACCGGCTGAGGTCGGTCACCGGTTCACCCCGCGCTGGCGATCCACTCCACGGTCCGCCGGGCGATCTCGGCTCCGACGTCCTCCTGGACGAAGTGGCTGCCGTCGAGCCGGTCGTGCGGCTGCCCCTGGGCCCCCGGTACGTGCTCCTGGAGCGGCTTGTCCGCGGCGCCCAGGATCGGGTCGTGCCGACCGAACAGGGTCAGGAACGGCTTCTCCCACGCCCCCAGCACCGCCCACGCCGCCCGGTTGGCCGGCGCCGCCGGGTCGTCCGGGGAGATCGGCACCAGCCGCGGGAAGGCGCGGGCACCGGCCTTGTACGCCGAGGACGGGAACGGGGCGTCGTACGCCGCCCGCTCGGCGGCGCTCAACGACCGCCTGGTCCCGGTGGCGACGATCCGCCCGATCGGGAACAGCGGCGTGTACCGCGCGAACGCACGCCAGATCTTGAACGCCGGGCCGGGATTGCGGTCGCCGGTGGGCAGGAACCCGTTCGCGACCACGATCCGGTCGAAGCGGTCCGGGTTCTCGGCGGCGAGCCGCAGCCCCAGCAGCGAGCCCCAGTCCTGGCAGACCAGGGTGATCCCGCGCAGGTCGAGGTCCTCCAGCCACGCGGTCAGCCAGTCCATGTGCTGCTGGTAGGAGTAGTCCTCGATCCGGGTCGGCTTGTCGGACTTCCCGAACCCGACCAGGTCCGGGACCACGGCGCGGAAGCCGGCGCCGGTGAAGACCGGGATCATCGAGCGGTACAGGTAGCCCCAGGTCGGCTCGCCGTGCAGCATCAGCACTGGCGGCGCGTCCCGAGGCCCCTCGTCGACGTGGTGCATCCGCAGGTCGCCGGCGACCTGGGTGTAGTGCGACGGGTAGGCGAAGTCGGACAGGCCGGCGAAGCGCTCGTCGGGGGTGCGGAGGACCTTCATCGTGACTCCTGGTGGGGGGACGGAGCGAGCACCGGGTTCGGGATCAGGGCGTCGCGGGTGATCGAGGCCAGGTCGGCGGTTCCCGACAGGGCCATGGTGAGGTCGAGCTCGGCGATGACGTTCGCGAGCACGTCGGCGACACCGGCCTCGCCGGCGAGGGCGAGGCCGTACATGTAGGGCCGGCCGAGGAGGACCGCGTCCGCCCCCAGGGCGAGGGCGGTGAACACGTCCGCTCCGGTGCGGATGCCGCTGTCCAGGAGCAGGGTCGGGTCGTCCCCGACGGCGTCGCGGATCGCGACCAGGGCGTCCAGGGACGCGATCGCGTTGTCGACCTGCCGCCCGCCGTGGTTGGAGACGACGATCGCGTCGACCCCGGAGTCGACGGCGCGACGGGCGTCGTCGGGGTGCAGGATCCCCTTGAGCACCACCGGCAGCCGGGTCCGCTCCCGCAGGGTGGCCAGGTGCTCCCAGCTCAGGCCCGGGTTCGAGTAGATGTCCAGGAAGGCCTCGACCGAGGCCCGCGGCACCGGCGAGCGGAGGTTCTCCCAGAACCCGCCCGGGTGGTTGCGGGTCATCCGGAGCAGCGTCCTGATCGCCCCGAGGGTCACCTCGGTGCGCTCCCGACCAGCGGCTGCGGCCGCCGCGATCCGGTCAGCCACGATCGCGGCGAACCGTGGGTCCGAGGTGTACTGCGCGATCCCCACCCCGGCGCTGAACGGCAACGACCCGAGGTTGAGGTCCTGGGGACGCCAGCCCAGCAGGGTGGTGTCGAGGGTGACGACCAGGGCTCCCGCGCCGATCGCCTCGGCCCGCTGGATCACGCTGTCGACCAGCGCCTCGTCGGTGCTCCAGTACAGCTGCACCCAGCGCGGGTTGGCACCCATCGCGGCCGCGCACTCCTCCATCGGGTTGCACCCCTGGTGGGAGAACACGTACGGCACCCCGTGGGAGGCCGCGGCACGCGCGATGTGCAGGTCGCTGTCCGGTGCCATCAGCGCCCCCGCCCCGATCGGCGCCAGCAGCACCGGGGCGGGCAACCTGGTCCCGAGCAGGTCGAGGGAGAGGTCGCGGGTGGTGTTGCCGTGCGCCATCCGGGGCACGATCGCCCAGCGGTCGAAGGCGGCTCGGTTGTTGCGCATCGTGCGCCCCTCACCGGCGCCTCCGGCGACGTACGCCCACGCTCGCGCGCTGCTCGCGCTCCGGGCCCGCGCCTCCAGGGTGGCGAAGTCCGCCGGGACCCGGGGAGTGCGTCCGAAAACGCCGTCGCGGTAGATCCGCTCCTGGCGGGCACGGCCCGGTCCGCTGCTTCGGGTGGTCACGGGGTCACCCTAGACACCCCGGTGCCGCCCTCGTGCGCCCGAATCGGGCATACGTAACAAATACGATCCCAGTTCGTTGATCCGGTATGAACGCACTCCCGCCCCGCGAGCTCCTCGACTCCCTCCGCACCGCGGTCGCGGCACGCCTGGGCGAGGACCACCCGGACACCGCGTTCGTGATCGAGATCTGCGCCGATGCGATCGCGTTCAGCTGGACCCTCAGCAAGAACCTCCCCGACGGGCACGCCGGCCAACGGGCGCGCACCAGCGCAGCGCTGATGCTCGAGCTCGCCTTCCCCGAGATGCGCGCCGGCCTGCGTCGTCAGCTCAGCGTGGCCTGCGAGATCCTCGCGATGGGCGTCCGCCGGGCCGACTGACCTGGCACGATGCCGGGCATGACGTTCGGTACGACGTTCGACCTCTACGACCGCGAGAACTGGCGCGGCGGCGCCCCGCACGCTGCGTTCGCCGAGCTGCGCCGTACCGATCCGGTGCACTGGCAGGACATCCCCGGCCAGGCGGGGTACTGGGCCGTGCTCCGGCACGCCGACGTGGTCGCGGTCTCCCGCCAGCCGGCGATCTACTCCGCCGAGCGCGGCGGGATCCTGCTGGAGGACATGGAGGCCGAGCCGCTGGCCCAGCTCCGGCAGATGCTGCTCGCCATGGATCCACCCAAGCACCAGCGCCACCGGCGACCACTGACGGTTCCGTTCGGCAAGCCCGCGATCGCGACCCTGGAGAAGCGGGTCCGCGACATCTGCCGCGACATCCTGGTCACCGTCCCCGACGGGGAGGTCGTCGACCTGGTCCACGACGTCGCCGGCCCGCTGCCGACCCGGGTGCTCGGCGAGGTGCTCGGACTCCCGGAGGAGGACTGGGACCACCTGCACGAGAAGGCCGCCCTCTCGGCACGGACCATCGGGGAGTCCGCGGACCACGAGGGCATCGCCGCGGTCGCCGCGCTGGCGGTCTACGCGATGGAGCACGCCGCCCGACGACGTACCGAACCACCGCGCGACGACGTCACCTCGCTGATGCTCGCCGCCGAGGTCAACGGCAAGCCGATGGACGACCTCGAGTTCGCGCTCCAGTTCGTGCAGCTCTTCATCGCCGGCAACGACACCACCGTCGGGATGCTCGCCAACGGCCTCGACGCCCTGCTCGACCACCCCGACCAGCTCGCCGCGCTGCGCGCGGACCCCGAGCTCGTCGGCGGCGCCGTCGAGGAGATCGTCCGGTACGCCGGCCCGCTGCACTACTTCCGGCGGACCGCGACGGTCGACACCGAGCTCGGCGGCCAGCAGATCCGGGCCGGCGACAAGGTCGGGCTCTACTACGTCTCGGCGAACCGGGACGAGACCGTCTTCGAGAACCCCGACACCTTCGACGTACGGCGCGGGGCCAGCAAGCACGTGGCCTTCGGGTTCGGCGAGCACTACTGCCTGGGCGTGCACCTGGCGCGGCTGGAGGGACGGGTCTTCTTCGAGGAGCTGCTGGCGAGGTTCCCGGTGATCGAGCGTGCCGGCGACCCGGTGAAGATCCACTCCAACTTCAACAACGGGCTCGACCTGCTACCCGTGACCCTGACCCGCTGAGCAGAGGACACCCGGTGCCCACGAACGCATCCCGCAACGAGATCACCCCGCTCCCCCCGGTCGCGACCGGGGTCGGCCTGCCCTGGGACGTCGCCGTCGACGACGCCGTCGGCGTCCTGGCCGACGCGCGCGCGGCGCACGGCGACACCTTCCTGGTCGAGAGCGGCCGGGACCGCTACCTGTTCACCTTCTCCCCCACCGGCGTCGAGTCGTTCTACGCGCTCCCCGAGGAGAAGGCCAGCAAGGGGGTGGCGGACTACCTGATGCTGCGCCGCAAGCTCCCCGACGAGATCTTCGACGGACGTCGGACCCTCCCCGGTTCGCTGTTCCGCAAGGGCGACGTGGCGACGTACCTGAGCAACCTGCGGGCCGCGCTGGACACGACCCGGGTCGAGCTCGGGGAAGCCGGGTCCGTCGACGTCTTCGCGCTGACCCGGCGGCTCGGGCACCGGATGGGCCTGGCGTCCTGGGCCGGTCCGGGGTCGGCCGAGGGCGAGGCGTTCGAGCGGCTGGTGGTCGCCTTCGACGCCCTCGACGGTGCGGACGCGTTCGTGCACCCGGACGCGATGGCGGCCGTGGCCGCGTCGGGCAAGGCCGCCGAACGGGCGGCCCTCGCCGAGATCACCGAGGTCGTGGCGGCTGCCGTCGACCGGCTCGATGCCGCTCCGGACCCGGAGGGTCAGGCCCTGTTCGCCCGGATCGTGGCCGCCTGGGACGGCGAGCCCGACCCGGTACGCCGTGCCGGCGTCGCCTGGGACGTGGCCCTGATCCACATCGCCTCGATGTCGAACCTCGCCTCCGCGCTCGGCTGGGCGTTGGTCGACCTGGTCGAGCACCCGGAGGTCGCGGCGCGGGTGGTGGCCGGCGAGGAGGGCCTGGCCGACCGGTGCGCGCTGGAGTCGACCCGGTTGGCGCAGCGCTCGATCATGGGCCGGACGGTGCTGGCGCCCGTCGAGCTCGACGACGGCACCACCACGTACACGGTCGGCCCGGGGGCGACCATCGCCACCTTGCTGCCACTGCTGAACACCAGCGCCGCCCCCGGCCTGGCCGGGTGGCAGCCGGAACGCTGGAACCGGAGCCGGCTGGCCGACACCAGTGCGCTGGCGTCGCCTCAGCTGGTCACCGCGTTCGGGCACGGCAAGCACAGCTGCCCGGCGCAGCCGTTCTCGCTCGCGGCGATGTCGACCGCCCTGACCCACCTGTTCGGCAGCTACCTGCTCACCAGCGGCTGGGCGTCGTACCCGGTGCCGGTCCCGGCGCAGATCGGCGGCGTGGCTCGGGCAAGCGAACCCTGCCTGCTGCACTACCGGACCCCCGCCTGACCTGCGGTTTCGACCCCGGACCGTGCATTCCCGGAAACCAAGAATTCACATGTGATTTGGCCGACTGGCTAAATGGGGTCCAGGTCACAGACCCTGACCGTTCTCGGAACTACTTTGGGACCATGAAGCTGCACAAGGACACCAAGAAGGCCCTGATCCGCTCGCTTCCGCTGTTCGCCGACTGCACCGGCGACGAGATCGCCGAGGTGGCCGCGATCGCCGACGAGATCGACCTGCCCGCCGGCCGGGTCCTCGCCACCGAGAACGCCGTCGGGCGCGAGTTCGTCGTGCTCGTCGACGGGTCCGCCGCCGTGATGCACGGCGACCAGACGGTCGCGACCCTGGAAGCCGGGGACTTCTTCGGCGAGATCGCGCTGCTGACCGGTCGTCGTCGTACCGCGACGGTGGTCGCGACGACGAAGGTGCGGGCGCTGGTCATCGAGGTCCACGCCTTCCTGCGCCTGCTCGAGGACGCCCCCGAGATCCGGGTCAAGGTCCAGCGCGCGATGGCCGACCGGATCACCACCGCCAGCTGACGCCCGGAGCGGGGACGACCCAAATCGCCACGAACCCGTTCGGAACGGGGCGACTCGCGCTGACTCCTGCCCGAGGAGGGGCAGACAGCGCCGACCACCGGGGTCTAAGTTCCCTCACATGAGGTTGCACAAGGACGCGAAGTCCGAGTTGATCCGGTCCCTGCCGCTCTTCGCCGACTGCACGGGACCCGAGGTGGCCGAGGTCGCCGCGATCGCGACCGAGCTCGATCTGGGCGCCGGACGCCGCCTGGCCACCGAGAACGCCGAGGGCCAGGAGTTCGTCGTGATCATCGACGGGACCGCCGACGTCACCCAGGGCGACACCGTGATCAACTCGATGGGTCCCGGGGATTTCTTCGGGGAGATCGCGCTGGTGACCGGCCAGCCGCGCACCGCCAGCGTGGTCGCGACCACGCCCGTGCACGCCCTGATCATCGAGGGGCACGCGTTCCGGCGCCTCCTCGAGGACGCCCCGGACATCCGCGAGAAGGTCGAGCGCGCGGTGGCCGAGCGGACCGCCGACTAGAGCTCAGCCACGCTCCTCCAGCGCCGCGGTCAGCAGCGACACCAACGCCTCGAGCTGGAGGTCCACCGAGGAGACGACGTCCTCGTCCGAGCCGTCCAACGCGCGCGCGGCGAGCCCGGCCTTGGCATCGATCAGCTCGGCGATCCGGGTGTCCACCGTCTGCGCGGCGATGATCCGCCAGGCGGTGACGGGGTCGCTCTGCCCGATCCGGTGCACCCGGTCGATCGCCTGGGTCTGCTCGGCATCGGTCCAGGAGAGCTCGGCGAGGACAACGTTGGAGGCGACCTGGAGGTTGAGACCGACACCGGCGGCGGTCAACGAGCAGACCACTACCGCCACGTCCGGGTCGTTGACGAACGCGTCGATGTTCTTCTCCCGGACCTTGGGCGTCTGGTCGCCCCGGATCGAGGAGTACTTGAGCCCGGCCTTCGCCAGGGTCTCCTCAGCCACGTCCATCACGTCGATGTGCTTGGCGAAGAAGACAACCTTGCCGACGTTGCGCGCCAGCTGGGCCGTGTAGTCGGCGGCGAGCCCGGCCTTGGCCTGACCGATGCGGCGCATCAGGCCGAACACGTTCTCGCCGGTGCTCTCGTCGGAGTCCTCGCGCTCCCAGGCCGCGACCCGGCGGACCAGCTCGTGGTCGATGCCCTCGACGGTGACCCCCGCGGAGCGGGTCGCCAGGGCGCTGTCGTAGCGGTTGACCAGGCGGCGGGCCAGCTCGGCCTCGGCCGCCCGGATCGAGCGACCGGCCTCGCCCTCGAGCTCCACGGGGAGGTCGGCGACCCGGCGTTGCGGGATGTCCGAGGCGACGTCGACCTTGCGACGCCGGACGATCCCCAGGTCGATCACCGATCGGCGGGCGTTCGGGAAGAACCCGGGATCGAGCGGGGTCAGGCCGGTCTCCTCCAGCGAGTCCATCAGCGCGGCCAGCGGCTTGCGGTCGTCGATCCAGCCGAGGAACTGCCAGATCGCCCGGAAGTCGTCGATGTCGTTGATCAGCGGGGTGCCGGTCAGCGCCATCAGCAGCGGGTTGGAGAGCCGGGACCGGACGCTCTCCGCCACCTCGAGCACGTGCTGCGAACGCTGCGAGCTCTTGTTCTTGATGAAGTGCGCCTCGTCCACGACCATGCCGCGGAAGGCCAGGTCCGCGAGCCAGCCGACGTGCCGGTCGAGGACCTCGTAGTTGACGATGATGATGTCGGCGAAGCCGTCGATCGAGTCGCCGTCGCCGTGGATCACGGTGGCCGGGTGCCGGGGCGTCCAGCGCTCGGCCTCCCGCGCCCAGTTGGTCTTCACCACGTTCGGTACGACGACCAGCAGCGGGTAGGCCTTCGCCGCCTGGGCCGCGAGCAGCGCCTGGGCGGTCTTGCCGAGTCCCGGCTCGTCGGCGAGCAGGAAGGTCCGGTGACCCTGCGCGGCCGCGGTCACCACCCGGGCCTGGTGCAGCATCAGCTCGAGACCCTCGGGGACCCGGACCGGACCGGGCTCCGGGAGCGGCATGCAGGCCACTGCACCGCCGTCGGCCTGCTCGAAGGAGCGGAAGAGCGGTCCGAGTAGCTCCCACCGGGCCAGCTCGCTCTGTCGCGGCTTCTTCGCCCGGGCGGCCGCGAAGTCGGGAACCAGGAACGGGTTCGCGAGCTGACGGGCCAGCACCGCCTGCGGCACCACCCGGCGGGGCGCGTCGGGCCGCTCGGCCTGGTCATCGGCCTCGGGCTGCTGCTCCTCCTCCTCGGGAACCTCGATCCCGCCGGCGGCCTTGATCTCGCGGATCAGCTCCTTGGCCGCGTCGGTGATCATCGCGTCCTCGCGGAGGAGCTCGAAGAGGGTGGAGTCGCGGGCCGCCGTCTGGGCCAGGATCGTGGCGATCCCGTCGAGGCGCTTCAGCTCCTCGCCGCGGCGACCTTCGGAGAGCTCGGTGTCGGCCTTGATCCGGTTGCGTTCCTCGCGGGCCAACAGCGCGACCACCTGGAACTTGGTCCGGATGGAGGGGGCGATCGACCGCTTCTCGACGGCGCGCTCGACCTCGCGGACGGCGCGGGCGAGCTGCGGGATGACACCTTGCTCCGCAGCGCGGTTCCGGTTCTGGGACCCGTTCTGGCCCCCCTTCTGGGAACCGTTCTGGGCACCACCCTGGGCACCGCCGCGGTTGCGGGACGTCGTACGGCGTGCGCCGGACTGGCGCTGACCCGTTCGAGCCACGGACTCCTCCTCCTGCTGGCGCGCCGTACGCCTCTCGCACGGCAACGCGACATCGCGCGGTCACCACGACCCGCACTCAGCCCTGGTCGACTTCCCCGGCCAGGGGCTTGGTCCCGACCCCGGCCTCCTCGGTCCGCAAGAAGCGGGTGGCGGGCCGGACGGTCCGTCTGCGAGGGATGCCGGCGATCAGCCGGTGGTCCGCGCACCGCCAGGACGAACGAGAGCCGTGGTCGGTGCACCTCGATGATAGCGCGGATCGCGGGCGCCGGTGCCGTTGGTCCCTCGTCGGTGTCAGGGCCCCTTGCCCTTGCCGCCGCCCTTGCCCTTGCCGCCGCCCTTGCCACCACCCGCCGGTGACGAATCGGGATCCGAGGTCGTCGGCGGCGC
>JBFJNH010000039.1:0-29904 GCA_041618295.1 Marmoricola sp.
CCTCCCCTGAGGACCGGGGCGACCGCGAGGCCGCGACCGAACTCGGGAGAGGGAGCCCATGCCCGACAGGCCCAGCTCGACGCAACGCGGATATGGCGCAGCTCACCAGCGACGACGCCGGCGCGCAGCCCGCGCGGTGGCCGCAGGCACCGCGGTCTGCTGGCGATGCGGCAACCCGATAGCACCCGACGAACCGTGGGATCTCGGACACGACGACCAGGACCGCAGCATCACCCGCGGCCCCGAACATCAAGGCTGCAACCGAGCGACGAAGGGCCGCGGCCCGCAGCGCAAGCGGCCAGCCGAGCAGCACCCGGGGTCTGTATGAACGATCAGGACAAGATCGAGGTCGCCGAACTCTCCATGAGAGCCCTAGACCTCATCCTGGATGAGTACGGGCCCGAGGCGAGACTCACCGGCGCAACGCTGATCTTCGAGGTCGAGACCACAGACGAAGACGGCGACATCGTCTACCACGGCAACTACCGGTCACTCGATCGGTGCACCGCTTCACACGTCGGCGGGATGGCACAGACCGTCGCGAATCTTCTTCTCCACCACTGAGAACCGGGGTGGGGGGACCCCCCTCCCCCTCTCGAACGTAGACCGGAGAGTTAGCGTCTGCCACGGTGTACGGGTTCTGAACCCTGCAGGCGCCCCTCTCCCGCTTCACACACCGATCGGCTCCCGGCCAGGCGCTGGGATCGAGCCCAGGAGGCCGCCACCCGATGCCGGGACCCCTGCCGAACCCCAACAGCCGGCGCCGCAACGCGCCGACCATCGCGACCACGACCCTGCCCGCCGAGGGCCGGGCCGGCCGGGCGCCCGCCGTCCCGAAGACATACAAGCTCGGCGACGCCGGCCGCCGCTGGTGGCGCTGGGCGTGGCGGCTCCCGCAGGCGACCCGCTGGGACGAGGGCTCCCTGTACTTCGTCGCTCGCCGCGCGCAGCTCGAGGACGACCTCGACGCCATCACCCTCGCCGAGTCCGCAACAGACGACGGGCTCCTGGCCGAGCTCCTGGCGGGCGCCGACGAGGACGCGATCGAACGCGTCGAGTCCGTGCTCGGCATGCTCAAGCGCGCAGCGTCCGGGTCCGCGACCGTCATGAAGGAGATGCGCGAGCTCGACAACCGGCTCGGGCTCAACCCGAAGGCGCTCGCGGACCTGCGCTGGACGATCGCCGAACCGATCGACACCGCCGCCGGCGGGGACGGTGGGGAGGTCACCCAGATGGCCGCCTACCGTGACCGCCTCGGCTGAGACCGCCGAGCTCCCTCCCGGATACTGGATCGAGGAGGAGACCGGCGCCTGGCTCTCGCTCCCGTGGCCCCCAGAGTTCGACGTCGAGCAGACCATCGGCCCGCAGGTCGTCGACTGGTGCGAAGCCTGGCTGCACAACCACCTGACCGGGGAGCCGTGGCGGTTCACGCGCGGCCAGCTCCGGTTCGTGCACTGCTGGTACGCGCTGCAAGGCCCCGGCCCCGACGCGCGCTGGCTCTACCGATCCGGCGTCAAGCGCGGCGCGAAGGGCGTCGGCAAGGACCCGCTCCTCGGCGTCCTTGCGCTCGCCGAGCTCTGCGGCCCGACCCGCCCGGTGTGGGCAGGAGACCGGTGGGTCGGCGAGCGGCACCGCATGGCGCTCGTGCAGATCGCCGCCAACTCCGAAGCGCAGGCCGCCGACCCGCTCCGGGTCGCCAACGCGATGGTCAGCCGCGAGATGGCCGAGGAGTACGGGTTCGACAAGGGCGTCCTGCGCACCCAGCTCGCGGACGGGTCACGGATCGAACTGCTCACCCGCTCGGAAGCATCGAGCGAGGGCGACCCAGCGACCGCGATCTTCCTCAACGAGTCGCACCACATGACCCACACGTCCGGCGGCCAGCGGCTCGCCGGCGTCGCCCGACGCAACGTCGGCAAGTCACCCGGGGGCATGGCTCGGCTGCTCGAGCTCACGAACTCCCACATGCCCGGTGAGGGCTCCGTCGCCGAGGACTCCTACGAGGCGTGGCAGGCGCAGGCATCCGGGAAGACCCGGCGCCGCGACATCCTCTACGACTCCCGCGAAGCCCCGCCGCACCTGTCGCTGCACGACGACGCGCAGCTCATGGCCGGGCTGCGCGCCGCCTACCACGACGCGCCCTGGGTCGACCTCGAACGCATCCGAGACGAGGCGCAGGACCCCCGGGTACCGCTCGCCGACGCGATCCGGTTCTACTTCTCGAGCCTCCCCACCGCCGAGGACGCCTGGATCGACCCGCGCAAGTTCGACGCCCTGGTCGCCGCCGACACCACCGTCGCCGACGGCGAGCCGATCACCATGTTCCTCGACTGCTCAAAGTCGACCGACGCCACCACCCTCGTCGGGTGCCGCATGAGCGACGGGCACGTGTTCGCGCTCGGCGGCTGGCAGCGACCGCACGGCGACCGCGGCACCGGATGGCTCGTCCCCCGACACGAGGTCGACGCCGCCGTCCGCGGCGCCTGGGAACGCTGGCACGTGCTCTGGTTCGGGGTCGACCCGTCCCCAGCCCGCGACGACTCCGACGAGGCGCTCTACTGGGCCGACCTCATCGACGAGTGGCACCGCGACTTCCGGAAGGACCTCACGCTCTGGGCGACCCCCGGGGCGAAGGGCTCCGCGGTCGCGTTCGACATGCGGTTCTCGACCCCCGGGGGCCGCGACCGCGTCCGGCTCATCACCGAAGAGGCCGAGCTCACCGCGATCGCGATCGACGAGGAAGGCACGCTCACCTGGGACGGTGACGCGATGCTCCGGATGCACGTGCACAACGCCCGCCGGCGCCCCAACCAGTTCGGGGTGAGCATCGGCAAGCAGTCCCGGTCGAGCTCGAAGCTCGTCGACTACGCGGTCTCGATGGTCGGCGCCCGTCTCGGCCGCCGTCTCGTGCTCAACAGCGGCAAGAAGACCCGCAAGAGACGCTCAGGCAAAGCCATGTTCTGACCAGGAGAGAGGAGGGTTGTCGGTGCTGAAGCCCGATGCCGCCGTCGATGCGGCCCGCAACCTCCTCGAGCACCACCGCACCGAGCGCCGCCAGCTCGACGTGCTGCGCCGCTACTGGAAGGGCCGGCAGGCGCTCCCCAGCGTCATCCCGTCCGCGGCCCCGCAGGAGGTCCGGACGATGGCACGGATCGCCCGCGTGAACTTCTGCGAGATCGTCGTCTCGACCCTCTCCCAGAGCATGTTCGTCGACGGGTTCCGGGCCGGCGACGACGCCACCGACCTCGACGTGTGGGCGACCTGGCAGCGCAATCGCATGGACGCCCGGCAGACCGGCATTCACCGCGCCGCGTTCGCGTACGGCACCAGCTACGCGGTCGTCCTCCCCGGCGCCCCGACCCCCGTCATCCGCGGCGTGTCGCCCCGTCGCATGACCGCCCTGTACGGCGAGGACCCCGACTGGCCGATCCTCGCGCTCGAGCGCGTCCGCGGCGGCCCCTGGCGCCTGTACGACGAGACCTCCGTCTACTACCTCGCGGTCAACGACGACAAGGTCACGTTCCTCGAGTCCCGCGAGCACCGCCTCGGCGTGACCCCGGTCGTGCGCTACCGCGACGAGGACGACCTCGACCTCGACGACGACGTCGAGCCCGCCGACCGGATCGTCGGCGCCGTCACCGAAGACGTCCCGATGACCGGGCAAATCTTCCCGCTCATGCGCCTGCAGGATCAGGCCGACCTCACCACGTTCGGGCTCCTCACCGCCCAGTGGTACTCGGCGTTCCGGCAGCGGTGGGCGATCGGCTGGACCGCCGAGAACGAGGCCGCCAAGATGAAGGCGGCCGCCTCGCAGCTCTGGACGTTCGACGAGAGCCCCGAGGACATGAAGCTCGGCGAGTTCGACCAGACCAGCGTCGACGGGTACATCAAGAGCCGCGAGGCGACGATCCGTCACGCCGCGACCCTCTCGCAGACCCCGGTGCACGAGCTGATCGGCGAGCTCGTCAACCTCTCCGCGGAGGCGCTCGCCGCCGCCGAGGCCGGCCGGGACCGCAAGGTCGACGAGCGACAGACCATCGTGGGCGAGTCGCACGAGCAGACGTTCTGGCTCGCCGGGCAGGCGAGCGGCATCGAGATCCCGGCCGACGCCGAGGTCCGGTGGCGCGACACGTCCGCTCGCGCGTTCTCCGCGACCGTCGACGCGCTCGGCAAGCTCGTCACCATGCTCGGCATCCCACCCCAGGAGCTCTGGGAGCGCGTCCCGGGCGCCACCCGCCAGGACGTCGAACGGTGGAAGGCCGCCGCCGAGTCCGGGGACTCGTTCCGGGTGCTCGCCGACATGCTCGAACGGCAAGCCCAGGACGGCTGACAGTGGCCCGGTCGCAGGCTGGCGCGACGCTCACCGCCCAGCACCGCGGCGCGCAGCTCGAGCTCCGGGCCCGCGCGCTGCGCGACTACACCCGGCTCTGGCCCGTGTGGCGCGGCGACGCCGCCTCGTTCAACGCGCTCGTCAACGCGACCGTCCCGCTCGTCACCGCCTACCACCAGCTCTCCAGCGCGACCGCCGGCGACTACTTCCGCGCGTTCCGGACCGCCGAGCAGGCCGGCGGAAGCGCGACCCCCGTCATCGGCCCCGGTGTCGACCGCGACAAGCTCGTCAGTTCCCTGATCGTGACCGGCCGGATCACGGTCGGGAAAGCGATTGCGGGCGGCCAGTCCCCACAGGCCGCGATGCGCACCGCGCTCGCCCGCACCTCCGGGAGCGTCGTGCGGCACGTGCTGCAGGGAGGCCGCGACACGCTCGTCCTCTCCACCGGCCGCGACCGGCAGGCGCTCGGCTGGTCACGGGTCACGAGCGGCACCCCATGCGCGTTCTGCGCGATGCTCGCCAGCCGCGGGCCCGTCTTCCACGGTGAGGACACCGCCGAGTTCGAGGCGCACGACGCCTGCGCCTGCACCGCCGAGCCCGCCTACCAGGGCTCCGAGCTCCCGCCCGCATCCGCCGGGTTCCGCGACGCCTACAACCAGGCGCAACGCGACGCCGCGGCCGCCGGCGATCTCGAGCGCGGCACCAGCAACGACGCGCTCAACGCTTTCCGTCGATCCCTGTGACGTGCCGCCCCAGGCGGGCGGCACCCAACACCATCAGCCCCAGGAGGGCGAATGCTCATCTACCGCAACCCGCTCCGTCACCTCTTCGACACCGACGAGGGAGGGGGAGGGTCCGGCGCCGGCGGCCAGGAGCCGCCCGCCAAGAACGCCGGCAGCACCGCCGCCGGCGGCCAGGAGCCGACACCGCCCTGGGGATCGGACGAGAACTTCGATCCGCAGCGCGCATGGAAGCTCATCCAGGACGTCCGCGGCGACCTCGACAAGATCAAGGGCGAGCGGGACGACCTGCGTAGCAAGGTCACGGCGCACGAGGACGCATCCAAGAGCGACCAGGAGAAGCTCGCGGACCGCGCCAGCGGAGCCGAGGACCGCGCCACCAGAGCAGAGCAGGAGGCCGCGCGGCTGCGGGTCGCGCTGAAGAAGGGCCTCACCGAGACGCAAGCGAAGCGTCTCGTCGGCGACACCGAGGAAGACCTCGAGAAAGACGCCGACGAGCTGCTCGCCTCGTTCAAGCAGGACGACGACGGCGGCCAGGAGCCCCGGCGACTCCCACGAGAGCGACTGCGGCCAGGTGCCGCCCCGTCCTCCGAACCGGAGGACACCGACCCCGAAAAGCTCGCGGCCAAGATCCCGCGCATGTACGGCTGAGAAGCCGCACACGCGCACTGGGGGACGGGTTGCACCCACCACAGATAAGGAGGACATGACCCCATGTCCACGTTCGTCAAGGCAGAGCAGGTCGTCTCGACCGCGCTCGGCCTCCTCCTCCGGGAGATCACGCTCCCGGGTCTCGTCTGGCGCAACGCGTTCGGCGACTACGTCGGCTACAAGGACGACACGCTCACGGTCCGGCTGCCCGGCTACGCGCCGGCCCGCACCCGGGCGCTGCGCAGCGGCGCGGCCCGCACGAAGGACGGTCTCTTCGAGCGGTCCGTCGACATCACGCTCGACACCGACGTCTACAAGGACGTCGGGATCAGCGACGAGGAGATGACCCTCGACATCGTCAACTTCGGTGTCCAGGTGCTCAACCCGATCGTCACCGGGATCGTCGAGCAGCTCGAGCAGGAGGTCGCCGACCAGATGTCCGGCGCCACCTACGAGAACTCGATCGCGTTCGTCGAGTCGACCGACGACCCCTACACCGACATCGCGGTCAAGGCCGGCGAGTACCTCGACAACGCCCGCGTCCCGATGATGGGCCGCGTGCTCGTCGTCGGCTCGAAGGCCGCGTCGGCGTTCCTGAACTCCGACAAGTTCACGGACGCCAGCAAGAGCGGCTCGACCGACACGCTGCGCCGCGGCACGATCGGCTCGGTCGCCGGGTTCGACGCGGTCATCAAGTCCCCGGCCCTGCCGTCGGACGAGGCGTACGCGTTCCACCAGACCGCGTACGCGATGGCGCAGCGCGCCCCGATCGTGCCGAACGGCGCCCCGTGGGGGGCGTCGCTCTCGCATCAGGGCCTCGCGATCCGCGCGGTCCAGGTGCTCGACCCGGACACGGTCGAGAACCGGCTGATCCTCGACTCGTGGGTCGGCGCCAACGTGGTCAAGGACCACGGCCACTACGACGGCGACCCCGACGACGGCGGCAAGTTCGTCCCCGTCACGGACCCCGCCAACGGCATCACCGGCTCGGGCAACGCCTGGGGCGACGACGCCGCGCGCCTCGTGCGCGCCGTGAAGATCACGGTCTCCTGACCGTGACGCCCAGACCACAGGTCTGGCTCGTTTCGCCCGCGTGGCAGCGGTTCGACGTGACGAGGCTCGTGCTCAAGCAGCGCGAGCACCTCGCCGCGTCGGCCGCCGCCCGCGGGATCGACGTGCACACCGTGATCGTCGCCGACGACCACAACGTGGACATCGCGCACGAGCACGGCGCGCACGTCGTCGAGATGGACAACGACCAGGGCGTCGGCCGCCGGTTCAACGCCGGCTTCCAGTACGCGGCCCGCCAGGGCGCCGACTGGCTCGTGCACATCGGCTCCGACGACTGGCTGCACCCCGACGCGCTCACCCCGATCCTCGAGCCCGAGGACCCGGGAGCGATCATCAGCGGCCGGCAGCTCGCGTTCGTCGACCTGCGCGCCGGCCGGATGCAGACCTGCACGCTGCGCAACCGCACCGGTGTCGTCGCCTGGCTGATCCCCCGGGCGGTCATGGCCCCGTGCGGGTTCGCCCCGATCCCCGGTGAGAAGTGCCGCGGGCTCGACGGGCACCTCGTCAACGGGCTCACCCGCAGCGGCGTCCGGGTCCGGTGGACGTTCCACGACCCCAGCCCGGTCGCCCGCATCGACTTCAAGTCGGCCGTGAACCTCAACCCCTACGAGCACCTCTCCAAGCACCTCGCCGACAGCCCGGAGATCACCGACCCGTGGCCGGTGCTCGCCGAGCACTACCCCAGCGAGCTCGTCGAGGCCGCCCGCGCAACCAGCCTCAAGATCGCAGGAGAACCCAGAATGCCCCGACTCACCCACCCCGTGACAGGCGAGCAGGTCCGCGCGACCGTCGCCGGCGCCGCCATCCTGCGCGCCCGCGGCTACCGCGACGAACGCGAGCTCGAGCGCGTCACGCCACCCCAGCCGACGGCGACGGCGCCCCGGCCGGCGCGCTCCGCGCCGCGCGCCGCATGGGAGGCGTACGCGGCCGCGCACGGCATCGAGGACCCCGCGGCACTGTCGAAGGCCGACCTCATCGACCTCCTGACCTGACCATGACCGCGGTCGACGCCACCCTCCGCGTCGTCGAGTCCGGCACCCCTCGGTCGCTGACCGCGGGCGCCGGCGGGGACATCGACGGGCCCGCCACACGCGACGCGGTCACCCAGCTACAGGCCGCGGTCTCCGCGCTCAACGACGTCCTCACAGCCCTGGCCGGCACCCTCACCGTCACCGGAGCCGTCACCACCGGCGCGCTCACGGACACGGAGTTGCGCGCCGCCCCGGTCCCGGTGGACGTGTCGTTCCCGGCCTCCCAGGAGGTCACCGGCGCGCTCACGGACACGGAGTTGCGCGCCGCCCCGGTCCCCATCGCGGGCACCGTGACGGTGACGGACCTCGAGACCGGGCTCGCGAAGGACACCACCACCAGCGAGGTTCGCGACCGGCTCCCCGCCGAGCTCGACACGCGCGGGCTCAAGGTCGCAGACGTGCTCACCCAGGACGCCGCCGCCGAGGCGACCGGGAACGACGCCTCGCAGACCCTCGACCTCGGCGTGGTCTGCGACCTGATCTTCGTGCGGGTCGACGGGGCGGACGGCCGCGCGCTCGTCTCGGACACCCCGACCACCACGCACGGGCGCGTGTGCGAGGACGGGATCGACACCGCGTTCCCCGTGCGCTCCCAGACCATCAACGTGCACGCCCCCAGCGGCGCGACCGTCACCGTGTGGGGTGGCGCGTGAGCTCCTGGAACGCGACCCGCGACATCACCGTCGTCTACCACCTCGTCGCGAGCGACCTCTCTGTTCTCACCGACGTCGAGCAGCGGCTCACCGCCCACGGGTACACCGTCGAGCGTGACGACGAAACGCTCTCGCTGGTGGCGACCGGGACCGGCAGCGACACGCTGACGTCATGAGGATCTTCCAGACGATCCGCAAGGTCGTCGAGGTCGTCGTCAGCGGCAACCGTGCCACCGAGAACACCGAGCCCGTCGCGCTCGCCGACGAGCTCGCGCTCCGCGCCTCCGCGCCCGTCCGCGTCGCGGACACGCTCGCCGCATCCGACGAGCTCGGCCCGGCCACCGCCCGCGTGCAGGACACCGGCCGGCTCACGGACGAGATCACGACCGCGACCGGGGACGCGTCGCGCACCGAGCCGCTCACGGCCGCCGACGCGCTCGGCGACTCCCGCCTTCTCCTCGTCACCGGTGTCGCGGTGCTCGACGAGCCGCATCTCGCCCCGCGCCTCCCCGACACCGCGGCGATCGCCGACACGCTCGACATCACCGGGGAGCCCGGCCCAGTGGACAGCGTCGGGCTGGGCGCCACCGACCTGCGCGGCACGTTCCTCGTCCGAGCGCACCATGACTCCTGGGTCGACCAGGCGGCCGCCACCGCCACCCACGGGTCTGAGACCACGATGCTCTGCAGGGTCAAGGGCGCCATCACCAACGACGAGCGCCGAGCCGTCGCGATGTTCGACCTGTCCAGCCTCACCGCGTTCGACGCGACGAGCGACGCAACCCTCTCGTTCTGGATCAGCAACGCGAACAGTCTCGGTGAGAACGTGACCGTGCAGGCGTTCACGTCCGGGACCCCGATCGACGAGGCGACCCTCAACTGGAACAACCAGCCCAACTGGGCCGGGCTCACCCAGGTCTTGCAGGCTACGTTCACCGCCCCGAACTCCGAGGCGCAGCGTACCGCCACGATCACGCTCGCCAACCTCGATCTCGCGCTCGGTACCTACCTCATCGTCCGCTGGATCGGGACCGGCGCCGCCGGTGTCGGCAACCAGTCGACGATCCGCACCAGCGAACACGCCAGCGGCCAGGGCCCAGTCCTGACGTTCTCCGCTCGCCGGCCGATCACCTAAGGAGCCCCACCGATGCACTCTTCCTCTTCGTTCGGCCTTGCCGGCCGCCTGCGCATGCGCGCCATCGTCCCGTTCCGGGAGTTCGAGCGCGACATGTGCACCGGCCTCGAGAACTACCGGATCGATCGGGCCGAGAACGGGCTGCTCCTCGTCACCGGCGAGCGCCCCAACGCGTTCGTGAACAGCGGCCTGCAGATCGCGCTCGACCGGCTCGCCGGCATCAACGGGCCGCCGGCGGCGATCAGCCACATGGCCGTGAGCGCCGACGACCAGGCCGTCACGGCGTCGACCACCAAGCTCGACCCCGCCGGCGGGGATACAGGGTTCACCAGCGTCGCGGTCTCCAACGTCAGCCGCACCAACCAGACCGTGTCGTTCGACGGCGCCTTCAACAATGGGACCGTCGCGTTCGAGATGAACAAGGTCGGGCTGCTCAACGGCGCGACCGACGCCGGGACCGGCCTGATCGACGTGATCGGCGGCACCGGGGGCAGCAGCCCCTACAACGAGCCGTTCGCCGTGAACTTCACCGCGATCGGTGTCTGGTCGCTCACGTTCGGCATCGACATCACCGCGTCGGCGACCTGATGCCCGGAGAGGTGCACGCCGAGCTCGTCATCCCCGACGACCTGCTCCCTACCCGGTTCGTCCGGGTCACCGGCACGGCCGCGGGCGCGCTCGCGACCGGATCGACCGGCCCGCTCGCGGACGGCCGCTCCGGGAGCACGGCCACCGGGCACACCGGCAGCGTCGCCGACGGGCAGACAGGAGGAGTCCAGTCGTGAGCTACGTTCGCACCCTCACCGCCACCCCCGTCCCGCGCGTCGACGCGGTCCCGTTCACTACCGCCGCGTTCCGTGAGGCACCGGACGTCGACGGCTCCCCCGGCACCTGGACAACGCTCGAGACGATCGACCTCGACACCGGGCCCGGCGTGTCCCCGGCCGGGCTGGACACGGACCCCAACAGCCCGCAGGAGCGCACGTTCACGACCGCGCTCGCCACCCTGGACCCCGCCTGGTACCAGGTGGTGTTCACCGACGACCTCGGCGGCACCGACCAGAGCACCCCCCGGTACGCGAGCACCGCCGGCCCCGACGGTGACCAGTTCGCGACCGCCAGCGACCTCGCCGCGCGTCTCGGCGTCACGCTCACCGCTGGCGAGCAGGACCGCGCCGACGCGCTCCTGATCTCCGCGACCGGCGCGGTGCAGACGGCGGCCGGCCAGCAGATCAGCCGGGTCGCCGACGACACGCTCACCGTGCGCGGCACCCGCGAGCCCACGATCCTCCTGCCCGAACGTCCCGTCGAGTCGGTCGCCTCCGTGACCGTGGACGGCACCGCGGTCACCGACTGGTGGGTGCAGAACGACGAGCTCGTCCGCCCGTGCGGGTTCGGGCACGACGGCATCGAGGTCACGATCGTCTACACCCACGGGTTCGACCCGGTCCCTGAGTTCGTCAAGGCGCTCGTCCTCGAGATGGTCGTCGGCGTGTGGGTCAACCCCAGCAACCTCGTCAGCGAACGCGTCGGCCAGGTGCAGGTCGCCTACGGCGTCCAGTCCCCGCCGGCGGGTCTCACGGTCAGCCGCGAGACGCGCCGGGACCTGCGCCGTCTGCTCGGCCGCGGCTCCCTCTCCCTCCCGATCCGATAGGAGACCCCCATGCTCTTCCACGTCAACCCGGGCGAGTCGCCGACCCTCGCGTTCTACGAGCCCCGGACGGGTGTGCGCGTCCGATTCGCCGACGGCAGCTACGAGACCGCCGACCACGTCGAGATCGCCGCGCTGCGCCGCTGCTCGCGCGTGTTCTCGCTCGACGACCTGCAAGACGAGCTCCGCGGCCCGTCATACATCGACGAGCTCGCAGCGCTCGAGCCCGACCCCGACTTCGAGCCCGCCCCGGAAGCCCCGGACGACGAGGACGACGAGGACGAGGACGACGAGGATGCTGGCTTCGACGCTGCTCCATAGGGCCTGCACCGTCACGACCCGGACAGACTCCGGGTCGACCGACGACTACGGCAACCCGACCGACGCCGAGACCAGCCTCACCACGGTCTGCGACCTGCAGCAGCAGCAGCGCACCGAGCCCGGCGCGCAAGGCGAGCTCTCCGACACCCGCTGGCTGCTCATCCTCCCGCCAGGCACCGAGATCACGACCCGGTCGACGGTCACGGTCGACGACATCGTCTACGAGGTCATCGGCGACCCCTGGACCGCTCATCTGCACGGCCGGCCCACCCACGTCGAGGCGACCCTCCGGAGGACAGGCGCATGATCCCCGACGCGGAGAAGACCATCAGCTCCTACCTCCGCGACCACCCGGACGTGTCCGCGCTCTCGACCCGGATCGTCGGGAAGACCCCGCCTGCCACCGCAGAACCGTGGGTGCGCGTCACCGAGCTCGACGCCCCCGCGGCCGCCGCCTCCCGCGCCGACCATCTCATCTCGTTCCTCGTGCAGCTCGACGTGTACGCCGGCGCCACCGGCGGCCAGCCGGAAGCCAAGACGCACGCGCGCACCATCCGCGCCGCCCTGCACGCCATGCCCGGCGTGCACGACGAGACCGTCGTCACCCAGGTCCGCGTGATCGGCTGGCTCCGCGCACCCGACCCCGACTTCGAGCCCGCCCGCGACCGGGTCATCATCACCGCCTCCGTCATCGCTCACGAGGCACCGGCATGACGTTCGTGCCACGCCCCGGGTTCGAGGACGACATCCGCGCCGGCGACGACTACCGGGCCGGCATGCTCGCGATCGCCCAGCAGGCCGCCCAGACCGTCGAGACGTTCGCCCGGCAGGCCCGCGCCCCCTGGATGCCCCGCACCGGCGCGCGAGCGGTCATCGTCGCCGAACCGACCCGCACGGGCGCCCGGATCGTGAACACCGACCACGCCGGGCACCTGCAGGAGTGGGGCTCCCGGAACAACCCGCCCCACGCACCTCTTCGCCGCGGCGTGCGCGCCGCCGGCCTGAAGCTCGAGGAGCAGTAGCTCCGACAGAACCGGTCTCCCTGAGCGGGGCGGCCTGAACCTCAACCCCTCCCGGCGCGGTGTGCGCACCGCACAGTGATGCCGGGACCCCTCAAACCAGCCCCGCGGGGCAGGAGGAACCAGCCATGTCGCAGAACGCCGAAGAGATCACCGTCGCCCTCTCGGGCAAGGTCTGGGTCGCGCCCTACAGCGCCGGCCTCACCCTCCCCGACGACCTCGCCACCCCCGACGCCGCGTTCATCGACCTCGGGTACACCAGCGAGGACGGCGTCACGTTCAGCGCCTCACCGAACGTCGAGGACATCATGTCCTGGCAGAAGCAGACCCCGGTGCGCCGCATCGTGACCGGCCGCGACACCAGCGTCGCGTTCACGCTCGAGCAGACCAACCTCGACACGTTCGCCCTGGCGTTCGGCGGGGGCACCTGGACCGAGCCGACCGCCGGCCTCTACCGGTACGACCCGCCCGCCGACGCCGACCTCCTCTCGGAGTACGCGTGCGTCGTCGACTTCGCCGACGGCGACCGCAACTCCCGGATCGTGCTCATGCGCGCCACCATCAACGACGCGGTCAAGACCCAGCTCGTGCGCAACAACGCCGCGATGCTCCCGATCACCCTCGCCGCGCTCACCCCCGACGACCAGGATAAGCCCTGGTACTTCATCTCGGACGACCCGTCCTACGACCTGGGCGCCTGAGATGACACAGGCCAAGGGCGGCCCGGGCAGGACCCGGGCCGCCAAGCCGCCGGCGCAGGCCGCCGCGGACGAGCACGACCCGAAGGTCCAGACGGTCACCGCGGACTTCCACGGGCTCGAGCTCACCTTGCCCCCCAAGCTCCCCGGGTCGATGGCTCTCCGGCTGGGGAAGATGCAGTCCGCCCCCGCAGCCGCCGGGCCCGGAGCCATGTACGAGTTCCTCGTCGGGCTCATCGGCGCCGACCAGGTCGACCGGGTCATGGACCACCTCGACGCGCTCGGATGGGACTACGACGACTTCGACCGCACCGTCGGCGAGCTCCTCGCCGCGGTCACCGGCGCCTACGGAGGCGAACCGGGGGAATCGAAAGCCTCGCCCGGCTCCTGACCGAGCACTGGGACGCGTGCGAGGCTGACTTCCAGCGGTTCTACGGGATCGACCTCGCGGCGCAGATCCACACCCTGAGTCTGCGCCGCCTCGGCGTCCTCGTCCGCGGGCTACCGGAGGACAGCACCGTCGCCCGCACCGAGACCCAGGGATGGACGCTCGGCCGCGAGATCGCCGCCGCCCAGGTCGAGGCCGTCGACATGTGGGGACGGCTCACCCTCATCGCGCTCGGCGCCAAGCCCGGCAAGTTGCCGAAGCCCGTCGAGATCACGCACCCCGGCCGCACCGCGTTCCAGCCCGCGGCCACCCGAACGGTCACCCGGAACCTCGCCGACCTGGCGCGGTTCGTGGCCCGCACCTGACACAGCCCCGGAAGGGAGGTGGAGCATCGTGACGACCGTAGGCACCGCGAGCGTCGACATCACCGGCGACTTCACCAAGTTCCGGGAGCAGCTCGGCAGCGAGCTCGCCCCCGGCAAGTTCGGGAAGATCGGCAAGGCGGCCGGCGTCGCGATGGGCGCCGCGCTCGCCGGCGCCGGCATCGCCAAGGCGATCTACAACATCGGCTCGTCGTTCGACGACGCGTACGACACGATTCGGGTCGGGACCGGGGCGACCGGCAAGGCCCTGAAGGGCCTGAAGGGCGACTTCAAGGACGTCGTCAAGAGCGTCCCCACCGACTTCGACTCGGCGAGCACCGCGATCGCCGACCTCAACACGCGCCTCGGCCTGTCCGGCAAGCCGCTGCGCACCCTCTCCAAGCAGTTCCTCGAGCTCTCCCGGATCACCGGGACCGACGTCGGCACCAACATCAAGACGGTCACGCGCGCGTTCGGCGACTGGGACGTCAAGACGAAGGACCAGACCGCCACCCTCGACAAGTTCTTCCGCGCCTCCCAGGCGTCCGGTGCGAGCGTTGACGAGCTCGCCCAGCAGGTCGTGCAGTTCGGCGCCCCGCTGCGCCAGGTCGGGTTCAGCCTGGACGAGGCGACCGCGATGTTCGCGTCGTTCGAGAAGGCCGGCGTCAACACCCAGACGATGATGCCCGGCCTGAAAATGGCCCTGAAGCAGTTCATGAAGGAGGGCCTCGAGCCCGGCAAGGCGCTGCGCGACACATTCGAGGGCATCAAGAACGGCACCGTCAGCACCACGGACGCCCTGAAGATCTTCGGGTCCCGCGCGGGCCCCGACATGGTCGAGGCGATCCGGCAGGGCCGGTTCGAGCTCGACTGGATGACCGACGCGCTCGTCAACGGGTCCGACACGGTCATGCAGGCCGGCAAGGACACGCAGGACTTCAGCGAGAAGTGGCAGATGTTCAAGAACCGGGTGATGGTCGGCCTCGAGCCGCTCGCCATCCGCGTGTTCGGGGCGCTCGGCACCGCGATGGACAAGCTCCCCGCGATCGCCGAGCGCGTCACCGGCGCGATCAGCCAGATCCGCGACATGTTCTCGGGCTCCTCCGCGGCCAGCGAAGGCATGCGCGCCCGCCTCGACACCGTCACCGGCGCGTTCGGGTCGCTCCTGACCGCCGGCCAGGGCGTCGTCGAGATCCTCGGCAAGGCGTGGGAGAAGTTCGGGGACCTCTTCATCGAGTACGCCACGAACATCGCCGAGACCGTGCTCGAGGTCACCGCGGGCATCACGAAGGCGCTCGGCGGCCTCGTCGACTTCGTCGCCGGCGTGTTCACCGGGGACTGGTCCCGCGCCTGGGACGGCATCAAGCGCCTGTTCGGCGGCGCGTGGGACGCCATGCTCGCAATCGTCACGGGCGCCTGGCGGCAGATCCAGGTGATCGCCGCCGCCGGCATCCGGATGCTCGAAGCGACCATCAAGGGATTCGCGAGCCTCCTCGGCGACCTCGGCAAGTGGATCGTCAACCGGATCGCTGACGGGATCACGACGATCACCGCGGCGCTCGCCAGCGTGGGCGGCTGGATCAAGAACCGCGTCGTCGACCTCATCCAGGCTACGGCCGGCGCCTACCTCGACCTCGGCAAGTGGATCGTCAACCGGATCGCTGACGGGATCACCACGGTCACCGCGGCGCTCGCCAGCGTGGGCGGCTGGATCAAGAACCGCGTCATGGACGGCCTCACCGCGGTCGCCGACGGCCTGACCGGCGCCGGCCGCTGGGTCATCAACCGCGTCGCCGACGGGATCACCACCGTCACCGAGACGCTCGCCGGCGTCGGCGGCTGGATCAAGAACCGCGTCATGGACGCGTTCAACACGGTCAAGGACGGGTTCATGAGCATCGGCCGCACCGCGGTCGGCTGGATCGTCGACGGCCTCAAGGGCGGCGCGAACCTCCTCGTCGGGTTCGTCAACAAGATCATCGGGGTCATCAACAAGATCCCCGGCGTCGAGATCGGCAAGATCAGCGGCTTCCGCGCCGGCGGCGTGCTCGACGAGACCACCCCCGGGCTCGCCCAGGGCGGCACCGTCCACCATGACCAGTTCGCGCGGGGCGGGGAGATCACCCGGCCGATGGTCGTCGTCGGCGAGGAAGCCCCCCGCCACCCGGAGTACGTCATCCCGACGAACCCCGCGTACCGCGGCCGCGCGCTCGCCCTGCACTCACAGCTCTCCAAGCAGCTCGGCGTACCCGGGTTCGCGCTCGGAGGGGTCATCGACAGCATCACGAGCGCCCCGAAGGGCCTGCTCGACGGCGGCTCGAAGTGGGTGCTCGATCAGCTCCCCGGCACCGGCTCGCTTCCCGGCTGGCTGAAGGGCACCGGCGAGTACCTGCTCAAGCAGGCAGGCACGTGGATCAAGAACAAGGTCGGCAGCATCCTCGGCGACGGCGACGCCGGAATCGCGAACCTCGCCGGCGGCCTGGTCAAGAACCTGCAGCAAGCTATGGCGATCGCGGTCCGCGCCGGCCTGACGATCACGAGCACCACAGGCGGCAAGCACGAGACCGGCAGCTACCACTACCAGGGCCGCGCGTTCGACGCGAGCAACGGGTTCGGACCCACCCCGGAGATGATGCGGTACGCGAAGTTCATGAGCGTCGCCGCGCGCCGGAGCCTCGCGGAGCTCTTCTACACGCCGCTCGGCTACAGCATCAAGCACGGCGCGATCGTCCCGCCGATCGCCAAGGCCGGCCACATGAACCACGTGCACGTAGCGATGCGCAAGGGCGGCGTGCTCGGCGGCCCCACCGGGCTCCCGTTCGTCGGCTCCTACAAGAGCGGCGGCGTCGTCCCCCGGGACGGGATGGCGCACGTGCACGCCGGCGAGGTCATCACCCCCGCCGACCGCGCCAACGGCGTCGACGTGCACGTGCATTTCGACGACCCCACCCTCAAGAACCTGATCCACGTCGAGGTTCTCGAACGCGACCGTGAGACCGCCGGCGCCTACCGGGCAGGAGTCCGAAGTTGAGCACGATCACGCTCCTCCCGAGCATCACCGTCCTGAACGACAACGTCGATCTCGTCGACGCCGCGACCTTGCACGAAGCTCTCTCGGACTCCGACGACGCGAGCTACGGCGCGTGGGCGGACACCTCCGACAAGGGCACCGTGTACATGACTACCGGCGCGGTCCCCGCCGGCGCGCTCCGCAAGAGCGCGCAGCTCGTCGTGCGCCTCGCGAAGACGTCCGGGTCGACCCCGAAGGTCACGTTCACGCTCGTCCGTGAGGCGACCACCGTGTTCGGGCCGGCGAGCCTGTTCCCCACGTGGACAGAGCAGCTCGACACCTCGCTCGCCTACCTGACCACGAGCGCGCTCGGCGCGGTCGACGACTACCAGCTCACGATCGAGAACCCCGCCAGCGGCACGGTCGGGATCATCGCCTCCGAGGCGAAAATCCTGCTCACCTACGTCGCCCGGCCGACCACCACGGTCACCGTCGGGGGCACGATCACCGACACGAACCTGCCCGCCGTGTCGTGGGCGAACACGCTCGACTCGGATGGCGGCGCTCAGACGAAGTACCGGGTCCGGCTCTACACCGAGGCGCAGTACACCGACCCGTCGTTCAACCCCAACAGTGAGGCGCCGACCCCGCCGTTCGAGGACTCCGGGATCGTCTCGAGCGCCGCGGCCTCATGGACACCGACCCGCCCGCAGCCCGACGGGACCTACCGTGCCTACGTGGCGGTCGCGCAGACCGTGAACGGCACCGACCACTGGTCCGATCTCACCTGGCCGCACTACGACGAGTACACGGTCGACGTGCTGCTCCCCGCGGTCCCGCTGCTCGACGCGACTGTCGAGGAGCCCTACGGGCGGATCAGGCTCGACATCACCGAGCAGACCGGGGACGCCACGACCGACATGCTCGAGCTGCAGCGCAGCTACGACGCCGGGCTCACCTGGACCCCGGTGCGCACCGTGCTCGCCGACGGTGGCGTTGATCCCGCCAGCCCCACCGCGTGGGATTACGAGGCCCCGAACGGCGACACCGCCATGTACCGCGCTCGTGCGCTGCACGACCATTCCGGCGTGTGGGCGGCCTCGGACTGGGCCGAGACCGACGCGGAGTGGGCCTCGGCCTGGTGGTGGCTGAAGCACCCCACCCAGCCCAGCATGAACGTCCCCGTGGTCGTGCACGCGCAGCCCAGCGAGCAGCGCGCCCCGCGACAGGCCGCGTTTCAGCCGCTCGGCGCGACCTACCCACTGGTCGTCAGCGACACGCGCGGCCCCGCGAGCGGTGTCATCACCCTCCGGGTCGACACGCGCACCGAGAAGGAGCTGCTCGACGCGCTCCTGGACACCACCGACGCGCTGCTCCTGCAGGGCCCCAACGGCAACCACTGGCCCGACCGGTGGGTCGTGCTCTCCCAGCACGACCGCGCCCGCCTCATCGACAAAGCCTGGATCGAGGCGACCCTCGACGACATCGCCTGGACCAACGTCGACCGGCCCACCGGGCTCGTCGCCGCGTGGCCCGACGAGGACGACCTCTACCCGGCCGACACCACCGTCCCCGGCTTCGACATCACCCCCTGAAAGGAGGCACTCGGTGAGCATCTTCGACCCCAAGACCTGGACGGACCGGCCGTCGACCCTCGACCCGCGCCCCGGCGAGTTCCCGAGCACCTGGTTCGCGCGCATCCGCGCGTTCGCGGCCGACAACCCCGGCGTGCTGACTCCCGTCGACGCGGACGGACTCAACGACCTCGAAGACCGCATCGACACACTCTCGCAGTCGGTGGTCAGCAGGGACCGGCTCGCGTTGAACGTGCGCGACTACGGAACCCTGGTCAACGGGGCCGGGGACGCCGTTCCGGGCTACCTCGCGTGCTTGGCGGACGCCTACGACGCGATTGACGGCGGGGACGCGACGGGCGTGGACATTCTCGTTTCGCGCGGCACTTACGATTTGCAGGCGGTGCAGACCGGCGGGGGCCAGAACTGGCACGTGCCGGTGCAGCGCAGCGGTATTCGTTTCGTGCATGAGCAGGGCGCGGTGCTCACCACGTCGCAGGACGCGGCCCTGTACTTCTTTGGTGGCTGTACCCTGCCGGGGCTGGCGACCTCCTGGGAGTCCTACTGGTTGGGGAAGGCGTCGCTGCGCACCTACTACAGTTTCGCTGACGCGGTGCTGTACCGGGGCGCGATGCAGGTCACGTTGGCGACCCCGGCTGACGCGGCGAACTTCGCGGTCGGTGACGCGGTGCACATTCGCACCGGGCAGACCACGAACGCCAGCGTGAACGACGCGGAGCCGGACGCGGAGATCAACGAGGTCGCGTCGGTCGACGCGGGCACCGGGATAATCGGGTTGCGCTGGCCGCTGGTGAAGAACTACCAGCAGGAGTGGTTCGTCGGGGCCTCGAGCGGGGGGCTGGACGGCAATCACGGCAAGAGCGACACCACCAGTCGCGGGGGCGGCAACAACGGGGCGGTGACGTTCGGGATCGCCAACGTGCAAGCGATCACGCAACGCAACGTCGGGGTGCAGAATTTGCAGTTCGACGCGCCCAGCGCGGGCCGGTACGCGGTCATGTCCCTGGGGGCGGTGCTGGGGCTGACGATTGACGGGGCGAGCGGGCGGATCGGCGGGTCGGTGATGAACACGATCGAGTACCGGTTCGGCAAGTTCCGGAACTTCGACGTGCAGATCGTCAACTCCGCGTCGGCGTCGGCGCGCTGGGTGACCACGACGGGCACCTCCTGCTCAGACATTGAGATGGAGAACATTCGTGGGGTCGGGAAGGGCGGGCGGATGGCGATGGCGCACTTTCATGAGGGGACCGCGAACCTGCGGGTGAGGGGATACCGGCTCTCCACCGACGCGGGCTTGGACGACACGACCCCGTACTCGATCCGGGCGCGCGCCTACAACCAGGTGCATGAGGACGTGGAGGTTGCGCACGGTGGCTCCTCGGTGCCGGTGTATGTGAGCCCGGAGGCCGGGGACCCGTTCGGCTTGTCGGAGTTGCGTAACGTGCGCGCCTCGTGCGCGGGTGACGCGACGCGCGGCGTGCGGATCGACGCGGCGGGCTGGTCGGTGGGCCGCGCGCACCCGAGCACACCGGTTCGCCTGTCGAAGCCCGCCGCGGGCTACACGATCGCCACGACCACCCCGGGCGCGACGCAGCCGGCCAGCCGCATGGACCGTTGGGAGGCGGCGTGCTGGGTGACGCCGACCAACGCGACCGCGATCCTCGGGCAGATCCCGGACAACTGCACGCTCACCGACGCGGAGATTTTCGTGCATGAGGCGGTGTCGGGCGGCGGGTCCAGTGCGCCCCGGCTGAGCGTGGGGTGGGACGGGAACGAGCAGGCGTTCGTGGCGAAATCCTCGCTGGCGAACCTGGACACGACCGGCCAGCAGGCGGTGTCGTTCAGCACCACCTACTACCGGGTGTACCAGGGCCCGTTGCTGACCCAGCCGCGCACCTTGAAGGCGTACTTGACGTGGACGGGCAGCACGCCGGCCAACGGCAAGGTGCGCGTGTCTGTGTCGTTCCGACGTGACCCGGAGGCTCCCTGATGGCGCATCTTGAGCGGATAGAGGCGATTCACCCCGGCAGCCCTGGTCGTGGTGATGTGCTGTTCCGGGGCAGTGACCGGCGGTGGGCGGTGCTCGCGGACCCCGGTGAGTCGGGGCAGGTGTTGTTGAGTGGCGGGGGGTCGGCTGACCCGTCGTGGGGTCCGCGTCGGGCGGGCGCGGAGCTCTCGATGCCTACGGGCGCGTTGGCGGCGACCTCGGGGCGTTCGGCGGCGAACACGGCTTCGATCACGCTGTCGAGTGGGGTGTTGCGTTGGACGGTGTGCGAGCTGGGCCGGATCGCGAAGGGGCAGACGGTCAACTCGATCACGTTCGTGTCCGGCGGCACAGCGGCGACGAGCCCGACGAACCAGTGGTTTGTGCTGCTGGATGAGACGTTGACGATTCTCGGTAAGACGGTGGATGACACGACTGCGGCGTGGGCGGCGAGCAGCGCCAAGACGCTCGCACTGTCCACCCCGTATGTGGCGACCAGGACGATCACGCCGCGCCTGGGGATCATGGTGGCAGCGGTGACTCCGCCAACGCTGGTGGGAGCGGCGGTATCCAGCGCTGCCAACGGCATCCCGCCGGTCGCCGCAGCAGTCTACGGGTCGGGGTACACCACCCCCGCGTCCCTGGCGTCTGTCGGGACGGGCACGACGTCGGGTTCGATGCCGTACGGGTACTGCTCGTGACCCTGCGTTCGGGGACAAGCGAGGAGGTGCGGTCAGCGCGCCTGTCGCCGGCTGTGGATGTGCTGGCGGGACAAGCCGGAGAGCCGGGCGACCTCCGACGGGCCGATCCCCAGATCGAGCGCTGCCACGACCAGCCCGTTCAGGCGGTCCAAGGCTGCGCGTCGTTCCTGCTCGGCCTTGCTGCGTTGCGCCGCGGCTTCGGTGAGTGCGCGGCGCATGTCGTCAGTGGTCACGGATCAGGCGGCGATGAAGTCGATGAACTCACCGTCGGTGTCGCGGACGTGCCAGCCGTCGCAGGTCTGGCCGTCGCCGTAGCGACCCGTGGTGCGGGTCCAGGTGAACCCGGTGGCAGGGTCGCGGAAGCTGCCGACGTGCTCGACGTTCTCGGCGTCCGCCCCGTCGATCGCGACGAGGAAGAGTTCGTCGGCCTGGTGGCCGGTGATCTCGTCGAGGTTGGTGGGGACTGTGGTGGAGGTCATGTCAACATGATGACATCGCGCGCCACCGCTGTCAAGGCGTTGACATACTTTGCTTTCGGGGTGCCCATCCCCCGCCGAGGAAGCGACGGCGCGTCATGAGACCGGTCTCTGACGTGTTCGCCGCGGCGATCCAGCAGTCGCACCGGATCGCCGCGGCCGCGACGGTCTCCCGGTACACCCAGAGCCTCGAGGTCCCCGTGCTCGACGGGACCGTCACCCTAGATCAGCGCGCCGCGGTCCGCGGACGCCTCGACCTCACCATCACCCCCGATCCCACGCTCGACCTGGTCCCTTCAGACCCCGCGGACCTCCTCACCCCGTACGGCAGCGAGCTCACCGTGCGGCGCGGCATCCGGTACCCCGATGCCAGCAGCGAGCTCGTCAGCCTCGGCGTGTTCCGCGTGCAGGAGTGCGAGATCACCGACAACGCCGCCGGCCAGCAGATCCGGGTGACCGGCCTGGACCGCGCCCAGGTCGTGATCGACGCGCGGTTCGAGGAGCCCTACCAGGTGCCGGCCGGCACGAACTACGCGACCGCCATCAGGGAGGTACTCGCCGCCGGCTACCCCAGCATCGAGACCGCGTTCACCGCCACCAGCCGCACCACGCCCGCGCTCGTCGCGCAGGAAGGCGACGACCGGTGGGCGTTCGCGCAGGAGATGGCGAAGGCGATCGGCATGGACCTGTACTTCGACGGTGACGGCGTGTGCGTGCTCGTCCCGTCCTCCACCGTCGGCAGCTCCCAGCCCGTCGCCACGATCGCTGAGGGCGCCGCCGGCGTCCTGATCGACGTCGGCCGCCGCTGGTCCCGTGAGGGCACGTTCAACCGGGTGATCGCGACCGGTGAGAACACCGGGCAGGCCGCCCCGGCCCGCGGCGTCGCGACCGACGACAACCCCGCGAGCCCCACCCTGTACGGCGGACCGTTCGGCCGGGTCCCCCGGTTCTACGTCTCGCAGTTCCTCGCGTCGGACGCGCAGGCCGCCGAGGCCGCCGCCGCGATCCTCGCCCGCGAGCTCGGCACCACGCAGCAGGTCCAGTTCGGGGCGATCGTCAACCCCGCCCTCGAGCCCGGGGACATCGCCCGCATCACCCGGGCCCGATCTGGGATCGACGAGGACCACATCATCGATCAGCTCACCATCCCCCTCGGCCCCGCGGGTGTGATGACCGGGATCACCCGGGCGACCCAGGTGACCTGACATGGACCCCCGCGCCCTCAACGACCTCAACGCGAGACTGTCCCGGCTGGAACGCGACACCGTCCGGTTCCGGCTCGGCGTCATCACCGCCACCAGCCCCCTGAGCGTCGCGCTCGGCGGCGCCACCGTCGACCACACGTCCGTCAAGGCGCTCAACGGGCCCGCGCCCCTGGCGGTCGACGACGTCGTCGGCGTCCTGACGTTCGGCAACGACCTACTCATCCTCGGCGTGATCGGAGACGGCACATGACCGACGAGCTCGCAGCGCACGCCCGCGCCACGATCGACAAGGTGATCGAGGTGACCGCCTGGCGCAACGTGCGCCGCTACGTGATCCTCAGCTCGCTCGCCACCATCACCGTGACCCTCGCGGTCGCGTTCACCGTCACCTACCTGGTCGCCGTGAACCTCCGCGACACCCAGCGGCAGGCGTGCGAGAACAGCGCGCAACTTGCCGAGATCCAACGCGAGACCGTCCGCGCCAACGAAGAGCAGACCGCCGGCCTGCGCGCCCAGGGCATCACGTTCGGCATCCCGCCCGCCGAGTTCGACCGGCTCGTCGCCGAAGGCGCCCGCCGCTCCGCGCAGCAGATCCGCGTGTTGGACGAGATCGCCAAGGCCGCGTGCGGGTGACCCGGATGCTCGTGGGGGCGATTCTCGGAGCATCAGAGCTCACACCTCTCCTGACCGCGCTCGGCGCCGCCCTGATCGGCGCGCTCGGCGCCGGCGCGGTCGGATGGCGGCAGCTCACCGTTCTCGGCAAGGGGCAGGCCGAGAAGCTCGAAGCAGAGAAGGACGAGATCCTGTCGACCGCGTCAGCGCGCGCCTCAGACGCCGCGCTCCTCGCGCTCGAGAAGGCGCTCGCCCGCTACGAACTCGACCTTCGCGACACCACGATCGACCGGGACCGGCTCCGCGAGGAGCTCCAAGAGACCCGGAAGCGCCTCGCGCTCGCCGAGGAGCGCATCGAGCACCTCGAGCAGCTCCTCGCCAGGCACGACATCACCCCGCCGTAAACCCCAGGCCCAGGAGGCCCCTTTTCTCATGCTGATCGAACTCCTCGCCCGCCTCTGGCGGCGTAACCCCGCACGCGTCAGCGCGCTCATCGCGAGCACGGTCGTCGCCGTGCTCGCCACCGTCGACGTGATCGTCCCCACCGGGGACGTCCTCGACCTGGTCATGGTGCTCGCCCCGGTCCTGCTCGCCGGCGAAGTCACCCGCAACCACGTCACCCCGATCCACAGCCTCACCACCGAGCCGCACGACCTGCCCGACGACCACGACGACACCCCGGAGGTGGTCGCGTGAGCGCCACCGGCCTGAACCTCGCGCAGCGCAAGCGCACCCGCAACCGCATCAAGGCCGCCGCCTACGAGGCGCTCAAGCGCAAAGGCAGCATGACCTACACCCAGAACGCGCGAGCGCGCTGGGACGGCATCCGGCACGGCCGCCGCGCCTACAAGCACGAGGCGCCCCGTAGCGCCGACTGCTCCGCGCTCGCCACATGGTGCATCTGGGACGGTGTCCTGCGCTACCTGCGCAACGGCACCGTGCGCACCGACTTCGTCAACGGGCAGAACTGGCTCGCCGGGTACACCGGCACCCAGCAGGACCACGGCCGCCGCGTCACCGGCCGCAAGCTCGTCGGCGACCTCGTGTTCTACGGGCCCCCCGGCTCACGGGTCGCCAACCACGTCGCCATCTACGTCGGCAACGGGCTCGTCGTGTCCTTTGGCTCTCAGGGAGGCCCCTACCTGCTGCGCTGGGACTACCGGCACGTCGTCGAGACCCGCCGGTACATTCGATGAGCGTCGAGGACCGGGTCACCGTCGCGCTCGGCGTCGCCGCGGCGGCCGGGCTCGTCGCCCTCTGGGCGCTCTCCCGGCCCCGCTGGTGGACAGCATGACGAGGGACCGCGCGCTAGAACGATCCCTGCTCGACACGGCCGCGACGATCGCCCCGGTGAGCGGGCCGGCCTGGCCGATCCGCGTGATCGACCGCGTCGACCGGTTCGGCCACGAGCACGGAGACCGGTGGGCGACCACCCCGACCCGCCAGCTCCTCCACGAGCTCGGCGAGGAAGCCCTCGACCTCGGCGGATGGTCGGTGCTCGCCCTGCAACGCGCCAGCACCGACCCCGACGTGCCCGCCGACGTGCTCGTCGAGCTCGGCGACCTCCTGCAGCAGATCGCCGCGCTCGGCGCGCACGCCGACCATCTCGTGCACCGCGCCACCGCGATCGCCCGCCACCGGACCGCCGCGACGATCAACCCCTGAGCGGATGGCCGCGCCCAGCCCGGCCACGGTCACGCGCGCCGCGTTCACCATCCCAGGGGACCCGGTCCCCTGGGCGCGCGCCGGCAAGCGCGGCCGCCGGCACTTCACCCAGGCACCGCAGGCCGCGCACATGACCGTGGTGCGCGCCGCCTGGGCGGCCGCGGGACGCCCCAGGCTCGGCACCGCGCCGGTCGCGCTCACCCTCCACTTCTTCAGGCTCCGGCCGCCCTCCCACTACGGGACGGGCCGCAACCGGGACCGTGTCCGGCCCTCCGCGGCCCCGTTCCCGGCGGGCAAGCCGGACTCCTCGAACTTCCTGAAGCTCGTCGAGGACGCGCTCAACGACCGGCTCTGGCACGACGACGCCCAGATCGTCCGGCTGCACGTGCTCCTGGACTGGGCCGACCAGCCCGGAGGCGAACGCCGCCGCGACGCGCGTACCGAGCTCACCGCCACGATCCTCTAGATTTCCCGGTGGAGAGGAATCACCAGCACGGGGGGACATGGGGTAATGCCGGAGATGCGGGCGCGGCGGCGAGAAGAGGCCGCGCTGACCAGACTCGAGAGCGCGCTGCTCGCGACGCTCACCGACCTACAACCGGACGGGTGCTGGCACGCCGCGGTGTCCGACGCGCTGCGCGCCCTGCGCTCTAGGCATCCTTCCGGCACGGCCGGAACGCGCCCGCTACCCCCCGGGCCGCCCGCTCCTCGCGCAACTGCTCCGCGACCGTGCGACGCGTCTCGTCGTCGCCAGTAGCGGACAGCAGCACCTCGAGCGCCGCGGAGAGCGCGTCCTGCCCGCGCCGGATCTCGTCTAGCGCGTCGATCAACCGCTGATCGGTGACGGGCTGCGCCGCCTGCCCGTCCGGCGGCAGCAGCTCCTCGACCGGCAGGTCGAACGCTCGGCCGATCGCGGCCGCGCTCGCCTCGTTCGGCGCGTTACGGCCCCGCTCCCACCGGGAGTACGTGGTCAGGGACGCCCCGATCATGTGCGCCGCGCTCAACTGATTGAGCCCGAGCTCGGTCCGGCGGGCGCGCAGCAGCGCGCCCACCCGCACCCGGTGATCCCGGTCTCGATCGGTCATCACCGTGACGGTACTTGACGCATTTTGCGGGGGCGACAGCACAACAGGTTGCACCCCTGGCGCGTCATGCATTAGCGTTACGTCCTGACGCGTCACTAGCATGACGCAATGATGACGGGTAGGAGCCCGATCGTCCACCAACCGAGCGAGGGGTCCCTCGAATGAGCACCGACCAGCCCACCGGCGCGCAAGCCCCGGTCATCCCGTTGAACCCGACGACAGCGGCACCGCCGCCCTCAGACCGCGACCGCCTCCAAGCGGTCATCACCGGCCTCATCAGCAGCCTCGAGCACGACCCGGACCCGGAGACCGCCGGCGTGCTCGCGGACACCACATGCGCGCTCAAGGCCCTCACCGACCTGAGCCGGTACACCGGGGCGCGCGTCGACCGCAGCACCCTCACCGCCTGGTCAGAGCTCGTGCTGCAGACCGCCGAGTACCTCGCGATCAACCAGCCCGACGACCTCCCGGTCTCCCGCCTGGACCTCATCCTCGCCGGCGAGAAGATGCGACGACTGGCGGCCGCGTGATGCTCACCAACGACCGGGTACAGCTCGCCCGCCACATCGAAGACCTCCCCGACATGTACCGGGAGCTCTCAGTAGCTCACCGCGAGGTCGCCAGCCTCGACGAAGAGCTCCTCGCCGCGATCCTCCGGGCCGCCACCGCCGCGCTCGACGGCGACCCCCAGGGCCTCCGGGCCGCCCGCGCCGCCGAGGCGCAGGTCCGGGACGCCGCGCAGCGCCTCGCGGCCCGCACCAGCCGCCTGCAGGTCGACCTCAACGCCACCGTCCTGAAAACCCAGACGCTCGCCACCCGCATCGCAGAGCAGACCGCGACCAACGGGAACGGCAGGACCACGGTGACCGGAGGCGTGCGATGAGCAACGCTGACGTCGCACGCGCGAACCTCCGTCTCGCCGTCCGCACCCGCCTGATCCGCGCCGCGATCCTCCGGAACATCCGCGAGCAGGACACCGGGCTCGCCTCCCGCACCCTCTGCGCCGAGCACATCGAGAGCCCCGACCGGGCACTCGCCTCGATGCGCGTCCGCGACCTGCTCACCGCCAGCCGCGGCGTCGGCGACTGGTACGCACGGCAGCTCGAGCGCACCGCCGGCGTGTCCGGCGACCGGCAGGTCGGACGCCTCACCGACCGCGAACGCGACGCGATCAGCGCCGCCCTGCGCGAACCCCGCCCATGCGAGGACACCACCCACGCCCACGCCTACACGGGCCAGGTGGCGGCATGACCGGGCAGGCGAACGCGATCGACGTGCTCCTCTGGGTCTGCCAAGCGATCGGCGCGCTCTCCCTGGCGACCTTCCTGCTCATGGTCGCCTGGACGGTCTGGTTCTGGCTGCAGGAACGCCGCGAGCGCGACCAGCGCTGGGACGAGTTCCTACGCCAGATCCACGACGAGGCAACACGGTGAGCGTCACCAGCCGCATCGAGTGGACGACCGCCACCTGGAACCCGTGGCGTGGCTGCGACAAGGTCAGCCCCGGGTGCGCGCACTGCTACATGTTCACCGAGCAGCGCCGCTACGGCCGAGACCCCAGCCTCGTCACCCGCTGCTCCGACGCGACGTTCTACGCCCCGCTCAGGGCGAAGAAGTGGCGGGACCTCCCCGCCGGCAGCATGGTGTTCACGTGCTCCTGGTCGGACTGGTTCCACGAGGACGCCGACCCGTGGCGCGACGAGGCGTGGGAGATCATCCGGCAGCGCCCTGACCTGATCTTCCAGGTGTTGACGAAGCGCCCGGAGCGCATCAAGGACCACCTGCCCTGGGACTGGAAGCTCGACGGCGTCCCGTACCCCAACGTGTGGCTCGGCGTCACCATCGAGAACCGCCGCTTCGTACAGCGCGCCGACCTCCTGCGCGAGGTGCCCGCCACGGTCAGGTTCATCAGCGCCGAGCCCCTGCTCGGGCCACTGGTCTACGACGACGGGTGCTACCCCGGGTGCAACTGCGGCGCCCCGATCCCCCTGCGGTGGGCCGACTGGTACAACCGCCCGCCGCTGTCGCTCTCGGGCATCGACTGGCTGATCGTCGGCGGGGAGTCCGGCCCACGGTGCCGCCCGTTCGACCTCGACTGGGCGCGCGACCTCCGCGACGCCTGCGAGCAGTCGGGCACGGCGTTCTTCCTCAAGCAGCTCGGCGGCCACCCGAACAAGCGCGGCGGGGACCTCGCCGTGCTGGACGGCCGCCGGCACACCGCCATGCCCGACCGCACATCTAACCCACCAGCGCCGGCGACGGCAGAAAGCACCACATGACCGACCACCCCCAGCACGCCGAAGTGCTCGACCCGGAGGACACCGGGCCGCCCCCGCCGATGCCCGCGAACCAGCTCCTCCTCGAGCTCGACGGCACCCACAGCGAACTCACCGACGCGATCGCCGAGGTCGTCCGCGCCGTCCAGGACTCCGGGAAGGCCGGCAGCGTCACCCTCAAGCTCACGTTCGCCGCCGCGAAGCTCCGGGACCCCGCCGTCCTCATCACCCCGGACATCACCGTCAAGAAGCCCCGCGAGCCCCGCGACCCGTCCATCCGGTTCACCGACGACACCGGCGGACTGCACCGCAACAACCCCCGGCAGGCCGAGCTCCCCGGCCTGCGCGACGTCAACACCCCCAGGAGAACCAGCGCATGAGCACCCCCGACAACCACGACCAGGGCGCCGGCCTCGTCGACGCGATCGCCGACCTCGCCCCCGACCCCCAGATCCTCGTCGTCGAGCCTGACAAGCAGGCGTACCTCATCACCCCGAAGGACGCCCAGGCGACACCGATCGACCTCGAGGCGCTGCAGCCCCACCCGGCCCGCCCCCGCAACACGGTCCACCCTTCCACCGTCGGCGACCTCATCAAGTACACCACCCGCCACGTAGACGGCTGCACCACCATCTGGGTCGACGCCGACTCGCGCACCGTCACCGCCATCCTCAACGACCACGACCCCAGCGCCCGGCCGGGCTGGGGGGACCATCGCGCCGTCCTCAAGCTCACCACGACCCCGGAATGGGACCACTGGGCCGGCAGCGACCAGTGCTCCCTCACGCAGCTCGAGTTCGCCGAGCACATCGAGGACGGCTACAACGAGCTCGTCGACCCCGACGCCGCCACCATGCTCGAGCTCGCCCAGGACCTCGAAGGCTCCGCGGGCGGCTCGTTCAAGAGCCGGCAGCGTCTCAGCGACGGCAGCATCGGCGTCCAGTTCGACCACGACGTCACCATCACCGGCGGCGGCAGCGACCAGGTCGCGTTCCCCGACCGCCTCGAGCTCCGTCTCTGCCCGCTCATCGGCGAGGACCCCGTCGCCATGACCGCCCGCCTCCGCGTGCGCGTCAACGCCGGCAAGCTCACCATCACCTACAAGCTCGACCGGCCCCAGCAGGTCATCCGCACCGCCTGCGACCTCATCGTCGAGCAGCTCCGCGAAGAGTTCGCGCACGTCTACCTCGGACGCCCCTGAAGGGCCCCGCAGGTCACCAGCGCGCGGCGGCCTGAAACACGGCCG
>JBFJNH010000040.1:0-29769 GCA_041618295.1 Marmoricola sp.
ATGCTGCGAAGAACCTCCACGCAGTCGGACGCGACACACCGACCAGAGCCCCGGCATTCGTCACCGACACTCCCGCCGCCACCTGCTGCCAGAACCTTCGCTGCACCTCGATAGGAAGCCGAGGACGCACCATGCCATCACATCGATCACATCAAGGTGTTGCACTCATCCCTTGAATCCGCCTCCGAACAGGCGGGGACTCACGGATTGTGCGACAGAACCGGCCGGTTGCAGGCACGGAGCGGACCCCGCCATGTCGGCCGTTGCGAAACGGGGCCATTCGCTCAACCGACTGTCGCGCGTGGGCCGAGATAATGGCGCTTGCCTGCCAGACAAGGCACTTGCCGACGCTTCAGCTCCGTCGCATAGTGAGGACATGACCTTCTGGTTGATCGTGCTCGGCGTGATCGCGACAATCCTCGTGCTCGCCTACCGGCACGACCGTCGCCGTAAGGGACAGGTCGGCGATCTGACAGGTCGCTTCGGTGTCCCACGCCGCTACCCGACTGAAGGCTCGCTGCTACCCGGGGACGCCGTGCTGTACCAGGAACTCCCGCCACCGCAGGAGCCCAACCGCCGCGAGTGAGATCAGAGCTAGCGGGTCAAGCGCTGGCCGGTAGAGATGGCCAACTATGGCTGGTGGCGCTAGGCCGCACGAAACCGTCCGTTTGTGAACACCCGGCATGTACTTTATTTGGACAGTTGAACCCCAGTTCATTGCGCAGCCCACCTCACGCCCCGACTTGGCGTGCAGAACGCGGTTGTAGCCAGATTGGTGTTGCTGCATTGCCCATCCACCAGGGCTCGATACCCGATCGGCTCGCCCAAGCGCACTGTCACCCGCACTGCATCGTTGCCGGGGCAGGAGCCTCCGTCGCTGTGAGGGACGGTGAAGGACACGGAAATCTTGCCGCCGGTACCGAAATCAATAACTGGCTCGCTTACGTCGCCAGTGACGCCGCTGTTACAACCGCTGCGGGTAACCAGAACATCGAACTCAGTTGAGTCCGCGGTCAAGTTCTGGCCGGGGGCAAGTTCCCAGATAGCAGGGTCGGGATCGCCGGAGGGCCTTGCTGCTCCCTCCCGACATTGGGTGTATCCATCAGGCCACCAACCATCGGTCTGCCTGCTAACCCTGAAAGTTCTGTACGCGCTCCCGTCAGCGTTCACTGCGTAGACGACATTTGGGTTCGACGGGTCAAGGACGAGTTGCCTCCCATCGGCATACGGACCCACCGCCTTTTCAGGTGTCGGCTGTCCGGGACCGGGTACATCGAGGTCTGTTGGTTGGCGGTCGGATTCTGAACACGGAAACGCAGGAGCCGTGAACGGCGCATCAGCCCGTTCAAGCACAGCGATGATCATCCAGTTCTCGGCATGCAGTTGGAGTTTGCCGTCTGCTTCGCTGATGTGGCGAACGTCTTTCAGCCGCTTATCGAACGGCGGACCGGCGCATGCATCTTCCCCAATGGAGGCGTCACTGGGTACTCGACGAACGTTCGACAGGTCGAGTCGATCGCCCGTCGGTGGTTCGTATGTTCCTGCGATCTTGAAACATCCTGAGTTGCCTGTCAGTACTCCGCCGTCGAATCGGAGCGAGGGTGCTTGCTTCTTTGCGTCCATGAGCGACTTATCACCAGTTGCATCAGTCAGGGTTGTCAGCACCCAATCGCCTTCGAGGTCGATCGGTTCGTTGAAGGGCACCAAGATGTTCGGAGCGGGGTTCGGAGAGTCTCCGGGGTTGAACAGCCATGTGGTGCCAGCGATCAGGCTCCCAATGACGACCGCCGCTCCAAGAGCGGACCACTTCTGACGCTTGCGTCGAGTGCTGGCTGCTCGGACTGACCCAACGCCATACCGACTGGGTGCAGGGTTTCGGGTCAGGGTCACGAAAACGTTGTGAAGTTCGGTCTCGTTCATGCCTTATCGCTTTCCGGGGTGGTGACCAGAATCGAGCGGAGTACGTCCATTCCTCGACTGCTCTGGCTCTTCACGTTCCCGACACTGGTCCGGGTGGCCGCTGCTGTTTCTTCAACCGATAGGCCGTCGAAATAGCGAAGGATCAAGACCGCCCGTTGGCCCGTGGGCACCTCTTGGAGTGCATGCAGCAGGTGATCGAAATCAGGGTCGCTCGCTGGCACTGTCTCCCTGATCGTTGCCGAGGTGACTTCTCGACGCGACGGCCTGCGCCCATGATCGACACACAACCGGATCAAGGTCTTTCGCATGAACGGGGCCGGGTCACCAGCGTTGGCGATGCGCTGCCACTTCGGGAAACTCTTGATCAACGCGTCCTGCACCAGATCGTCAGCCAGATGCCAGTCACCGCACATCAAGAACGCGGTCTTCTGCAAGCGGACCCGGTTGTGAAGGACCCACTCGTCAAAGTCGGAATCACGCGACGAACCCATCCACGTCCTCTCGATGCTTGCCCCTGTCACTGTCTACACGGAAGTCGCGGCCCGAAAGGTTGCACGCGACCCAGGAAGTTTCAGAAACGTCCGTTTACGAGACTGATGCCGACCCCGACCGCCCAGCCGTCAGACCAGATCCTCGGCCGCGCCGAACTTCCGGTCCCGCCGGGCGTACACCTCGATCGCCTTCCAGAGCTCGATCCGGTCCACGTCGGGCCAGAGCACGTCGGTGAAGACCATCTCGGAGTACGCCGCCTGCCAGAGCATGAAATTGCTCAACCGCTCCTCCCCCGACGTGCGCCAGACCATGTCGGCGTCGCCCACCTCGGGGACGTAGAGGTAGCGGGCGAAGGTGCGCTCGTCGATCCGGTCGGGGTTCACCTTCCCGGCCCGCACGTCCTGCGCGAGTGCCCGGGCGGCGTCGGCGATCTCGGCGCGGCCGCCGTAGTTGACGCACATCGTCAGGGTGAGCACGTCGTTGTCCCGGGTCAGCTCCTCGGCCGTGCGGAGCTCGTTGATCACCGAGCGCCACAGGCGCGGTGCGCGGCCGGCCCACCGCACCCGGACTCCGAGGGCGTGCAGCTCCTCCCGGCGGCGGCGTACGACGTCGCGGTTGAAGCCCATCAGGAACCGGACCTCCTCGGGCGAGCGCGACCAGTTCTCGGTCGAGAACGCGTACGCCGAGACAGCCTGCACCCCGATCTCGATCGCCCCCTTGACCACCTCGACCAGGGCCTGCTCACCGCGCTCGTGACCCGCCGTCCGCGGCAACCCGCGCTGGTTGGCCCAGCGGCCGTTGCCGTCCATGATCACCGCGATGTGCTCGGGCACAAGATCGGCTGGGATCGGGGGCGGTGTCGCACCGCTCGGGTGTGGCTCCGGGTGCTCGACGGCGCGGCGGACCGGGGACTCACGACGGGACCTGCGCACGACAGGAAGCCTAGGGCAACCCGTGCTCAGCCGGTGGCGTAGGGCAGCGAGCGCAGCCCGCGCTCCAGGTGCCAGGCCAGGTACGCCGAGATCAGTCCGCGCGCCTCCCGCCGGTCCCGGTCGGTCGCGGTGTCGATCGCCGACCAGTCGCCGGAGAGCAGCGCCCCGAGAAGCACCACCGTCTCCGCCGCCGGACGCGCCGACCCCGGCACCCGGCAGCCGTTGCAGAGCACCCCGCCGGAGGCAGGGTGGAAGTCCCGGTGCGGACCCTCGAGCCCGCACCGGGCGCACCCGTCGAACGACGGCGCGTAGCCCGCGACCGCCAACGAGCGCAGGACGAACGAGTCCATCACGTCCGAACCCCGGTGCTGGCCCGCAGCCATCGCCCGCAGACCGCCGACCAGGAGCTGGTACTGCTGGACGGCCGGTTCCCGTTCCTCGACCACCAGCCGTTCGACCGTCTCCACCATCACCGAGGCGGCCGTGTAGCGGTCGTAGTCGGCGCTGATCGACTCCCCGAACGACGAACGGGTCACCGCCTGGGTGATGGTGTCCAGATTGCGGCCCTCGGCGAGCTGCAGATCAACGTGCGTGAACGGCTCCAACCGGGACCCGAACCGCGACGAGGTCCGTCGTACCCCCTTGGCCACGGCGCGGACGATCCCGCGCTCACGGGTGAGCAGCGTGATGATCCGGTCCGCTTCCGCAAGCTTGTGGGTGCGGAGCACGACGGCTTCGTCGCTGTAGAGGGGCACCGGGACATTGTCCCACCCGGATTCAGCCGGGACGGGCGACGCGCGGGCCGGCCAGCGGCACCCTGACCTCGAAGGTGGTGCCGACACCGACGGTGCTGCTCACGTCGATCGACCCGCCGTGAGCTTCGACGATGGTCTTGGAGATCGCCAGACCCAGCCCGGTGCCCGGGATGGCATCGACCTGGACGCCCGGGGACCGGAAGAACTTCTGGAAGACGGCCTCGAGCTCCTCCGGAGGGATCCCCCGCCCGGTGTCGGAGATCCGGACGACGGCATCGCGCCCCTCGCGCTGCGCGTGGCAGCTGACCAGTCCCCCGCGCGGGGTGAACTTGATGGCGTTGTTGAAGATGTTGTCGATCACCTGGGCGAGCCGCTCGCTGTCCCCCTGGATCTCCAGGATCGCGCGACCGACCTTGAAGTCGAACTCGAGGCCGGCGCGGTGCGCGGACTTCTCCGCTTCGATCGCCGACGCCCGGACCACCGCGGCGAAGGAGATCCTGCCGAGGTGGATCTCGGCCTTGCCGAGCTTGAGGGCATCGGAGAGCAGGTCGTCGACCAGCCGGTGCAGCCGACGGGCGTTGCGCTGGACCGTGAGCAGGAACGGCTTGGCGTCCTCGGGGATCTCCTCGACGTCCTCGAGGAGGACGTCGACGTACCCGACGATCGAGGTCAACGGCGTTCGGAGCTCGTGGCTGACAGTGGCCACGAACTCGTCCTTGAGCCGCGCCGCCGTCATCAGCTCGGTGATGTCGTGGTAGGCCAGCACCGCCCCGTCGAAGGTGCCGGCCGGGGTGAAGAACGGCGAGATCGAGACTGCGAACGCCTGCCGGGTGCTGGGGTCGTCACCGACCCAGATCAGGTAGTCCCGCACCGTCTCACCCTGAAGGGCACGCCAGGTCGGCAGCTCCGCCTCGGTGAGCGCGGTGAAGCCGTCCGGGCCGAAGGTGCGTCCCACGGCATCGAGGGATTCGTCGCCCCCGCCGACCGAATCCAGGATCCGTTGGTGCCGAGGGTTGGTCGAGTGCACCTTGCCGTGGCGGTCCAGCGCCACCAGCCCGACGTCGACGCTGTTCAGGATCGCCTCGGTGAACCGCCGCTGGTCGGCACTGTCACCGACCGCTCGTTCCAGCATCCGCTGGGCGTCAGCCGCTTCGGCGACCTTGCTCTGCCACATCTCGGCCGTCGCGGCGACCACCAGGGCGCAGAGCACGGCCACCAGGATCTGCAGCCCGGTCCGGACCAGGACCGCGGACGGGTCGTCGCGGAGGAACATCGGGATCACGAACGCCAACCCCGCGACGAAAGCGGCGGTGAGCATCCCCCGGCGGCCGAACTGGAGACCCAACCAGATCGCAGGGAAAGCGAGCATCGCGGTGGCCGAGCTCTCCGGGTCGGCCTCGAGCAACCCCAACCCGGCGATGTCCAGCACCGGGACCAGCAGGCTGGCGTTGCCGCGGACCGCCCCGCGTCCGATCGCGATCGCCACCACGGTGACGAAACCGATCACGCCCAGGCCCGCGATGTAGGAGCGCTCCAACTCGGGCTCGCCGCTCAGGCGCAGGTAGGTCAGGTCGAGCAGGACCGGGACCAGGAAGACGTACTGGGCGACCCGCGGATCCGTCTGCTCGTGGCCCAGGAGCTGTTGGATGCCGCGCACGAAGGCCGATCGTGAACGCATGCGCTCCAGCCCCCTTCCAGCGTGACAACGGTTCCCGAGCGTAGTGGCGGAACTACGACGCTACCGGTTCATTGGACAAATCCTGCGGCGGCCGTGCCCGGCTTCAGGAGGAGGCCTGGAGCCGTCCCGACCCAGGGGCTTCCCAGCACCCGGTGACGAACGCGACGGCGGCGTCGTCCAGCCGTCCCGGCCGCAGCCGCCACTCGAGGGGGTTGCGGGCGCCGAGGAAGCGGGACCCGGTGAGCTCGTCAGCCAACAGTTGGGCATCGGTGTCCGGGTGCAGCGGGTCGCGGCGGTGGCCCACGACCAGCGCCGGCACCTCGATCGCCCTGCGCTGGGCCGCTGACGGCGCCAGCCGGCCGAAGAAACGGCCGTGGATGCTGGCCGCCAACGACGCGGGCCGCTGGTCCAGGACGTCCAGGCCGATCCCAACCCAGAACGGCACCACCCCACGCGGGACCGCGCGGGAGAGCGTCCGGAGGCCGCGAACGGCGAGTGGTGCGTACCTGGCCGCCAGCAGCAACGGGGTGCCGGCCACCAGGCCGGCCTGGACGCTGTTCTCCAGGACGGGCGCGTCCAGCAGCAGCCCTCGGACACGGCTGGGCGCACGCACCGCCGTCTCCAGGGCGAGGTTCGCCCCGAACGCGGTCCCGCCGAGCACCGCAGCCGGTACGCCGAGGTGGTCCAGCAGCGCGAGCACCTGGTCGGCGCCCGCGGTGCCGGTGTACTGCAGCGGATCGGCCGGGCGGTCCGAACGCCCCTGACCGAGCAGGTCCAAGGTGACCACGTGAGCCCCGGCAGCAGCGATCTTGCGCGCCAACGACTGGTGCATCCGGCGCGGCATCAGGTGCCCGGGCAGCAGCACCACCCAGCGGTCACCCGCGCCGTACTCGGTGAACTCGAGGCGGTGGTCCTCGACGAAGAACTGGCCGATGCGTTCGGAGACCAGGGTCATACCGGCCAGAGTGCCACGGAGAGACCCGTAGGTACGGCAGAATCGACGTGTGCAGCGGCCCGGGGATGCAACGCGATCGCGAGGGCTCGCCGTTGCCCTCGTGGGCGCGACCCTGGGCGCGGGGGTGCTCGGGATCGCCATCACCGACAGCTCCGAGGCGACCGCCGTCTGGTGGCCGGCGGGAGGAGTCGCGCTGCTGACCCTCCTGCTGCTGCCCCGACGGTGGTGGCCGGCTCTGATCGCCGCGCTCACCGCGGCGTACGTCCTGGCCAACGTCCTGTGTGGGCGCCCGTTCGACGCGGCGGTCCTTCTCGGGCTCTCCGACATCGCCGAGACGGTCCTGGTCGCCACCGCCATCGACCGCGGCATCGGCCGCCAGATGCGGACGGTGGCCGACCTCGGCCGCCTCCTCATCATCTCCCTCGGCGGCGCCTTCATCGCGGCGCTGGGGGTCGCGGCCACCTCTGATGCTCTCCTCGGCGGTGACTTCGGGAGCACCCTGCTGGCCACCACCAGCTCGCACTGGACCTCGATGGTCGTGGCAGCCCCCCTGGCCCTGATCCCCCGTCAACGGATCAGTGCGCCGGTACCGCTGGTCGCGCTGCAGCTGGTCCTGCTGCTGACGGTGACCGCGCTGAGCTTCGGGCCCGACCAGGACCTGACCCTGGCCTGGGCACCGATCCCGTTCCTGATCTGGGCGGGCCTGTCGTTCGGTTACCGGGTGGTGGCGGTCGAGCTGGTCGTGATGTCGGTCCTCGTCACCGCGATGACGCTGGCCGACTGGGGACCGTTCGCCCATCACGGCGGCGGCACCAGCCAGGTCGTCCAGCTGTACCTGATCAGCCTGGCGCTCAGCAGCCTGCCGCTCTCCCTGGTGGTGCACGGGCAGACCGAGGCGACCAGGTTCGCGCGGATCGAGAAGCAGCGCACCGAGGCCGTGATCGACTCCTCGAGCACCCCGATCCTGGTCACCGACAGCGCCGGGACCGTCGTCTCGGTCAACCCGGCGACGACTCATCTCACCGGCTTCACGGCGGAGGACTTCCGTGGTCGGCCGTTCTGGGAGCTGCTTCTGCCCGAGCACCGGTGGCCTGCGGTCCGGCGCCAGCTCGCGGAGCGGGGGGCCTTGCCCGAACACGGCGAGAGCCTGATCCTGACAGCCTCCGGCGGCGAGCGGATCGTGACCTTCTCCAACGGCGTCCTGCACGACCCGGTCGACGACACCCTCCACTACGTGCTCACCGCGAACGACGTGACCTCCGAGCGGGCTACCTCGCACCTGCTCCAGCACCTGCTCCGCTCCGCCACCACCGTGGCGATCGTCGGTACCGACCGCGGCGGCGCGATCACGCTGGTCAACGCCGGCGCCGAGGCCATGCTCAGGATCGACGGCGACGAGGCGATCCGCCGACCTTTCGTGGAGTTCCTGGATCCCGATGAGATCGCCGACCGCGCAGCGGCAAGCGGCTCGGTGCCGGGGTTCGCGTCGCTGGTCGAGGCGGTCGATGCAGACGGCGCCCCGCAGACCCGGGACTGGACCTGGGTTCCGCCGGACGGGATGCCGATCCAGGTGTCGATGACGACCAGCCTGATCGCCGACGCCGCCGGACGACCGATCGGCTACCTGTTCGTGGCCCGCGACGTCACCGAGAACCGGCGCAACCAGGAGATCCTGAAACGCGCCTTGGAACGCGAGTCGACGGCCGTCGACCACCTGCGTGCCCTGGACAGCGCCAAGGACGACTTCGTCTCGACGGTCAGCCACGAGCTGCGCACCCCGCTGACCAGCATCGTCGGCAGCACCGAGCTGCTCACCGACGGCCTCGCCGGTCAGCTCACACCGCAGCAGCGCCAGATGATCCTGGTCATCGACCGGAACGCCGAGCGGCTACTGGCGCTCGCCAACGACCTGCTGCTGCTCGCCGCGCAGGGCAGCGGGACGGTTGCCGCTCAGCTCGTGCCGCTCGACCTGCGCAGCGTGGTGGTCTCCAGCCACGCGACCGTGATGCCGCTCCTCGCCCAACGTCGCCTGGACCTGCGCCAGCAGATGCCCCACGAACCGGTGACGGTCAAGGGCGATGCGCACTACCTCGAGCGCGCGGTGACGAACCTGCTGACCAACGCGATCAAGTTCACCCCGGACGGAGGCTCCATCGAGATCCGGGTCGGGACCACCGAGGACGGCACCGGCTGCACCCTCGCGGTCGCCGACACCGGCATCGGGATCCCCGCCGACGAGCTCGAGAACGTGTTCATCCGCTTCTTCCGCTCCAGCAACGTCCAACCGGACGCCATCCAGGGCACCGGGCTCGGACTCGCCATCGTCCGCTCCATCGTGGAGAGCCACCACGGCGGTATCGACGTGCAGTCCGAGCCCGGGACCGGGTCCACCTTCACGATCACGCTGCCGACCGCCTGAGTGCCGACAGCCCCAGGACTCAGGCCCGGTTGACGGCCGAGATGACCGCCTTCAGCGATGCGGTGACGATGTTCGCGTCCAGCCCGACGCCCCAGAGGAGCTCCCCGCGCACGGCGCACTCGACGTACGCCGCCGCGATGGCGTCTCCGCCGGAGGAGAGGGCGTGCTCGTTGTAGTCCAGGACACGGACGTCGAGGTCCAGCTCGAGGCCGTTGATCGCCTCGACGAACGCCGCGATCGGACCGTTGCCCGAACCGGTCAGCTCACGGCGCTCCCCGTCGACGAAGACCACCGTGCTGAGCTGGTCCTTCTCCCCCGCCGCCGAGGACGTGTGCACCGTGTCCAGCCGCAGCGGGGCCTCGCGGGTGAGGTACTCGGCCTGGAAGGCAGCCCAGATCTCCTCGCCGGTGATCTCCTTGCCGGAGTCGTCGGTGGCCCGCTGGACCACCCGGCTGAACTCGATCTGCAGGCGGCGCGGCAGGTCCAGCTTGTGCTCGGCCTTCATCACGTACGCGACGCCACCCTTGCCGGACTGGCTGTTGACCCGGATCACGGCCTCGTAGGTCCGGCCGACGTCCTTGGGGTCGATCGGCAGGTACGGGGCCTCCCACGGCACCTCCCCGACCGGGACACCGCGCTCCGCCGCGATCCGGTCCAGGTCCTCCAGACCCTTCTTGATCGCGTCCTGGTGCGAGCCGGAGAACGCGGTGTAGACGAGGTCACCGGCGTACGGGTGCCGCGGGTGCACCGGCAGCTGGGTGCAGTACTCGACCGTACGACGGACCTCGTCGATGTCGGAGAGGTCGATCTGCGGATCGATGCCCTGGCTGAACAGGTTCATCGCCAGCGTCACCAGGTCGACGTTGCCGGTCCGCTCACCATGGCCGAACAGGCACCCCTCGACCCGGTCCGCACCGGCCATCAGACCGAGCTCGGTCGCGGCGACCGCGGTGCCGCGGTCGTTGTGCGGGTGCAGGCTGATCGCAGAGTGCTCCCGGCGGGTCAGGTTGCGGCCGAAGTACTCGATCTGGTCGGCGTAGGTGTTGGGCGTCGACATCTCCACCGTGGCCGGCAGGTTGAGGATGATCTCGCGACCGACCTCGGGCTGCCACACGTCGGAGACTCGCTCGCAGACCTCGAGCGCGAAGTCGGTGGGGGTCTGGGTGAATATCTCCGGGCTGTACTGGTAACCGAAGTGCGTGTCGCCGAGGAACTGCTCGGCGTACTTCATCACCCACTCGGTGCCGCGGGTCGCGATCGCGATGCACTCAGCCTCGCTCACGCCGAAGACGACCCGCCGGAACAGCGGAGCCGTCGCGTTGTACAGGTGCACGGTCGCGTTCGGCGCGCCGACCAGCGACGAGACCGTCCGCTCGATCAGGTCCTCGCGTGCCTGGGTCAGCACCGAGACCCGAACGTCGTCGGGAATCCGGTCACCCTCGACGAGCTGCCGGACGAAGTCGAAATCGGTCTGGCTCGCCGCCGGGAACCCGACCTCGATCTCCTTGTAGCCGAGCTTGACGAGCAGCTCGAACATCCGCATCTTGCGGTCCGGGGTCATCGGGTCGATCAGGGCCTGGTTGCCGTCGCGCAGGTCGGTGGAGAGCCACCGGGGCGCGTGCGTGATCCGCTGGTTCGGCCAGGTCCGGTCGGGCACGGTGACCGGCTCGAAGGCCCGGTACCGGTCGAAGGGCATCCCGCTGGGCTGCTGGGTGTTGCTGGTCCGGCTCAACCTGATCGGCGCGCCGTGATTCGTCTCAGTCATGGGTTCATCTCTTCGCTGGAAGGTGGGTGCCGGCGTACAGGAACACTCCGCAGCGAGGGGGTCCGACCCCAGAGGATCAACTCTGGCAGACCTCGCTGCGGCAGCGAAGAAGGAGCTGGCGCATCAACATGACCCGTCCAGCATAGCGGCTCCCGCCGCGGGGCACACTGGAACCATGCCGCGCCTCCTGGTGGTCCACCACTCCCCGACCCACTCGCTGTCGACCCTGACCGACCAGGTCGTCGCCGGTGCCGGCGACCCGGAGATCGTCGGCGTCGAGGTCGTGGTCCGCCCCGCGCTGGAGGCCACCGCTGACGACCTGCTCGCCGCGGACGGGTACGTGCTGGGCACCTCGGCGAACTTCGGGTACATGTCCGGAGCCCTCAAGCACCTCTTCGACAGCACGTTCCTGCAGATCGGCGGCGCCCTGGACGCCGGGGGGTCCGCCGGCACCAGCGCCGGGGCGACCAGCGGGCGCCCGTTCGGGCTCTACGTCCACGGCCGCTACGACACCGTCGGGGCGGTGCGCTCGGTGCTGGCGATCACCGGCGCCCTGGGCTGGAAGCAGGGGTACGACGTGCTCGAGGTCCTCGGCGACCTCACCACGGAGAGCCGGGCGTCGGCGTACGAGCTGGGCGGTACGATCGCCGCGTTGCTCGGCGGCTGAGGAGGGTCCGTGCTGCAAGGCCTCTACCGGACGTCCTGCGTCCTGGTCGCTGGCGCCCTGCTGGCCGGGTGCGGGAACCCGTTCCACCGCGACGACGAGTCCGACGCCGCAACGCCGCCCGCCGTGGGCGTCTGCCGCGACCTGACCGCCGCCGACCTAGAGAGGCCGACGAACGTCTCCGCGCACGTCCCGTGCACGGAGGACCACACCGCGCAGACCTTCGCCACCGGAGAACTCCCCGCCTCGACAGGCGCCGGGTACGGCGACCGCCGGCACGGCAGGCACGTGCACGCGGCCTGCCAGAAGGCGTTCCGGACGTTCCTCGGGGCCGACGAGAGCCTGGTGATGCGCTCGCAGCTGAGCTGGGCGTGGTTCCGCCCCTCGGAGCGCGCCTGGGACCGCGGGGCACGCTGGTACCGCTGCGACGTGGTCGGCGGCCCAGCAGACGCGAGCCGGCTGCGGGACCTGCCCACCGACGTGGAGGGTCTCCTCGCGACCGAGAAGCCCGACGCCTGGCTGACCTGCGCGTACGGGGAGACGGTCGCGAAGAGCACCAAGGTCCCCTGCACCGAGAAGCACACCTGGCGCGCGGTCACCACGATCAAGGTCGGGGAGCCCGGGGACCCCTACCCCGGCGACCGCGTCGTCCAGGTCCGAACCCGGGACTACTGCCAGGACTCGGTCGGCGGCTGGCTCGGCTACCCGCCGGAGTACGACTTCGGCTACACCTGGTTCCGCGAAGACCGGTGGGCGGCGGGGAACCGGCGGTCGATCTGCTGGGCGAAGACCGCAGCATGAGACTCCGCGCCCGTACGGCGATCGCCGTCGCCGCTCTGGTGGTCACCGGGTCGGTCCTCTCCGGCTGCGGCGGTGACCCGGAGCCCGAGAGCGCTCCCGCCGCGGACCGGGCTGCCGGTCCGACCGCGCCCGAGCCTCCGAAGCGGGGTGCCTGCTACCAGCTGACGATGGCGGACGCGTTGCGAGCCACGAACGCAGCCGCACCGGTCCCCTGCACCGGCCCGCACAATGCCGTCACCGTCTCGGTCGGCCGCCTCGAGCCAGTGCTCGACGGACACCTGCTCGCGGTGGACTCCGCCCGCGTCCAACGCCAGGTGGCGACCCGCTGCCGCAGGCTCGTCGACCGGCACGTCGGCGGCAGCACCGAGACCCAGCGGCTCTCCCGGGTCCAGGCTGTCTGGTTCAGCCCGACGCTGGCGCAGAGTGATCAGGGAGCGCTCTGGTTCCGGTGCGACCTGGTGATCGCCTCGAGCCCCCGGTCGCTGGCACCGCTCCCCCGGGCGACCAAGGGACTGCTGGACCGTCCGGGGGTGTTGAACCGGTACGGCACCTGCGGCACCGCGGCGCCGTCCGCGCGGAGCTTCGCGCGCGTCATCTGCGCGGCGAAGCACACCTGGCGGGCGCGGGCGACGATCGCGCTCCCGCGCAGCACCCGCTACCTGGCTAAGGGCGCCGGGGCGACGGCCGACCAGCAGTGCCGCGACGTGGCCGCCCGGCGGGCCGACGGGGCCAGGCAGTTCCGCTGGAGCTTTGAGTGGCCGACCAAGGCCCAGTGGGCCGCCGGCCAGCGTTACGGCCTCTGCTGGACCCCCGACTCCTGAGCGGGTTAGCGGACCGGGTGCCCCGCGGTGGCGAGCGCCTGCTTGACCTCGCCGATCCGCAGGGTGCCGAAGTGGAAGACGGTGGCCGCCAGCACGGCATCGGCGCCGGCGTCGACCGCGGGAGCGAAGTGGTTCACCGCTCCGGCGCCACCGCTGGCGATCACGGGGATGCTCACCGCGGCCCGGACCAGGCGGATCAGCTCGAGGTCGAACCCGTCCTCGGTGCCGTCGGCGTCCATCGCGTTCAGCAGGATCTCCCCGGCGCCCAACCGGGCAGCCTCCACCGCCCAGGCGACCGCGTCCTTGCCGGCCGACTGCCGACCGCCGTGGGTGGTCACCTCGAAACCGGAGTCGGTGCCGGCTGCCCGACGGGCATCGACCGAGAGCACCAGCACTTGGTTGCCGAACCGGTCGGCGATCTCCGCGACCAGCTCGGGGCGTCGCAGCGCGGCGGTGTTCACCGCGACCTTGTCGGCGCCGGCGCGCAACAGCCGGTCGACATCCTCGACGCTGCTGACCCCGCCTCCGACGGTCAGCGGGATGAAGACCTGCTCGGCGGTGCGCGAGACGATCTCCATCGTCGTCGCCCGACCCTCGTGGGAGGCCGAGATGTCCAGGAAGGTCAGCTCGTCGGCCCCTTCGGCGTCGTACACCTTGGCCAGCTCGACGGGGTCGCCCGCGTCCCGGAGCTCACGGAAGTTGATGCCCTTGACCACCCGGCCGCCGTCGACGTCCAGGCACGGGATCACGCGCACGGCGAGCGTCATGAGCTGAACCGCTCCGGCCAGGTCAGCCGCAGGGCGTCCTCCAGGGTGAAGCGGCCCTCGTAGAGCGCGGTGCCGATGATCGCTCCCTCGACACCGACCGCGACCAAGCCCATCAGAGCCTCCAGGTCGTGCAGCTCGGTGATCCCACCGGACGCGACCACGGGCCGGTCGGTGACACCGCAGACATCGGTGAGCAGCTGGAGGTTCGGGCCCTGGAGCATGCCGTCCTTGTTGACGTCGGTCACGACGTACCGGGCGCAGCCCTCGGCGTCGAGGCGGGTCAGCACCTCGTAGAGGTCCCCGCCGTCGCGGGTCCACCCGCGGGCGGCCAGCGTCGTGCCGCGGACGTCGAGGCCGATCGCGACCCGGTCGCCGTACGTGGCGATCGCCGCGGCGCACCACTCGGGCTGCTCGAGCGCGGCGGTACCGATGTTGACCCGTCGGCACCCGGTGGCCATCGCCGCGGCGAGGGACTCGTCGTCGCGGATACCACCGCTCATCTCCACCTTGATGTCGAGGCGGCCGACGATCTCGGCCTGGAGCTCGCGGTTGTTTCCGCGCCCGAACGCAGCATCGAGGTCCACCAGGTGCAGCCACTCCGCACCGGCTTCCTGCCACCGCAGCGCCGCCTCGATCGGGTCGCCGAACTTCTTCTCGGACCCGGCGACCCCTTGGACGAGCTGGACCGCGTGGCCGTCGGCGATGTCGACGGCCGGCAGCAGCTCGAGGTGGCTGGATCCGGTGGTGGCTTCTGACACGGGAGGACTCCTGGGGCTAGACGACGGACGCAGTGGTGACGGGGACGGCGGGGGCGCTCACAACGAGCCCACCCAGTTGGCCAGCAGCCGGGCTCCCGCGTCGCCGGACTTCTCGGGGTGGAACTGGGTCGCGCACAGCGGCCCGTTCTCGACGGCGGCGACGAACCGGTCGCCACCGTGCTCGGCCCAGGTCACCAACGGCGCCCGGGTCCGGTCGTTGGTGACCAGCGTCCAGTCGCGGACTCCGTAGGAGTGCACGAAGTAGAAGCGTTGGTCCGCCACCCCGTCGAAGAGCGTGGTGCCGTCCGGGACCTCGACGGTGTTCCACCCCATGTGCGGGACGACGGGGGCCTGGAGCCGCTCGACGGTACCGGGCCATTCGGCGCACCCCTCGGTCGTGACCCCGTGCTCGACCCCGGTCTCGAAGAGCACCTGCATGCCGACGCAGATGCCCAGGACCGGGCGACCCCCGGCGAGCCGGCGACCGATGATCTCCGGCCCCTTGACGGCGCTCAGACCTGCCATGCAGGCGGCGTAGGCGCCGACCCCGGGCACGACGAGGCCGTCGGCGTCCAGCGCGGCCTTCTTGTCCGAGGTGAGCGTGACGTCGGCCCCGGCCCGCTCGAGGGCGCGCACGGCCGAGCGGAGGTTCCCCGAGCCGTAGTCCAGGACGACGACCCTTCGAGACGGGCGGGAACCGCCCTCCTCAGGGCGAGCCTCCATCTAGAGGGTCCCCTTGGTCGAAGGCACGCCCGTCTCCCGCGGGTCGAAGGCCACCGCGTCGCGCAGTGCCCGGGCGACCGCCTTGAACTGCGACTCGACGATGTGGTGCGGGTCGCGGCCCGAGAGCACCCGGACGTGCAGCGCCAGCTGGGCGTGGTGCGCCAGGGTCTCGAAGACGTGCCGGGTCAGGGACCCGAGGTAGGCGTCACCGATGGAGACGAACTGCTGCCCCTCCGGCTCACCGAGGTGGACGCAGTAGGGCCGGCCGGACACGTCGACCGCGCACTGCACCAGCGCTTCGTCGAGGGGAACCAGGGAGTCGCCGAAGCGCCGGATCCCCGCCTTGTCGCCGAGCGCGATCTTCAGGGCGTCGCCGAGCACGATCGCGGTGTCCTCGACGGTGTGGTGGGCGTCGATGTGGGTGTCACCCTCGGTGCGGACCGTGAGGTCGAACAGGGCGTGCCGTCCGAACGCGGTGAGCATGTGGTCGTAGAAGCCGACGCCGGTGGAGACCTCGGTCCGGCCGGTGCCGTCGAGGTCGATCTCGACGAGGACCTTGGACTCCTTGGTCTCCCGCTCCAGTCGCGCAGTACGCGTGGTCATCGTCCGTCCTTCATGTGCTCGGTCTGCGTGGGCAGTGCTGTGGTTGCGTCCAGTGTGGCGGTCAGGGCGTCCCGGAACGCAGTCATTTCCTCGGGCGTGCCGATCGAGACGCGCAGCCAGCCGTCGGGACCAGTCTCGCGGATCAGGACGCCACGATCGAGCAGGCCCTGCCAGACCGCGTGCCGGTCGGCGAACCGACCGAACAGGCAGAAGTTGGCGTCCGAGTCCGCGACCTCGTGTCCCTGGGTCCGCAACCAGGCCACCGTGCGGTCCCGCTCCCGGCGCAGCTCGGCGACCTTCCCGAGGAGCTCCTCGGCGTGCCGCAGCGCCGCCGACGCGGTCGCCTGGGTGACCGCGGAGAGGTGGTAGGGCAGCCGGACGACCCGGAGCGCGTCGCAGATCTCCGGTGCGGCGGCGAGGTAGCCGAGCCGGGCGCCTGCCAGGGCGAAGGCCTTGCTCATCGTCCGGGTGACGATGAGGTTCCGGTGCTCGTGCAGGAGTTCGAGCGCCGACGGCGTCCCCTCCCGGCGGAACTCGGCGTACGCCTCGTCGATGACCAGGACGCCGCCGACGGTCGCGACCTGGTCGGCCAGCGTCCCGATCACCTCGTGCGGCAGGGCCGTCCCGGTCGGGTTGTTCGGCGACGGCAGCAGCACCACCGTCGGGCGGTGCTCGGCGATCAGCTCTGCTGCGTGCTCGAGGTCGAAGGAGAAGTCCTCGTGGCGCCGTCCGGACACCCAGCCGGTCATCGCGTCCCGGGCGTACTCCGGGTACATCGAGTACGTCGGCGCGAACGAGACCGCCGTCCTCCCGGGCCCACCGAAGGCCTGCAGGATCTGCAGCATGATCTCGTTGGAGCCGTTCGCGGCCCAGACCTGCTCCGGGGTGATCCCGCTGCCCCCGGCGGTGTTCAGGTAGGCAGCCAGCCCGGTCCGGAGCTCGGTGAACTCCCGGTCCGGGTAGCGGTTCAGGGTGCTCGCAGCACGCGCCACCGCCGTCGCGACGTCGGCGACCACCGCCGCCGAGGGCGGGTACGGGTTCTCGTTGACGTTCAGGCAGACGGGAACGTCCAGCTGAGGTGCTCCGTACGGCTCGACGCCGAGCAGCTCGTCCCGCAGAGGTGGCCAGGTCAAGCTGTGTCCCCCGACCCGAGCAGCCGCGCCCGTACCGCAGCGCCGTGACCCGGGAGGTCCTCGGCGTCCGCCAGGGTCATCACGTGCTCGGCGACCTCGCGGAGCGCCGCGGAGGAGTACTCGATCACGTGCACGGCGCGCAGGAACGCGCGCACCGAGAGCCCCGAGGAGTGACAGGCACAGCCCCCCGTCGGGAGCACGTGGTTCGACCCGGCGCAGTAGTCGCCGAGCGAGACCGGCGCGAACGGGCCGACGAAGATCGCGCCGGCGTTGCGGACCCGAGCCGCGACCGCCGCCGGGTCAGCGGTCTGGATCTCGAGGTGCTCGGCGGCGTAGGCGTTCACCACCTCCAGACCCTGGTCGATGTCGGTGACCAGCACGGTGCCGGACTGCTTCCCGGTGAGCGCGGTGCGGATCCGATCGACGTGCCGGGTCACCGCGATCTGCTTGTCCAGCTCGGCGTCGACCTCGTCGGCCAGCCGCAGCGAGTCGGTGACCAGCACCGAGCCGGCGAGCGGGTCGTGCTCGGCCTGGCTGATCAGGTCAGCAGCGACGAACGCCGCGTCCGCGGTGTCGTCGGCGAGCACGGCGATCTCGGTGGGACCCGCCTCGGAGTCGATGCCGACGACGCCCTTGAGCAGACGCTTGGCCGAGACGGTGTAGATATTGCCCGGTCCGGTGACCAGGTCCACCTTGCGGCACGGCCCGGCGCCGTACGCGAGCATGGCGATCGCCTGAGCGCCCCCGACGGCGTACACCTCCTCGATCCCGAGGAGCTCGCAGGCGGCCAGGATGGTCGGGTGCGGGAGTCCGTCGAAGGTCTTCTGCGGCGAGCTGGTCAGGGCGATCGACCCCACGCCGGCGACCTGCGCGGGGACCACGTTCATCACGACGCTGGAGACCAGCGGCGCGACTCCGCCGGGGACGTACAGTCCGACCCGGTCGACCGGGATCATCCGCTGGGTCACCCGGGCACCGGGGCCGAGATCGCTCACGACGTCCTGCTCGAGCTCGGCCTCGCAGGTCAGCCGCAACCGCCGGATCGATTCCTCCAGGCCGGCTCGGACGGCCGGGTCGAGCTCGGCGAGCGCGCGGGTCAGCGCCTCGCGCGGGACGGCGATCTCGTCGTTCTCCACCCCGTCGAACTTCGCCGAGTACTCCAGGATCGCCGGGACACCCCGATCACGGACGTCGTCGCAGATCGGCCGCACCACCTGCAGGGCGGCCTCGACGTCGAAGTCGGCTCGCGGCACCAGGGCGCGGTAGTCCGGGGTCCCCGAGACGCTCCCGGAACCGGCGTCCCTGAGGTCGATCCTGCGCAGCATGGTTCCAGTCTAGGGAAGCCCACCGCACGACTCCGACCGGATTTCACCGCTCGGTCACCTGGACGGGCATAAGTTGGTGCCGTGACGACGATCCCGGTGTTCCCACTGAACGCGGTGCTCTTCCCGGGGGTCGTCACGCCGTTGCACATCTTCGAGGACCGCTACCGCTCGCTGATGCGTGACCTGCTCCAGATCACCGACCCGGCGGACCGGGTCTTCGCCGTGGTCGCGATCCGCGAGGGGTACGAGGTCGGTGACCACGGGATGCAGTCGATGCACCGTACCGGCACGCTGGTCCAGCTGACCGAGTCCGAGCGGTACGACGACGGTCGCTTCGACATCGAGGTGACCGGCCGGCAGCGGATCGTGCTGAACACCGTCGACGGCAGCGGCGACTACCTCCGCGCGGAGTGCGAGCTGGTCGACGACGCCGACGACGGGCTGGACCCCGAGATCGACCTGGAGGCGTCACGCACCCTGACCACCTTCGAGGAGTACCGGGACCGGCTCTCGACCCTCCGCGGCGGCCCTGTCCTGGCCGGACCGATGCCGCGGGACCCGACGTACCTCTCCTACTCGCTCGCCGCGACCTGCCTGCTCAGCCAGGACGAGCGCCAGGGCCTGCTCGAAGCGCCGGACGCCGGCACCCGGTTGGCCATGCTCCGGCACCTGCTCCGCGAGGAGATGCGCGCGATGCGGGCGGTCCCCAGCCTTCCCGCGACGGAGGTCGCGCGGACCCGCTGGTCGCCGAACTAGGAGCGCCGTGGCACGCCGAGCACCTGGGGGGACCCCCGCGATCGTCGCCCTGGAGAGGGCGGGAATCCCGTTCACGGTGCACACCTACGAGCACGACCCCGCGGCAGCCAGCTACGGCCTGGAAGCGGCCGAGGCCCTGGGTTTGGAGCCGGACGCCGTCTTCAAGACACTGCTCGCCGAGGCCGACGGCGACCTGGTCGTCGGGGTCGTCCCGGTGAGCTGCCAGCTCGACCTGAAGGCGCTCGCAGCGGCGGTCGGGGCGAAGCGTGCGACGATGGCCGATCCCTCGACGGCGTCCCGGGTCACCGGGTACGTCGTCGGTGGGATCTCCCCGCTCGGCCAGAAGCGCCGGCTGCGCACCGTCGTCGACGACTCGGCCCTGGACCGCCCGGTGGTCTACGTGAGCGGTGGACGCCGTGGCCTGGACCTGGGTCTGTCCCCGGACGACCTGGTCGCGGCCACCGGCGCCGGCACGGCCCGGATCCGGGCCGGCCGGTGAACGCGGTCAGCGGGTCGAGAGCTTGAGCAGGAGGTGCGTGGCCTCACCTTCGACCCAACTGCTCACGCCGAGTGACTTCAGCGGCTCGGTGTTCTCCTTCGCCGCATCGATGTCGGACCGGCTGGCGCCCTGACCCTGGGCCAGATCGATCAACGCCGTACGCCACTCGCTGTCGAAGTCGAGGTACAGGAGCGCGTTGGACTTGTCGGCCTTGGGCACGGCATCGCGGAACTCCTCGGTGGCCCCGAGCCCACCACCGCCGAGCAGGGCCTCGGCGTACTCCTCCGACGGGCTGAGGACGACCAGCGAGTCGGAGTTGGTGATCCCGACGCCGATCTCGTCCTCGAGGCTCGTGCTGAAGCTCTCCTCGATCGTGGCGATCACCTCCGCGATGGCGTCGGCGTCGCCGTGCAGGGCGAGTCCGACCGGAAGGTCGGCCAGTCCTTCGATCTCGCCGAGGTCGTCCGGAGCGTCCCCGCCCACCGACAGGGTCCATGCGGTCCCGAGGAGCGTGTCGAGGTCGCCGGGCAGATCCAGCCCGACGGCCTCCTCGAACTCGGCGACCAGGTCCGGTCCGCCGGACTCGGCGCTGCAGGAGAGCCCCTCGACGAGGTCGTTCGCGTAGTCCGTCGGCACGGCGAACCCGGCGGCCAGAGCGGTGTCCGCCGGCAGCGCACCGATCTCGTCACCGACCGCGTCCGTCGAGGCGAACTGGCCGAATCCACCGGCGACCACGGACAACTCCATGCCACCACCGGCGAACCGGACCGTACCCGCGAGCCCGTCGAACTCCTCCAACTGGTCCTTGATCGCCGCGAACGGGTCCTCGAGGGCGTCCGTGCACTCGTCCTCCGCTGCCGGCGGCGCGGACTCGCCGGCGAACCCGGCACCGTCGCCGAACTCGCGGCTGAACTCCTCCTCGAAGTCCTCCCCGAATTCCTCGCTGAACTCGTCGCTGAACGCCCCACCGCCGAAGCCCAGCATGTCGCCCGAGAACGACTCGAGAGCGTCGATCAGGTAGTCCGCCGCACGCTCGGCGAGGTAGAAGTTGAGGATCCCCTGGTCGCCGGCTTCGTCGGTCCACTTCTGGTACTTCGTATCGTCGGCGAGGCTCTCCTGCCCGCCGGAGACGAGAACCGCCTGGGCGTGCTCGGCGCTGTCGCTGGCGATCAGGTACTCGGTACCGACGACGAAGCCGAGGTCTTCCTCGGCGCACTCGGCGAGCTTCTCGAATCCGGCGTCGGCCTTCTGCTGGTCGGTGATCTGGAGCGCCAGCACCGGAACCGGCGCGTCACCACCGAGGTCCACAGCGGCAACGGCGGCACGCTTCCCGATCCAGGGTTTCACCTCAGCGTCGAAATCGACGTCGTCGCACTCGATCGCCTCTTCGACGAAGTACTTGCGCAGGTCGTCGGTGGGGTCGAGCCCGAGATCTTCCTTGAGCTGAGGGAACTTCCGGATCGTCTTGAGGGCCTCGATCTTCTGACCGGCGGACGGGTCGAGGTCGATGCTCAGTACGGCCAACGTCGAGGCGGGCAGGACGTCGGCCGGCCGCGGACCGCCGTCGAAGAAGACCGTGTAGACGGCGAAGGCACCGCCACCGAGGACAGCCGAGACGACCAGGGCCACCAGCGCCACGACCGCGGTACGCCGCCGGCGGCGACCGGGACCCGTCGCCGACGCGTCTCCGGACGGCGTCTCGGTCGGCTCGGCGCTCTCGGGCTGCGGAAGCCCGCCGGGAACGTGGGGGTCAGACATGGGTACATCCTCAGATCGACGGGGCCCGAGTCAACGGCCGACGACGCACCCTAACCGTTCGGGGGGAAGGAGAGCAGGATTCTCTCCTCACGAGCCGCCTGCTCCGCGGGGCTCTCGTAGAACAACAGCGCTGCCAGAGCCCCTGCCATCGCGGAGATCGACCACACCAGGTAGGCACCGGCTCCTTCGACCTGGAGCTGGAGCGGCACCTTGTCCCCGAGCGCAGCGGCCTGCAGGACGTCGTTGGGGTCAGCCGGACCGAGGGCGAACCCCACCAGGGCCATCACCAGGCTGGCAACGCCGCCACCGACGGCCACCAGGACCACGGTGAGAATCGGGGTGCGCCGGCGCAGCAGCAGGAGCACGAACCCGGTGACGAGGCCGCCGACCGCAGCGATCGCCACGAACCATCCCGTGGCGTCGAACTGCCGGGCCAGCTCTTCCTCGCCCATCGTGCCGTTCTCCGCTACCCGGGTGTACTCGGCCAAGGGAGCGACGAGCTCCCAGACCACCCCACCGACGACTCCCAGGACGGCGAAGAGCCCCAGCACCACGGCCGCCTCGTGGAGGCCTGGTTGCAGGCCACGGAGCATCCGTTGTGCCCTCGGCTCGGGAGTCGTGTGCGTGACGAGCTCGGTCATGACAGGCACCCGGGTCCGAGGAGTTGTTTGAGGTCCGCGAAGAGCGCCGGGCTCGGGGTCACCCGCAGTCGGTCCGGCAAGCGCATCACCTTGGTCGACTCCCGGCTCATCAGCCTGAGTCGCACTTCCGACATCCCGGGATGCGTACCCAGGACCTCCTTGAGCTGGTCCACGACCGCCGAGGTGCACCGGGTCGACGGCATCGAGATCACCACCGGGCCGCTGGGTCCGTCGTTCAGGTCGGGAAGGGTGACCTCCTGGCCGTGGAGCTCGGGCTGGTCCTTCTGCCGCGAGAGCCGACCCTTGACAGTGACGATCGCGTCCTCGGTGAGGTACGTCGCGGCGAGCTGGTAGGCGCTGGGGAACAGCAGCACGTCGATCGCCCCGTCGAGGTCCTCGACGGTGACCATCGCCCAGGTGTCGCCGCGCTTGGTCAACTTGCGTTGAACCGAGGTGATCAGACCGGAGATCGTGACCGTGGAGTTGTCGGCGCGCTCCTCGTCGAGCATCAGCTGACCGATCGTGCAGTCGGCACTCGCGGCGAGGACGTGCTCGAGACCGAGCAGCGGGTGGTCGCTGACGTAGAGGCCGAGCATCTCCCGCTCGTGGCCCAGCAGCGTCATCTTGTCCCAGTCCTCGATGTCAGGGATCGTGACCGAGACTCCGAACCCGACACCGTCCGCACCGTCGAGACCGTCGAGCCCCGCGAACAGCGAGTCCTGACCGATCGCCTCGTTCTTCTTGATGTCGACGTACTGGTCGACAGCGTTCTCGTGGATCGCCACCAGCGCACGGCGCTTGTGCTTCATGTCGTCGAACGCGCCGGCCTTGATCAGCGACTCGATCACCCGTTTGTTGCAGACCAGCGCGGGGACCTTCTCCATGAAGTCGTTGAAGTCGACGTACCGGCCCTTCTCGAGCCGGGCGGCGACGATCCCGTCGACGACGTTGTGGCCCACGTTGCGGATCGCGCCGAGACCGAACCGGATGTCGTTGCCGACCGGGGTGAAGTCCGCGGAGGACTCGTTGACGTCCGGCGGCAGGACCTGGATCTTCATCCGACGGCACTCGTTGAGGTAGATCGCCATCTTGTCCTTGTCGTCCTTGACGGACGTCAGCAGCGCGGCCATGTACTCGGCCGGGTAGTTCGCCTTGAGGTAGGCGGTGTAGTACGAGACCACCCCGTACGCCGCGGAGTGCGCCTTGTTGAAGGCGTAGTCGGAGAACGGGAGCAGGATGTCCCACAGCGTGTTGACCGCGTCCATCGAGAAGCCGCGCTCGCGCATGCCCGCGGAGAAGGCCTCGAACTGCTTGTCCAGCTCGGACTTCTTCTTCTTGCCCATCGCGCGACGCAGCAGGTCCGCTTGACCGAGGGTGTACCCGGCCAGCTTCTGGGCGATCGCCATCACCTGCTCCTGGTAGACGATCAACCCGTAGGTCTCTCCCAGGACGTCCTCGAGCGCCTCGGCCAGCTCCGGGTGGATCGGCTCCACCGGCTCCCGGCCGGTCTTGCGGCGGGCGTACTTGTTGTGCGAGTCGGCGCCCATCGGGCCCGGTCGGTAGAGCGCGCCGACCGCGGAGATGTCCTCGAACTGGTCGGGCCGCATCGACCGGAGGAGGGAGCGCATCGGACCGCCGTCGAGCTGGAAAACGCCGAGGGTGTCGCCGCGGGCGAGCAGGTCGTAGGTCGCCGGGTCGGTGAGCTCGAGGTCCTCCAGGACGACGTCCTCGCCGCGGTTCGCCTTGATGTTCTTGACCGCGTCGTCGAGCACGGTGAGGTTGCGGAGCCCGAGGAAGTCCATCTTGATCAGCCCGAGGGCCTCGCAGGTCGGGTAGTCGAACTGCGTGATCATCGCCCCGTCGGCCGGACGCTTCAGCAGCGGGATCACGTCGATCAGCGGCTCGCTGGACATGATCACGCCCGCTGCGTGCACGCCCCACTGGCGCTTGAGCCCCTCGATGCCGATCGCGGTGTCGACGACCCGTTTCACGTCCGGGTCGCCGTCGTACAGCGCCCGGAACTCGCCGCCCTCGCCGTAGCGCTTGTGCTCGGGGTCGAATACCTCCTGCAGCGGGACGTCCTTGCCCATCACCGCCGGCGGCATCGCCTTGGTGATCCGGTCACCCATCGCGAACGGGTAGCCCAGGATGCGGGAGGAGTCCTTGACGGCCTGCTTGGCCTTGATCGTGCCGTAGGTGACGATCATCGAGACCCGGTCCTCACCGTACTTCTCGGTGACGTAGCGGATCACCTCGCCGCGCCGGCGCTCGTCGAAGTCGATGTCGAAGTCGGGCATCGAGATGCGGTCAGGGTTGAGGAACCGCTCGAAGATCAGGCCGTGGACCAGCGGGTCCAGGTCGGTGATCCGCATCGCGTAGGCGACCATCGAGCCGGCACCGGAGCCCCGGCCGGGACCGACCCGGATCCCGTTGTCCTTGGCCCAGTTGATGAAGTCGGCGACGACGAGGAAGTAGCCGGGGAAGCCCATCTCGGTGATCACGCCGACCTCGAAGTCGGCCTGCTTGCGGACGGCGTCGGGGATGCCGTTCGGGTAGCGGAACCGCAGTCCCTTCTCGACCTCCTTGATCAGCCAGGAGGTCTCGTCCTCCCCCGGCGGACAGGGGAAGCGGGGCATGTAGGTGCCGTTGCCCTCGGTGAAGCTCACGTCGCAGCGCTCGGCGATCAGCAGCGTGTTGTCGCACGCCTCGCGGAGGTTGTACTTGTCGACCCAGAGCGCCCGCATCTCGGCGGGCGACTTGATGTAGTAGCCGTCGCCGCTGAACGCGAACCGCTGCCCCGGCCCGTCGCCGGCCGGGATGTCCATCGTGCTGCCCGAGTTGATGCAGAGCAGGTGCTCTTGCGCCTTGGCGTCGGCCTGGTTGACGTAGTGCGAGTCGTTGGTGGCCAGCAGCGGGATGCCGAGGTCCTTGCCCAACCGCAACAGCCCGTCGCGGACCCGGTTCTCGATGTCGAGACCGTGGTCCATCAGCTCGAGGAAGTAGTTCTCCCGGCCGAGGATGTCCTGGAAGTCTGCGGCTGCCTGGCGAGCGGCGTCGTAGTTGCCGTAGCGGAGGTGGACCTGCACCTCCCCCGACGGACAGCCAGTTGTCCCGATGATGCCGCGGGAGTGCTGGGCAAGCAGCTCACGGTCCATCCGGGGGTGCTTGAAGAACCCGTCACGCCAGGCGCCGGTGGAGAGCCGGAACAGGTTGTGCATCCCCTCGGTGCTTTCCGAGAGCAGCGTCATGTGGGTGTACGCGCCGCGGGCCGAGACGTCGTCGGGGCCGCCGTCGTAGAAATTGGCACCCTTCTTCTCGAAGCGGGAGATGTTCGGCGCGAAGTACGCCTCGATGCCGATGATCGGTTTGATCCCGGCGTCCTTGGCCTTCTTGTAGAACTCGTAGGCTCCGAACACGTTGCCGTGGTCGGTCATTGCGATCGCGGGCATCCCCAGCTCAGCCGTCCGCTCCGCCATCGCCCCCAACCGGGCGGCACCGTCGAGCATCGAGTACTCGGTGTGCACGTGGAGGTGGACGAAGTTGTCGCCGGAGCCGTTCGACATGGAGCGGGGTTCACACCTTCCCGGAGGGTGGTCGGAGGAGACGCTGAGGCGGGGAAGACGACCAGCCTACGACGTCGGAGGGCCTCAGTCTGGCAGGCGGTACCGACACGCAGCCTGCCGGTCGAAGGGTGGAACGGAACGACCGGCGCGTCCACCAGGACACGCCGGTCGACCGGCCGAGCGGTGGGTCAGAGCCCGCGACCCGCCATGTTCTGCAGCCGTGCAATCCGGTCCGCGGTCGGCGGGTGGGTCGAGAACAGCTTGGAGACATCCTGGGCGCGGAACGGGTTGGCGATCATCAGGTGACTGGCGTTCTGGAGCTGCGGTGTCGGCTGCAGGGGGCGCGCAGCGACGCCGTGCTCGAGCTTGTTGAGCGCGCTGGCGAGCGCCAGCGGGTCGCCGGTCAACCGGGCGCCGTCCTCGTCCGCGTCGTACTCGCGGGTCCGGCTGATCGCCATCTGGATCACCGAGGCAGCCAACGGCGCGAGCAGCGACATCAGGATCAGCACCAGCGGGTTGGGGCGGTCCTCGTCGTTGCTGCCGCCGCCGAACATCGAGGCGAACATCATCATCTGCGCGACCGAGGTGATCACCCCGGCGACGGCGGCCGCGACCGAGGAGGTCAGGATGTCGCGGTTGTAGACGTGCATCAGCTCGTGCCCCAGGACCCCGCGGAGCTCGCGCTCGTCGAGAAGCTCGAGGATCCCCTCGGTGCAGCAGACGGCGGCGTGGTCGGGGTTGCGTCCGGTCGCGAACGCGTTCGGGGCGGAGGTCGGCGAGACGAAAAGCGCCGGCATCGGCTGGCCGGCGACCATCGAGAGCTCACGGACGATCCGGTACATCGCCGGCTGCTCCTGCTCGGTGACCGGCACCGCGCGCATCGCCTTGATCGCGATCTTGTCGGAGTTCCAGTACCCGTACGCCGTCATCGCGACGCCGAACAGGGCGAAGAGCCAGATGAACGCCATGCTGCCGGTGGACGCGCTGATCAGCGAACCGATGGCCAGGAGGAGCCCGAAGATGCCACCGAGGAGCAGGGCGGTCTTCAATCCGTTGTAGTGCTGGTGCATGTCTTCCTCAACGTTCGGAGGTGCGGCCCGGTTCCCGGGCACCGTGGGTCACGGACTCGTAGGCGTCCAGGGACTCGCTGATCACGACGTGCATGATCCGGGCGATCGCCTCCGCGCCGAGACCCGGGGCGTGCGCCGCCATCCGTTCCGCGATGGCGCGCTCGCGCTCCGGGTCCCGGCCCTGCTGGCCCGGAGTCGCCTTGAAACCCTGGACGGTCGCGGTCAGCGCGAACCGGCGGGCCAGGAGTAGCGCCAGCTCGTCGTCGACCTCGTCGATCTGACCGCGCAGGTAGCCGATCGGGTCCAGCCCGGGCCAGGCCATCCGCACGTCCGGGGAGCGCTCTTCGTTCGCGGACCCGTCGGTGTGCTCGAGCTCGACCAGACCGTGCCGGTGGTAGAAGCCGCGCGCGCCGGTGTTGCTCGCGAAGACCCAGAGGGCGAAACCTCCGGGCCGCTGCGCCTTGACCAGGTCCAGCAGGGCCGTGCCGATCCCCCGCGCCTGGTGCTGCGGTCCGACGTACAGCGAGTCCAACCAGGTGCCGTCGAGGACCGCGAAACCCAGGATCTCGGCCGGCCCGCTGTCCCCGGTCTCGGCAACCCAGATCTCCTTGGTGTCCAGGAGGCCGGCGAACCAGGTCCGGATCGCGGCGTCGTCGTGGGCCGGGGCGGGCATCGCCGGCAGGCTGGCGCGCCTGGTCGCGATGTAGAGCTCCGCGATCTCGGCCAGGTCGACGGCATCGCCGGGCCGCAGGGTCAGGTCACCGGTCAGGTCGTGGTCGGCACCATCAGTGGGTGTCACGGATCTTCTCCAGGGCGCGGGCGAGGTCGTCCGGGTACGTCGAGGAGTACTCGACGTACTCCCCGCTGTCGGGGTGGGTGAACCCCAGCCGGATCGCGTGCAACCACTGCCGCTCCAGGCCCAGGCGTTTCGCGAGGGTCGGGTCGGCGCCGTAGGTCAGGTCTCCGACGCACGGGTGCTTGAGGGCTGCCATGTGGACCCGGATCTGGTGCGTGCGACCGGTCTCGAGCTGGATCTCCAGGAGGGAGGCGAACCGGTGCGCCTCGAGCGTCTCGTAGTGGGTGACGCTGTGCTTGCCGTCCTCCCGGACCGCGAACTTCCAGTCCGACTTCGGAGCCCGCCCGATCGGGGCGTCCACCGTCCCCTCCAGCGGGTCCGGATGGCCCTGGACCAGGGCGTGGTAGGTCTTGTCGATCTCTCGGTTGCGGAACGCGTTCTTGAGGACCGAGTAGGCGCGCTCCCCCTTGCAGATGACCATCACCCCCGAGGTTCCGACGTCGAGGCGCTGCACGATGCCCTGACGCTCCGGTGCCCCACTGGTCGCGATCCGGTAACCGGCCGCCCGCAGGTGACCCACCACGGTCGGGCCGGTCCACCCCATCGACGGGTGCACGGCGACCCCGACCGGCTTGTCGATCACGACGATCGACTCGTCGTCGTGCAGGATCTGGATGCCCTCGACCATCTCCGCGTTGATCTCGAGCGGGTCGACGACCGGCGGGAGGCTCACCTCGAGCAGGGTCCCCGGAAGCAAGCGATCGGACTTGGCGGCAGCGGAGCCGTCGAGGTGGACGAGACCCTGGCCGAGCATGTCCGCGGCCTTCGACCGCGAGATTCCGAACATCCGCGCGATCCCGACATCCACCCGCTCACCGGCGAGGCCGTCGGGCACCAGCAGCGCCCGCTCCTCGGTCATGGTGTCTCAGCCCCGTCCTCGGCGGCGGTGGCCGCGCCCCGACCGGCCATCGGTACGCCCCGGAACGACTGGAGCACGATCAGTCCCGCCGCAACGTTGATGCAGATGTCTGCGACGTTGAAGACCGGCCAGTTCGGGAGCTGGAGGAAGTCGATCACGTGCCCGCGCAACGGCCCTGGCTCACGGAGGAAACGGTCGGTCAGGTTCCCCGCGATCCCGGCGATCAGCAGACCCATGGCGACGCCCCACAACGGCGTCCGGACCTTGCGTGCCATCACCACGACGACCACCAGGGCCGCACAGCCGAACAGCGAGATCCACGGCGTCAGGCCGGTCCCGGTACTGAACGCCGCCCCGGGGTTGCGCACCAGGTTGAGCCGGAGGACCGAGCCGAGGACCTCCACCGGGGCCCGGTCGGCGAGCTCGCGGACCGCGAGCGCCTTGGTGCCGGCGTCCAGCGCCCAGCCGAATGCGGCGACGCCGAGGACCAACCCGAAACGGGCTCGTGGGTTGCTGAGCCCCCGAAGGGCCAGTGCGTCGCCTGTCAGCGACGCTCCTCGCGCTGCTTGCATGTCATGCACATTGTCGCACGCGGGAACGCCATCAAACGATTCTTGCCGATCGGGTTGCCACAGACCTCGCAGATCCCGTAGGTCTTGTCGGCGATCCGGTCCAGCGCGTGCTCCGACTGCTCGAGCATGTCGCGGGCATTGTTGACGATCGTCATCTCCTGGTCGCGCTCGAAGGTCGCCGAGCCGACGTCAGCGGTGTCGTTACCGGCACCCTCGCCCGCATCGCGCATCAGGTGGGCCAGATCGCCCTCGACCTCGTCCAGCTCGACACGGAGGCGCTTGACGTCGGCACGGAGCTGGTTGCGAACCTCAGCCAGCTCTTCCTTGGTCCACGGGTCCTCGGCCTCGAGGACGACGAGCTTGTTCTGGGAGGGCTGCTGAGGGGCAGGCGTCGCTTTCACGGGCGCAACCTTGGCAGGTGTGTCCAACTTCGTCGCAGCTTTCTTCGCGGGTGCGGCCTTCTTGGCCGGTGCGGCTTTCTTCGCGGGTGCGGCCTTCTTGGCCGGTGCGGCCTTCTTGGCCGGTGCGGCCTTCTTGGCCGGTGCGGCCTTCTTGGCCGGTGCGGCCTTCTTCGCGGGTGCGGCCTTCTTGGCCGGTGCGGCCTTCTTCGCGGGTGCGGCCTTCTTCGCGGGTGCGGCCTTCTTGGCCGGTGCGGCCTTCTTGGCCGGTGCGGCCTTCTTCGCG
>JBFJNH010000041.1:0-29123 GCA_041618295.1 Marmoricola sp.
GCACTCGGGCGCCTCGTCACAGTTCTCGTCGCCCTCGCTGTCCTGCTCGGCACCTGGATGATGAGCGGCAACGCTGCGGACACGGTCAGCGGCGGTCCAGTACCGACCGCGACCTGTGGCCCCGGGTCACTCCCGGAGACCTCCACCCAGGGCCGGGTGCCGAAGGCCGACTACGACTCCGGGCGCGCTGCCCTCGGCTACCGGTGCAACACCGTCCAGGTGGGGCACCAGGGTGACTCCGGTGGCTTCAAGACACTGCGCTACACCGACTCCCAGGGCCGGACCTGCGCGTTCTACGACTCCACCTTGACCGTTCCGCGGGATGTCCTCTCGAACACGCTCAACGGCAACGGCCTCGGCGTCTACGCCCTCGACATGTCCGACCCGGCGCAGCCGCGCAAGACCGCGAACCTGGTCTCGCTGGCGATGCTGAGTCCCCACGAGTCGCTCCTGGTCAACGCCAAGCGCGGCCTGCTGGTCGGTGTGATGGGCACCGCCGCGACGGCTCCGGGCATCATCGACGTGTACGACGTGAAAACCGACTGCCGCCGTCCGCGACTGCTCTCCAGCACCTGGACCGGGGTCCTCGGGCACGAGAGCGGGTTCTCGCCCGACGGCCTGACCTACTACGTGGCCGGGGTGGCCGGCACCATGACCGCAGTCGACCTGACCAACCCGCGGCGCCCCAAGACGATCTTCACGCAGAGCGGTGTGATCTACCACGGACTCCGGCTCTCCGACGACGGCAACACCATGTACGTGGCCAACATCGGCCAGCCGGGGCCGGGCGGCGTGCTCGGGGCCGGGCTGCGCATCCTCGATGTCAGCGAGATCCAGGCACGCAAGCCCAACCCGAAGGTCACCGTGCTCTCCTCGCTGACCTGGGCGGACTCGGCGATCCCGCAGATGGCCGAGCCGTTCACCAGCAACGGGCACCAGTACGTCCTCGAAGTCGACGAGTTCACCGACCTGATCACCTTCGAGGGGCTCAGCGACCTCCCGCACGCGTCGACCGGGATCGCCCGGATCATCAACGTCGACAACCCGCGGCGGCCGTTCGTGGTGAGCAGGATCAGCCTCGAGGTGCACCAGCCCGACGAACGCGACGGCGAGCAGTCCAAGGACCCGATGGCCTGGTTCCCGGCGCAGGGCTACGCCAGCCACTACTGCGGGATCCCGACCCGAAACAACCCGAAGATCGCCGGGTGCTCGATGATCCTCTCCGGCCTGAGACTCTTCGACATCCGGGACGTGAAGAACCCCAAGGAAGTCGCGTACTTCAACAAGCCGGTGACGAAGCTCAACAAGCTCGCTCCGCTCCCGGCGCTCGGCTCGTACGCGATGTCCCAGCCCGCGTGGGACCCGGCCAACAACAGCGTCTGGTTCACCGACACCAACTCCGGGTTCTACGTGGTCAAGCTGACCAACGGGGTGGAGAAGCTGCTGCACTAGTCCGGCCTCGTAGCGTCGACCGCCCTGGGTCGTTGGTGAGGCATGGTCGTGAACTCACCCCTCCCGGGGCGTGCCGCTGCGCGTCGTCTGGTCCTGGTCGCCCTCGTTCTCGGGGCGCTGCTGGCCGGCGGGTTCGTCGGCAGCTCGAACGCCGCCGACGAGGATGTCTCCTCGGCCCCGGTCCCTGCGGCCACCTGTGGTCCCGGTTCGTTGCCGGAGACCTCCACGCAGGGCCGGGTGCCGAAGGCCGACTACGACTCCGGCCGTGTCCTCCAGGGCTACACCTGCAACACCGAGGAGGTGGCCCGTCAGGGCGCGAGTGGCGGGTTCAAGGCACTGCGCTACACCGACGCCCAGGGGCGGACCTGCGCCTTCTACGACTCCTCGCAGCTGACCTCGCCGGACAGCTTCGTGGCGAACCTGCTCAACGGGGCCGGCAACGGGGTCGTCGTCCTGGACATGTCCGACCCCGCGCACCCGCGGAAGACCGCCAACCTCACCTCGCCGGCGATGCTGGCACCGCACGAGTCGCTGCTGGTCAACGCCGAGCGCGGCCTGCTGGTGGGAACCCTCGGGACCGCAGCGACCGCTCCGGGGGTCCTGGACCTGTACGACGTGCGGACAGACTGCCGGAAGCCGAAGCTTCTCTCCAGCACGCTGTCGGCGCTACTCGGCCACGAAACCGGTCTCTCCCCGGACGGTCGAACGCTGTACGCCGCGAGCACGATCTTCACCTTCGTCGCGGTGGACCTCGCAGACCCGCGCCGTCCGAAGGTGCTGTACACGGCCCCGAACGTCCAGTACCACGGCATGCGGCTCTCCGACGACGGGAACACCCTGTACGCCGCGCACATCGGTCAGCCCGGTCCGAACCTGATCTCCGGAGGCGGGCTGCGGATCATCGACGTCAGCCAGATCCAGGCGCGGGTGCCGAACCCGAAGGCGCCGATCCTGTCGACGATGACGTGGCGCGGGTCCTCGATCCCGCAGGTGGCGGAGCCGTTCACCCGCGACGGGCACCAGTACCTCTTCGAGGTCGACGAGTTCGTGGACCTGTTCTCCTTCTCCGGTCTCACCGACCTGAAGAACTCCCCGGTCGGGGCCGCCCGGATCATCAACGTCGACGACCCGCGACGTCCGTACCTGGTCTCGAACGTCCGGCTCCAGGTGCACCAGCCCGAGGACCACGCCGGTGAGCAGACCCAGGACCCGGGAGCGGCCAGCCCGCTCGGCGGGTACGCCGGTCACTACTGCTCGATGCCGACCCGGGACAACCCGAAGATCGCCGGGTGCTCGATGATCCTCTCGGGGCTGCGGCTCTTCGACATCCGCGACGTGGAGAACCCGAAGGAGGTGGGGTACTTCAACAAGCCGCCCGCCGGGGGGTCCGGGGCCTACTCCCAGCCGGCCTGGGACCCGGAGAACGATTCGGTCTGGTACACCGACCGGACGACCGGGTTCTACAACGTGCGATTGACCAACGGGGTCGAGGAACTGCTGCGCTGAACGGTGCGCGGGTTCCGGCTGCTTGAGCAAGCCACGCAGGGCCTGTCTCGAAACCCTCCAGAATCGCGTCAGCGCACCTGGACCACGTTCGTTCCCGCGACCTTGTCGTGCAGCGCCTGCTTCTTCTCGTCCCACAACGGCCAGAGGTAGTTGAGCAGCACGACGAGGGAGAGGAACCAGCCCATGAAGGGGGCGTTGCTGAGCAGGCCGAGGCCCATCACCGTGCCCACCCGCAGCAGGATGGTCGACCACGGCAGCGGGCCGGGAGCCTCCCGACGGCGTACCCGCAGGCCCACCACCAGCTTGCCCGGCGTTGCCTGCTTCCAACGGAGGAACATCACGTTGTAGAGCGCGGTCGTGAGGAACCCGAGACCGACGATCAGCAGGATCGTGAGCATGATCGGCTCGAAGAAGAACGGCGGGAACGGGTCCGCGACGTCGCTCTCGAGGCGGGCGTCGAACTCGTCGATCCAGGAGTTGACGCTGCCCCAGCGCAGCACGATCACCGGGGCCAGGACCAGAGCCTGGATCGGCAGCAGCACGAACCAGTCGATCACCGCCGCCAGCACCCGCTGCCACCAGCCGGCGATCTGCTGGCCGTCCGGCGTGCACGGGATCACCGGTGCGACTGGGTAGCCGGGGGCGTAAACCGGAACGGGGTCGTGCAGGTGAGCGGTCCACTGCTGACCGTCCCAGTACCGCAGCCTCCCGGGGACCGGGTGCGACGGTTCCGGATCGGGGTACCAGTCAGCGGGGATCTGCGTCATGGGGCCGATCGTCCCAGATCGTTCACCGGTAGCTGTGGCCGCGGTCGGCCCGTACCCAGGTGGGCTCGAAGGGCGTCGTCTGGAGCTCGCGCTTGAGCACCTTGTTGGTCGCGGTGCGGGGGAGCGTGTCGACGATCCGGACCAAGCGTGGCCACGCCTTCGTGCCGAGGTCGGCCTGCGCTGCGAGGAACTCCTCGAACGCTGTCGGCGTGAGCGGTGCGGTCAGTACCAGCGCTGCGACCAGCTGGTCCCCGGACTGCGGGTCCGGGACGGCGTACACGGCCGCTTCGGAGATGTCGGGGTGGCGCAGCAGGATGCGTTCGATCGGCGCGGCGGCCAGGTTCTCCCCGTCGACCCGGAGCCAGTCCGCGGTCCGGCCGGCGAAGTAGACCCAGCCGTCGGCGTCGCGGTAGGCGAGGTCGCCGCTCCAGTACATGCCGCCGCGCATCCGTTCGGCGGTCGCCTCCTCGTCGTTGTAGTAGCCGGCGAACTGACCCATGCCCTGGGTGTTCACCAGCTCCCCGACACAGGCGTCCAGGTTGGTCACCCGACCGGAGGCGTCGTACTCCGCTGGTGGGCACTCGGTCCCGGTCTCCGGGTCGTAGACGGCGACCCCGGGCGCTGGCTGCCCCAGTGATCCCGGCGGGGTTCCCTCGACCCGGCTCACCACCACGGCGTTCTCGGTGGAGCCGAAGCCGTCCACGACCCGGCAACCGAAGCGCGCCGCGAAGGCAGCGGTGTCCCGGTCACCGGCCTCGTTGCCGAAGACCAGGCGCAGCGGGTTCTCCGCGTCGTCCGGTTCGGCCGGGGTGGCGAGGATGTAGGCGAGCGGCTTGCCGACGTAGTTCGCGTAGGTGGCCCGGTAGCGCCGCACGTCGGCCAGGAAGGCGCTCGCGGAGAACTTCTCCGCGAGGGCGACTGCGGCGCCGTTGGCCAGGGCCGGTCCCCAGCCAGCCATCACCGAGTTCGAGTGGAACAGCGGCATCGAGACGTAGTGCACGTCCTCGGCGCCGAGCCCGAGCCGTTCGGTGAGGTACGCCGCCGGGTAGGTGACCTTCTCGTGGGTCACGCGGACCGCCTTCGGCTCGCCGCTGGTCCCGCTGGTGAAGATCAGCATGAACAGCGAGTCCGGCTCGGGGGCCGCCGCCGGCTCCGGACCATCCAGCGCCCAGGCGTGGGTGGCAGCGTCGACGACGCGGATGCCGTCCAGGTCGAGGCCGTCGAGCAGCGCCGCCTGCCCCGGTTCGGTGACGATCACCTGGACGTCGGCCCGCCGGATGTCGGCCAGCAGGGCCGCGCCGCGTCGGGTGGTGTTCAACCCCACGACGACGTGTGCGCCCCACCCGGCTGCGCCGAGCTGGACGGCCATCTCGGGGGTGTTGGCCAGCAGCAGCCCGACGTGCGGGGGGCGGTCGTGGTCGAGCAGACCGGCCAGGGAAGCCGCCCGGCCCCGGGTTGCCGCGACGTACTCGGCCCAGGTCCAGCGTCGGTCACCGGCCAGCAGCCCGGGGGAGGGGTCCTCGGCCCGCGCCGTCAGCAGGGTGCGGATCGTGGACATCGCGACGGCCTCGACGACCGCAGGATCAGACGGGTTCGGCGGCCAGGAGCGCGCCGATCCGACGCGCCTGGTCGGTCGTGCCGCCGTGCAGGAACTCGCTCAGCTTGCCGACGGTGAAGTACCGGTGCGCTTCGCCGTCCATGTCGATGCCGACGCCGCCGTGCACGTGCACCGTGGTGTGCGCGACCTTGTGGCCGGTGTCCGCGGCCCACAGCTTGGCGCTGGCGATCTCCATCTCCGCGGGCAGGCCCTCGTCCAGGCGCCACGCGGCCTGCCAGAGCATCAGGTCGGAGCCCAGGACGTCGATGTAGCTGTCCGCCAGGCGCTGGGAGACGGCCTGGAAGGTCCCGATCGGACGGCCGAACTGCTCGCGGGTCTTGGCGTACTCCGCGGTCAGGTCGAGAGCGCCGCGGACGACGCCGAGTTCGAGTGCGCAGGCTGCCAGGACGAGCCGCTGCTGGAGCCACTCGACGATGGCCGCGCCGTCGCCGAGGTCGCCGATCAGGTGCCCGGTCGCGCGGTCCAGCTCCAGGCGGGCGACGGTGCTGCCGTCGCTGACGCGCTGACCGGTCACGGTGACACCGGCGTCGTCGGGGGTGACCAGGAAGACGGTGACGCCCTCCGGGGTGCTGGCCGGGACCAGGAAGGCCGCCGCGACGGTACCCGCCGGCACGACCACCTTGGTGCCGGTCACCAGCCACTGGGTGCCGTCACGCTCGGCGGTGGTGGCCGGGCTGGCCGGGACGTGCTCCCGCTCCTCGGCGATGGCCGAGGTGAGGACGGCGCTGCCGCTGACCGCACCCTCGAGCCAGGTGGCCCGGGTGGCGTCGTCGCCGAACTCCGCGATCGCCAGTGCCGTGGGCAGGTGGGTCGCGAGCGGCACCGGGGCGACCACGCGGCCGGCCTCGATCAGGACGCTGCAGAGCTCGAGGATGCCGAGGCCGGAGCCACCGACGCTCTCGGGCAGGCTGAGTCCGAGGAGCCCGGCCTCGCCGAGCTTGGCCCACAGGGCCTCGTCGAAGCGGCCTTTGTCGGCGGCCTTGAGGCGCGCGGGGGTGCACTCGTTCTTGAAGATCGTCGCGGCCAGCTCGGCGGCGTCGGTCTGGGTCTCGCTGAGGGAGAAGTCCATGGTGTGTCCTTAGGTCTCGGAAGTCCGGGTGGTTGAGGAAGGCGCTCTGCGCCTGTCTCGAAACCGCTAGCGCTTGGCGGCAGGCAGGCCGAGACCGACGTAGCCGATGATGTCCCGCTGGATCTCGTTGGTGCCGCCGCCGAAGGTCATCACCAGCGAGGACCGGTAGAAGCGCTCCAGCCGACCCCGCAGGATCGCGCCGGCCGAGTCGCCGGAGACGATCGCCTCGGGCCCGACGATCTCCATCAACGCGCGGTACACCTCGGTCGCGAGCTCGGAGCCGTAGATCTTCGTCGCCGAGGCGTGCGCGGGGGACAGGTCGTCGGCGGAGGACGCCAGCTTCCAGTTCAGCAGCTTGAGCATGTCGACCCGGGCGTGCGCCCGGCCGAGCAGGACCTGGACCCACTCGGCGTCGATCACCCGGGAGCCGTCCGGGTTCTTGGTCTGCTGGGCCCACTCGCGGACCTGGGCCACCGAGTGCATCAGTGGCGCGGCCGAGGTGAGCGCGACCCGCTCGTGGTTGAGCTGGTTGGTCATCAGCGCCCAGCCGCCGTTGAGTCCGCCGACCAGGTTCTCCTCCGGGACGCGGACGTCCTCGTAGTAGGTCGCGCTCGTCCCGACACCGGCGACGGTGTGCACCGGGGTGTAGGAGAAGCCCTTGGCGTCCGCGGGCACCAGGATCATCGAGAGGCCCTTGTGGCGCGGGAGGTCGGGATCGGTCCGGCAGGCGAGCCAGATGTAGTCGGCGTACTGGATCAGCGAGGTCCACATCTTCTGACCGTTGATGACCCACTCGCCGTTCTCCAGACGGGCGCGGGTCTGCAGGCTGGCGAGGTCGGTGCCCGAGCCCGGCTCGGAGTAGCCGATCGAGAAGTGCATCTCGCCCTTGAGGATCTTCGGCAGGATCTCCGCCTTCTGGGCGTCGGTTCCGAACCGCATGATCGTCGGGCCGACGGTGTTGAGCGTCAGGTACGGGATCGGCACGCCGGCGATGGCGGCCTCGTCGGTGAAGATCAGCTGCTCGATCATCGAGCGGTTCTGACCGCCGTACTCCTCGGGCCAGCCGATCCCGAGCCAGCCGTCGTGCCCGATCTGGCGGATCACGTCCTTGTAGACGGTGGCGTCGCCGAACTCGCCCATCTCGGCGCCCTCCTCCTTGAACTCGCTGGTCGCGATGGAGAGACCGGCGCGGACCTCGGGGGTGACGAGCTGCGAGAAGTAGTCGCGGAGCTCGGCGCGAAGCTGCTCGTGCTCCTCGTTCAGGGCGATCTTCATGGAGTCAACCTCACATTGGGCGTTGAATAGCAGGTGCGTGACACGGGACTGGCTTAGATCCGTGTAAAACTATAACCTGTTCTTGTTTTACGGAAGAGAAACGCCGCCAACACGGAGGTCACCCATGAGCACCGCCACCGACGCCCGCTCGCTCGACCAGGGAGTTCCGCCGGCGCGCTACGCCCGTGGCTGGCACTGCCTCGGCCTCGCCGCGACGTTCCGCGACGGCAAGCCGCACGCCATCCGGGCCTTCGACGGCAAGCTCGTCGTCTGGGAGGACAGCAAGGGCGACCTCAACGTCCTCGACGCGTACTGCCGGCACATGGGCGGAGACCTGACCCAGGGCGAGGTCAAGGGCGACGACGTCGCCTGCCCCTTCCACGACTGGCGCTGGGGCGGCGACGGCAAGTGCAAGGCCATCCCGTACGCCCGGCGGGTGCCGCTGCGGGCCAAGACCCAGCGCTACGAGACCGCGATCGTCAACGACCAGCTGTTCATCTGGTTCGACCCCGAGGGCTCCGAGGCGGACCGGTCGATCCTGCCGTACCAGCTGCCAGGGCTCGCTGAGGGCGAGTACGCCGACTGGAGCTGGAACATCACCGAGATCGAGGGCTCGAACTGCCGCGAGCTGATCGACAACGTCTCGGACATGGCGCACTTCTACTACGTGCACTTCTCGTTCCCGACGAGCTTCCGCAACGTCTTCGAGGGCCACCTCGCCACCCAGTACATGGAGTCGACCGGCCGTCCCGACAAGGCCGGCGGCTACAGCTCGGCGGGTACCGACCTGTTCCTGAAGTCCGAGGCCACCTACTACGGACCGTCGTACATGATCAACTGGCTCTGGGTCGACTACAAGGGCTTCAAGACCGAGGTCATCCTGATCAACACCCACATCGCGACCAGCCCGAACTCCTTCACGTTGCAGTACGGGATCACCGTCAAGAAGCCCGAGGGCATGGACGACGCGACCGTCGCGTTCATCGCGGAGAAGTACACCAAGATGTTCGGTGAGGGCTTCCTCCAGGACGTGCACATCTGGAAGAACAAGATCGCCGTCCAGAACCCGCTGCTCTGCGAGGAGGACGGCCCGGTCTACCAGCTGCGCCGCTGGTACGAGCAGTTCTACGTCGACAAGGCCGACATCGTCCCGGAGATGGTCGAGCGCTTCGAGTTCGAGGTCGACACGACCAAGGCCAACGAGTACTGGCACGAAGAGGTCGCCGAGAACCTGCGGAAGAAGGCGGCCGAGGACGCCGCTGCCGGCCTGCCGGTCGCGCACTGATGGTCTCGTTCGCCCCCACGTCCTCGGAGACGGTCGAGGACCAGCGCCGCTACACCCAGGCCCGCCTGGTCGAGGTGGCCTGCCTGGACTGCCTGGCCGTGGTCCGGGTGAAGAAGAACAGCGAGCACCAGACCTCGATCCAGTGGGACAGCACGTCGTTGGAGCACTGCACCGAGTTCGCACGTGCCGCGTCCCAGCCCGAGGGACGGCCGATCAGGGTCGGTTGCTCCCGGCTACGCTCCTCGATCGAACAGGCCGTCAAGGACGGCGCGATCGAGGTCGGGGCAGAGGATGGCTACTGAAATGGGTTCTGGGCATGGCAGTTGAGTCCTACATCCTGAGCGTCGCCGACGTCATCGCGGAGACCGCGGATGCGTGCTCGGTCGTCTTCGACGTCCCGGCTGAGCTCCAGGAGACTTTCGCCTACACCCCGGGTCAGTTCCTGACGGTCGCCGTCCCCAGCGACCAGACCGGCCTGGCCGCGCGCTGCTACTCGTTGTCGAGCTCGCCGCACAGCGGCAAGCACCAGATCACCGTGAAGCGGACCGTCGACGGCTACGCCTCGAACTGGATCTGCGACAACCTGAAGGCCGGAGACACCCTGCGGCTGCTCCCGCCGAGCGGGATCTTCACGCCCAAGGACCTCAATGCCGACCTGCTCCTCTGGGGTGGCGGTTCCGGTATCACCCCGGTGATCTCGATCGCCCGGACCGCGCTGGAGAAGGGCTCCGGCAAGGTGGTCCTCTTCTACGCCAACCGGGACCAGGACTCGGTGATCTTCGCCGCGGAGCTCCGCGACCTGGTCGCCGAGCACCCCGACAGGTTCACGGTGGTGCACTGGTTGGAATCCGTCCAGGGGCTGCCGTCGGCGGAGGGCCTCAAGCTCTTCGCGTCGTACTTCACCGAGTACACCTCGTTCTGCTGCGGCCCGGCGCCGTTCATGAAGGCGGTGGCGACCGCGCTCAAGGAGCTCGAGATCCCCCGCGAACGCAGGCACCAGGAGAAGTTCGTCTCGTTGGGCGGCAACCCGTTCGGCGACGTCGAGGAGGTCCTGGCCGCACAGAAGGTCCTTGCCGAGGCGGACGACGCCGACGAGCCCGAGGACGTCGCCGAACCCGCTGTCACCGGCCCGGTGAGTGTCGAGGTCGAGCTGGACGGCCAGCACCACGGCTTCGACGACTGGGACGGCCGGCAGGTGCTCCTGGAGTTCCTGGAGTCCAAGGGCGTCGAGGCGCCGTTCAGCTGCCGCGAGGGCAACTGCAGCTCGTGCGCGTGCATCGTCCTCGAGGGTGACCTGGAGATGCAGCACAACGACGTCCTGGACGCCGAGGACCTCGCCGACGGGATCCGGCTCACCTGCCAGGCCCTGCCGCTGACGGAGAAGGTGCGGATCAGCTACAACGGCTGACCGTCGTCGTCCTCGTCGGTGTCGCTCTCGGCTTCGCTGTCGTCGTCCTCGTCGTGCAACGGGAGGAAGACCGACTGCTGCTTGACGCGTGGTGGTGCCACTGAGTCAGGACCGAACAGGCGACGGCGCACCGGTGCGGTGACGGCTCCGACCGGCGCCGTCAGTACGTAGGTGTAGGCCACCACGAGCAGCGTCCCCGCCGGTTCGACGACCAGGCCGACGACGAACGCGAGGACCAGGAGTCCGGTGAGCGCCTTGGCCTGCTGGGTCTGCGGGTTGATCAGGTTGCGGAACGACCGGAAGCGGACCGTGCTGACCATCAGCAGCGCCGGGACCACGCTGATCACGGCCGGGAGCAGGATCGACGGACCGACCTTGTCCTCGGACAGGTCGAGGGCGAAGACGGTGGAGATCACCACCGCCGCGGCGCCGGGGCTCGGCATCCCGATGAAGTACCGCTTGTCCGCGTGCGGATCGATGGTGAAGTTGAACCGGGCGAGACGGAAGGCCGCGCAGGCGAGCCAGAAGTAGGCGGCCACCCAGGCGATCACCGGCCACTCGGGCAGGACCCAGGTGTAGACGAGGACTGCGGGTGCCAGGCCGAACGAGATCAGATCGGCCAGCGAGTCCAGCTGGACACCGAAGGGGGAGGTGGCGCCGACCAGGCGGGCCACGGCGCCGTCGGCGACGTCCATCAGGATCGCGAGCGTCATCAGCACCGCTGCCCAGTGGGTGTGGCCGTTGAAGGCCAGCGGTACGGCGGAGAACCCGCAGGCCATGTTCCCCGCCGTGAACATGCTCGGAGCGGTCACCCGGAGGCGTTCCTTGGGTGAGACCTGGCGTAGCGAGACGACCTCGGCGCCGGAGTGCGAGGCGATCCGGAAGCGTCGACGTCGCAGCAGCCGCCGTCGGGGGCGGCGGGTGCTCTCGTCGGCGATCGGGTCGCTCATCGCCAGCGGCCCAGCACGGTTTCCCCGGCCACGGTCCGGTCGCCCTTCCTGACGCTGAGCTCGACGTCGGCGGGGACGAAGACGTCCATCCGGGAGCCGAACTTCATCAGCCCGATCCGGTCGCCGCTGCGCAGCGTGTCCCCGACCTTGATCCGGGTGACGACGCGACGCGCGACCAGCCCGACGATCTGCCGGAAGACCACCGTCCGGGTGGCGCCGGCGACCACGTTCTCGATCGTGATGTCGCTGCGCTCGTTCTCGGTCGCGCTCTCGAACTTGTACGCCGCGTGCCACTTGCCGGGGCGGTACTGGACGTCGGTGACGGTCCCGCCGTACGGGGTGCGGTTGATGTGCACGTCGAAGACCGACAGGAAGATGCTGACCTGCTGCCAGTCGCCTTCCGGTGCGACACCGGGTTGGCCGGGTCCGGCGTGCATGACCTTGCCGTCGGCGGGAGCCAGCACCAGGTCGTCACCGACCGGGACGGTGTCGATGGGGCGCTCGGGGTCGCGGAAGAACGCCACGATCCCGACCGGGAGCGCGGCCAGGGCGAGCGCCGTACGGCGGTGGCCGGTGAGCGCCGCCAGCAGCGCCGGGACGGCGCCGACGGCGGCCGCCGGCCAGGCCTCCCGGTCGATGGTCGTGTTACTCGTTGCCACGGTGGGCCCCCACGATGTCGGCAGCGCCGGCCTTGCGCTGGATGGTGGCGTTCAACGCCGGGAACAGGGACCCGAGGCGTGCGCCGAGGCGCAGCTCCGGGGGTGCGACCACGATCTCGCCACGGTCGGCGGTGATCGCCTTCACCACCGCGGCAGCAACCTGCTCGGGCGAGACGGTGCGGGTGCCGGCGGGCACCTCCATGCCGCTGTTGACGAACATGCCGGCGTCGCGGACGAACCCGGGCTCGACGCAGGACACCCCGACGCCGGTGCCGTGCAGGTCCTGCCGGAGCGCGGCCGCGAAGCCGCGGAGCCCGAACTTGGTGGCGTTGTAGAGCGTGCTGCCGGGGGACGCGACGATGCCCGAGACCGACCCGATGTAGACGAGGTGGCCGCGGCGGCGCTCGGTGAGCTGGGGGAGCAGCGCCCGGGTCAGCATGATCGGCGCCCGCAGGTTCACGTCGAGGTTGGTGTCGATCCGCTCGACCGTCGTGTCGGTGAGCAGCCCGACGCCCGGCAGCGCGGCGTTGGCGACCAGGACGTCGACCGGGCCCGCCTCGGCGAGCAGCTGGTCGATGCCGTCGGGGGCGCTCAGGTCGGCGACGATGCTGCGCGCACCGAGCTCCGCCGCCAGCGGCGCCAGCACCTCGACCTTCCGGCCGGTCAGCACCAGGGACGCCCCTTCGGCGTGCAGCCGCCGCGCGATGGCGTGGCCGAGGCCACCGGTGGCCCCGGTGAGCAGGACCGTCGCTCCGTTGAGTTTCACGGCCCTGAACCTACCGGAGGTACTGTCCGGGAGCCGCATACCGCGGGCCCCGGCTGTCACCAACCGCGTTCGCGCCACTCCGCCAGGTGCGGGCGTTCGACGCCGAGCGTGGAGTCGTTCCCGTGGCCCGGGTAGAACCAGGTCTCGTCGGGGAGCCGCCCGAAGATCCGCTCCTCGACGTCGTTGACCAAGGTCACGAACGCGTCCGCGTCGCCGAAGGTGTTGCCCACGCCCCCGGGGAAGAGCGAGTCGCCGGTGAACAGGTGCGGGGTGCCGTCCGGGTCGTCGTACAGCAGGCAGATCGAGCCCGGGGTATGGCCGGTGACCCGGATGACCTCGAGCCGGACGTTGCCGAACTCGATCAGGTCGCCGTGCTCGACCGCGTCGTCGACGGTGACCTGGGTCTGTTCGGTGATCGCGGCCGCGTCCGGTTCACCAGCGACGATCACGGCTCCGGTGGCGTCGGCGACCGCCTTGAGCGCCCGGTGGTGGTCCCAGTGCTGGTGGGTGGTGATGATCCTGGACGCCCCCGCCGACCCGAGCAGGGTCAGCAGCGTGGCCGCGTCGTCGGCGGCGTCGATCAGCACCTGCTGGTCGGTGGCACGGCACCGCAGGACGTAGCAGTTGTTCGACATCTGCGGGTCCACCGCCACCTTGGTGATGATCAGGTGGCTGAGCTCGCGGACGTCGGGGGTGCCGCCAGGGGACACGGTGCCGGTGTAGGGGGCCATGGTGCCAGCCTAGGACGCGCCCGGATCCCGGGGTCCGCCCGGGGAGCGCCGCCATGGGCCCAGTCTCGGCATCGGGTCGCCGTGGGTGGCGAGGCCCTCGGCCTGTCCGCGGCCGAGCAACCACCAGCCCAGGTCGGCGGCGGTGCCGCTGATCACCGGTCGTGCCGCGCCGACGAACCAGGACCGGCCCAGGTCGGTTGCTCGGACGGTGAACGGATCGGACTCGGGGGAGTAGGCGTGGTCCCGGGTGACCTGGTCGAGCAGCTGCTCGGCGAACTCGGGGGTCCAGTCGAGCCGGCTGTAGCCGGCGTCGAGGTCCGCGAGGTGGACCTCGACTTCGCGCAGACGGGCACCGGGCAGTGCCGCGGCCGGCCAGACCGGTCCGCCGGGGAGGCGGAGCACCGTGCCCTCCCAGTCCCGAGCGCTGAGCTGGCCGACCACGGTGCGGAAGTGATCGGTCGCCGCGAAGAACCGAGTCCGGATCACGTCACGTGCGGCGGTCGCCAACGTCTCGATGTCCTGGTCCCGCTGGGCCTCCGAGGGGTAGATCGGAACCTGGTTGCCGGAGTGGAGACCGGTGAGCGCCCCTGCGAACGCCTCGGCGTTGAGGGCCAGGTGTGCCACCACGTGGGCCCGGGTCCAGCCCGGGAGCAGCGAGGGTCGGGCCCACTGCTCGGCGGTGAGGGAATCGACGGTCCGGACCGCGCGTTGGTCGGAGTGGTGCAGGGCTTCGATCTCGTCGACGACGGCCATGGGACCAGTGTGCAGCGCAGGTCCACCGGATTCCTTGTCGGTGTCGCGTGTAATCCTTGCGCAGGCGGGTTCGGCTCGGTTAACTGATCCGAACAGATGTTCGATACGGCGGGCCAGTGCAATCCCTAGGAGCGAAGTGATCGACCAGCTCGTCATCCGCGGCGCGCGGGAGCACAACCTGAAGGACGTCTCCCTCGACCTGCCTCGCGACTCCCTGATCGTCTTCACCGGTCTGTCCGGCTCAGGCAAGTCCTCGCTCGCCTTCGACACCATCTTCGCCGAGGGTCAGCGCCGTTACGTCGAGTCGCTCTCGGCGTACGCGCGCCAGTTCCTGGGTCAGATGGACAAGCCGGACGTCGACTTCATCGAGGGCCTCTCACCCGCGGTGTCGATCGACCAGAAGTCGACCTCGAAGAACCCGCGCTCGACGGTCGGCACGGTCACCGAGGTCTACGACTACCTCCGCCTGCTCTACGCCCGTGCCGGGCGCCCGCACTGCCCCGTCTGCGCCTCGCCGATCGAGCGGCAGACGCCCCAGCAGATCGTCGACCGGGTCCTCCAGCTCCCCGAGGGCACCCGGTTCCAGGTGCTGGCGCCCGTGATCCGCGGCCGCAAGGGCGAGTACGTCGAGCTCTTCCGCAGCCTGCAGTCCCAGGGGTTCAGCCGGGCCCGGGTCAACGGGGAGACCTACCAGCTCGCCGACGTGGTCGCGGGTGAGGGACCCAAGCTCGACAAGCAGAAGAAGCACACCATCGAGGTGGTCGTCGACCGGCTGGCCGCCAAGTCATCGGCCAAGCGACGGCTGACCGACTCGGTGGAGACGGCCCTCAACCTCGCCTCCGGGCTGGTGATCTTCGACCTGGTCGACGCGGCGAAGGGCGAGGTCGCGGAGATGAAATTCTCCGAGCGGATGGCCTGCCCCAACGAGCACGACATCGACACCGACGAGCTCGAGCCGCGCTCGTTCTCGTTCAACTCGCCGTTCGGCGCGTGCCCCACCTGCCACGGTCTGGGCACCCGGATGGAGGTCGACCCGGAGCTGATCATCTCCGACGAGAACGCAACCCTCGCCGAAGGCGTGATCGGCCCGTGGACCGGTGCCCACGTGGCCGACTACTTCTCCCGGCTGCTGGTCGCCCTCGGCGAGGAGCTCGGCTTCGACGTCGACACCCCGTGGAAGAAGCTGCCGAAGAAGGCGCAGACGGCGATCCTCGACGGGCACCCGACCAAGGTGCACGTCCGGCACACCAACCGGTACGGGCGGGAGCGGTCCTACTACACGAACTTCGAAGGGGTCCGTCCCTACATCGAGCGCCGCCACAAGGAGGCGGAGTCCGACGTGAGCCGGGAGCGCTTCGAGGGCTTCATGCGGGAGGTCCCGTGCCCGGCGTGCGCAGGGAGCCGGCTCAAGCCGGTCTCCATGTCGGTCACGCTCGGTGAGCGCGGAGCCGGCGGCCGGAACATCGCCGAGGTCTGCGCGCTGCCGATCAACGAGGCCGCCGAGTTCCTCGACTCCGTGGAGCTCTCCTCCCGGGAACGGCAGATCGGGGAGCGCGTCCTCAAGGAGATCCAGGAGCGGTTGCGGTTCCTCCTCGACGTCGGCTTGGACTACCTCTCCCTCGACCGGCCCTCGGCGACGCTCTCGGGGGGCGAGGCGCAGCGGATCCGGCTGGCCACCCAGATCGGTGCCGGACTGGTGGGGGTGCTCTACGTCCTCGACGAGCCGAGCATCGGCCTGCACCAGCGCGACAACCAGCGGTTGATCGAGACCCTGGTGCGGCTCAAGGACCTCGGCAACACCCTGATCGTCGTCGAGCACGACGAGGACACCATCATGACCGCGGACTGGGTCGTCGACATCGGTCCGGGCGCCGGCGAGCACGGGGGACAGGTCGTCCACTCCGGGACGGTCAAGCAGCTGCTGAAGCACAAGGACTCCGAGACCGGGAAGTACCTCTCCGGACGCAAGGCGATCCCGGTCCCCGAGGTGCGCCGCCCGCGGACCAAGGGTCGCGACCTGGTCGTGCACGGCGCCCGGGAGAACAACCTCAAGGACATCGACGTGGAGTTCCCGCTGGGACTCTTCGTCGCGGTCACCGGCGTCTCCGGCTCGGGCAAGTCCACGCTGGTCAACGACATCCTCTACACCTCGCTGGCCAAGCAGATCTACAACGCCCGTACGGTCCCCGGCCGGCACACCAAGATCACCGGCACCGAGCACGTCGACAAGGTCATCCACGTCGACCAGTCGCCGATCGGTCGGACGCCGCGGTCCAACCCGGCGACCTACACCGGGGTCTTCGACCACGTCCGCAAGCTCTTCGCCTCGACCCCGGAGGCCAAGATGCGTGGCTACCTCCAGGGCCGGTTCTCCTTCAACGTCAAGGGCGGCCGCTGCGAGGCGTGCTCGGGCGACGGGACGATCAAGATCGAGATGAACTTCCTGCCCGACGTCTACGTCCCGTGCGAGGTCTGCCACGGTGCTCGGTACAACCGCGAGACGCTCGAGGTGCACTACAAGGGCAAGACCATCGCCGATGTGCTTGACATGCCGATCGAGGAGGCGGTGGAGTTCTTCGCGGCGATCCCGGCGATCTCGCGGCATCTGAAGACCCTGGTCGAGGTCGGACTCGGGTACGTCCGGCTGGGGCAACCGGCCACGACGCTCTCCGGAGGCGAGGCCCAACGCGTGAAGCTCTCCTCGGAGCTCCAGAAACGCTCCACCGGCAAGACCGTCTACGTCCTCGACGAGCCGACCACCGGCCTGCACTTCGAGGACATCCGCAAGCTCCTGCTGGTGCTCGGGCGGCTGGTCGACCAGGGCAACACCGTGCTGGTCATCGAGCACAACCTGGACGTCATCAAGACCGCGGACTGGATCGTCGACATGGGCCCGTCGGGGGGCAACAAGGGCGGCACCGTGGTCGCCACCGGGACACCCGAGGAGGTCGCGGCCGTCCGGGAGAGCTTCACCGGCGAGTTCCTCAAGCCGCTGCTCGAAGGCCGGCGACGCTGAGGCGAGCGGCTCGGCGCACGTAATTACAGGTTCCTCTCAGCCGGGATTTGAGTTTCAACTACTAGGCTCGGGGCAACGTTCAACCGCCACGTCCTGATCAGTCCCCCGGAGAGGGTTCAGATGTCCGAGCTCGAGACCAGTCGGCGCAACCTCCTGTACGGCCTCGCCGCGGCGGGTGCCGCCGTCCCGGTGATCGCTGCCTGTGGCTCCGAGGAGTCCGATCCGGCGTCGGCCGACGTGACCAGCCCCGGAGGAGGGGAGACGGCAACCCCGACCGGGATCCCGACCAGCGACATTCCCGTCGGTGGCGGCGCGATCTACCCGGACGAAGCCATCGTGGTCACCCAGCCGGTCGAGGGAACCTTCAAGGCTTTCTCGACCCGGTGCACCCACGCGGGCTGCCCGGTCAACTCGGTGTCCAACGGCACGATCCAGTGCCCCTGCCACGGCAGCACCTACTCGATCGCCGACGGCTCGGTCCAGGGGGGACCCGCGCGCGGACCGCTCGCCGCGAAGACGGTGACGGTCGAGGGTGACACCCTGACCGTCAGCTGACGGAGCGGGCGGGAACGTCGGTACGCACCGGTAGCCTCGACTCGTGATCCTCGCTTCCCTCGTCATCGAGTTCTCGGCCACTCGGCCACGAGCAAGCTCGGGCACTCGGTAGCCTCGACTCGTGGCTGACCCGTCGACGTACAAGCCGAAACCGGGCTCGATCCCGACCCGGCCCGGGGTCTACCGCTTTCGCGACAAGGACGGCCGCGTCGTCTACGTCGGCAAGGCGAAGAACCTGCGGTCGCGGTTGTCGTCGTACTTCCAGGACATCGCCAACCTCCACCAGCGAACGGCGACCATGGTCACTACCGCCGCCAGCGTCGAATGGACGGTGGTCGAGACCGAGGTCGAGGCACTCCAGCTGGAGTACTCCTGGATCAAGGAGTTCGACCCGCGCTTCAACGTCAAGTACCGCGACGACAAGTCCTACCCGTGGCTGGCGGTGACCCTCAACGAGGAGTTCCCCCGGGTGATGGTCGGGCGCGGCGCCAAGAAGAAGGGCGTGAAGTACTTCGGCCCCTACTCGCACGCCTGGGCGATCCGCGACACCGTCGACCTGCTGCTCCGGGTCTTCCCGATGCGGTCCTGCAGCAACGGCGTCTTCAAGCGGTCCGCCCAGATCGGCCGGCCGTGCCTGCTCGGGTACATCGACAAGTGCTCAGCCCCCTGCATCGGCCGCGTCGACGCCGAGGAGCACCGGGAGATCGCCGAAGACTTCTGCGACTTCATCGGCGGCCGGACCGACGCGTTCGTCCGGCGCGTCGAGCGCGAGATGTACGCCGCCTCAGACGCTCAGGACTACGAGAAGGCAGCCCGGCTCCGCGACGACCTCGGGGCCCTCGAGAAGGCGCTGGAACGCCAGGCCGTCGTGTTCGGCGACGGCACCGACGCGGATGTGATCGCCCTGGTCGAGGACCCGCTCGAGGTCGCTGTGCAGATCTTCCACGTCCGGGCGGGCCGGATCCGCGGACAACGCGGGTGGGTGGCCGACCGGGTCGAGGACCTGGACACCGCCGGGCTGGTCTCGGAGTTCCTGCTCCAGCTCTACGCGGGTGAGGAGGGCGAGGCCGTCCCGCGGGAGATCCTGGTCCCGGTGCTACCGGAGGACGCGGCCACCTTCGAGCAGCTGCTCAGCGAGGCCCGGGGGAGCCGGGTCACCGTCCGGGTGCCGCGCCGCGGTGACAAGCGGGCCCTCCAGGAAACGGTGGCGAAGAACGCGGCCCAGTCCCTGGCTCTGCACAAGACTAAGAGGGCCAGCGACCTCACCGCCCGCAACCAGGCGCTGGAGGAGATCCAGAAGGCCCTGGACCTGCCCTCGGCCCCGTTGCGCATCGAGTGCTACGACATCTCCAACCTCCAGGGCACCGAGGTGGTCGCCTCGATGGTGGTCTTCGAGGACGGTCTGGCCCGCAAGAGCGAGTACCGGCGCTTCGTGATCCGCGGGGTCGACGGTCAGAACGATGTCGCCTCGATGCACGAAGTGATCACCCGGCGGTTCCGGCGGCTGCTGGACGAACGCATCGAACGCCCGGACGTGGTGGGCGGCGAGGTCGAGGCCGACTCGGGGCCGCTGTTGATCGACCCGGATACGGGCAGGGCCCGGAAGTTCTCCTACGTCCCCGGTCTGGTCGTCGTCGACGGCGGCCCACCTCAGGTCGCCGCCGCCCGACGGGCGCTGGACGAGCTCGGCATCGACGACGTCCCGGTCTGCGGGCTGGCCAAACGCCTCGAAGAGGTCTGGCTCCCTGGCGATCCGGACCCGGTGATCCTGGCCCGCACCAGCGAGGGCCTGTACCTGCTCCAGCGGATCCGCGACGAGGCTCACCGGTTCGCGATCAGCCACCACCGTGCGCGACGCTCGAAGTCCATGGTGGAGAGCCTGCTCGACGACGTCCCGGGGCTCGGCGAGGTGCGGCGGAAGACGTTGATCAAGCACTTCGGATCGCTGAAGAAGCTCCGGGCCGCGTCGGTCGAGGAGATCGCGCAGGTGCCGGGGATCGGGCCCTCGACCGCGACCGCGATCCGCAACGCGGTCGCGCAGCAGGTCGAGTCCCGCCAGACTGTCGCCGTGAACACGGCCACCGGAGAGATCGAGGAAGCGTGATGTCCGCAGACCTGGGCGACGACACCGGCGAGATCCCGGCGATCGGTGAGCTCGGCCAGCTCGTCGTGGTCACCGGGATGACGGGTGCCGGACGGAGCACCGCCGCCAAGGAGCTCGAGGACCTCGGGTACTTCGTGGTCGACAACCTTCCGCCCGACCTGGTCACCGAGGTGGTCCGGCTCGTCGACGAGCAGAAGGGCCGTGCCCAACCGATCGCGGTGGTTGTCGACGTACGGGGCGGGACGGACTTCGCGGGGCTGCGCGAGCAGATCTCGCTGCACCTGCCGACCCGGCGGGCTTCGGTGCTGTTCCTGGAGGCCGACGACGACATCCTCGTCCGGCGCCAGGAAGCCGCTCGGCGACCGCACCCGTTGCAGGGCGCTGGCCGCCTCCTCGACGGCATCCACCGGGAGCGCACCGTGATGACCCAGCTCCGCGGTGACGCGGAGGTCGTCATCGACACCACCCGCCTCAACGTCCACCAGCTCAAGGACAAGGTCGCGGCGGCGTACGGCACCCCGAGCACGGTGTCGCTGAAGGTCACCGTCGTCTCCTTCGGTTTCAAGTACGGGGTCCCGGTCGACGCCGACCTGTTGGCCGACATGCGTTTCCTTCCCAACCCGTTCTGGGTCCCTGAGCTGAAGGAGCTCACCGGCAAGGACCGGGCGGTGGCGTCGTACGTGAAGGACCGCACCGACGCGCAGGCCTTCCTGGAGCGGTACCTCCCGGTCATCGAGACCGTCGGTCAGGGGTACCTGCGCGAGGGGAAGCGGTTCATGACCGTGGCGATCGGGTGCACCGGCGGCAAGCACCGCAGCGTCGCGATGTCCGAGGAGCTCGCGCTCCGGATCCGTGACCTGGGGTACGAGGCCGAGGCCACGCACCGGGATCTGGGTCGCGAATGAGCATCCGGTACCTGCCATGACCTGGTCCGGTGAGCCGGCCGTGGTCGCACTGGGCGGTGGGCACGGCCTGGCAGCCTCTCTCGCGGCTCTGCGCAGACTGACGTCCGACCTGACCGCGGTGGTCACCGTCGCCGACAACGGGGGCTCCTCAGGTCGTCTCCGGGAGGAGTTCGGAGTGCTCCCGCCCGGAGACCTCCGGATGGCTCTCGCGGCGCTCTGCGGCGACGACCGTTGGGGACAGACCTGGGCACGGGTGCTCCAGCACCGCTTCGACTCCGAGGGCGCGATGAACGGCCACGCCGTCGGCAACCTGCTGATCGTCGCGCTCTGGGAACTCCTCGACGACCACGTGGCCGGCCTCGACTGGGTCGGCGGCCTGCTCGGCGCGCGTGGCCGGGTGCTTCCGATGGCGGTGACCCCCCTCGACATCATCGCCGAGGTGCGCGGCCTGGCCGAGTCCCGTCCGGAGGAGGTCACCGTGGTCCGCGGTCAGGTCGAGGTCGCCACCACGAAGGGGAAGGTCCTCGACGTCAGCCTCGAACCGCACGACCCGAGCGCCTGCCCCGAGGCGGTCCGCGCGGTCCTCGAAGCCGACTGGGTGGTCCTGGGCCCGGGATCCTGGTACTCCTCGGTGATCCCGCACACCCTCGTCCCAGGGCTTCGCGCCGCCCTGGAGGAGACCGCGGCTCGGGTGCTGGTGAACCTGAACCTGGTCGCGCAGCCGGGCGAGACCGAGGGGTACACCCCCGAGGACCACCTCGCGGCGCTGCACCGGCACGCTCTGGGGCTCCGGATCGACACCGTGCTCGCCGACAGGGCCTCGGTGCCCGACGAAGCCCGGCTCCGCAGGGCGGCCGATGCCCTCGGAGCGCGCCTCGTGCTCTCCGACGTGGCGCTCGACGGAGCCCGGGGCCAGCACGACCCGGAAAAACTTGCCCGCGCGTATGCGCTGATCCTCGGAGCGAACTAAGGTGACGCGCATGGCGATGACGGCACAGGTCAAGGCAGAGCTGGCCAGCACCCCGGTCACCAAGACGTGTTGCCGCAAGTCCGAGGTTTCCTCGATGCTGCGGTTCGCTGACTCCCTCCACCTCGTCAACGGGGGAATCGTGGTCGAGGCGGAGCTGGACACCGGGGCGGCGGCTCGACGCCTCCGCAAGGACATCCACGAAGTGTTCGGTCACGAGTCCGAGGTCGTCGTCCTCAAGGGCAACGGACTGCGGCGGGGGACCCACTACATCGTCCGCGTCGCCAAGGACGGGGAGTCACTGGCCCGCCAGACCGGTCTGATCGACCAGCGGAACCGCCCCGTGCGCGGGCTCCCGCCCCAGGTCGTCTCCGGTTCGGGGTGCGACGCGGTCGCCGCCTGGCGCGGCGCGTTCCTGGCGCACGGCTCGCTCACCGAGCCCGGCCGGTCCAGCTCGCTGGAGGTCACCTGCCCCGGCCCCGAGGCCGCACTCGCCCTGGTCGGCTCGGCCCGCCGGCTCGGGATCGCCGCGAAGGCCCGTGAGGTCCGCGGCGTCGACCGGGTCGTGATCCGCGACGGCGACGCCATCGGACAGCTCCTGACCCGGCTCGGTGCGCACGAGTCCCTGCTCGCCTGGGAGGAGCGCCGGATGCGCCGGGAGGTGCGGGCCACCGCGAACCGGCTCGCGAACTTCGACGACGCCAACCTGCGCCGCTCGGCGCGGGCGGCCGTCGCCGCCGGGGCGCGGGTCGACCGCGCGCTGGAGATCCTCGGTGACGACATCCCCGACCACCTGCAGCTCGCTGGCCGGTTGAGACTGGAGCACAAGCAGGCCTCGCTCGAGGAGCTTGGTCAGCTGCACGACCCGGTGCTCACCAAGGACGCGATCGCCGGCCGGATCCGCCGGCTGCTGGCGATGGCCGACAAGAAGGCCGAGGAACTCGGTATCCCGGACACCGAGGCGTCGCTGACGCCAGAGATGCTGGCCGAGGAAGCCTGAACCCGTTTCGGACCCGTTGCGGACCCCGGGGTTACTCCTGCGTACCGGACGCGGGGTCGGTCGTGCCGGAGCGGCGCGATAAGGTCGCGAGAGTCCGTCTTGTCGTTCACCCAGGAGTAAATCGCTGTGACTGTCCGCGTGGGAATCAACGGCTTCGGCCGCATCGGCCGCAACTTCTTCCGTGCTGTTCGTGCCTCAGGTGCCGACATCGAGATCGTCGGCGTCAACGACCTGACGGATCCCGCTGCCCTGGCGCACCTGCTCAAGTACGACTCGATCCTGGGCCGCCTCGACGCCGAGGTGAGCGTCGACGGATCCACCATCGTGGTCGGCGACCAGCGCATCGCGGTCTCCGCCGAGCGTGACCCGTCCGCCCTCGGTTGGGGCGCCCTCGGGGCCGACGTCGTCGTCGAGTCGACCGGCTTCTTCACCGACGCGACCAAGGCGAAGGCGCACGTCGACGCGGGGGCCAAGAAGGTCATCATCTCGGCGCCCGCCTCCAACGAGGACATCACCATCGTGATGGGCGTCAACCACGACCTGTACGACCCGGCCGCGCACACAGTGATCTCGAACGCGTCCTGCACCACGAACTGCCTGGCCCCGATGGCCAAGGCGCTCAACGACGAGTTCGGCATCGTCAAGGGCCTGATGACGACGATCCACGCGTACACCGCGGACCAGAACCTCCAGGACAACATCCACAGCGACCTGCGTCGCGCCCGGGCCGCCGCGATCAACATCGTCCCGACCGGCACCGGCGCCGCCAAGGCCATCGGCCTGGTGCTGCCCGAGCTCAAGGGCAAGCTCGACGGCTACGCGCTCCGCGTCCCCACCCCGACCGGCTCCGCGACCGACCTGACCTTCGAGGCCGGCCGGGAGACCTCGGTCGAGGAGGTCAACGCCGCGGTGCAGAAGGCTGCCGACGGCCGCTTCCTGAAGTACTCCACCGACCCGATCGTCTCCTCCGACATCGTGACCGACCCGGCGTCGTGCATCTTCGACGCCCCGCTGACCAAGGTCATCGGCAACCAGGTCAAGGTCGTCGGCTGGTACGACAACGAGTGGGGCTACTCCAACCGCCTCGCGGACCTGATCACGCACGTCGGCGCCACGCTCTGAGATGGCGGGGATCGCTGACCTGGGTGAGCTGCGCGGCAAGCGGGTCCTGGTCCGTTCGGACCTGAACGTCCCGCTCGACGACGCTGTGCCGACTCCTGGGATCACCGACGACGGCCGGATCCGGGCGTCGCTGCCGACGATCCAGCAGCTCGCGACGGCGGGTGCCCGGGTCGTGGTAACCGCCCACCTCGGGCGACCGAAGGGGGCACCGGACCCGGCGTACTCGCTGGCACCGGTGGCGGCTCGGCTCGGGGAGCTTCTCGGCGCCCCGGTTGCGTTCGCGACCGACACCGTCGGCGCCTCCGCGCAGGCTGCCGTCGCCGGGCTCCAGGACGGGGGAGTCGCGCTGCTGGAGAACGTCCGCTTCAACGCGGGCGAGACCAGCAAGGACGACGCGGAGCGGGGCGCTTTCGCCGATGAGCTCGCGTCCCTGGCGGACGCTTTCGTCAGCGACGGTTTCGGCGTCGTGCACCGCAAGCAGGCCTCGGTGTACGACGTCGCCCAGCGGCTGCCGCACGCGATGGGCGGGCTGGTGGCCACCGAGATCGGCGTCCTGCGGCGGTTGACCGAGACCCCGGAACGGCCGTACGTCGTCGTGCTCGGAGGGTCGAAGGTCTCCGACAAGCTCGCGGTGATCGACAACCTGCTGGAGAAGGCAGACACGCTCGTGGTCGGCGGGGGGATGGTCTTCACCTTCCTGGCAGCGCAGGGCTACGGCGTCGGTTCGAGCCTGTTGGAGACCGACCAGATCCCGGTGTGCCAGGAGGACCTCAAGCGCGCCGAGGAGTCGGGCGTGCAGATCCTGCTGCCGACCGACATCGTCGTCGCGCCGGCGTTCAGCGCGGACGCCCCGGCGACCGTGGTGCCGTCCGCCGCAATCCCCGAGGACCAGATGGGTCTCGACATCGGACCGGAGTCGGGGGCAGCCTTCGCGGCCGCGATCCGCGGTGCGAGGACGGTCTTCTGGAACGGGCCGATGGGCGTCTTCGAGTTCGAGGCGTTCTCCTCCGGGACGCGGGCGGTCGCCCAGGCGCTGACCGAGGTCGACGGACTCTCGGTCGTCGGTGGCGGTGACTCGGCTGCAGCCGTGCGCCAGCTCGGGTTCTCCGACGCCGCGTTCGGCCACATCTCCACCGGAGGTGGCGCCAGCCTGGAGTACCTCGAGGGCAAGGCGCTCCCGGGGATCGACGTCCTGAGCTAACCGGAGATCGAGCGTGTCGAGATCCCTGAACCGAGAGCGAACCTGATGGCCAAGACCACCCGCACGCCGCTGATGGCGGGCAACTGGAAGATGAACCTCAACCACCACGAGGCCGTGCACCTGGTGCAGAAGCTGGCTCTCGGGCTGGCCGACAAGAAGCACGACTTCGCCCAGGTGGAGGTCGTCGTGCTGCCGCCGTTCACCGACATCCGCTCGGTGCAGACCACGGTCGACGGCGGCCAGCTCCAGATCCGTTACGGCGCCCAGGACATCTCCACCCACGACGACGGCGCCTACACCGGGGAGATCTCCGGCGCGATGCTCGCCAAGCTCGGGTGCAGCTACGTCGTGGTGGGGCACTCCGAGCGCCGCGAGTACCACGGTGAGGACGACGCGCTGGTCAACGCGAAGGCCCGCAAGGCCTTGGCCGCGGGGATCACCCCGATCGTCTGCGTCGGCGAGGGCCTGGAGATCCGCAAGGAAGGGACCCACGTCGCCTATACCGTCGCCCAGCTCGACGGCTCGCTCGCGGGGTTCTCCGCCGCGCAGGTCGCCGACCTGGTGGTGGCCTACGAACCAGTCTGGGCGATCGGCACCGGCGAGGTCGCCACCCCGGAGGACGCCCAGGAGGTCTGCGCAGCGCTCCGGGCGCGGATCGCGGAGACCCTCGGCGAGGAGGCCGCGGCCGGCGTCCGGATCCTGTACGGCGGCTCCGTCAAGGCCGCGAACGTCGGCGGCATCATGCAGAAGGCCGACGTCGACGGCGCTCTCGTCGGCGGTGCCAGTCTGCAGGCCGACGAGTTCGGCGGCATCTGCCGTTTCTACGACATGCCGGTCCTCTGAGCGTGCCCCCTGCCCCGATCGGCTCCTGCGTCAGTTAGGCTTCCCGCCGTGATCCTTACGTTCAAGATCCTGCTCGTCGTCTCGAGCCTGCTGATGATCCTCCTGGTGCTCCTGCACAAGGGACGCGGTGGTGGCCTGTCCGACATGTTCGGCGGTGGTGTCTCCAGCGGACTGGGTGGTTCGTCGGTCGCTGAGCGCAACCTGGACCGGATCACGGTCGGTATCGGCCTGGTCTGGTTCGCCTGCGTCATCAGTCTCGGGCTCCTGCTGAAGACCAACGGCTGATGGCAGGCGGAGGAAGCGCGATCCGGGGCAGCCGGGTCGGCGCCGGCCCGATGGGCGAAGCCGAGCGCGGCGAAGCCGCCCCGCGGCAGAACGTGACGTACTTCTGCTCCCAGGAGCACCGCACCCTGATCGCCTTCGCGGTCGAGGCGCAGGTCCCGGAGTCGTGGGACTGCCCCAAGTGCGGGCTGCCCTCGAGCATCGACTCGGAGAACCCGCCGCCGCCGAAGAAGGTCGAGCCGTACAAGACCCACCTCGCCTACGTGAAGGAGCGCCGCTCCGACGCCGAGGCCAAGGACATCCTCGAAGAAGCGCTGCAGACCCTGCGTGCGCGTCGCAAGAGCGGCGAAGTCATTTTCTGACGCTCCTGCATAGTGGGGGAGTGAGCACTGCTGGCCGACCGCGGGACAACCCGAACGCGCCGGCGTACCTCGCCGCGATGCTCTGCGCGTTCGTCGGCTTCTGGTCGGTACTGCCGCGGCTCGAGGACGGGGTTCTCGCCGAGGTGCTGGCACCGGTCGGCATCCTGCTGACGGTCGCCACCTCCGTCGCGCTGCTGCTCCCGGGAGCACGACGGGTCGCCGTGGGAGCAGGTCTAGGACTTGTGACGGGCACGGGGATCGCCCTGCTCACCGGCGTCGGCCTGGTCGCCTCCGGTGCCTAGCCGCCGGCGGCAGCGTGGTCCACGAACCAGGTGACGGAGGGGCCACTGATCCCGCGGGCCGGGGTCTCGGCCACGGTGCCGTCGAAGGCCCAGGCGCGTTCCACGGCCTCGGCCTTCTCCGCGCCGGTGACCAGGAACCAGACGGCCTTGCTCGTGTTCAGGGCCGGGAACGTGAGCGTCACCCGCAGCGGCGGCGGCTTGGGGGAGTCGAGGACCGGCACCACGAGGGCGTCGTCCGCGCCGAGCTGCGGGTAGCCGGGGAAGAGCGAGGCGACGTGACCGTCCGGTCCCATCCCGAGCATCACCAGGTCGAACTCGCCGGCGGCGCCTGCGCCGATCCCCTCGGTACGCAACAGGTCGGCGTACTGCCGCGCCGCGTCGGCGACGCCGGCAGCGTCCTCGATCGCCGGGATCTCGTGAACGCGGGACGCCCCGACGGCATCGAGGAGGTCCGCGCGGGCCTGGCCGGCGTTCCGATCGGCGCTGTCCCGTACGACGAACCGCTCGTCGCCGAACCAGAACCCGACCCGGTCCCAGTCGACCGGGTAGTCGGCGGCCCGGGCCGCGATCTCCCGGTGCACGAGCCGGGCGACGGTGCCCCCGGTCAGCGCGACCTGGGGCGTCTCCCCGCGGGCCTGGGCGGCGACGACCCGCTCCAGGAAGCGTTCTGCCACCGCGGCGGCAACAGCCGCTGGGTCGGCCAGCGTGGCCACGTCGCGCACCACGTCACGTCTCCGCGCGGAGCTTGAGCAGCCGTTTGGCGGTTGCCTGGTAGACGACGTCCTCGTCGAGGCGCCGCAGTTCCTCGGCCAGCAGCGCGGGGAGCTCGCGCCGGCGCAGGGCGACCGGCCGGTCGGGGCGGTCCGGGGAGGAGATGGTGGCCAGGCGCCCGTCGGTCCGGGAGAGGCGGATCGGGCCGTCCGCGGTGTCGAGGACGACCTCGGTGATCCCGGGTCCCGGGGACGTGCTCCGGTCGACCGGTACCCGCAGCCGATCGCTGAGCCAGGCCTGGAGCAGGTCGGCGCTGGGGCTGATCCGTTCCGCGGTGACCGAGGCGCGTCGTACCTTCAGCGGCTGCTGGTCCAGGGCGGCGGCCAGCAGCGCGCGCCACGGGGTGATCCGCGTCCAGGCCAGGTCGGTGTTGCCCTTGGTGTAGAACCGGCACTGGTCGAGCATCGCCCGGGTCTTGCTCCGGGTCGCGGACGCGACATCGGTGATCCGTCGCTGCGCCAACGCGCCGAGGGGGTCCGTGGCCGGGTCCAGCGGCGGATCGGTCGGCCACCAGACGGCCACGGGGGAGTCCGGTAGCAGCAGCGGCAGCACGACGGATGCGGGGTGCCGCACGACCTCGCCGCGTAGCCGGATGATCGCGGTCTCCCCGGTCCAGCTGTCGCCGATCCCGACCTGGGCGTTCACCGTCCCCTTGCCGCGGCCGTCCCCGAGGATCACCGCCAGGACCCGTGCCGGATGCTCCCGGGAGGCCTGGCGGGCGGCCGCCAGGGCGTCACCCGACGCGTCCTCGTCCACGACGACCACCAGGGTCATCACCATGCCCATGGCCGGGCTGCCGGCCCGTGTCCGGGCACGGACGAACTCGGCGGCGATGGCCGCCGAGGTGGTGTCCAGAAGCTCTTTCACGGTCGCCTCCAGGCCCGTCCGTCGCGGGCCAGCATCGCGTCGGCGGACGCGGGTCCCCAGGTCCCGGCGGCGTAGGTCTCCGGACGCCCCTTCTTCGCCCAGTGCGCGAGGACCGGGTCGAGGATCTGCCAGGAGAGCTCGACCTCCTCGTGCCGCGGGAAGAGCGGCGGGTCACCGAGGAGCACGTCCAGGATCAGGCGCTCGTAGGCCTCGGGGGAGGCCTCGGTGAACGAGCCGCCGTAGGCGAAGTCCATGTTCACGTCCCGGATCTCCATCGCGGTGCCCGGCACCTTCGAGCCGAACCGGATCGTCATGCCCTCGTCCGGCTGGACCCGGATCACCAGCGCGTTCTGGCCGAGCTCCTCGGTGGCGGTCCGGGCGAAGGGGAGGTGCGGGGCCCGTTTGAACACGACCGCGACCTCGGTGACCCGGCGGCCCAGGCGCTTCCCGGCGCGCAGGTAGAACGGGACGCCCGCCCAGCGCCGGGTGTCCACCCCGAGCGTCAGCGCGGCGTAGGTCTCGGTGCTGGACCTGGCGCCGATGCCCTCTTCCTCGCAGAACCCGAGCACCTTCTGCCCGCCCGCCCA
>JBFJNH010000042.1:0-28163 GCA_041618295.1 Marmoricola sp.
CGCCCACGGCATGGTCGACGTCGCGGGGCAGGGCCAGGTCGATGATCGCCAGCGGTCGGTCGGAGGTCCGCGCCGCGCGCAGCCCGGCGACGTCCAGCTGGACCCCGGTCGAGTCGGTGCAGGAGATCAGCAGGTCGATGGCGCCGAGCTCCCCCGGAACCTCGGAGAGCCGGATCGCCCGGCCGCCGTACTGCTCGGCGAGGCGGGTCGCCCGGGCCGCGGTGCGGTTGGCGATCACGATCGACGACGCACCGGCCCGCGCCAAGGTGGCGACCGAGAGGCTCGCCATCGCACCGGCCCCGATCACCATCGCATTCAGTCCGGCAGCGCCGTCCGGGCGGTCCAGGTGCACCGCGGCCTGCTCCAGCGCCGCGTTGACCAGCGACGGACCGGCGCGGTCGATGTCGGTCTCGGCGTGGGAGCGCTTGCCGACGCGCAAGGCCTGCTGGAACAGCGAGTTCAGGGCGGGACCGACGGTGCCGATCTCCTGGCCCAACCGGAGCGCCTCGCGGGCCTGGGCCAGGATCTGGCTCTCGCCGACGACCATCGAGTCCAGGCCGGACGCCACGTTGAAGACGTGCGCGACCGCACCGTCGTCGTAGTGCACGTACAGGTTGGGGATGAGCTCGTCGGGCAGGACGTCGGCGGTCGCCAGGATCATCCGCGAGATCGCCTCGACGCTGCCGTGGAAGCGGTCGACCTCGGCGTACACCTCGATCCGGTTGCAGGTCGAGAGGACCGTCGCTTCCAGGACGTGCTCGTTGTCGGCCACGTCCCGGATCAGCTTGTGGGTGCCCTCGGAGTCACGGGCGACCTGCTCCAAGACCGAGACCGGTGCGGAGTTGTGGGAGATGCCCACGACCAGGACGCTCATGCGACCACTCCGTCGTCGGCGGCAGCGGTGGCAGCGGCCTTGCGCTGCTCGTGGTAGGCGAGGATCTGCAGCTCGCTGGACAGGTCCACCATCCGTACGTCGACGCCGTCGGGCACGGTCAGCACCGTCGGCGCGAAGTTGAGGATGCTGCTGATACCGGCGGCCACCATCTGGTCGCAGACCGACTGGGCGGCCGCGGCCGGGGTGGCGATCACGCCGATCGCGACGCCGTGCTCGTGCACGATCGCGGAGAGCTCGCCGAAGCCGCGGATCTTCAGCCCCGCGACCAGCTCACCAGTGCGGCTGCTGTCGGCGTCCAGCAGCGCGACCGTCCGGAAACCGCGCGAGGAGAAGCCGGAGTAGTTCGCGAGCGCGTGCCCGAGGTTGCCGATCCCGACGATCACCACGGGCCAGTCCTGGGTGAGACCGATCTCCCGGGAGATCTGGTAGCGCAGGTACTCCACGTCGTACCCGACGCCGCGGGTGCCGTAGGAGCCGAGGTAGGAGAGGTCCTTGCGGAGCTTGGCGCTGTTCACTCCCGCAGCACTCGCGAGCTCCTCGCTCGAGCAGGTGCGGATGTCGGCCTCGAGGAGCGAATTGAGTGCCCGCAGGTACACCGGAAGGCGCGCCACGGTCGCCTCAGGGATACGTGTAGGGCTCACGGTCTACTCTCCAGCGACTCACTCCGGGCTCGGTAAGGGAGCCTGTCTTCAAAGCGGTCAGCCCATCCACAATAAGAGTTTGTGAACGTGGGAACAAACCGAACTAGCACAGGTGAGACCTTTGCCACCCGGCGGGGGCCTTCTGGTACGGGTCAGCGGCCGGGGGCCTGACCGGGGGCCTGGCGGGTGCCTCGCGTGAGGGCCGTCCGGAGCCGGTTCTCGTCGACGCGCCAGAAATCGTGCTGCTCCCCGTCGACGAACGTGACCGGGATCTGCTCGCCGTACGACGCCATCAACGCAGGGTCGCTGGAGATGTCGGTCTCGACGTACGACGTCCCCACCTCGGCGCACACCCGGGCGACCACCTCGCGGGCGTCGTCGCAGAGGTGACAGCCCGGCTTCCCGTACAGCTCGACCCGCGCCGCGCTCACCGCAGCACCCGCTCCCGGGTCACTCCAGGATCCCCAGCGCGCGCCGTCGTTCGGTCGCCCGCAGCCGGCCCTTCTGGACCTTCCCGGTGCCGGTGAGCGGGAGCTCGGCGACCACGTGGATGACCGACGGGCGCTTGAAGCCGGCCAGCCGCGCCTCGCAGTGCGCCCGCACCTGCTCGACCAGCACCGCCTCGTCGACCTCGTGGACGGGTCGGACGTAGGCCACCACGGCCTCCCCGGCCAGCTCGTCCTCGACACCGATCACGGCGGCCGCGGACACCTCCGCGAGCTCGGCGATCACGTCCTCGACCTCGCTCGGGTAGACGTTGAAGCCGGAGACGATGATCAGCTCCTTGAGCCGGTCGACCAGGAACAGGTCGCCGGCCTCGGTCAGGTAGCCGACGTCGCCGGTCGCCCACCAGCCCTCCGCGTCCGGACCGTCGGCACCGTCGGGCCAGTACCCGGAGAAGAGGTTCTCGCCGCGGATCCAGATCTCACCGGGGTCGCCGTCCTCGGGAGCAACGTCGCCGTCGTCGACCAACCGAACCTCGATCCCGGGCAGCGGAGCCCCGACCGACCGCGGGTCCGGGTCCGTCGAGCACTGGGTCGAGGTCACCACCGGCGACGCCTCGGTCAGTCCGTAGCCCTGGTGGATCTGCAGCCCGGTCCGTTCGGTGAACGCCGCGGTCAGCTCCGGGGAGAGCGGCGCGGAGCCCGAGAGGATGGTGCGGACCGGGCCGAACCGGTCCTCCAGGCCGGGCAACTGCATCCAGTAGGCGAAGACCGGCGGCGCGACCGGCAGCACCGAGATCGCCTCGTCCTCGATGATGTCCAGCGACCCCTCGGGGTCGAACCCGTCCACCAGCACCATCCGGGCGTGCTGGCGCAGGACCTGACCCAGGACGGCGTTGAGGCCGTAGACGTGGAACAGCGGGAGCACGCCGAGCACCACGTCGCGACCGGTGATCATCGGCGGCTCCACCGCGGCCGCCTGGTCGATGTTGGCCGCCAGTGCGCGGTGGCTGAGCATCGCCGCACGGGGCCGGCCGGAGGTGCCACTGGTGTAGAGCAGCACCGCGAGCGACTCGGGGTCGGTGGCACCCGGCGCGATCGGGCCGGTCTCCATCACCAGGTGGTCCCAGGAGCGCTCGCCGGGCTCGAGCGTCGTACCGATGCTGACCAGCCGCGGCCGCGGCACCTTGGAGGCCCCGGATTCAGCGCCCGACTCAGCCCCGGACTCGTCGGTGGCGTCCAACGCCTCCACGACGCCGGCGACGGCACCGCGGACGGTGCCGATCGTGGTCTCGTCGGCGATCACCATCCGGGCACCGCAGTCGACCAGCATCCGCACGACCTCGCCCGTGGCGCTGCGCGGGTTGATCGGCACCGCCACCATCCGGGCGCGGAGCACCCCGAGGTAGGTGGCGACGAATTCGATCCGGTTGCTGACCGCGATCATCACCCGGTAGCCGGCGACCATCCCGGTGACCGAGAGGCCGTGCGCGACCCGGTCGGCCAGGTCGTCGAGTGCAGCCCAGGTGACGGTCCGCCCGGTTGCGGCCTCAGAGAGTGCGATCTTCGACGGCTCCGCCCGGGCGGCGGCGGCCAGGAGATCGGCGACGTTGGTCTCCATCCGGGGAGTCTGTCACACGCGACGGCCCCGCTTGCGGCGAAACCGGGAGCCGCTACCCGGCTACGGATGCGGCACGTGCGCCCCGGGAGCCCTAGGCTGGGAGGGTGACGCCGCCGAACCGTCCTACTCCGGTGAACCTCAAGCGTCGATCCCGCCTGGCCGGCGAGGCCGCCGCCGCGATCGCGGAGGTCGAGAACAGCCTGACCGTCGACGCCGACTCGACCAGCGCCGCCTTCTTCGACGTCGACAACACGGTGATGCAGGGCGCCTCGATCTTCCACCTCGCCAAGGGCCTGCACCGGCGCAAGTTCTTCAGCACCCGCGACATCCTCGGCGCCGCCTGGAAGCAGGCCTACTTCCGACTGGTCGGCGTCGAGGACCCCGAGCACGTCGCCGAGGCCCGGTCCGCGGCGCTCGCCTTCATCGCCGGTCACACCACCGAAGAGCTCGAGCACCTCGGCGAGGAGATCTTCGACGAGGCGATGGCGCACCGGATCTGGCCCGGCACCCGCGCCCTGGCGCAGCTCCACCTCGACCAGGGGCAACGGGTATGGCTGGTCACGGCCGCGCCGATCGAGATCGCCACCATCATCGCCCGGCGGCTCGGGCTGACCGGGGCACTCGGCACCGTCTCGGAACACATCAACGGCGTCTACACCGGTCGCCTCGTCGGGGAGATGCTGCACGGCCCGGCCAAGGGCGAGGCGGTGATCGCGCTCGCGGCCCGCGAAGGGCTCGACCTGTCCCGGTGCTCGGCCTACTCGGACTCCTACAACGACCTGACGATGCTCTCCCTGGTCGGCGACCCGTGCGCGGTGAACCCGGACGCGAAGCTACGGGCGCACGCCCGCAAGCACGGCTGGCGGATCCGCGACTACCGGACCGGCCGCAAGGCCGCCCGCGCCGGTGCGTTCACGGCCGCCGTCGCGGGTGCCGCCGTCGGTTCGCTGGCCGCCGGTACGGCGATCCGCCGCCGGTTGCGCTGAACCCCCTCCGGGCCGGGTCCGATGGTCTGGACCTTTACCGCCAGACGGGCGATTTGTCGAACTCATTCCCAAAGAGCCGAACTCACGTCTATCCTGAACCGGTGAACCTGGCGGGGGGCCGGGGAGGGAGACGTAGTTCATGGGAGTGAGTCGGGAGTACGCGCGCGGTCTCGCAGCGCTGCGTCGCGCCGTCTCCGAACTCGCGAACGCTCCCGTTCTCGCGACCACCGCCGGCGTCCCGGCGCTCTCCTGGCTCGAGGACGACCGCATCCTGGCCAGCTCGGCCACGGTCCCGACCCGACGCAAGCACGCCGCGAACGGCCCGGCGAAGCCGACCGCCGACCACGGCGCGCGCATCCCCGGCGACCACGACCGCGGCGACGCCGACCTCGCCGCCTCCTCGGCCGAGGACGAGGCCGTCGGCACCCGGCTGATCGCCCTGGTCGAGCTCGCCCGCAACGGCGACAAGGAAGCCTTCGGCCAGCTCTACGACCACTACCAGCCCTCGGTCTACCGGTTCCTGTACTACCGGGTCGGCTCGAACACGCTCGCGGAGGACCTGACCGCGGAGACCTTCTTCCGGGCGCTGCGGAGCATGCACTCGTTCCGCTGGCAGGGCAAGGACTTCGGCGCCTGGCTGATGACGATCGCGCGCAACCTGACCGCCGATCACTTCAAGGCCGGCCGGACGCGTCTCGAGCAGACCACCGAGGACATGCAGACCCTCGACACCAGCTCGGAGGGCCCCGAGATCGAGGTCCTCGCGTCGCTGACCAACGAGACCCTGCTGCGGGCCCTCGGCGAACTGCCCACCGAGCAGCGCGAGTGCCTGATCATGCGCTTCCTCCAGGGACTCTCGATCGCGGAGACCGCGGAGATCCTCGGTCGGAGCAGCGGCGCCGTGAAGCAGCTCCAGCTGCGGGGTGTCCGGAATCTGGCGAAATTGATCCCGGCCGGGGAGCGTGAGTCATGAACCTGGTGTCTTCCACGTCACGCATAACCCTGGGCGTCGTCTCATCGTTGAACGTTGTGTACGCACGTTCGACGCACCGCGCCACCCCTGCGGGAGCGACGGCCGTGACCTCCCACGAATCAGGACAGATCTCATGACCCCGCTGAGCCCGGCGCGCAGAGACGCTGAGGCCTTTGCCGCTGCCGTGGACGACCCCACGAGCACCGCAGACGGCCGGTACGCCGACCTGCTCTCGTGCGTAGCCGTCCTGCGCGAGCAGGAGATCCCCGCGCCGCGCCCCGAATTCGTCGCGGACCTCCGGATGCAGCTGATGGACGCCGCCGACACGCTGCTGCTCCCGGACGGCGCCGAGCTCGCTCCCGTCGTTCCCCTGGTCGCACCGCAGAGCCGCCGCCAGCGCCGGTTGAGCGTGGCCGCTGCGGCCTTCGTCGTCATCGGCGGCAGCGCCGGTGTCGCGGCCGCTGCGGAGAGCGCCCTGCCCGGCGACGCCCTCTACCCGATCAAGCGCGGTATCGAGAGCGCCCAGGTCTCCCTGAACTCCAGCGACTCCGGCAAGGGCCAGGATCTGCTCCGCCAGGCCAGCACCCGGCTCCAGGAGGTCGACAGCCTGCTCGCCGGCCACGAGTCGATCGACAAGATCACCTCCACGCTCTCCGCGTTCCAGCACAGCGCCGCCAGCGGCGCCGACCTGCTCTTCGTCGCCTACCAGCGCGACGGCGACCCGCAGGACATCTCGCGGCTCCGCACGATGATCGGCTCCCAGCTCGCCCAGCTGGACGCCCTGGCGGCAGAGGCCCCCGCGGACTCGCGGCCGGAGTTCGAGGCGGCCCGAGCACTGCTCGCCGACCTCGACCAGCAGGCGAGCGTCCTGTGCGGTGCCTGCGGCCCCGCCGGGAGCAGCGTCGGTAACTCCTCGATGCCGTCCGCGATCTCGCTCGCGAGCCTGCTCAGCCCGAAGGAGACCGCCGCCCGCGCCGAGCGTCAGGCCGCTGCGGAGCAGCGTCTCGCCGAGGCCGCCGACCGGATCGCCAAGACCGTCAAGCCGCCGGTCAAGTCGCCGGCACCGACCGGGACCGACCCGAAGCCGAGCGCCCCGGTCGACAACGGCGGCAGCGGGATCCCGCTGCCGACCAGCGACGACCCGCTCGGCGCTGTCGTCGAGGGTCTGACCAACGGGTTGACCGAGCTGCTCGGTCCGGAGTCGCCGCTCAGCGAGACCCTGGGCACCACGCTGGACTCGCTCACCGAGGGCCTGCTGCCCTGACCGGCGTAGCGGGCCGCTGACGCGTCCGGCTACCCGAACACCGACTTGCGCTGCATCAGCAGGCCGTAGAGCGTCTGCTGGATGGTCTCGCGGACCTGGTCGGTCACGTTGAAGACCAGCATCGGGTCCTCGGCCGCACCCGAGTCGTACTCGTCGGTGCGGATCGGCTCGCCGAACTCGATGATCCACTTCGACGGCAACGGCACCAGCCCGAGCGGACCGAGCAGCGGGAAGAACGGCGTGATCGGGATGTACGGCACTCCGAGGAGACGGGCCAGCGAGGGGATGTTGCCCACCAGCGGGTAGATCTCCTCCGCACCCACGACCGAGGTCGGGATGATCGGCACGCCGGTCCGGATCGCTGCCGAGACGAACCCGCCACGGCCGAAGCGCTGGAGCTTGTAACGCTCGCTGTACGGCTTGCCGATGCCCTTGAAGCCCTCGGGCCAGACGCCGACGATCTCGCCGCCGCTGAGCATCCGCTCGGCGTCCTCGTTGCACGCCAGCGTGACGCCGCCCTTGCGGGCCAGCTCACTGACCACCGGCAGCTTGAAGACCAGGTCGGCCCCGAGCGGACGCAGGAACCGGTGTGCGTGGTCGTGGATGGTCACCGCGGTCATCAGGCCGTCCACCGGGATCGTGCCCGAGTGGTTGGACACCACCAGGGCACCGCCGGCCGCGGGGATGTTCTCGACTCCGCGGACCTCGATCCGGAACCACTTCTCGGCCACCGGGCGGATCGCGGTCATGAAGAACCGCTGGGTGATCTCGGCGTCGAAGCCGTACTCGTCGACCGTGTAGTCACCGGTCAGGCGGCGGCGCAGGAACGCGAGGAAGGCGGCCAGCCGGGGCTCCCAGTTGTCGCCGAAGACCTCGATCGCGGCGGTGGTGAAACCCGCCAGCCAGTCGACCGCGGGGATCCCGGCGGTGGGGTGCTTGTGGTTCTCCGCGACGGCCGGGCGGAGGAGCTGCGGTTCGGGCAGCGGTGCGTCCGCGTCACCGGGACCGGCGCTGCCGTTCGCGGCCGTCACGGGCTCCCGCGGTGCCGGGACCGTGTGATCGGCGCTCCCGAGGTCGGGCGTCCGGGCAGGAGGATCGACCGGCTCGGACGTGGCCGCAGTCTTCGTCGGTGCCGGACGCGGCTTCGACGGCGACTTGGTCGCCTTCGTGGCCAGGCCGCGGGCCGAGGTCGAGGGCTTGGCGCTGCCGGTGCCCCGCCCGGGCTTGCCCCGCGTGCCGATCGGGATGATCTCTGCGTCACCCATGCTGATCACCCCTGTCCGTGGTTCCGAGTTGCGGGTGAGCTCCGCTGCTGCCCCCGAGGGCCCCGACGAGCGCGGTCTCCGCCGCGCGGACCCGCCGCTCGGAGATGATCCCTGGCTCGAGCGAGGCGGCGAACTCGCCGAACGCCTGCTCGGTCGTGCGGGACGGATGGAAACCGAGGACCTCACGCATCCGGGTGGTGTCGACACCGCGGCCGTAGGCGAGGAAGGCGATCTGCTCGCGGGAGAAGTCGGCGACACCGGCCTGACGCATGGCGGAACCGACGGCACCCACGGCGAAGGCCGGTAGCGGCAACGACGGCCGGCCGAGCCGGCGGATCGCCTGCGAGAGCATCATCACGCCGTCGCCGGCGATGTTGAAGGTGCCCCGGATGTCGGACAGCGTCGCGTGCTCGATCGCGTCGAGCAGGTCGGTGTCGTTGAGGAACTGCATCCGCGGGTCGAAGCCGAGGACGGTCGGGATCACCGGCAGCCGGAAGTACCCGGCGGTCGGGGTGTGCAGCCCGGGGCCGAGCGCGTTCGCCGTCCGCAGCGTAGTCACGCGGACGTCGGGTCGTCGACGGGCGAACCCGCGGACGTAGCTCTCGACCTCGTTGATGTCCTTGACGAAGCCGACCCCGAACCCCTGCTTGGCGTTCATGTCCTCGGAGAACATCGCGGGGTCGCGGTTGGACGACCCGTAGACCGAGGTGCTGGAGCGCAGCACGAAGTGCTCGAGCTCGGGGGACTGCTGGCACGCAGCGAGGAGCTGCATCGTGCCGATGACGTTCAGCTCCTTCGCCGCGGTGCGGCCGGAGGACCCGGACGCGGGCAGGACGCTCATGTGCACGACGGTGTCGACGTGCTCCCGCATGATCACCTTGGCGATCACCGGGTTGCGGATGTCCGCCCGGACGAACGAGACCGTGCCGAGGTCACCGCGGGGCGGTTGCACGTCGACGCCGATCACCCGGTCGACGGCAGGTGCCGCTGCCAGCTGACGGGCGAAGCGGCGCCCGAGGTCGCGCGCGACACCGGTGACGAGTACGACGCGGCCCACGGTCAGTCCCTCCGGGTCCCGGAACGCTCTTACTTGCCGAGACGACGACGCTGGACGCGCGTCTTCTTCAGCAGCTTGCGGTGCTTCTTCTTCGCCATACGCTTACGGCGCTTCTTGATGACAGAACCCACGGGTGCCCTCTTCTAAACCAGCAGCGGAGCACCAACGATCGAGCTCCTCGGAAGGCAACAGCCTATCTGGCGCCGGGGAGACATACGAATCGGACGTGAGTCGTCTCACGCCCGATTCGTCGTCCAGCACTCAGCCGGTCTGGAAGAAGCTGTTCCGCAGGTACTCGTTGACGTCCTTCTCGCTCACGCGGAACGAGCGCCCCACGCGCACAGCCGGCAGTTCGCCGCCGTGCACCAACCGGTAGACCGTCATCTTGGAGACCCGCATCACCGAGGCAACCTCGGCGATGGTCAGGAACTTCACTTCGGAGATGTCTCCGGACAGGTTCGAACCCATCTCGCACCGCACTTTCCCATGGCACGCTCTGCGGCTTCCCCACCGCAGTTCACGCGTGCTCGATGGTGTGAGGATAGGCCCTGCTGTTACGTGTGGGGAAGGGGAGAATTCAGGGAACTTCTGATAACGGGGAATTTCCCGATTACCAGGACACCGGATCCAATCCGTGCTCGGGGAAGACTGCCGCGCGGGACTCGGTGATCGACCGGTCGAGCCAGGAATCCGGGTCGAAGCCCTCGGAGAAGTCCCGGTAGACCGGTTCCCGCCCGTCGGTCATCAGCGACGGAGCCCTGACGCCGAGCCGCTCCGCGACCGACGCCCGCCACTCCCCGGGCGTCTCCAGCTCCGGGCTGAGCGGCGTCCCGCCCACGATCGCGAGCAGGTGGCTCCACGAGCGCGGCACCACGTCGACCACGGCGTAGCCACCCCCGCCGGTGACCACCCAGCGGCCACCGCAGACCTCGTGCGCCAGGTCGTGCAGGGCCAGGTAGCTCGCCCGCTGACCGTCGACGGTCAGCATCAGGTGGGCCAGCGGGTCGTCGCGGTGCGAGTCGCAGCCGTGCTGGGTGATCAGGATCTCGGGCTCGAAGGCCCGCACCAGCGGCGGTACGACGGCGTGGAAGGCCCGCAACCAGCCCGCGTCCGCGGTCCCGGGCGGCAGCGCGACGTTGACCGACGTACCCGGGGCGTTGGGGCCGCCGGACTCCACCGGGAACCCGGTCCCCGGGAAGAGCATCTGGCCGGTCTCGTGCAGCGAGATCGTCAGCACCCGCGGGTCGTCGTAGAAGATCCGCTGCACGCCGTCGCCGTGGTGGACGTCGACGTCGACGTACGCGATCCGGGTGGCGCCCTGGTCGAGCAGCCAACGGATCGCCACCGCGACGTCGTTGTAGACGCAGAAGCCGCTGGCGCTGGCCGGCATCGCGTGGTGCAGCCCACCGGCGATGTTGGCCGCGTGCACCGACTCCCCGGTCCAGACACGTCGGGCCGCCTCGACGCTGGCGCCGACCACGTGCCGGGCAGCCGCGTGCATGTTGGCGAAGGTCGGGTTGTCGTCGGTCCCCAGCCCGTGCCGCGGATCGTGCAGGCTCGGGTTCTCGCTGCTGCGCCGAACCGCCTCGATCAGGGCCGGGTCGTGGACCAGCAGCAGGTCCTCGTCGGTAGCGTGCGGGGCGGCGACCGTGGTCAGCCCGCCCGGGGTGTCGAGGATCCCCAACGACCGGGTGAGCTGCATCGTCAGGTCGACCCGGACCGGGTTCATCGGGTGTGCCGGCCCGAAGTCGTACCCGGTCAGCGACTCGTCGTAGACGACGCAGGAACCACCGCAGCCCTCGGTCACGTCGCTCAGCCCATCCCCTCGGACATGCCCCGGGCGAGCTCCACCGACCGGTCCCTCGCCGCTTCCATCGCTGCTAGGAAAGCCCCGCGCAGGTCGTGCCCCTCCAGCTGTGCGACGGCAGCGGCGGTGGTGCCGTTCGGGGAGGTCACCTTGGCCCGCAACGCCTCCGGCAGCTCGCCGGTCTCGCGGAGCAGCTTGGCCGCACCGGTCAGGGTCTGCAGGGTCAGCTCGGTCGCGGTCTCCCGCGGCAACCCGAGCGCGACCCCCGCCTCGACCATCGACTCCACCACCAGGAACACGTACGCCGGACCCGAGCCGGAGACCGCGGTGACGGCGTCCTGCTGGGCTTCGGGGACCCGGACCACCCGGCCGGTCGCCGCCAGCAACGCCTCGGCCCGGGCCAGGTGCTCCTCGCCGGCGGCAGCGCCCCCGGAGACCGCAGCCATTCCTTCGTCGACCAGCGCCGGGGTGTTCGGCATCACCCGGACGACCGCGACCCCGGCCGGCACGTGCCGCTCGATCAGGGCGGTGGTGATGCCGGCGGCCAAGGAGACCAGCAGCTGTCCGGGCCGCAGCGCTCCCGCGATCTCGGTCAGCACCCCGGTCATGTCCTGGGGCTTGACCACCAGGAGCACCGTCTCGGCCGCGGCCGCCTCGAGGTTGGAGACCACCGCGACGCCGTACCTCGACCGCAGCTCCTCGGTGCGCTCGGCACGCTTCTCGCCGACGGCGAGCGAGCCGACGTCGTGACCGGCTCGGATCAGCCCGGCCAGCAGGGTCTCCCCCATCACGCCGGCCCCGATGATGGCGATCGTCATCGCCGAACCCCCTTCACGACCACGCGGTCGACCATCCCGGGCGCGGTCATCCGCGCCCGAGCTTCGAACGGACGAAGGATGCCAGGTCCGGGGCCCGGGCGGCGAGCCTTCCGAGGAGGGTGTCGGGACGCTCCTGTCCCCAGCTCAACCGGACCCGGACCCGGTCGCCCGCTGCCGCCAGCCGGCGCTGCTCGTCACGACGTACGCCGTGCCGCAACTGGTACTCGAAGGTGCCCTGCTGCCGGTCGAACCGGGTCGCCAGGGCGCCGGCGATCCGCACCAACCGCGGATCCTGGGTGGAGACCACCGGTGCCCCCTGCCCGGCCAGGAGCACCTTGAGGCAGCGCACGTAGGACTTGTCGGCTTCGTGCCGGTCGGCGTACCCGAGGGCGGCCGGGGTCCGTCGCAGCCCCTTGCTCAACCGGACCCGGGACCCCTCGAACGCGAGCGCCCGGCAGTCGTCCTCGGTCCGACGCAGGTTGGCCGCGACCCCGACGGCGACCTCGGGGAACTCCTTGCGCAGCTCGCGCAGGGTCTCCAACCCCGCTTCGACGTTGCGGTGGTCGTCCAGGTCCAGCAACAGCTGGGACCCGACGACCCGGGCGGCGGTCGCGATCCGGCCGGCGTTCTCCAGACCGACCTTGGCCCCGATGTCCGGCACCGCCTGACCCAGGGCCGCGGGCGTGACCGCGACCTCGGCCTGGCGGGCGATCCCGCGTTCGTGGAGCGACTCGATCAGCTCCAGGCAACGCTGGGTGGCGATCTCCGCCGCGTCCTCGTCGTACGCCGGGGGGAGGCGCAGGTCCACGGAGACGAAGAGGCCGCCCTCGACCAGCGCACCGCAGGACGCGAGCAGGTCGTCGAGCCCGGTCAGACCTCGTTCCGCCACGCCACCCCTCCTGGACACCTCCGGCGCGCCGGTGCGCCGCAGATCCAACCTACGCTTTCCTCATCCGGTCCGGCGCTGCAGGGTGAGAGCCCCCAGCATGAGCGCGCCGATCGTGAACGCGGCGATCAGCCCCAGGTCGCCGAGGATCGCCGGGTCGGCGTCGCCGCTGACCGACCGCATCGCATCGACGCCGTAGGAGAGCGGGAGGCAGTTCGAGATTGCCTCCAGGACCCCGGGCAACCGGTCACGGTCGACGAAGAGGCCGCAGAGCAGGATCTGCGGGATCACGATCGCCGGCATGAACTGGACGGCCTGGAACTCGGTGCGCGCGAAGGCCGAGACGAACAGGCCCAGGGCGGAGCCGAGGATCGCGTCCAGGACCGCGACGACCAGGAGCAGCCAGACCGGACCGGCGACCTCGAGGTCCAGGAACGCCGTGGAGACGCCGACGGCGAGCGAGGACTGCACCGCCGCGACCAGCCCGAACGCCAGGGCGTAGCCGAGCAGGAAGTCGAGCTTGCCCATCGGCATCGCCAGCAGGCGTTCCAACGTCCCCGAGGTCCGCTCGCGCAACGTGGTCACCGAGGTGACCAGGAACATCACGATGAACGGGATCAGCGCCAGCAACGCCGGCGCCAGGGCCGAGAAGCCGGGCCCGGGCAGGTCGGTGAACATCCACCAGAGCAACGTCATGATCACGCACGGCAGCACCAGCAGCATCGCCAGCGTGCGGTGGTCGCGCCGCAGCTGGATCAGCACCCGACGGGTGACGGCGAGGGTGCGTCGAGCCGAGAGAGGCGTGGTCACCTCGCACCCTCCTCGTCGTCGAGGACCAGGTCGAGGAAGGCGCTCTCCACGTCGGCTGCGCCGGTGCGCTCCAGCAAGCCGTCCGGGGTGTCGTCGGCGATCACCCGGCCCGCGCGCATCAGCAGCAGCCGGTCGCAGCGGGTGGCCTCGTCCATCACGTGGCTGGAGACGAAGACGGCCGCCCCGTCCGCCGCGAGCCGGTGGAAGGTGTTCCAGAGGTCCCGGCGCAGGACCGGGTCCAGACCGACGGTCGGTTCGTCGAGGACGATCAGCCGGGGTTCGCCGAGCAGCGCGACGGCGAGCGAGACCCGCGAGCGCTGCCCGCCGGAGAGCCGTCCGACGACCCTGCTGCCGAGATCGGTCAGGTCGACCAGGCGGAGGCACTCCGCGACCCGGTCGCCGCCCACGCCGAGGACCCGGGCGAAGAAGGCGAGGTTCTCGGTGACGGTCAGGTCGTCGTACACGCTGGGGTCCTGGGTGACGTAGCCGATCCGGCTCCGCAGCGAGGCGCTGCCGGCCGGCTCCCCGAAGACCGTCACCGAGCCCGCGGTGATCCGCTGGACGCCGACGATCGTGCGCATCAGGGTCGACTTGCCGCAGCCCGACGGACCGAGCAGCCCGGTGACCTCGCCGACCGGGACGGCGAACGTCAGGTCGCGCAGGACCGGGGCCCCGCCGCGGTCGACGACGAGGTTCGCGATCTCTACGCCCGCGGTCACGGAGCCGCCTGCTCGGTCGCGTCGGCCCCGTCCCGCTGCTCGCGCGCGAAGTGCAACCGCCCGAAGGCCAGCGACTCCAGCAGGTCGGCCTCGCGGGCCTGCTTGGTGGCGGCGCGGCGGGTGTTGATCTCCATCACGATGTGGCCGGAGAAGTCGTTCTCGGCGAGGTACTCCAGGAACTCGCCGCAGGGCTGGGAACCACGGCCCGGCACCAGGTGCTCGTCCTTGGCCGATCCGCTGCCGTCGGTCATGTGGATGTGCCGCAACCGGTCGCCGAGCCGACGGGCCATCTCGATCGGGTCCGAGTGCGCCGTCGCGGCGTGGGAGAGGTCGATGGTGGTGTTGGCGTACTCCTCGCGGCTGGGGTCCCAGTGCGGCTGGTAGACGTCCATCTCCCGGCGCGCGGTGGCGCGCCACGGGTACATGTTCTCCACCGCGAAGGCGATCCCGGTGCGCTGCTCCAGGTCCGCGATCCCCGCGACGAAACCGGCCGCGTACTCCTTCTGCCAGCGGAACGGCGGGTGCACGACGACCACGTCGGCCTCCAGCTCGTGCGCCATCTCGGCACTGCGCTCGAGCTTGACCCAGGGGTCGGTCCCCCACACCCGCTGGGTGATCAGCAGGCACGGCGCGTGCACCGCGCAGACCGGGACCTCGTGGTAGTCGCGGAGCTTGCGGACCTTGGCCGCGTCCTGACTCAGGGCGTCGATGCTCACCATCACCTCGACGGCGTCGTACCCGAGTGCAGCCGCGTACTCGAAGCCGTGCGCGACGGTCTCGGGGTAGACCGAGGCCGTCGAGAGGGCGAACAAGGGTCCGGTGCGCGCCACGGCTCAGCCCAGCAGGCTCAGCTTGTCGAGGCGATCCAAGATGATCCCCTCCCGGAGCGCCCAGGGGCAGATCTCGAGCTCGGCGAGGTCGAAGATGTCTAGCACCGCCGAGGCGACAAACGCACCGGCGACGACCTGGTGCGCACGGTCCGGGGAGACCCCGGGAAGGGCTCCGATCTCCTCGTGGGTCATCTCGACCAGCTTCGGCAGCCAGCTCTCCAGCACGTCGGCGGAAAGCATCCGGCGGACGAAGATCCCTTCGCTGGAAGGGGCCGAGCCGCAGATCCGGGAGAGCGAGCGGAACGTCTTCGAGGTCGCCACCGCGTGGTCGAGCGGGCCGCCGCGGATCAGCGTCCCGGCGTCCCGGGCGATGTCGGCGCGGATCGACCGGCGCAAGGTGCGGAGCTGGTCCTCGTCCGGACGTCCGCCGGCGAAGTACGTCCGGGCCAACCGACCCGCGCCCAGCGGCAGCGACCACGCAACGTCGGGGGCCTCGGCCGCGCCGGCGGCGATCTCCAGGGAACCGCCGCCGATGTCGAAGACACCGAGCCGACCCGAGGACCACCCGAACCAGCGGCGTACGGCGAGGAAGGTGAGCCGTGCCTCGTCCTCGCCGGAGAGGACCCGGATCCGGGCGCCGGTGTGCTCGTGCACGTGCTCGAGGACCTCGTCGCAGTTGACCGCGTCGCGGACCGCCGAGGTCGCGAACGCGTAGATCTCCTCGCAGCCCTTGTCCTCGGCCAGCTCGAGGGCGTCCCGGGTGAAGTTCGTGAGGGCCTCGACGCCGCGCGGGGAGACGGCCCCGCTCTCGTCGAGGTGCTCGGCCAGCCGGAGCGGCTCCTTGTACGACGACGCCGGCATCGGGGCAGCCCCACCGTGCGCATCCACGACGAGCAGATGTCCGGTGTTGGAGCCGATGTCGAGCACGCCCAAGCGCATGGGTCGAGACTATCCCTCGCCTGTCGTCGAGCTTGTCGAGACGCCCGGACCCGCGCCCGGTCGTCGAGCTTGTCGAGACGCCTCACCCGACCACCTAGGCTGTCCCCGTGCCTGAGGTCGATCTCGTCTTTCCCCGCGCGTGGCTCGAGTTCGTCGACCCCGGCGACAGCGACCAGGTCTTCCGGTGCGACCTGACCTGGCTGACGTCGAGTTGGACCTGCATCTTCGGCAACGGTTGCCCGGGCATCTACGACACCTCGCCCGAGGCCGGCTGCTGCACCCTCGGGGCGCACTTCTCCGACGCCGACGACGAGGAGCGGGTCGCGACCTGGGTCGAGAAGCTCGACGACACGTTGTGGGAGAACCGCGCCCAGGCCCTCACCAAGAAGGGCACAGTTCGCCGCAAGGGCTGGACCGAGGTCGAGGACGGCGAGCGGAAGACCCGCACCGTCGACCGCGGTGCCGGCCCGGCGTGCATCTTCCACAACTCCCCCGACTTCCCCGGCGGCTACGGCTGCGCGCTGCACGCACTGGCCCTGCGGGAGGGCGTTCACTTCGTCGAGACCAAGCCGGACGTCTGCTGGCAGCTGCCGATCCGGCGCTCGTTCCGCACCGTCACCCGGCAGGACGAGACCGAGTACACCGAGGTCTCCATCGCCGAATACGACCGACGCGGATGGGGACCGGGCGGCCACGACCTCGACTGGTACTGCTCCGGCAACACCGAGGCGCACGTCGGTGCCGAGCCCGTCTACCTCTCCAACGCCACCGAGCTGATCGCCCTGATGGGCCAGGCGGCGTACGACGTCCTGGCGGCCGGTTGCGAGAACCACCTGCGCTCGCGGTCGATGCTCGCGCTGCACCCGGCCACACCGCAGGACCGCTGACCCGATCCAGGGCTGCGGACCGGGCCGCAGGTGACCCCGGTGTGTGACCGGGATCGCGCCGGGGTGAGAATCGAGGCATGCGCCTCGACCACATCGTCTTCGCCGCTGGACCGGACGGCCTCGCCGCAACCGCCGCCCGACTCTCTTCGATCCTGGGAGAGGAATTCATCGACGGTGGGGTGCATCCACGCTTCGGCACCCGCAACCGCATCCTGCCGCTGACCGACGGCACCTACCTCGAGCTCGTCGAGGTGCTCGACCACCCGGCCTCGGACAAGGCGCCCTTCGGGCAGGCCGTCCGGGCGCGCTCCGAGCTCGGTGGCGGCTGGATGGGCTGGGTCGTCGCGGTCGACGACATCGCACCGCTCGAGCAGCGGCTCGGCCGCGAGTCCGTCAAGGGCAACCGGCACCGTCCCGACGGCACCGAGCTCCTCTGGAAGCAGCTCGGCGTCAAGGGCCTGCAGTCCGACCCCCAGCTTCCGTTCTTCGTGCAGTGGGAGACCGACGCCTCGCTGCACCCGTCCGTCGGTGCGTCCGGCAACATCTCGCTGGCCAGCCTGGAGATCGCCGGCGACCCGGCCCGGGTGACCGAGTGGCTCGGCGCCCCGGTCGAGCAGCCTCTGGAGGACGTGAAGGTCGAGTGGGTCGCCCCGAACGGCACCCCCGGCATCGTCGCGGTGGCCTTCCAGACCCCGAGCGGCATCGTCCGGCTCTGACCCACGGCTGGTCATCGAGTCATGACCGACCTGTTCGGCCTCGCCACACCACCCGACGGCGTCCGCCGCTCGCCGAACATCTGGGACAGCCCGGAGACGTACGAGATCGAGAACCTCGGCGTCGACCGCGTCGGGGTGATCGAGACCGCGATGCGGCAGCACGCCGACTGGACCGGCCGCGCCGTGCTCGACATCGGCTGCGGCACCGGCTTCCACCTGCCGCGGTTCGCCGCGACCGCCGCCCAGGTGATCGGCGTCGAGCCGCACCCACCGCTCACCGCGATAGCCCGTCGTCGGACCCGGCGGCTCGAGAACGTGACCGTGCTCGCGGGCACCGCCGGCGCGCTCCCGGTCGACGACGGGAGCGTCGACGTCGCCCACGCCCGGTGGGCCTACTTCTTCGGACCCGGCTGCGAGCCCGGCCTGGCCGAGCTGGATCGGGTGATGCGCCCGGGCGGGACGGCGTTCGTGATCGACAACGACCCGACCACCTCGACCTTCGGCCGCTGGTTCCGGCGCGGGTACCCCGAAGTCGACCCGGTGGCGGTCGCCGCCTTCTGGACGGAGCGGGGCTGGAGCCGCGAGCGACTGCTGATCGCCTGGACCTTCGACAGCCGCGCCGACTTCGAGGCCGTCGTACGGATCGAGCTGCCGACGGCGGTGGCTGAGGAGGTGCTGCTCGAGCACCCGGAGGCGACCGGCGTGGACTACGCGATCAACCTGTGGTGGCGGAGGTTCTGAGGGGTAACCCTATTCGCCGCGACCACACCTCAGCCGAGACCTACGCGTTGCCCGCGCGGTGTCCGAGCGGCATCTCGGCGAGGTCAGCCGTAGTGTTCTCGACGAGCGCCCTCTCCAGGAGCACTCGATAGTGGTCGCCCGGAAGAAGTCGGTCCGAACAAATCGGGCGCTGGCGGACCGGGACGAGTGCGCCAACGGCCGTGCCGTTGCGTGTCATTACGCAATGTCCAGACCGATCGAGCTCAGCTCTCGACTGACGTCACGTCGTTGGCTAGGCTCCGCCAACCGTCGCCGGTGACGGTTCGACTCTCGTCGTTGTCGCAATTGGGGATGTCATGCCATTCAGTTCATCGCGTCGGTTCGCTGCGGTCCTCGTTACCGCCGTCACTTCGGCCTCCGCGCTCCTAGTGGCCTCTCCCGTTCCGGCCGATGCTGCAACAGCGCAGATCACGATCAGTGGCACGGTTGCGTGCCGCGGCGGGCACGAGGTCGTCGGCGTCTGGGTCGCGTCATCCGGGGGCGGGTCGAAGTGGGCGTCGTACACGAAACGGTCCTACGCACCTTGGGTCGCGGAGTACACCGCGACATTCACCACCTCGACGCCGACGAAAATCCGCATCGACACCGGATGCGGTCGAACGAGCACCGGAGCGTGGTACTCCAACAACGCGTCACCGACGTACTCCACGTCGTCGTCGAAGAAGATCAACCTGGTCTGCAAGGAGGCTGCCGGAACCGCGCAGCGGTGCGCCGGGTGGCCCGACCAACTGCTGGTCGGAATGCCGTTCCCCGGGAAGTACGGCAAGGAGTCGCCGTCGACGCATCATTCGTCCGGTGACTGGTCGATCGACCTGTACGCCATCCCTGGCACCGCGGTCAGGGTGAAGGTCGTGAACTCGGCATCCGTTCCGCTGAAGATGGTGGTGAACAACGTCCGGACGACGTGCGGCACCGCTGGGCGGTCGGTCCGCATCGACCTCTACCGCAACAACGTGAAACTCGGCTGGATCGACTACGGCCATCTCGCGAACGTGCCCACGACCGTCAAGGCAGGGGCGACCGTCGCGCAGAACCAGCAGATCGGTGTCACCCATAAGTGGGCCTCCCAGGCAGACAACTGCTGGGTGGTGTCGTCTAACTCAGGCGTACACACGCATTTCACCGCCTACGACTACGACGCTCATGCGAATGTCGCGGACTACGCATGTTGGGCGAACTACACGATGGGGTCATCGCTAGCCGCAGGGCGCTGGATCGGGTCTGTCGGACTGACGAACGCGACGCGGAAGAAGCAAGCGTGCACCTGATGTGTCCACACCCTCCAAAGCGGTCGATCGGCGATTCCCGATCGGACCTACCCGCCGACCGCTGACCGCTGCGTCGAACGGCGTACGACGAGGCTCGGCTCCAGCATCCGCGCCGGCTGCTCGACGAGCTTGTGCGAGAGCACGGTGTGCACCAGCTCGACGATCTCGATCGCGACCTGCTCCAGGGGCTGGCGGACCGAGGTCAGACCCGGCCAGGTGACCTGCGCCCCCAGGGAGTCGTCGAAGCCGACGACACCGACGTCGACGCCGGGACGGAGGCCGCGCTCGGCCAGGGCGTGCAGGACGCCGATGCCGATGGTGTCGCTGACGCAGGCGAACCCGGTCACCGTCGGATCCTCCAGGAGCTCGTGCGCCGCCATCCGGGCAGCGTCCACGTTGTCGGTGATCCTGACGCCGAGCCCGGCGGTCACCGCGCCCGCCGCGGCCATCGCCCGCTGCCAGCCGGTACGCCGGTCCTCCCCGATCCGGGAACCCTTCTCCCACCCGAGCCAGGCGACCCGGGCATGTCCGGCGGCCAGCAGGTGCTCGGTCGCGAGCTCGGCGCCGCGCGCTCCGTCGACGTCGACCCACGGGTGCTTCGCGCCCGGGTCGTCCCAGGGGCGGCCGAAGGTGACGAAGGGGGCGCCGACGCGGGCCAGCAGGTCGGCCTGCGGCGTACCGGCGTAGGTGTCGGTGATGACGAAGGCGTCCACGGCGGTCGAGCGCAGCAGGTCGTCGTACCCGTCGAGCGGGTCGGCCGGGTCCCCGGAGAAGAGCACGATGTGGTGGCCGGTCTTGGCGGTCGCCTCGACCAGGGTGTGCACGAACCGGTCCATCAACGCGTTGCTGGTGCCCTCCTGGGCCGGCTCGAAGCGGAGACCGATCATGTGCGAGGAGCGCGTCCGGAGCTGGCGTGCCGCCCGGTTCGGCGTGTAGCCGACCTCGTCGATCACCGCCTGGACGCGGGCCAGGGTGTCCTCGCGGAGCAGCTCGGGGTTGTTGAGGGCGTTGGAGACCGTCTGCCGGGAGACGCCGGCGCGTTCCGCCACGGATGCCAGGGTCGGCTGCGGCCCCGCGTGCCGTCGGTTCTGACCCACCACGCCTCCTCGTACGTCGCACCCGGACTGGATCGTTCCAATCCTAATCGCTTCCCGCGCGTCTCACCGATCGTGTCGGCGCTAGCACATATGTTCGATTCCATGGCGAAGACCAAGGCGACCGCTGCCCCCTACCACTGCAACGAGTGCGGCTGGGAGGCGGTGAAGTGGGTCGGCCGGTGCGGTGAGTGCCAGGCCTGGGGCACGGTGGTGGAGCGGACCGCCCCGAAGAGCCGGGTCCAGGCCGGCCCGGTCACCCAGCGTGCCCTGCCGATCGGGGAGATCCCGGTCGAGGACTCCCACGCCCGGACCAGCGGCGTGCCCGAGCTCGACCGCGTCCTCGGCGGCGGCCTGGTCCCCGGTGCCGCGATCCTGCTCGCCGGCGAGCCGGGCGTCGGCAAGTCGACGCTGCTGCTCGAGGTGGCCGCGCAGACGGCCGCGATGAAGCACCGCACCCTCTACCTCACCGGCGAGGAGTCGGCGGCCCAGGTCCGGCTCCGGGCCGACCGCACCGGAGGCATCCAGGACGAGCTCTACCTGGCCGCCGAGACCGACCTGGGCGCGGTGCTCGGCCACGTCGAGCAGGTGAAGCCAACCCTGCTGGTGATCGACTCGATCCAGACGATCAGCGCCGCCGACATCGACGGCGTCCCCGGCGGCGTCACCCAGGTCAAGGAGGTCGCCGCCGCCCTGATCCGGATGGCGAAGCTGCGCAACATCACCCTGGTCCTGGTCGGCCACGTCACCAAGGACGGCAGCATCGCCGGACCGCGGGTGCTCGAGCACCTCGTCGACGTGGTCCTGCACTTCGAGGGCGAGCGCTCCTCGCGGCTGCGGATGGTGCGGGCGGTGAAGAACCGCTTCGGGCCGGTCGACGAGGTCGGCTGCTTCGACCTCTCCGCGGTCGGCATCGTCGCGATCACCGACCCCACCGGCCTCTTCCTCGACTCCCGGCACGGTCCCGCCCCGGGCACCTGCGTCGCGGTCGCCATGGAAGGGCGTCGCCCGTTGCTCAGCGAGGTGCAGGCGCTGGTCACGCACAGTGCGGCGGAGCGACCGCGCCGGACGACCTCGGGTGTCGACTCGGCCCGGGTCGCGATGATCCTGGCGATCCTCCAGCAGCACGCCGGCATCCGGCTGCACAACCACGACGTCTTCGTCTCCAGCGTCGGCGGCGCCCGACTCCTCGAACCCAGCAACGACCTGGCCATCGCACTGGCGATCGTCAGCGCCTACCGCGGCACGACGCTCGGGCGCCAGGTCGTCGCGATCGGCGAGCTCGGGCTCTCCGGCGAACTGCGGCGGGTCCGCGACGTCGACGTCCGCCTCGCCGAGGCCGGTCGGATGGGCTTCCGCTCGGCCGCTGTCCCCGCCGACACGAACAGCACGGTCGGGCAGAGCCGCCTGGTCGACGGCCTCCGGGTGGTCGACGTCGACACCATCGCGACGGCGCTCCGGATGCTCGGGATGACGGACGACGGCGAGGCCCAGCGCGAGGCGCGGTGACGGGCGCGGTGACGGGCGTCCCACGGAAAGCCGGGGAAGAACAGGCGTCGGGACCCCTAGACTCAGCGGCGTGGTAGCCACCGACGACGCGCACGAGGCCGAGAGGCTGCGCGCCACCCTTGCCAGCATCGCGCCCGGGACGGCCCTGCGCGACGGCCTCGAGCGGATCCTGCGCGGACGCACCGGGGCTCTGATCGTGCTGGGCAACGACAAGGTCGTGGACACCATCTCCACCGGCGGCTTCACCCTCGACGTCCCGTTCACGGCGACCGGCCTGCGCGAGCTGTGCAAGATGGACGGCGCGATCATCCTCTCCGCCGACGCCAGCCGGATCCACCGCGCCAACGTGCACCTGATGCCCGACCACACCATCCCGAGCGAGGAGACCGGCACCCGGCACCGCACGGCCGACCGGGTCGCCAAGCAGACCGGCTTCCCGGTGGTCTCGGTCTCCCAGTCGATGCAGATCATCGCTGCGTACGTCGGGGAGACCCGGTACGTGCTGGAGGACTCCGGCTCGATCCTCTCCCGCGCCAACCAGGCACTCGCGACCCTGGAGCGGTACAAGCTCCGCCTCGACGAGGTCTCCAGCACGCTGTCCGCCCTCGAGATCGAGGATCTCGTCACGGTCCGCGACGTCGCCGTCGTGGCGCAGCGGCTCGAGATGGTCACCCGGATCGCCCGCGAGATCGACGACTACGTCCTCGAGCTCGGCAGCGACGGCCGACTGCTGTCCCTCCAGCTCGAGGAGCTGATCACCGGGGTCGACGCCGAGCGCGAGCTCGTCGTCCGCGACTACCTTCCGGGTGGACGCCGCAAGCGCACCCCCGAAGGCGTCCTCGCCGATCTCGAGAGCCTCTCCCCCACCGACCTGGTCGACATCTCCATGGTCGCCAAGGCCCTGGGGCTCGGGCAGGCCGAGCACCTCGACGGCGCCGTCACCCCGCGCGGCTACCGCCTGCTCGCGAAGGTGCCCCGGCTGCCCGCCACCGTGGTGGACGGGCTGATCGAGCAGTTCGACACCTTGCAGAAGCTGCTCTCGGCGGGTGTCGAGGACCTCCAGATCGTCGAGGGCGTCGGTGAGCTCCGGGCCCGTACCGTCCGCGAGGGCCTCAGCCGGCTGGCCGAGTCCAGCATCCTCGAGCGGTACGTCTGATCCAAGGACGCGGCAGCGGCCTTGGATGTCGGTGGTTGAGCAGCGAGTCCGGCTGAGCTCGCGAAGCCGGAACCGAGCGTGTCGAAACCTGGTGAGGAACGCAGGGAGCCCGGCTACGGCCCCGCGTTCACCGTCGCCTTCGGAGAACCCGTGACTTTCGGCTTCGGGGTCACCGTCTTGACCACCACCGGCCGCTCCGGCGCGACCAGGGTGAACTGGTCGGCGCTGGGCTCCGAACCGATCGCCGCCCCGATGACCCGGTAGGACCCGGGGAGCGCGAACGGGGCGGTCTGGCTGCAGGTCCCGTCGGAGGTACGACCGTTCCACGCGACCTTGACCACCGTCGGCGTTCCGCTGCGGACCACGACGGTGCCCGTCGGGATCGACGAGGGGCAGTCCTGGGTGGACCAGATCCGCTTCGAGCCGACCACGACCTTCGCGACCAGCGTCCGCCGCGAGACCGCGAAGGTGCACGCCGGCTCGACCCCGGTCAGCTGGAAGACCAGCGCCACCGTGCGACCCGCGGTCGCCTTGGTCATCGTCGGGGTCACCGTGACCTGGTCGACCGCGCAGGGGCCGTCCGGATCGGGGAGGGAAGCCGCACCGGTCTTCGGTGCTGCCGCGCCGGTCTTGGCCGGCACCGGCCCCACCGGAGCGGGGTCCGGCGTCGGCTCCGGCGTCGTCGCCGCCGCGCTCTCCGCCTGCTGCTCCGGACCGGGGTCGGACCCGGCCAGCGCCTGCACACCCGCGAACACCACCGCCAGCACGGTGCCCAGCACCAGTGCCCGGCGGAACCAGTAGACACGCGCCGGTAGGCGGCCCCGCGGACGTGTCGAAGCGGTCATGCTCGAACGGTAGGCAACGACGGCCGCTCGGTCACGGAGGCGCACCGGCGGCCGGCGTACCGCTCGTAGGCTGTAGGCCATGAACGACCTCCTGGAGCCGATCACGGCCTGGTACGACGTTCACGCCCGCGACCTGCCGTGGCGGCGGCCGGGGACCAGCCCGTGGTCGGTGATGGTCTCGGAGTTCATGCTCCAGCAGACCCCGGTGAGCCGCGTCCTGGCAGTCCACGACGCCTGGCTGACCACCTGGCCGACGCCGGCGGCGCTGGCGGCGGTCCCCAGTGGCGACGCGGTCCGGGCCTGGGGCCGCCTCGACTACCCCCGGCGCGCGCTCCGGTTGCACGCCTCGGCCGTGGCGATCACCGAGCGGCACGGCGGCGAGGTGCCGGACACCTACGACGAGCTCCGGGCTCTGCCCGGCGTCGGCGACTACACCGCGGCGGCGATCGCCTCGTTCGCCTTCGGGCGCTCCCACGCCGTCCTCGACACCAACGTTCGGCGGGTGCTCAGCCGGGCGGTCACCGGCGCCGAGTTCCCCCCGGCCACCGTCACCCGGGCCGAGCGCGACCTGGCCACGACCCTGGTCCCCGAACGCGACCCGGAGGTCTGGGCGGTCGCGGTGATGGAGCTCGGGGCCCTGGTCTGCACGGCCAACCGGCCCGCCTGCGAGACCTGCCCGGTGCTCGACCGCTGCGCGTGGCAGCGCGACGGGCGACCGGCGTACGACGGCCCGCCCCGCAAGGCGCAGAGCTACGCCGGCACCGACCGGCAGTGCCGGGGACGGCTGCTCGCGGTCCTGCGCGACGCCGACGGCCCGGTCACCGGGACACGGCTCGAGGTCGTCTGGGGCGACGCCGTGCAGCGCGAGCGGGCGCTGCACGGGCTGCTCGAGGACGGTCTCGTCGTCCGGGTCGGCGACCGGTTCGCGCTCCCCGGCTGAGCAGCGGTCAGCGGGTCCGGGCGGTTGCCACGCTCGGGTCGGCCATCGCCCACCGGACGACCCCGGCCCCGACCGTCCCCAGCTGCTGGCCCGGCCAGTCCCACAGGACCGAGCGCGGCGGCAGCCGGAGCTCGCGGCGCGCCCATCCCGGGAGGCTGGCCACCGCTCCGGCGACGAGCATCCCGTAGCCGGGTCGCGCCGCCCACGGCAGCGGCGGGGAGAGCAGCAGGAACCGGGCCACGTCGCGGGAGGCCGCGGTCGAACCCAGCTCGGGCCGGTACGCCGCGAGCTGGTCCCGCAGCTCGGCCACCGAGGTCGGCGGTGAGGCGGCGCCGAGCCGGCGCGCCACCTCCGCGGTCTGCGCGACGTAGCGGTCCGCGTCGTCCGGACTCAACGGCTCCGGCCCGAACCGCTGGAAGGTGGTGAGGAAGCTGTCCACCTCCGCGACGTGCACCCAGGCGAGCAGGTGCGGGTCGCTGGCGGCGTACGGGCGGCCGTCAGGTGCGGTCCCCCGGATGCGCTGGTGGACGGCGCGGACGTGCGCGATCGCCTCCTCCGCGTGCTCGATGGTGCCGAACGTGGTGGTGGCGAGGAAGGCGCTGGTCCGCTCCAACCGCCCCCACGGGTCGCTGCGGTACCCGGAGTGCCCCGCGACGCCGGCCATCGCCAGCGGGTGCAACGACTGGAGCAGCAACGCCCGCACCCCGCCGACGAACATCGAGGCGTCGGCGTGGACCCGCCAGACCGGGTCCGCCGGGGTGAACCAACGCTCCCCCGCACTGCCCCAGATCACCGCGGCGCGGTCGTGCGCATCCTCGCCGGCGACCTTGCTGCGGAGCGTCTGCGCGAGCTGACGGCGCACCGGGCCGGCGAGGCTGCTCAGGGTTCGCCCGGGGAGGTCGGCCACGCTCATGCCCCCAGCGTCGCATCCGGCGCCAACCCCGAAACCCGGCTCCGCTCAGCTCTGGGTCAGACGGGGGCTTCCTCGCCGCCGCCGGTCACCTCGACCGGGGGCACGTCCGGCAGCTCGACCCGTGCGGTGCCGTTGAAGGTGAAGGAGGCCTCGGCACCCTCGCCCTCGACGTCCACGAGCACGATCTGGCCCGGCCCGACCTCGCCGTACAACATCTTCTCGGCCAGGACGTCCTCGATCTCGCGCTGGATGGTCCGGCGCAGCGGCCGGGCTCCCAGCACCGGGTCGAAGCCGCGGGTCGCCAGCAGGTCCTTGGCGGCCTGGGTCAGCTCGATCGACATGTCGCGGTCCCGCAGACGCAGCTCGACCGAGGCGATCATGTTGTCCACCATCGCGATGATCTGCTCCTTGGAGAGCGGCGGGAACACGATGATCTCGTCGACACGGTTGAGGAACTCCGGGCGGAAGTGCTGCTTGAGCTCCTCCTGGACCTTCGACTTCATCCGGTCGTAGGACCCCTGGACGTCGGAGGCGTTGCCGAAGCCGAGGCTGACGCCCTTGCTGATGTCGCGCGACCCCAGGTTCGTGGTCATGATGATCACGGTGTTCTTGAAGTCGACGACGCGGCCCTGGCTGTCGGTCAGGCGACCTTCCTCCAGGATCTGCAGCAGGCTGTTGAAGATGTCCGGGTGCGCCTTCTCGACCTCGTCGAACAGGACCACCGAGAACGGCTTGCGGCGGACCTTCTCGGTCAGCTGGCCGCCTTCTTCGTAGCCCACGTAGCCCGGAGGCGAACCGAAGAGCCGGGAGACGGTGTGCTTCTCGGAGAACTCCGACATGTCGAGCTGGATGAGCGCGTCCTCGTCACCGAAGAGGAACTCGGCCAGGGTCTTCGACAGCCAGGTCTTACCGACACCCGACGGACCGGCGAAGATGAACGAACCGCCGGGACGCTTCGGGTCCTTCAGGCCGGCACGGGTACGACGGATCGCCCGGGAGAGCGCCTTGACGGCCTCTTCCTGACCGATGACGCGCTTGTGCAGCTCGTCCTCCATCTTGAGCAGCCGGGTCGACTCCTCCTCGGAGAGCTTCACGATCGGGATGCCGGTCGCGACCGCCAGGACCTCGGCGATGAGCTCCTCGTCGACCTCGGCGACGACGTCCATGTCGCCGGCACGCCACTGCTTCTCGCGCTCGGCCTTGGCCAGGATCAGCTGCTTCTCCTCGTCGCGCAGGCGCGCGGCCGCCTCGAAGTCCTGCCCGTCGATGGCGCCTTCCTTGCGCTTGCGGACCTCGCCGATCTTGTCATCGAACTCGCGCAGGTCCGGCGGCGCGGTCATCCGGCGGATCCGCAACCGGGAGCCCGCCTCGTCGATCAGGTCGATCGCCTTGTCCGGCAGGAACCGGTCGGAGACGTACCGGTCGGCCAGCGTCGCCGCCGAGACCAGCGCCTCGTCGGTGATCGTCACCCGGTGGTGCGCCTCGTACCGGTCGCGCAGGCCCTTGAGGATCTCGATGGTGTGCGCGATCGACGGCTCCTGGACCTGGATCGGCTGGAAGCGGCGCTCCAGCGCGGCGTCCTTCTCCAGGTGCTTGCGGTACTCGTCGAGGGTGGTGGCACCGATCGTCTGGAGCTCGCCGCGGGCCAGCATCGGCTTCAGGATGCTGGCGGCGTCGATCGCACCCTCGGCGGCACCCGCACCCACGAGCGTGTGCAGCTCGTCGATGAACAGGATGATGTCGCCGCGGGTCTTGATCTCCTTGAGGACCTTCTTCAGCCGCTCCTCGAAGTCACCGCGGTACCGCGACCCGGCGACCAGGGCGCCGAGGTCGAGGGAGTAGATCTGCTTGTCCTTCAGCGTCTCGGGCACGTCGCCACGGACGATCGCCTGAGCCAGGCCCTCGACGCACGCGGTCTTGCCGACGCCGGGCTCGCCGATCAGGACGGGGTTGTTCTTGGTGCGGCGGGACAGCACCTGCATGACCCGCTCGGTCTCGCGCATACGCCCGATGACCGGGTCGAGCTGGCCCTCACGGGCCGCCTGGGTCAGGTTGCGGCCGAACTGGTCCAGGACCGTCGAGCCCTCGGACGAGCCACGCG
>JBFJNH010000043.1:0-27989 GCA_041618295.1 Marmoricola sp.
CCATGACCGCGACCGCACCCGCGCCGAGGCGCGGGTGCGGTCGTTTTCGCCGTACCCTTCTGGACGTGACCGATCGCGCCGCAGCCCCGCCGACGTTGCTGGGGGCCGCGGAGATCCGCACGCTGGCCGCCGGTCTCGACCTGAGGCCGACCAAGCAGAAGGGTCAGAACTTCGTCATCGACGGGAACACCGTCCGCAAGATCGTCGCGGAGTCCGGGATCACCGCGGACGACGTCGTCGTCGAGGTCGGCCCCGGTCTGGGCTCGTTGACGCTGGCGCTGCTCGCCGTCGCCAAGCGCGTGGTCGCCCTCGAGATCGATCCGCTGCTGGCCGGTGCGCTGCCGGCCACCATCGCGCGGCACGCCCCGGACCATGCCGACGCCTTCGAGGTCGTCCTGGCCGACGCGCTCCGGGTCACCGAGGTGCCGGGCCCGGCGCCGACGGCTCTGGTCGCGAACCTGCCCTACAACGTCTCGGTCCCGGTGCTGCTGCACCTGCTCGCCCTGCTCCCGTCGCTGGAGCGGGGCCTGGTGATGGTGCAGGCCGAGGTGGCCGACCGGCTCGCCGCCAGTCCCGGCTCGAAGACGTACGGAGTCCCGTCGGTCAAGGCCGCCTGGTACGGAGAGTTTCGCCGGGCTGGCGCAATAGGCCGCAACGTCTTCTGGCCGGCTCCCAACGTCGATTCCGGTCTGGTCGCGTGGACCCGCCGCGAGCCGCCGGCCACCTCCGCGACCCGGGAACAGGTCTTCGCGGTGATCGACGCCGCGTTCGCCCACCGCCGCAAGGCGCTGCGTCCCTCGCTGCGCGACCTCGCCGGCTCCGCGGAGGCTGCGGAGGCCGCCCTCGCGGGTGCCGGGATCGACCCGATGACCCGCGGTGAGCAGCTCCGCATCGACGACTTCGTCCGGATCGCCGAGGATCTCGACTGGGCCCGCGCGGCTGATGCCGAGGTGGGCCCATGACCTCGGTCACCGTGCGCGCGCCCGCGAAGATCAACCTGCTCCTCGGGGTGGGGCCGGTGCGCGAGGACGGCTACCACCCGCTCGACACGGTCTACCAAGCGATCAGCCTGTACGACGACGTCACCGTCTCCAGCGCGGGCGTCTGGTCGGTCGACGTGGTGCCGATCGGGGACGTCGACGTCTCCGAGGTCCCGCTCGACGAGAGCAACATCGCGATCCGCGCCGGTCGGGCCCTGGTCGAGCACCACGGGATCGGACGCTGCGCCAGCATCGGCATCAGCAAGGGCATCCCGGTCGCCGGCGGGATGGCCGGCGGCAGCGCCGACGCGGCCGCGACCCTGGTGGCCCTGGACCGGCTCTGGGACCTGCAGACCTCCGACGACGACCTGCTCGCGATCGCCGCCGAGATCGGCAGCGACGTCCCGTTCGCGCTGCTCGGCGGGACCGCCCACGGCACCGGTCGCGGTGAACTGGTGGAGGCGTTGGCGGACCCGGGGACCTGGTGGTGGGTCGTGGTCCCGAACAGCACCGGGCTCTCCACCCCGAGCGTCTTCCACGCCTTCGACGACCTCGAGCCGTCCGCACCGGCCAGCACCGCACCCGTGATCGAGGCGCTGGCTGCCGCCGACCTGGACGCCCTGGCGGCGGCGGTGCACAACGACCTGACCCCGGCGGCGCTCGGGTTGCGCGCGGACCTGCGCGAGATCGAGGCGGACCTGCGCGGAGCCGGAGTGCTGGCGACCCTGCTCTCCGGCTCCGGCCCGACGTACCTGGGCCTGGTCGCGGACCAGGACGCCGCGCACGCGATCAAGGAGGCGTTGATCGACGCCGGACATTCCCGCGTGACGGTGGCCACCGGCCCGGTCGCCGGCACCCACCTGGTGGAGTACGTGTGAAGGACCGTCTGTGAGCAACCTGGTCAACCTGGAGAAGGTCTCGAAGTCCTTCGGCATCCGGATCCTGCTCGACGAGGTCAGCCTCGGCGTCGGTGCCGGCGAACGGATCGGGATCGTCGGGCGCAACGGCGACGGCAAGACGACCCTGCTCAACCTGATGACCGGTCGCGAGGAGCCCGACACGGGGCGGGTGTCGCGGACCCGAGGCCTCCACCTCGGCTACCTCGACCAGCGCGACCTCCTCGACGACACCCACACCGTCCGCGAGGTGGTCCTCGGCGGCAAAGCCGACCACGAGTGGGCGGCCGACGCGACCACCCGCGAGGTGGTGGAGGTGCTCTTGGACGGGATCGCCCTGGACCGCGAGGTGCACGGGCTCTCCGGCGGAGAGCGGCGGCGCTGCTCGTTGGCCAAGCTGCTCCTGGAGCCGGACGACCTGCTGATCCTCGACGAGCCCACCAACCACCTCGACGTCGAGGCGATCGCCTGGCTCGCCGACCACCTCAAGAACCGCACCTCGGCGCTCGTCGTGGTCACCCACGACCGCTGGTTCCTCGACGAGGTCTGCGAGCAGACCTGGGAGGTCCACGACGGCACCGTCGACTTCTACGAGGGCGGGTACGCCGCGTTCGTGCTCGCGAAGAACGAGCGGCTGCGGCAGGCCTCGGCGAGCGAGCAGCGCCGGCAGAACCTGATGCGCAAGGAGCTCGCCTGGCTCCGCCGGGGTGCCCCGGCCCGGACCTCGAAGCCGAAGTTCCGGATCGACGCGGCCAACGAGCTGATCGCCGACGAGCCGCCGCCGCGCGACCGGCTCCAGCTGGAGCGGTTCGCGACCCAGCGGCTCGGCAAGGACGTGATCGACCTCGAGCACGTCGACCTTGTCCGCGGCGAACGCACCCTGCTGCAGGACGCCACCTGGCGGCTCGGCCCCGGCGACCGGGTCGGCATCGTCGGGGTCAACGGCGCCGGCAAGACCTCGGTCCTCTCGCTGGTCTCGGGGAGCCTGCAGCCGACCCGCGGGAAGGTGAAGCGGGGGCGCACGGTCGCCCTGGAGCACCTGACCCAGAACGTCACCCCCGAGGACCCGACGGCGCGGGTGCTGGAGGAGATCGAGGGCATCCGTCGGGTGGCGAAGACCGCTGGCGGCGGTGAGGTGTCGGCCACCTCGATGCTCGAGCGTTTCGGGTTCACCGGTGACCGGCTGACCGCTCGGCTCGGGGACCTGTCCGGTGGCGAACGCCGCCGCTTCCAGCTGCTGAAGCTGCTGCTCTCCGAGCCGAACGTGCTGCTCCTGGACGAACCGACCAACGACCTCGACATCGAGACCCTCGCGGTGCTGGAGGACTTCCTCGACGGTTGGCCGGGGACGTTGATCGTGGTCTCCCACGACCGCTACTTCCTGGAACGGGTCACCGACTCGATCTGGGCGCTGCTCGGCGACGGCACGATCGGGATGCTGCCCGGCGGCGTCGACCAGTACCTGGAGCTGCGGAAGTCCGGAGGAGCGCACGGTTTCGATGCCCCGGTGGTTGAGGAAGGCCGGCACGGGCTGTCTCGAAACCCGGGTGATGGTCTCGAGTCGGTTGCTGCGCAACCTCCTCGACCGTCCGGAGCCGCTCCCAAGGCGAAGATCGGTGGTGCCGAGGAACGCGCGGCCCGCAAGACGGTTGCTCGGGTCGAGAAGCAGATCGCCCGGCTGCTGTCCCGCGAGGCCGAGCTGAACGACGCGATCGCCGCGGTCGCCGACGACTACGAGGCGATGGGCAAGCTGGCCGAGGAGCTGCGTGCTGCGCAGGAGGAGCGGGACGAGCTGGAGCTGGAGTGGCTGGAAGCCTCCGCCCTGCTGGAGTGAGCAGGGCTACGGTGGGCGGGTGATCACGCTCGACCAGGTCCTGACCTTCGGACTCGCCGCCTTCATCATCATCGTGATCCCCGGGCCCAGCGTGGTCTTCGTGGTCGGCCGGGCACTCTCCTACGGGCGCGGTGTCGCGCTCGCCTCGGTCGTCGGGAACACCCTCGGGCTGGTCACGATCGTCGTCCTGGTCGCGCTCGGTCTGGGCGCGATCGTCCAGGAGTCGGTGACGGTCTTCCTGGTGCTCAAGCTCGCCGGGGCGGCGTACCTGGTCTGGCTGGGCATCGAGGCGGTACGCCGGCGCCGGGAGTTCCTGGCCGGTGACGGCGCCGACCTGATCGGGGTGCCGATGACCTGGTCGCGCGCCATCCGGCAGGGGTACGTCGTGGGGGCCTCGAACCCGAAGGGCTACATGATGCTGGCCGCGGTGCTGCCGCAGTTCGTCGACCGGGGCGCCGGTCAGGTCCCGCTCCAGATGTTGCTGCTGGGTCTGCTCGCCACCACGATCGGCCTGCTCTCGGACAGCCTGTGGGCGCTGATCGCGGCGCAGCTGCGCACCTGGTTCACCTCCTCGCCGCGACGCGGTGAGGCGGTCGGGACCTTGGGCGGGGTCTCCATGATCGGGCTCGGGGTCGCCGTGGCCGTGACCGGCAACCAGCACTAGCGGAGCTTCAGCCCAGAGCGCCGGCCAACCGGGCCATCAGCACGTGCCGGGTCCGGGCGCCCGTCTTCGCCAGCACGGCCTTCACGTGGTCGTTGACGGTGTGCTCGGAGAGGACGAGCCGACCGGCGATCTCGCGGGTGTCCAACCCCTGACCGAGGAGCGTGACCACCTCGGTCTCGCGTCCGGAGAGTCCCGCTGCCCGCGCGAAGAGGTCCATCCGTTCGGCGGTGGTGGACGGTTCGATCGCGACCGCGATGTCCTCGCCCAGGCGTGAGGCCTTGGCGGTCACCCAGCTCGTGCCGCCCAGGTGGATCCGCGAGCGGGGCTCCCCCAGGGGGACGCCGTGCTCGGCGGCGATCAGGGCGGCACCCACGTTGTACGCCGCCGCTGGGATCGGCGGCATCGGCTCGTCCGGCGGGAGCAGCTGGAGCAGCGTCGTCGCGGCGCCCTCGGTCTGGTGACGCACCGCCAGATCTGCTCCGAGGAGGACCACTGCGGGGCCGACGGGGAGGTCCGTGTCAGCGGGATCGAGGAACGTCCGCGCGACCGAGGCGCGCAGCGCCCGGGTGAGGTCGGGGACGAGGGCGGTGAGCAGGCCGAGCTCGGTGGTGGTGAACGGGCCGTCGAGCCGCCACAGCTCGAGGTAGGCCCAGACGCCGTACGGGTCGGCGAAGACGACGACGGCGGCGTCGACGACCCCGACGTCGCGTTGGACCTGCTGCCAGAACTCGGACTCCGCCGGATCGACGGTCGCGGTGAGCAACGACGCGGCCGGCTTGCCGACCAGGGTGTCGACGCGGTTCACCGGGGTCAGGTAGCGCCAGCGGATCGTGGCGGGCAGCTTCTCCCAGGGAACCATCGGTACGTCGGCGTGGGGTGCCGTCGTCACCATCGTCACCGGATCGGTCAGGGCGAAGACGTGAGCGTCGTACGGGACGACGGGCCGCAGCAGATCCAGCACGTGCTGTCGCAGGGCCTTCGCCGTGAGCTGCTGACCGCAGACGTCCTCGACCCTGCGTACCAGGTCCTCCGTCGACGCCACGTGCTCACGCTAGCGGCCGCGGTGCTGGCCTAGGAATCCCCAGGATCAGGGATACCGGGACCGGGAGACGTGCCCTGACAGTAGGGCTGTCCGCACCCCGATCCGAGGAGCCGTCATGGTCACCCTGCACATCGAGAACACCGTCCACGACTACGCGGCCTGGAAGAGCGTCTTCGACAAGTTCGACCGCTTCCGGGCCGAGCGGGGCGTGCAGTCCCTCCGCTTGTTCCGCAAGGTCGAGGACCCCCACCAGGTCGCCATCGACCTGGAGTTCGAGACCGTCGAAGCGGCGATCGCGTTCCGCGGCGCTCTCGAGCAGATCTGGCGCACGCCGCAGTCCCGGGAACAGCTCGCCGACCACAACGTCCCGGTGCTTTACGAGGTGATGGACGAGAAGCTCGTCAGCGCAGCGGCTGCATCAACCGCTTGAGGAGCTCGGCCAGGTTGCGCCGTTCGCTGCCGGAGAGCTCGGCGAGCAGGTCGCGCTCGCTGGCGAGCAGCGTCTCGAACGCGCCGTCGACGGCCCGCTTCCCCGAGGAGGTCAGGCTGACCAGGACGCCGCGGCGGTCGTGCGGGTCGGCCGCGTGTGCGACGAGGCCGCGTTCGCTGAGCCGGTCGATCCGGTTGGTCATGGTGCCGCTGGTGACCATCGTCTCGCGGAGCAGTTGACCGGGGCTGAGCTGGTACGGCGCCCCGGCCCGGCGCAGCGCCGCGAGGACGTCGAACTCCCACGGTTCGATCGCGTGCGCGGTGAACGCGTCGCGGCGCGCCAGGTCGAGGAGCCGGGCGAGCCGGGTGATCCGGCTGAACACCTCGACGGGGGCCAGGTCCAGGTCGGCGCGCTCGCGGCTCCACGCAGCGACGAGCTCGTCGACCTCGTCTGCTCCCTGCGGCATGGGGACATCTTAAGCAGGAAGATTCTTGACGTCGAGAGATGTCGGTTCTCGCACGCCTGAGCGGCTGACTGGTCGATGTCGGTGCCGGGGCCCAGGATGGGCCCATGATCGATCACTTCGGTATCAACTGCTCCGACCTCCCGGCGTCGGCGACCTTCTACGACACCGTCCTGGAGCCGCTCGGCTTCGGCCGGGTCCTCGACTTCTCCGACCCGGCGGGGACCGGTGCCATCGGGTACGGCAGCCCCGGAAAGCCCGACTTCTGGATCAGCGATTTCGGGGTCGACCTCGGGCCGAACCGCGAGGTGCACATCGCGTTCCAGGCCTCGGGCGCGGACGCGGTCCGTGCGTTCGTCGATGCGGCGGTCTCCGTCGGCGCCGAGGTGCTGCACGCCCCGCGGCACTTCCCGGAGTACCACGACCACTACTTCGGCGGGTTCGTGCGCGACCCCGACGGCAACAACGTCGAGGCCGTCTGCCACACCGTCGCGCCGGACTGAGCGGTGGCGGTCAGTCCCGGATCCGTAGCGTGGGCAGCGGCTCCAGGCCGGCCAGACCGTTCCAGGCCAGGTTGACCAGGTTCGCCGCGACGACCGCCTTCGCAGGTTTGCGGGCGTCCAGCCACCACTGCCCGGTGGTGCCGACCATGCCGACCAACATCTGGGAGTACATCGGCGCTGCCTTGGCGTCGAAGCCGCGCTTCTTGAACTCGTCGACCAGGATCCCCTCGACCCGGGTGGCGATGTCGCCCATGATCGAGACGTACGAGCCGGTCGCTGAGCCGAGTGGGCTGTCCCGTACCAAGATCCGGAACCCCTCCGAGGACTCCTCGATGTAGTCGAGCAGCGCGAACGCGGCCTGCTCCAGCAGCACCCGCGGCGAGCCCGACTTGAGGGCGTCGCGCATCATCCCGAGCAGCTGGCGCACTTCCCGGTCGACTACGACGGCGTACAGGCCCTCCTTGCCGCCGAAGTGCTCGTAGACGACCGGCTTGGAGACCTGCGCCCGAGCCGCGATCTCCTCCACCGAGGCGCCGTCGAAACCCTTCTCGGCGAAGACGGTGCGGGCGATCTCGATCAGCTGTTCGCGCCGTTCAGCAGCCGTCATCCGGCTGCGGGCGGGCTTCTTCGATCGTTCGTCGCGGGGAGGCACCGGATCATCTTGCCCGATCACCCACGTCGCCGGGCGCCGCTAGGGTCGGGGAATGGCCGAGGTGAAGGACGAGTTGCACGCGAAGCTCCGTTCTGCCCGCGCCGTGCTGCTCGCCAAGCTGGACGGCGTCAACGAGTACGACGCCCGCCGACCGATGACCGGCACCGGCACCAACCTGCTGGGTCTGGTCAAGCACCTGGTCGGGTGCGAGCACGTCTACCTGGGGTCGGCCTTCGGCCGGACCCCGCCCGACGCGCTGCCCTGGTACGAGGACGGGTCGGTCTGGGACGGCGCCGACATGTGGGTCACCGAGCAGGAGAGTCGGGAGTACGTCGTGGGGCTCTACGAGCGGGCCTGCGCGCACGGCGACGCCACGATCGAGGCGCTCGACCTGGAAGCACCTGGCTCGGTGCCGCACTGGCCGCAGGAGCGCCGCGACACCACGCTGGGGACGCTGCTGATCAGGATGGTCGAGGAGACCGCCCACCACGCCGGGCACGCGGACATCTGCCGCGAGCTGATCGACGGTCAGGGCCAGGTCGACCGCGACGAGATCGGCGATGCGGCGTACTGGGAGGCGTACGTCGCCCGGGTCCAGCAGGCTGCGGACGCGTTCCGCGGGTCCTAGGCCGCCGTCGCCGCCGGCGTGGCCAGCTTCGAGCGCACCCGCTCGGCCACGGGCCAACGCACGTCGTCGACCCACCCGGCCTTCTCCAGCAGCCAGATCAGCCGCGCCGAGGTGTCGAGCTGACCGCGCTGGACGCCGTGCCGGGCGCAGGTCGGGTCGGCGTGGTGCAGGTTGTGCCAGGACTCGCCCATCGACGGGATCGCCAGCCACCAGACGTTCGCCGACTTGTCGCGCGAGACGAACGGCCGGTTGCCGATCGTGTGGCAGATCGAGTTGATCGACCAGGTGACGTGGTGGAGCAGGGCGACCCGGACCAGCGATCCCCAGAAGAACGCCGTCAGCGCACCCTGCCAGGACCAGGTGATCAGGCCCCCGAGTGCGGCGGGCAGCAGCATCGAGAGCAGCACGAAGGCCCAGAAGTTCTTCGAGATCCGGACCAGGTCGCGGTCCTTGAGGAGGTCGGGGGCGTAGGTGCGCTGCACGGTCTGCTCGGTGTCGAAGAGCCACATCATGTGCGCGTGCCAGAAGCCCTTCCAGAGGGAGCGCAGGTTCGTGCCGTACTTCCACGGGCTGTGCGGGTCTCCGTCGCGGTCGGAGAACTTGTGGTGCTTGCGGTGGTCGGCCACCCAGCGGACCAGCGGGCCCTGGATCGCCATCGACCCGGCGACGGCGAGGGCGTTCTTCACGAACCGGTTCGGCTTGAAGGACTTGTGGGTGAAGAGGCGGTGGAACCCGACGGTGATGCCGTGGCCGGTGAACCAGTACATCGCGCCCATGATCAGCAGGTCGGTCCAGCCCAGCCAGCCGCCCCAGGCGACGGGCACGGCGGCCAGGAGCGCGAGGAAGGGGACGGCGATGAAGACCCCCAGTGCGATCTGCTCGGTCAGGGACTGCTCGTCACCGCCCAGGGTCGCGCGGTGGGCGGTGGGCTCGTCCAGGACGGGGGACGCGGTCATCGGTTCATCCTTCGCAACAGACGCCCGCACGAACAGCGTCGTACAGGCTCGTCCCCGCCGGCACGGGGACTCACGTACGAAACCGTAACCTACGCATCCGTAGGTGTGGGAGTGGGACGACGGATTCGGGACGGTCCCGGCCCGGGGGAGGGTGCCGCCGGCCGGGCCGCGACAATGGCCCCATGACGCAGTTCGCTCTCTTCCGCGCCGACGGCGACGTTCTCGTTCCCCAGGACATCGCCCGCAGCCTCTGGCGAGCCGACCAGATGCACGGGGTGGCGACGAGTGGGGCGCTCGGGCGCGAGGTGGAGAACGCCGTCCTGGCCGCCGGTCGCGACGACCTGCGTCCGGCCCGGTACACGGTCGATCTCTTCCGGGCCCCGAGCATGGGCCCGTGCGTGCTGGCCTCCGAGGTCGTCCGGGAGGGGTCCCGGTTGATGCTCGTCGACGCGACGCTCTCCCAGGACGGGGCCGTGGTCGCCCGGGCCAGCGCGCTGTTCCTCAAGGCGACAGAGAACCCGTCCGGTGAGGTCTGGACGCCGGAGTCCGTGCCGACCCCGCCGCCGCTGGAGATCGCGGCGGTCTCCGAGGAGCCGCGGGTCCCGATCTTCTTCAGCGAGGGCGTGGGCTGGTCGCAGGACTTCGGGCAGCACCAGAACGCCGGGCGGAAGGCGACCTGGCAGACGGCACTGCCGATCGTCCTCGGCGAAAAGCCGAGTCCGTTCCAGGGGCTCGCGGGCGCGGCTGACTCGACCAGCATGGTGGTGAACTGGGGTACCGAGGGCGTCCAGTTCATCAACACCGACATCACCCTGGCGATCTCCCGGCTGCCGGTGAGTCAGGAGATCGGGTTCTCCGCGGTCTCCTGGAGCGCGGTCGACGGGATCGCGACCGGAAGCTGTGTGGCCTTCGACCGCGTGGGACTGATCGGCACCAGCACGATCACCGCGGTGTCGAACGCCCGGCGAGCGGTCGACTTCACCCAGCACGACTTCACCCAGGACTCGATCCCGAGCGCCTGAGGGTCGGCCGGCTCGGTCGTCGAGCATGTCGAGACGTGGCGGCCAGGGCGGGCGGCCGCCCGATAACCTTGTCGCACATTCCCCGGTTGGTCTGCCGGCAGGGCCCGCCTGACTTTGAATCAGGACTAGCGACGTAGGTTCGACTCCTACCCGGGGAGCAAGACCAGCGCATACCCGCAGGTCAGCAAGCCTCTGGCCCGGTCCCTACTTGCTCTTGGGACCGGGCCAGAGTTGTCACGGCACACGGGAGGCACACAGAACGCACCGTGACGGGTGCCCTGGTGCTGGTCGCGGGCTACCCGTTGCCCGCCATGAGTTCACCGAGGCGGGCCGCTGCCGACGCCGCTCCGTCCTCCGTGCCACGCGTTAGGTAGAACTGGAGATGCGTGGCGACGGTGTGCCCGAGAAGCGACGCCGCGTCGGCTGGCGGGACGGCTCCCCGGTGCAGGATCAACGCGAGGGTGTGCCGGATCTGGTGGAGCCGGATGGGCCGGAGTCCTGCCGCCGCCGTGAGGGCCGCGAACCTCCAGGAGTACGCGTCCGGGTGGATGCTCTGCCCGAGGGCGTCCACGACCACCAGCGGGTCCTCCGCTCGCTGGCCGTACGACGCGCCGAGAGCGAGCCGGTCGGCTGCCTGACGTGCCCGCAGAGCGCGGAGAGCGGCGACGGTGCCGGGGTGCATCGTCTCCACCGGCACGGTCCTCTCGGACGCGTCGGACTTGCCCTTGCGCTCCAGGTCGGTCGCGTTGCCGCGTCCCACCTTGACCAGCGACGCCTCTACCCGGATTGTCCCGGCGTCCAGGTCAACCGAGGACCAGTGGAGTCCGAGCACTTCACTCCGACGGAGGCCGCAGGCGGTGAGCCGGAACGCTGCCCGCACCCATTCCTCCGGGTCGTCGTCGGTGTGCGCGACGAACGCCGACAACTCGCCCGGCTCCCACCGGTCGGGTTCCTCGCGTCCCTTCACGTTGCGACCGACCTCCGCGTACTCCGCTGGGTTCGACGTGAGCGCACCGGTCCGAACGCCGTAGCGGAACACCTGCCGGAGAGCGGTCAGGGCGTAGGACCGCGACCGGTGGGAAAGCGGCCTGCCGCGCCGACCTCCCTCGGACTCCAGGAGAGCCATGACGCGCTCGACCTCCGGCAAGGTGATCGACTGCGCCGGGCGGTCTCCGATCCGGTCCAGGATCGGCGTCAGCGCGTCCCTGTACCCGTTGCGGGAGACCTCTTTCAGTCCGGTCCGCGAGGCGATCCATTGGGCCGCGAGTTCCCGAACGGTGACCTTGCTCGCCACCGTGAGGGTTCCAGCCTTGCGCTGCTTGCGGACGGTGTGCACGTAGTCGCGTGCGTCCTCCAGGGTGGCGAACGTGCGCTGCGACTGCTTGCGCGGTTCGCCCCTCTTGGACACGTCGAGCACGACCTTGTAGCGGGTGCCGCTGGCGGTGCGGACCTCGCGGATCGGTTCGTCATTCTTGGGTCTGGCTACACGTGGCATTGCTTGTCTCCGTTCTCTCTCACTTGCTGTTCTCCGTTCCCTTGTTGGGTTTCTGCGCCCGTCCCCGGTTGGGTCGAGCAGGCTTGTCGGCGGGCTGCTGGTCGGCGCGAGCGGCTGGAATCTTCCCCGCCTGCCGTGCCTTGCGGATCCAGACGTCCGCTGCCCACTTGGTCACGCCGTAGCGCGTTGCGATGGTGTGCCGGTTCTCTCCGGCCTTGACCAGCGCGGCCACTTGATCGACCGTCGGCGGATCGTGCGGCGTCTGGCGCTCACCGTCGCCGTACGTGCCGAGGAACCTCGGGCCGTACTGCTCGCGGTCGGCGTCCTCCGCTGCAAGGTGGAGCGCGACCTGCTCCGCGATGCGCTGCGCCGGGACGCGGGAGAGCAACGCCTTGTCGATCCGCTGCCCTGGTGACTGCGGAAGGATCGTCAGCGATTCGAGCCACACGCGACCGTCGGCCTTGCCCACCGTTGCCTCATAGACCACGCCGAGTTCGGTGTCCTCTATCGAGGCTCCACGGACCTCCCGACTAAGCGGGTTGCTGCGCGTCGATGTGACGTGCATCGGCCCTTCCGGCGTGTCCGTTCGGATGCGCCAGACGCGCCAAGAACTGACGCGCCACGTTGTACGACCTGGACTCATGTCTACAACGATAAGCCTTGAAACGTTGGAACACAATGACGCACGCTTCCGTCATGGACTCAACGAACACAACCGATGCCGGATCGCCGGGGATGACCAGTCGCCCGGCACCGTGCACGATTCCCGACCTGCGAGGACTGCTCCACGTTCCCGTCTGGTCGGCCACCAAGCCGTCCGCCGCTGGGCTGCTGGACATGGGCCGGTCGGCGGCGTACGTCGCTGCCGGAGACGGCTCGCTGCCGACCACGAAGATCGGCGGACGGATCTACGTCCCGGTGGCGTCGCTGCTCCGGCTGGTCGGGCTGGACCCGCACGTGGTCCTCGGGTACGTCGGTGCCGCTGCTGTCGAGCCGACGACCGGCGACGACCTGGAGACCGCCGACGTGGCCGCGCTTGGTGCGGCGGTCGGTGCCTGATGGCCGACGACGAGCCGGACGCGCCGGGGAGCGGCCATCTGACCTCCAGTCAGGACGACGGAGGGGTGTTCGTGCAGGTCAGCGGCCTGACGGGCGTGGAGGCTCACGGGCAAGGCTCACGGATCACCCGTCGGCAGGGCCAGAACGGCTCCAGGATGCCGCGAGCGAGCAAGGCTCACGGCGGTCCGGGTTGGGGTGCCCGATGAGCGCGGACCTCTGGGAGAGTCCGGCGCGGTTCCGTGCTCTGGTGCGGTCGATCAATACGACCGAGCGGGAGTTGCTGGAACGGCTGGTGTTGTCGATCCTCTGCGCCGACGACCCCGACTCCTACACCGAGAAGGTCGGCCCGCTCGGGGACGCGTTGGCGGTCCTCGGTGCTCGGTTGGAACTTGCCGCGCTTGACCCGTCGGACCTGCTCGGGAAGTTGCGGGGTCTGCTGAACCACTACGGGGAGCACCCGGAGGAAGTGGCACGGCTCCGTGACGTTCTGGACGGCGCGGTGGACGTGACGGTCGGGCCGGGCGGCGTGCCGGTGTACGTGCACCTGGAGCCGTCCCGATGAGCGCCGGGTGGGACGAGCCGATGCCGTTCCTAGACCTGCCGCCGTTGGCGAGTCTCGCCGGGACCGACGCCGCGCTGGTGCCTGCGCGTCCGTCGGGGAAGCCGATCAACCGTCGGCCCGATGACGAACGGTTCGCGGGCATTGACGAGCGCGACCCGGAGACCGCTCGGATCATGGAGTACCAGCGGAGCCTGTCTGCCGAGAAGGGCCACGCCCGACGGGGGATCACCGAGCGGGCCAAGGTTCGCGCTGGCCGGGTGGCGATCCCTCCGCGTGAGTGGGTCGATCCCGACACCGGGGAGTGGAAGTCCGAGCCGTGGACGATCACCGAGTACGGCATCACCAAGGAACTGCCCAACGGGATGACGCCGGACGACGTGCCAGAGCGCTGCACGATGTCCGCGCCGATCTGCGACAACGACGTGGACGACATGATCCGCGAGGTCCGCGAGCAGACCGGCCACAACATGACGATGGCGCAGCGAGCGATCCTGCGCCGGATCATCACGTCCTGCGACCCGGAGACCGCCGAAATCGGCATGACCTACGCCGCGTTGGCCGAATCGACCGGGGCAACCACCCGGACAGTCGAACGGGCTATCAAGAAGTTCCGCGACCTGGACATCCTGACCGGTGGCGGCAAGGGCACCGGAGGCGGACGGTCGGCTGACTCCCTGCGGGTCGTGGACTTGGCGCGGGTGCGGCGGCTGTCGCTGGAGCAACGCATCCGAATCGGTCACGAAACGATGGTGCGCCGTGCTGCGATGCGCGAGCGGGACCTGTCCAAGATCACCGACCGGATGCGAGTGACCCGACCTGACGGAACCGTGGTCGAGCGCGAGCGAGTCGAGGACCGCGACGTGACCCGCGAAAGCCTCACCGAGACCACCGAATCGGCGTCGTGGGGTGACGTCGGATGACGAATCGGGACCGACATTCGTGCAGTCGGGACCGACACCATGTCGGTCCCGTGAGCGTGCTCGGATATAGAACTCTTACCGAACCTCGGGAACCGGCGCGGAGCGCTCCGAGTTGGCCCGACCGGATGGGAGTGGCCGACACACCCGGAGGGTGTTCTCCCCGCCACGGGACAAGCGGCACCGACGAGCGAGACGGGTGCTCCACCGGCTCCGTCGTCGGATGCGCCTTTGCTTGTGGCCGGGCTTGTCGCTCGCCGCGACGGGCGTCCTCATGCCGGACGGGCAGTCGGTGCTCGCTTCGCTGCGCGCCGACGTGTGTGAGTCGCTTCGCTCCGAACAGCGGTGGTCCCGCTAGGTGGGCAACTCCAGACCGCGTGCGCGTGCGCGAGGGCTGGCGATGAGCACCGAGCAGGGCACCGGAAGCCGGTACGCCGAGCAGGTCGCGCAGGCCGAGGCGTGGGCGGTCGAGCAGACGCACGGGTCTGAGGACACCCGCGTCATGGCCGCGATGGTCGAGCACGCCGACGAGTCCGGGCTGGTGCCGTACATGGCCGTCGGGTCCGTGGCCCGTGCCTGCGGGATGACCCGGAGCGAGGTCGGGGAAGTCCTGGCCCGGCTCTTTCGCGCTGGCCGATGGATCGGACGGCAGGCCGGTCTCCAGGTCGTCGGCCACCTGAGTCCGTGTCAGGCGGACAGGGGACCGGATGGCCCTACTTCACGCGGGGTTCGGCTGCCGGTGCCGCCGACGCTCACGGTTCGCGCACACGAAACCGAGTCAGACCCAACCACCGAGAGGAACGAACGATGAGAGCAGATAACCGGGCGCACGTCGCGGCGCAGGCGGCGGCTGCCGCTGGCCGGTCGAAGGCACGGACGATGAGCCGGGCGAAGGCGAAGCGCGAGCGTCGGCGGCTGCGGCAGGAGTTCGCCGCGATGGTCACGCCGGAGGTCAAGCAAGCGATTCGACGGACCGAGTTGCGGGAACGGATGGCCGAAGCGTCGGCTGCGATCCCACAGGCACCGACGGTGGTCGAGACGACCGGTCCGGCCACGGTCACGATCACGCCGAGAGGGCCGCGTCCTCCCGTGGAGATGGACGACGGCGTGGAAGCGCAGGTGCGGGCGTTCTTCTCCGACGAGGAACTGTTCGCGGTCGGTCAGTTGTTCGTTTCCGGTTCGCCGTACGCACAACGCGTGGCCGATGCGATGGCCTCCCGGATGGACGGTGCCCGATGAGCGACGACGAGGACGACGACGTTGCCGAGGACCGTCGAGCCAGACGGAGGGTCCTGCACGCACGGCGTCGGATCCTGCGGTGGCTGCGGGCCGGTCCGCGCACCGGGACCGCTGTCGCCGCCAAGATGCGCGAACCGCTCCCGGACGTGCTCCACGCGTTCGAGATGGCCGAGCAGGCCGGGCTGGTCACCGTGACCGGTTCCGGTCTGTGGGTGCTGACCACCGAGGGACGCGTTGTCGCTGACCGGCATGAAGCCCAACGCCTTGCGGGGATCGCCCGCCGAACCACAACCGAGAGCACCACCACCGATGAGAGAGAGACCACTGCGATGAAGATCAGGAAGATGAAGAAGATGAACGCACACCCCGAGCAGACGGAGCCGACCATGACGGCGGCGCAGGTTCAGGCCGAGCGCGACCGGTTGCGGGAGTCAGTCCACGGACCTGGTGCGACCGCACGCGCTGCCCTGGACGGTGACCCGGTGCTGATCGAGCGGCTGGACAAGGCGATGGCCGACGGCCTGGAGGTCAGCCTGGAGAACGTGCCGAGGTTCCGGCGCGGTGCCGAGGTTGAGCGGCTGGTCACCGAGTGGGAGGAAGCCCACCAGGGCGGTCCCTGCCAGTGGTGCGGGACCGCGACTGCTCGCCGTGGCCGCGAGGTCGTCCGGTACATCCCCGGTGCCGACACCGACGAGTCTCACCAGTGGGCGACGTACGGCACGGCGACGTGCTGCCGCTGGTGCAGGGATCTGCTCGGTGAGCGTGGCGAGGACGGACTGCGGTCAGTGGTGTTCCGGGCTGCCGCGTCCGTGCGACCGTCCACGTTCCAGCACATCGAAGCCTGGACGCCGTTCTGGTCAGAGTTGACCGCCGAGCGGCAGGCCGAGGTCCGCAAGGCTGGCCGTGGTGCACCGTGGGCGCACATCAACGTCGAGCATTGCCGCGCCCTGGCCGCCGACCTCTTGCAGTTCGGGAGCGAGTTCGCCACGACCGATGCCGCCGTTGAGCACGTCCGGATCCCCGGTATCGAGTCCCGTGCCTGGAAGCCGGGCGAGACACCGATGCACTCCGGCACCAAGTTTGTTCTCGTCGGTCGGGCGGCGTCGGACTCCTACCGACGCGAGGCCGAGGCGTGGGCCGCACGTCGAGCCAAGGAAGCGGGGAAGGCTGCCGCGTACGAAGCGAAGGTCCGCAAGAACCAGGCCGAGCGCGACGCGATGATCGACGCGATGACTCCGGGCGAGTACGACGCGTGGGTGGCGAAGCAGGCTCTGTTCGTCGGGTCGGGCCGGTGACGACCGACGGCACCGGCCTGCCCGATGGCTGGCGGGCCGAGTACCGGGCGAAGGCCGACGACCTGCGCCGTGATGTCGCTGCCCGGTTCCCGTCGGATCGGGAGCGGCTGGAGCAACGCGCCGCCGAGGTCTACGCCGCCGCCGAACGTCGAGCCGAATCGGCCTAACCGTGAGCCGTCGGCGTGTGCGTCGGCACCGACGCGCCGCTGACCTGCAAGAACACCTATCCGTACTCCTGACGCGACGTCAGAACAGACCTGGAGGACACCGACCATGACGACCACCGACACGATCGAATCCGATCCCATCGGATCCGGTGAGCGTGCGTTGACGGACCGGCAACTGCTGTTCGCTGGAGCCGTCGCGGCAGGTCACGCGCCGGGGTCGGCTGCGCTGCTGGTCGGCTATCGGAACGCCGGGTCGTCGGCCAAGTTGATGCAGGACCCGAGGGTGAAGCGGGTCATTGCTGCCGAGCGTGCGCTGATCCTGGACCGGATCCGATCCAAGGTGACCGACGTGGCTGCGAAGTCGCTCGACGTGATCGCTGGTGCCCTGGAGAAGCGGGACGCGGACTACGCGATTCAGGCTGCGCGGACGGTCGGTGTGGCTGCCATGGCGCAGGCCGTCGCGGCGGGTGCTGCTGATGCGTCGCCGGAGGCTGGTCTGGAGTCGATCCTGTCGGACCGGGCTGCTGGTGAGTTGGCCGTGGTCCTGGAGGCGTTGGCTCCGTTCCCGGATGCGCGGGTGGCGGTGGCCGATGCCCTGGAGCGGCTGGAGTCGAGCGGGGTGAGCGTGTGAATCGCCGTCTCGCGTGGCTCCGGGAGACCGTGGAGCGGCTGGCCGAGCACCCGACGGATGAGTGCGTGCTCTGGCCGTTCGTGACGGACAGCAAGGGCTACGGGCGTCTCCAGATCGAGCGGTGCGTGGTCAGGGCCACGCACGTCTCCCTGGAGTTGTCCGGGCTGCCGCGACCGCTGCCGCCGTACGACCTCGCGTTGCACTCCTGCGACGTTCCTCGGTGCGTCAACCCGGCACACCTGCGATGGGGCACCGAGGCCGACAACATCGCGGACAAGGTGAGCCGGAGACGGCACCCTCACGGTGAGCAGACCAACACGGCACGGCTCACCGACGCCGACGTGCTGGACATCCGTCGTCGGGTTCGTCTCGCGTCGTGCAAGGGATGCCGAGACGGCAACGTCGGGACTCTGGCGAGGGAGTACGGGGTTCGGCCCGGTGCGATCATCCGAGCCGCGAAGGGCGAGACGTGGCGGCACGTGGACGGGGTGGCGGCGTGCTGACGGTTGAGCCGGCGAGCCGGTTCCTGCAACCGGAGGCGTTCGACCCGTCCCGACTCATGGCCCGGATGGGCAACCCTGCCGACCCGTGGCAGAGCCGCGTCCTGCGTTCCCCGTCGAAGCGGGTCGCGTTGCTGAAGGCGCGGCAGGTCGGCGGGTCCACGGTGCTGGTCGCTCGGGGTCTCCACCGGGCGGCGTACTTCCCTGGCTCCACGGTCGGGATTCTGTCGCCGTCGTTGCGGCAGTCGGCGCGGCTGCTGCGTCGGATCCGGCGTGCCCTGGTCACGACTCCGCACGTGACCGCGACGAACCGGGCGACGAACACCCTCACGCTGTCGAACGGGTCGGAGGTCGTCGCGTGGCCCGGTGCTCAACCGGACATGATCCGAGGCGACTCGCTGGACCTGCTGCTGGCCGACGAGTCGGCGTGGGTGCTGCCTGCGGCGTTCACCGCCACCCTGCCGATGCTGGCCGTGACCAACGGCGCGGCGGTCCTCGCGTCGTCTCCTGGTGGCCCGTCGGGGTTCATGTTCGACCTGTGGAACGACGACGAGACCGAGTGGGAGCGGGTCACGGTCCGGGCGTCGGACTGTCCGCGCTACTCGCCCGATGCGCTCGCGTCCCTGCGTCGGTCGCTCGGGGAGACCGGGTACGCGACCGAGTTCGAGTGCGAGTGGCGCGAGGGTGCTAACTCCGTGTTCACCGCTGATGAGTTGGCCCGGATCCTCGGTGTGGACCCGGTGCCCGACGTCCTGCCCGGCGAGGACCCGCTGCCCGACGACGACGCCGAGTTCGTGCCGTCGCTGGTGCTGCCGTCCCTGTCGGAGTTGCTATCCGTGATCCGTTCTGATGAGAGGGCTGGTGCCTGAATGGCTATCTACTGCGTCGGGGTTGACGTGGGTTCGGTGCGTGACCGGTACGCGGTCTCCGTGGTCCGACGGGACCGGGACCGGTTCGGGCTGGTGCACGTTGACGCGACCCGCAAGGTGTCCATGGATGAGGTCACCCGGTCGGTGTTCGCCATGGTCGTCGCGCTGGACGGGTCGCTGCCCGCTCGGGACCGGATCCTGGTCGCGCTCGACCGTGGCGGGATGGGTCTCGGTGTGGCCGAGACGCTGGAGAAGATGCTGCGGACCGCGCACCGGGACCGGCGGCTGACCCGGTGGGTGAAGTTCGTCGGTGTCCAGTCCACCGGTGGCGATGGGGTCAAGGTTGACGACGACGACCGGTGGAAGGTCAACGTGGGCCGGGACGCGCTGGTGATCCCGACGACCATGGCGATCCGCGAGGGACGGCTGAACATCAGGGACGCGAAGGGCGACGCGGCGGCGATGCTCGGGGAGGAACTTGCCGGGCTGGACGTCACGACGACGCGAGCGGGCAAGGCTCGGGTGGACCACAAGCCGGGTCACCACGACGACGTGTTCATGGCGACGTGTCTGGCGTTCTGGCTGGTCTCCAGGACCGGCGTCGGAGGCACCGTGGCGTCCAACATGGCGCGGATCCTGTCGAAGCCGCTGGAGGCCGCACATCGGGCCGTGAAGGGTCGGGAGGACCCAGAGCCGAAACAGGAGTCCAGGACGCCGCGAGAGGTCCACGACGACGCCGTGCGGGAGGCCGTGACCACTGGTCAGGACGTGCGGGTGACGGTGACCCTCAACGGGACGACTTACGACCGGCTCTATCTGGCGGGGGTGCCGGGGTCGTTCATCGACGTGTCGCCACCAACACGCGTCAACGGGCAGAACCTGCCCGGCTGGGGAAGGCGGATCGGCTGACGGGCTAGGTGCCCGCGCACGACGGGCAGAGGTCCAACGGGAACGCGACCTGCCCGAGTTGCTGAACGATATTCACCCGACCGATCAGCGCGAAGCCCGCGCCGCAGGAATCGCACGTGCTCGGAGGCATCCGGGCGTCGGCCACCCGACTTCCGCATGGGTAGCAATAGAGTACGTTGCCGACGAGAAGCATCGGTGTCGGTGCGTCTAGATCGACGTGCTCACACTGGTCCCGTTCCTCACGGGGAGGCGCGGTCCACGCGTCCCACCGGGCGTGAGCCGCTTCCGACGCTCGGGAGCCGCTGCCGCTGCGCTGCTGGAAGCCTTGTGCGCCGAGGATCCGACCTGTCTTGGAGGACAGGTCGTTGGCTGCCGCGTCCCGTTGGTCGGTGAACGCGGTCTCTGCCGGGTCCTGTTCGCTCACGTCGTCACTTCCTGGCGATCAACTGTCGGGCGGCTGTCTCAAACGCATCGAGCGCCCGTTGGCGGGCATCACGGAGTTCACTGTGCCCGCCGACTTCGTACCGGGCCGAGGTTTCGAGCAGGTCGGTTGTCTGGTCGGCAAGGTCCGGGAACACGATCCGCAACTGACCGGCGAGGGTCCGTGCTTCCTCGTTGGCCTTGGACACGTCCTGTATTCCCTTCTGCCGAGCCTGCTCGACCTCCATGCGACGTTCGTCGGTCACCCACTCGCTGTCTCGCTCTGCCATCTGCATGTGAACCGTGTAGGTCAGGGACTGCTCCGCGTGCCAGAGCCTGTCTGCGGCTGCCCAGAACCGAGCCACCAAATCGACCGCCTCACTGCGCCGGGACTCTCCGATGGCTGCTCGGTTGCCGACCGTCTGTACGACCAGGGTCAGGGCCGACCCGACCGCGAGTAGAGACGCCGGGACGACAAGGCTTTGCACTACGTCCATGCCCTGCACTCTCACACGTTCTCGGGGAGGCACACACGACGGCACACAGATTCCCCCGGAATACGCCGGACGGGACCACACGCAAGCCGACCCGAGACCCCGGATTCACGCACAAACCCGGACCACGGCAGACCAGCCCGGACGCTACGGGCCGACTTTGAATCAGGACTAGCGACGTAGGTTCGACTCCTACCCGGGGAGCGCAAGCGAGCGACCACCGAGCGCAGCTCGGGGTCCACCGCTAGAGTCCGCGCATGCGCACTGTTCTCATCACCGGCGCCGGCCGCGGTATCGGTCGGACCACCACCCTTCGCCTGGCTGCGGCCGGCTGGCACGTCTACGCCGGCGTCCGCACGATCGAGGACGGGGAACGCCTCTCCGCCGAGGCCCCGGGGACCGTCGAGCCGGTCCAACTCGACATCACCGACGCGGACCACGTCGAGGCGCTCCGCTCCCGGCTCCCGAGCCTCGACGCGCTGGTGAACAACGCCGGCATCTTCGTCGGCGGTCCGCTGGAGGCGATCTCACTGGAGGACCTGCGCTACCAGCTCGAGGTCAACGTGGTCGGTCAGGCGGCGGTGACCCAGGCCGTGCTGCCGCTGCTGCGCACCTCGAAGGGCCGGGTGCTGTTCGTCTCCTCGGTCAGCGGCCTGGTCGCGACCCCGATGACGGGCGCCTACAACGCCTCGAAGTTCGCCCTCGAAGGACTTGCCGACGCGCTCCGGATGGAGCTCGCCCCGTGGCGGATCGGCGTGTCGTTGATCGAGCCGGCCCAGATCGACACGGCCCTGTGGCAGGACGCCGAAGCAACGCTCGACGCGACGGTGGCGAAGCTGACTCCCGAGCACCGGGAGCTCTACGCCAGCCACATCGAGGGGTTCCGAAAGATGATCCCGGTCTCGCAGCGACTGGCGAGCCCGGCCGAGAAGGTGGCTGCCACCGTTGAGCGGGCGCTCACCACCCGCCGGCTGCGAGCCCGGTACGTCGTGGGCATGGGCCCGAAGGCGCAGAGCGTCGCCGCGGGCCTGACCCCGACCCCGGTGCTCGATGCGCTGCTGCGGCGCGTGTCCGGAGTGCCCAGGTCGCTGTAGCCGCGGGCAACCCTGTTGGTCGCCCGCTTGACTGCGATTCAGGACTAGCGACGAGCCCAACGAGGCTCCCCCGGGGGGAGCGAAGGGGCGCCGTGCCGAGCCCGCCCTGACGTCGACCCAGGCCCTCAGGTGGTCGGGGGCTGGGCCGTCGCCGTCGTCGCGGCGAGGGCGTCGACCTGGCCGATCTCCGGCAGCGGTGCCCGGCAGATGGCTGCGGCGTCCTTCGCGGAGAGGCCGAGCATGCGCAAGACGTTGTCGGTGACCTGATCGGTCAGGGCCGCGTCGTCGCGCTCGGGGTGGTCGTGGATCGCCTGGCCCAGGGCCAGGGCGGCGCCGGCGACGACGAGCAGCGCGGCGTACGGGTCGGTGACGGTGAACCTGCCCGCGTCGCAGCCGCGCTCGATGTCGCGGAGGGCCCGCGGGGCAAGGCCGTGCTCGGAGTCGATCATCCCCATGCCGCGCGACAGGATCACCCGGCTGAGCTGGGGTTCGACGCGGTGGATGCGTCCGGTGAGGCGGAAGCTTCGGGCGAAGATCTCGGCAGGGTCCTCGATGTCGGTGGTCCAGGAGTCGAGGACGGCGCCTTGCAGGTCGAGGGCAGCCTCGACAGCGGCCTGGAAGAGCTCTTCCTTGGTCTCGAAGTGGTTGTAGAACGAGCCCATCCCGACGTCGGCGAGCTCGGTGATCTCGAGGATCGGCACGCTGGTCCGGTCCTCGGCGAGGAGCTGCTGCGCGGCGCTGATCAAGGCAGCACGAGTCTGCGCCTTCCTGCGTTCGCCTCGTTTGCGGGCTGCTGCGGCGACGGCTTCGGACATCGCTGACTCCTTCGGGACGCCTCGATGCTAGCAACACGCCCGCACTTCTGACGAATTCGTCAGAAGTACTTGACTGATGGATCAGGCGTATATGAGGATATCGTCAATCACGAAGATCTGAGGCGGAGATGAGCACTCACCACACCCACAACGACCTGCACAGCGAGCAGGGCGCGCTCCCGGGGGAGCACCCGGGACGGGCGACGAACCCGGTCGTCAAGGTGCGCGACCTGGCCTGGCTGGAGTTCGAGAAGCCCGACCTCGACGGCGCCGAGCTCTTCGGGCACGCGTTCGGTTTCGCCACCAGCTACAAGGACTCCGACGAGCTGCACTTGCGCGGCACTCGGGCGGGCAGCCCGGCGGTCGTCGTACGCCGCGGCGCGCGGTCCCGGTTCACCGGCCCGGCCTTCCTCGCCGCGGACGACGCCGACCTGCTGCGGCTCGCCGGACACCTCGGCCGGACCGTCGCGCCGCTGCCGGAGAACCTCGGCGGTCTCACGGTCGACGCCCTCGACCCCAGCGGGGCGCGGGTCCGGGTCGTCGCCGGGTGCCACCAGCTCCCGGCGCTGCCCGACCAGACCCCCCTGGTCCACAACGTCGGCGGCGAGATCGTCCGGGCGAACGCCACACTGCGCCCGCTGCGCGAGCCCGCCCGGGTCGAACGCCTGGGTCACGTCGTGCTCCAGTCGACCCAGTACCGCAAAGCCCTCGACTGGTACCTGGGCAACCTCGGCCTCATCGTCAGCGACTTCCTCTACTACGACGGCCAGCGCGCCCAGGGTCCGACGATGAGCTTCATCCGCTGCGACCGCGGCAGCGAACCGACCGACCACCACACCCTGGCGATGACGTTGGGGCCGCGTACCCGCTACGTGCACTCGGCCTACCAAGTGGCCGATCTCGACGCCCTCGCGGCGGGGGGTGAGTTCCTCTCCGACGCCGGCTACACCCGCTCCTGGGGGATCGGTCGGCACATCCAGGGCAGCCAGATCTTCGACTACTGGCGCGACGACAACGGCTTCCTCGTCGAGCACTTCACCGACGGCGACATGTTCGACGACACCCTCGAACCCGGCTGGGCGCCAATGACCGCCTCCGGTCTGGCCCAGTGGGGCCCGCCCGCCACCGCGGACTTCCTGGGCATCAGGCCCGGCAAGGAGGCCCTCGCCGAGGCCCGCTCGATCCTCTCCGCGCTGCGGACGTCCAACAACGAGTTCGACCTGACCCGCCTGCGCGGCCTCCTGAAAGTAGCCACCTCTTGAGCAAGCGACCCCACCAACACAGCCATCCGGATGCTCTTCGCGCGTCCGAGGAACGAGGAACCCGATGAGCATCAACATCATCCGCACCCACGACCAGTGGTACGTCGAGAAGTCCGTGACGACCGGCACCCGCATCGAGACCGCCGCCACGACCACCGGCGAGCTGCTCGCCGACCGGGATGCCGTCAACGCGGCCGTCGCCGGAGCCGAGAGCCCCCTGCCCAGCGGCGAGCTCCAGTCCCCGATCACCGCCCCCTGCCGCGTCGTCGCGCAGATGACGAACTACGTCAGCCACATCAAGGACTCCGGTTTCAACCCCGAGACCGTGCCGATGACGTTCTTCCGCAAGACGTCGCACTCGATCAGCGGCCCAGCCGCGGACATCGTCAAGCCCGCCCACGTGCGCTTCCTCGACTACGAGGTCGAGATCGGGCTGGTCATCGGCACCGCCCTCCCGGTCGGCTCCACCGTCACCGCCGAGAACATCGCCGACCACGTCGCGGCCCTGGTCGTCACCAACGACGTCTCCGCCCGTGACCTGCAGCTGCCGAAGACCCAGTTCTTCGAGGCCAAGTCCTACCCGACATTCACCCCGACCGGCCCGCGCCTGGTCGTCCTCGAGCCCGGCGACTGGGCCCGGTTCGAGGAGCTGCGCCTCACTCTCCGGGTCAACGGCGAGATCCGCCAGGACGCTGTGGCCGGCGAGGACATGCTCTACAAGCCCCTGACGGCCCTCAACGGCCTCACGCAGTTCCAGCCGCTCGCCGCGGGCGACCTGGTCCTCACCGGGACACCGGGAGGAACCGCCCTCAAGGCCCCGCCCAAGCCTGTCGAGATCCTCGGTGCGCTGCTGCCGGCGGCGACGAAGTGGAACGCGTTCTTCCGCGCCCAGGCCAAGAACCCCCGGTACCTCGCCGACGGCGACGTCGTCGAGGTCCAGATCCGAACCGAGGACGGCAAGCTCGACCTGGGCCGCCAGCGCACCACCGTCCGGTACGCGGAGGCCGCGTCATGACCCTCTCGGTCATCGCCGTCGGTCTCGCCGCGATGTTCGCAGCCCTCGGCTCGGCCAAGCTAGCGAAGGCGCCGTCCATGGTGGCGAGGGCGGAGCACGTCGGTTTCACGGCGCGCGAGTACCAGTTCATCGGTGCGGCCGAGCTCGCCGGGGCGGTCGGTGTCGCCGCAGGCCTGTGGTTCACGCCGCTGGGGCTGGCCGCTGGCGCCGGGCTGGTCGTGCTGCTCCTCGGGGCGCTGGTCACCCACGCCCGCCGGGGTGACGGTCTCGTCGAGATCGCCCCGGCCCTCCTCTTCGCCTTGGCCACCCTCGCCTACCTCGTCGTGCTGGGAACGGTCTGATGGACGAGCTCCGCTACGGCGACGCACACGACGTCGTGGTCGTGGGCGCAGGACCGACCGGTGTCACGGCGGCGATCCTGCTGGCCACGGCCGGCGTACGAGTCCTGGTCCTGGACCGGTGGGCGGAGGTTTTCGCGCAACCACGGGCGGTCCACCTCGACGACGAGGTCCACCGGGTGATCGCCGACCTCGGCGTTGCCGAGGAGTTCGCGCGCATGTCCCTGCCGGGCGCTGGCCTGCGACTGCTGTCCCCGGCGCACGAGGTGCTCGCCCAGTTCGACCGGGCCGACGCGCGGACCGTCCACGGCTACCCGCAGGCGAACATGTTCGACCAGCCCGATCTGGAAGCGCTGCTGCGCAGCCGGATGCGGCAGCTGAGCCGGGTTACCTTCCGGGGCGACGTCGAGGTCACCGCGGTCCGTGCGGAGATCGCCGGGGCTCCCGAGGTCGAGTTCCGCGACCTGGGAACCCAGCAGGTCCACGTCGTCCGGCCACGGTTCGTGCTCGGGTGCGACGGTGCGAACAGCCTGACCCGCGCCTCGATCGGTGCGCGGATGACCGACCTCGGGTTCCCCGAGCAGCGGTGGCTGGTCGTCGACATCGCCACCCCGCGCGACCTCGGTCACTGGGGCGGGGTCCACCAGGTCTGCGACAGCCAGCGCGCCGCCACCTACATGCGCATCGGCGCCACGCGGCACCGCTGGGAGTTCCGGCTCCGCGACGGCGAGACCGCCGCGCACTACGGGTCCCTGGAGGCGCTCGCGCCGCTGCTGGCCCCGTGGGAGACCGACACCGGCGACTTCGAGGTCCTCCGGTCGGCGGAGTACGTCTTCCGGGCCCAGATCGCCGACAGCTGGCGTCGGGGCGAGGTGTTCCTCCTCGGCGACGCGGCCCACCTCACGCCACCGTTCGTCGGGCAGGGGATGGGTGCCGGCATCCGCGACGCGGCCAACCTGTCCTGGAAGGTGGCCGGCGTGTTGAACGGCACCCTGCCGCTCGACGTCCTGGACAGTTACCAGGTCGAACGCGCACCGCACGCCCGGGCGATGATCGCACTCGCGACCACCGTGGGTCGCGCGATGACCGGCGGCGGCAGGGTCGGTGACCGGCTCCGCGGGCTCGTGGTGCCCCAGCTCGTCCGGCTGCCCGGGCTCCGGCACCGGGTCCTCGACAGCGCCACCCCTGCGCTCGCAGCCTCGGGGCTGAACCACCGTCGCCGGGTCGGGCGAACCCTCGCTGGAACGCTCTGCCCCAACGCCCTCCTCGACTCCGGGGAGCGGTTCGACTCCGTCGTCGGACGCCGGTTCGCGCTGGTCGCCCGTGACGCCTCGTCCCCGGCCGTGGAGCGCCTCCGGGCCCGCGATGTGGTGATCGTCCCGACCGACGGGTCCGCCGCCCTCGCCACCTGGCTCGGCCGTCACCAGGCCGCACTCGTCCGCCCCGACCGCACCGTTCTGGCCGCTGGAGACGTCGACGACGTGCTGCGTCGTACGCCGTTCGCGGACGCGCCGGGGCACACCCGTCAGGACATCCGGCTGTGAGCACCACGACCCGGACCGGCGCCCCGGTCTTCCGCGGCAACCTGTACAGCCCGGCTGCCATCGCCGATCCCTATCCGGTCTACGCCCGCCTCCGTGCGCTCGGACCGGTGGTGCGACTCGCCCGCCACCGTGCCTACGCGCTCACCGGGTACGACGAGTGCAAGCAGACCCTTCTCGACGCCGGCACGTTCGTCTCGGGGACGGGGGTTGGGCTCAATCCGTTGGCGAACCGGTTCAGCCGCGGCACGACCCTCAACAGCGACGGTCAGGACCACGCCGACCGCCGCAAGCTCGTCGCCCACCGCCTCACCCCACGCGCACTGAAGTCGATGACCGAGAACGTCGAGGTGGCCGCCGACAGGATCGTCGCCGACGCGGTCGCCCGGGCCGCCACCCGGGGAACGGTCGACGGAGCGGAGCTCGCCCGCGCCCTGCCGCTCCAGGTCGTCCCGGACCTGGTCGGTTGGCCCGAGGACGAACGCGAGCACCTGCTCACCTGGGCGGCGGCCACCTTCAACGTGCTCGGCCCCGTCAACGGCACCTCGGTGCGCAGCGCCGCCGCGTCGCTCGGGATGCTCCGTTTCGCCCAGCGCATCGCCCGAACCGGGAACGTGCTCCCGGGAAGCATGGGGGCCGAGGTCCTTGCCGCTGCGCACGCCGGCCGCCTCACCCTGGGTGATGCGTCGGCGCTGATGATCGACTACCTGGCGCCGTCGTTGGACACCACGATCAGCGCCATCTCCAGTGCCTTGTACCTCTTCGCCCAGCACCCCGACCAGTGGGACGCGCTCCGCGCGGATCGGACCCTGATCCCGAACGCGGTCAACGAGGTGGTGCGCTTCGAGAGCCCGTTGCGCGCTTTCAGCCGCCTGGTCGCCACCGACACCGCGATCGCCGGGACCAGGCTGCGAAGCGGCGACCGGGTCGTCGTGCTCTACGCCTCAGCCAACCGCGACGAGAGGGCCTGGGAGCGTCCCGACACCTTCGACATCACCCGCCACGACGCGGCCCGCCACATCGGCTTCGGCCACGGCACCCACGGCTGCGCCGGGCAGGGCCTGGCTCGGTTGGAAACGGGGGCGATCCTCGGCGCCCTGGCCGATCGCGTCACCCGGATCCGCCTGACCGGACCACCGGTCTGGGGCCGGAACAACGCCCGGCCCAGTTCTTCTCCAGCAGGTCGTACTCCTCGCGCCGGTAGCCCAACCCGAAGGTGTAGCTGACCCGTCCGGCGCTGAGGTGGTCGAGGACCGCGATGTCCTCGGCGAGCCGGACCGGGTCGTAGAGGTTCACC
>JBFJNH010000044.1:0-27554 GCA_041618295.1 Marmoricola sp.
CCCATCCGGTGGATGCGCAGCGCGTTGGTCGACCCCGGGATACCCGGCGGGCTGCCGGCGATGATCACGACGATGTCGCCCTCCCGGACCCGTCCGGCAGCGAGCAGCTGGTCGTCGACCTGGCGCACCATCTGGTCGGTGTGCTCCACCTCGACGGTCTTGAAGGTCTCCACGCCCCAGGTCATCGACAGCTGCGAGCGGACCGTTGCCTCGGGGGTGAAGGCCAGCACCGGGATGTGGCCGCGGTAGCGCGCCAGACGGCGGGCCGAGTCACCGGACTGGGTGAACGCCACCAGGTACTTCGCCCCGACCCGCTCGGCGACCTCGGCGGCGGCCTTGGCGATCACGCCGCCGCGGGTCTTGGGCTGCCAGTCGATCGCCGCCATCCGGGGCAGCTCGTGGTCCTCGGTCGAGGCGATGATCCGCGCCATCGTCCGGACCGTCTCGATCGGGTACTCCCCCACACTGGTCTCACCGGAGAGCATCACCGCGTCGGCGCCGTCGAGGATCGCATTGGCGACGTCGGAGGCCTCGGCCCGGGTGGGCGTCGGGCTGGAGATCATCGACTCCAGCATCTGGGTCGCGACGATGACCGGCTTCGCGTTGCGCCGAGCCTTGGCCACCACGCGCTTCTGCAGGAACGGCACGTCCTCCAGCGGGCACTCCACGCCGAGGTCGCCGCGAGCGACCATGAAGCCGTCGAACGCCTTGATCACCTCGTCGAGGTTGTCGATCGCCTGCGGCTTCTCGATCTTCGCGATCACCGGGAGCATCACCCCCTCCTCGCGCATGATCCGGCGTACGTCCTCGACGTCCTTGGCCGAACGCACGAACGAGAGGGCGACGAAGTCGACCGTGAGGTGCAGCGCCCAGCGCAGGTCCTCGACGTCCTTCTCCGACAGCGCCGGCACGCTGACCGGGACCCCCGGGAGGTTGATGCCCTTGTGGTCGCTGACCCGGCCGCCGACCTCGACCCGGGTGAAGACCTCGGTGCCCTCGACGCCGGTGACCCGGAGGCGTACCTTGCCGTCGTCGATCAGGATCTGGTCGCCCTCGCTGACATCCCCGGGGAGACCCTCGTACGTCGTCCCGGCGACCTCGTTGTCCCCGGAGACGTCCCGGGTCGTGATCGTGAACGACTGCCCGGGCTGGAGTCGGACCCCGCCGTCGCGGAACCACCCGAGCCGGATCTTCGGTCCCTGGAGGTCGGCGAAGATACCGACGCCGTGGCCGCTCTCGTCGGAGGCCTCGCGCACCATCCGGTAGACCGCCTCGTGCTCGGCATGGGTGCCGTGACTGAGGTTGAGCCGGGCGACGTCCATGCCTGCGTCCACGAGGGCCCGGATGCTCTCCTTGGTGGAGACGGCCGGGCCGAGCGTGCAGACGATCTTTGCTCTTCGCACCCGACGAGACTAGCGCTCACGCCCTTGAACGATCCAACCCCGTCCCCGCCGGAGCGGGAACGGGGTGGTCGGTGTCAGGCGGTGACCGGACGCTCGGTCGGCGGGATCGGTGCCGGCAGGGTCGTCGAGCCGGTGAGGAAGGTGTCCACCGCGGCGGCGGCGGCGCGACCTTCGGCGATCGCCCACACGATCAGCGACTGCCCCCGACCGGCGTCGCCGGCGACGAAGACCCCCTCGACCGTGGACGCGTAGGAGTTGTCCCGGACGATGTTGCCGCGCTCGTCGAGCGCCACCCCGAGCTGCTCGACGACACCGGCGCGCTCCGGTCCGACGAAGCCCATCGCGAGCAGGACCAGGTCGGCCGGGATCTCCCGCTCGGTGCCCTCGATCGGCTGGAAGGAACCGTCCACCTCGACCAGGCGCAGTGCGCGAACGTTGCCTTCGTCATCACCGAGGAACTCCTGGGTCGAGACCGCGTACACGCGGTCGCCACCCTCCTCGTGCGCGGAGGAGACCCGGAAGGTCATCGGGTACGTCGGCCACGGCTGGTTGGCCGGACGGTCCTCGCCCGGACGCGGCATGATCTCCAGCTGGGTGATCGACGCAGCCCCCTGGCGGGTGGAGGTGCCCAAGCAGTCGGCACCGGTGTCACCGCCACCGATGATGACGACGTGCTTGCCGGTCGCGACGATCTGGTCGGACCCGTCGGTCGTGGCGCCCTCGCCGACCGCGACCCGGTTGGCCTGCGGGAGGAACTCCATCGCCTGGTGGATGCCCCGGAGGTCACGGCCCGGCACCGGCAGGTCGCGGGCGACCGTCGAGCCCACGGCCAGGACCACGGCGTCGTAACGCTCCTTGAGCGCGGCACCGGTCAGCTCGCCGCCGACGTCGACGCCGGGACGAAAGACGGTGCCTTCCCTGCGCATCTGCTCCAGACGCCGGTCGAGGACCTTCTTCTCCATCTTGAACTCAGGGATGCCGTAGCGGAGCAGACCGCCGATCTTGTCGGCGCGCTCGTAGACCGCGACGGTGTGACCCGCCCGGGTGAGCTGCTGCGCGACCGCCAGGCCGGCAGGACCGGAGCCGACGACCGCGACCGTCTTGCCGGAGAGCCACTCGGGCGGCTGCGGGCGCACGTTGTGCGACTCGAAGGCGCGCTCGATGATCGAGACCTCGACGTTCTTGATCGTCACCGGGTCCTGGTTGATCCCCAGGACGCAGGCGGTCTCGCACGGTGCCGGGCAGAGCCGACCGGTGAACTCCGGGAAGTTGTTCGTCGCGTGCAGGCGCTCGATGGCGGCGTCCCAGTCGTCGCGGTACACCAGGTCGTTCCACTCCGGGATGATGTTGCCCAACGGGCAACCCTGGTGGCAGAACGGGATCCCGCAGTCCATGCAGCGCGACGCCTGGGTCCGGATGATCGGGAGCAGCGCCCGGCCGGGCCCACCGGGGTAGACCTCGTTCCAGTCGTGGACACGCTCCTCGACGGGACGGCGGGCAGCGACCTCGCGGCCGTTGTTCAAGAAGCCCTTCGGGTCAGCCATGGAGACTCTCCATCATCTTCTTCGCGACCTCAGCCTCGCTGAGCCCGTCGGCCTCCGCCTTCGCCTTGGCCTCCATCACCACGCGGAAGTCGCGCGGCATGACTTCGGTGAACCGGGTCAACGACGTGTCCCAGTCCTCCAGGAGCGCTGCGGCTACCGTCGACCCGGTCTCCTCCGCGTGCTTGCGGACGAGCCCGGCCAGCAACGCGGACTCGGCGGCGGGCACCGGGCCCAGGTCCACCAGCTCGCGGTTGGTCCGGTCCGGGTCGAGGTCGAGCACGTACGCCGTGCCGCCGCTCATCCCGGCCGCGAAGTTGCGACCGGTCGGGCCGAGCACGACCACGGTGCCGCCGGTCATGTACTCGCAGCCGTGGTCACCGACACCCTCGACGATCGCGGTCGCCCCGGAGTTGCGGACGCAGAACCGCTCCCCCGCACGACCGCGCAGGAAGATCTCGCCCGAGGTGGCGCCGTACCCGATGGTGTTACCGGCGATCACCTGCTCGGAGGCCTCGAACGTCGCCGCCCGGTCCGGGCGAACCACGATGCGGCCCCCGGAGAGACCCTTGCCAACGTAGTCGTTGGCGTCGCCCTCGAGGCGCAGGGTGATGCCCTTCGGGACGAAGGCACCGAACGACTGGCCGGCCGAACCGATCAGGGTCAGGTCGATCGTGCCCTCGGGCAGCCCCTCGGCCCGGTACCGCTTGGTCACCTCGTGGCCGAGCATGGTGCCGACGGTCCGGTTCACGTTGCGGATGGTCACCTGGGCGCGCACCGGCTCGCCCCGCTCCAGCGCCGGGGCGGCCAGGGCGATCAGCTCGTTGTCGAGCGCCTTCTCCAGGCCGTGGTCCTGGTCGGTGGTCCGGTGCCGTGCCGCCCCCTCGGGGAGGTCGGGCACGTGGAAGATCGGCGAGATGTCGAGCCCCGCGGCCTTCCAGTGCTGAACGGCGTCGGCGGCGTCGAGCACCTCGGCGTGACCCACGGCCTCCTCCAGGGTGCGGAAGCCGAGCGCCGCCAGGTGCTCGCGGACCTCCTCGGCAACGTACTCGAAGAAGTTCACGACGTACTCGGCCTTGCCGGAGTAGCGCTCCCGCAGAACCGGGTTCTGGGTCGCGACGCCCACCGGGCAGGTGTCGAGGTGGCAGACCCGCATCAGGATGCAGCCGGAGACCACCAGCGGCGCGGTGGCGAAGCCGTACTCCTCGGCGCCCAGCAGGGCGGCGATGACGACGTCGCGACCGGTCTTGAGCTGACCGTCCGCCTGGACGACCACACGGTCACGGAGCCCGTTGAGCAGCAGGGTCTGCTGGGTCTCGGCCAGGCCGAGCTCCCAGGGGCCACCCGCGTGCTTGAGCGAGGTCAGCGGCGAGGCGCCCGTGCCACCGTCGTGGCCGGAGATCAGCACGACGTCCGCGTGCGCCTTGGAGACGCCCGCGGCGACCGTTCCGACGCCGACCTCGGCGACCAGCTTCACGTGCACCCGGGCGGCCGGGTTCGCGTTCTTCAGGTCGTGGATCAGCTGCGCCAGGTCCTCGATCGAGTAGATGTCGTGGTGCGGCGGCGGCGAGATCAGGCCGACACCGGGGGTGCTGTGCCGGGTCTTGGCCACCCAGGGGTAGACCTTGTTGCCGGGCAGCTGGCCACCCTCACCGGGCTTGGCTCCCTGCGCCATCTTGATCTGGATGTCGTCGGCGTTCGTGAGGTACTCCGAGGTCACCCCGAAGCGCCCGGAGGCGACCTGCTTGATGGAGCTGCGCCGCTCCGGGTCGTAGAGCCGCTCGGCGTCCTCGCCGCCCTCACCGGTGTTGGACTTGCCGCCCAGCCGGTTCATCGCGATCGCCAGCGTCTCGTGCGCCTCCTGCGAGATCGATCCGTAGGACATCGCGCCGGTGGAGAACCGCTTGACGATCTCGGAGACCGGCTCGACCTCCTCGATCGGGATCGGCGTGCGGCCGGTCGCCGCGGCGTCCTTGAAACGGAACAGCCCGCGCAGCGTCATCAGCTTCTCGGCCTGGTCGTCGATCGCAGCGGTGTACTGCTTGAAGACGTCGTAGCGACCCGACCGGGTGGCGTGCTGGAGGCGGAAGACCGTCTCCGGGTTGAACAGGTGCAGCTCGCCCTCGCGGCGCCACTGGTACTCGCCGCCGATGGCCAGGTCCCGGTGCGCCGGCGCGATGCCGTCGATCGGGTACGCCGTGCGGTGCCGCAGGGCGACCTCCTCGGCGATCACGTCGAGGCCGATGCCGCCGAGCTTGGAGGTGGTCCCGGTGAAGTAGCGGTCGACGACCTCCTGGGAGAGCCCGAGAGCCTCGAAGATCTGCGCGCCCGTGTACGAGGCGACCGTCGAGACGCCCATCTTGGACATCACCTTGAGCACGCCCTTGCCGAGCGACTTGACCAGGTTCTTGACCGCCTGCTCGGGCTCGGTCTTCACGTAGAAGCCGTCCCGGGCCAGGTCCTCGACCGACTCCATCGCCAGGTAGGGGTTGACCGCGGCGGCGCCGTAGCCGATCAGCGTCGCGACGTGGTGGACCTCGCGGACGTCACCGGCCTCGATGATCAGGCCGACCTTGGTCCGCGACTTCTCCCGGACCAGGTGGTGGTGGACCGCGGCCGTCATCAGCAACGACGGGATCGGGGCGTGGGTGGCGTCGGCGTGCCGGTCGGAGAGCACGATCACCCGGGCCCCGCCGGCGATCGCCTCGGAGACCTCGGCGCAGATCTCGTCCAGCCGTGCTGCCAGCGCGTCGCCGCCGCCGGCGACGTCGTACAGGCCCCGGGAGACGTGGGTGACGAAACCGGGCATGTCACCGTCACGGTTGATGTGCCGGATCTTGACCAGCTCGTCGTTGGTGATGACCGGGAACGGCAGCACCACCTGACGGCACGAGGCCGGGCCCGGGTCGAGCAGGTTCGCCTCGGGTCCGATGGTGCCGTTCAGACTGGTGACCAGCTCCTCGCGGATCGCGTCCAGCGGCGGGTTCGTGACCTGCGCGAACAGCTGAGCGAAGTAGTCGAAGAGCAACCGCGGCCGGTCCGAGAGCACCGCGATGGGCGTGTCGGTGCCCATCGAGCCGATCGGCTCGGCCGGGTTGTTGGCCATCGGCGTGAGCAGGACCCGCAGCTCCTCCTCGGTGTAGCCGAAGATCTGCTGGCGCCGGGTCACCGAGGCGTGGCTGTGCACCACGTGCTCGCGGTCGGCGATGTCGCTGAGCTTGATCAGCCCGGCGTGCAACCACTCGTCGTACGGGTTCTCACCGGCGAGGGTGGACTTGATCTCCTCGTCCTCGATGATCCGGTGCTCCTCGGTGTCGATGAGGAACATCCGGCCCGGCTGGAGCCGGCCCTTGCGGACGACCGTGGCCGGGTCCAGGTCGAGCACGCCGACCTCGCTGGCCAGGACGACCAGGCCGTCCTCGGTGACCCAGTAGCGGCTCGGGCGCAGACCGTTGCGGTCCAGCACGGCACCGACCTGGGTGCCGTCGGTGAAGACGACGCAGGCGGGCCCGTCCCAGGGCTCCATCAGGGCCGAGTGGAACTCGTAGAAGGCCTTGCGCTGCGCGTCCATCTCGGTGTGGTTCTCCCACGCCTCGGGAATCATCATCAGCACGGCGTGCGGCAGGCTGCGCCCGCCCATGTGCAGCAGCTCGAGGACCTCGTCGAAGGAAGCCGAGTCGCTGGCACCGGGGGTGCAGATCGGGAAGAGCCGCTCCAGGTCGCCCGGGATCACGTCGCTGGAGAGCAGGGCCTCGCGGGCCCGCATCCAGTTCCGGTTCCCCATCACGGTGTTGATCTCGCCGTTGTGCGCGATGAACCGGTAGGGGTGGCTCAGCGGCCAGCTCGGGAAGGTGTTGGTGGAGAAGCGCGAGTGCACGACGGCGACCGCGGACTCGACCCGCTCGTCCACCAGGTCACCGAAGACGTGGTCGAGCTGGTCGGTGGTCAGCATCCCCTTGTAGGCGATGGTGCGGCTCGACAGCGACGGGAAGTAGACGTCCGTCTCCCGCTCGGCCCGCTTGCGCAGGCAGAACGCCAACCGCTCCAGACCCATCCCGAGGACGCGGCTCCCGGAAGCGGCGACGAAGATCTGCGCGAACGACGGCATCGTCGCCAGCGCGGTCGCGCCCAGTGAGGACGGGTCGGTGGGGACCTCGCGCCAGCCGAGGACCGTCAGGCCCTCCTCGGTGGCGATCTCCTCGATGCGCTGCCGGGTCTTGGCGACGTGCTCGGCGTCGCCGGACAGGAACGCGGTGCCGACCGCGTAGGCGCGCGGCGCCGGCAGCTCGAACCCGAGCTCGGCGGTGACCTCGCGGAAGAAACGGTCGGGGACCTGGAGCAGGATGCCGGCGCCGTCGCCCGAGTTGGGCTCGGCACCCGCGGCACCACGGTGCTCGAGGTTGCGCAGCGCGGTCAGCGCCTTGAAGACGATGTCGTGGCTCGGCACGCCGGTGAGCGTCGCGACGAACGCGACACCGCACGCGTCGTGCTCGTTGGTGCCGTCGTAGAGGCCCTGCGATCGCGGTCGTCCGAAGAGACCCTCAGCAGGTGCGGACCTTGCCCCAGAAGCGGGCGGCGGGAATGCGTGCATCTGCATTCTCCCGTCGTCATCAAGCGCACGCGGCTGCTCCCCCGGAGGGGGTCCGGCCGGTGCGGCGGTGGAAGCATGCTGCACAGGACTTCACTGGCCCGTGCGGAAGAAGGTTCAGACTACAACAGCCGGGGCCTCCGGGTCTCCTCGGTTCCGCTGGGCGGCCCGTGACGAACGCCGCACCCCACGGGTCACCCGAAACCGCAGGTCAGCGCGGTACGTCGTCCTCGTCGGACTCCGCGGCGGGAGTCGCCGCCTCGACGGGAGCTTCGTCACCCTGCGTCCCAGGGGCCTCAGCAGCACCATCGGGCCCCACGACGTAGACCGACTCCTCACGGCTGTCGGGACGCGGGTGCCGGCGCCCGACCAGGACGAAGTAGGCGAGCGCGAGAGCGAACAGGATGATCGAGGTCCACACGTTGAGCCGCAGGCCGAGGATGTCGTCGTACTCGACGGTGTCGATCCGCAGGTTCTCGATCCAGGCGCGGCCGGCGCAGTAGGCCATCACGTAGAGCGCGAACGCCCGCCCGAAACCGAGCTTGAGCTTGCGGTCGAGGTAGATGACCACACCCATCGCGCCGAGGTTCCAGAGGCACTCGTAGAGGAAGGTCGGGTGGAAGGTGTACGGCTCGGCGTCGAAGTGCTCGGCCGGGTCGAACCCGGCCGGCAGCTTGTCGGCGTCGATCTCCAGGCCCCACGGCTTGGTGGTCGGTCGACCGAAGAGCTCCTGGTTGAAGTAGTTGCCCCACCGCCCGATCGCCTGGGCGAGCAGCAGCGAGGGCGCCAGCGCATCGAGCATCGGCAACATCTTGATGCCCTTGCGCCGGCAGGCGATCAAGCCACCGAGCACCCCGCCGGCGATGGCGCCCCAGATACCCAGGCCGCCCTCCCAGATCTTGAGGGCGTCGATCGGGTCCCGACCGTCCCCGAAGTACAGGCCGTTGTCGGTGGCCACGTGGTACGCCCGGGCGCCGATCAGACCGAAGGGCACGCCCCAGAGCGCGATGTCGCCGACCTCGCCCGCGGTACCGCCCCGCGCGAGCCAGCGCTTCTCCCCCAGCCAGACCGCAGCCACGACGCCCAGGATGATGGCCAGCGCGTAGGCCCGGATCGGGACGTCACCGAGGTACCAGACCCCCTGGCCCGGACTCGGGATGAACTGGGCTGCCAGCTGGGGAAGCACTGCGGCGGTCACGCGATCTCCTCGTTGTCGAGCGGGTGGCTCGTGACGATCATGCCAGCCGGCCGGAGACTCCCGCAGCGACCCCGGCAGCCAGGTCCTCGGTCAGCGCGCGCAGGGCCGCGAGGCCGGCGGCGGCGTCATTGCCGTGGTCGAGGAGCGTGCGGACGAAGGCCGATCCCACGATCACCGCATCGGCGTACGACGCCAGCTCCGCGGCCTGCGCGCCGTTGGAGACGCCGAGTCCGACCCCGATCGGCAGGTCGACCCCAGGTGGGCAGAGCCGCCGGGTGCGGGCGACCAGCGGGCCGGCGAGGTCGCTGGTGCGGGCCCGGGCACCGGTCACGCCCATCACCGCGGTCGCGTAGACGAACCCGCGGCACGCCGCGGCGGTCATCGCCAGCCGTTCGTCGGTCGAGGAGGGCGCCACCAGGAAGACCTTGTCCAGGTCGTGCGCGTCAGCGGCGGCGATCCAGGCGCCTCCCGAGTCCGGCGTCAGGTCGGGGGTGATCAACCCTGCTCCCCCAGCGCTGGCCAGGTCGGCGGCAAACCGCTCGACGCCCCAGCGCTCGACCGGGTTCCAGTAGGTCATCACCAGCGTCGGCGTCCCGGTCGCGGCCACCGCCTCGACGGTGCGGAGCACGTCCGCGGTACGGGTCCCCGCCTCGAGTGCCTGCTGCGCGGCGGCCTGGATCGTGGGCCCGTCCATCACCGGGTCGCTGTACGGCAGCCCGACCTCGATGATGTCGCAGCCGGCGTCGACCATCACCTTCATCGCCTCGACCGACCCGGCGACGTCGGGGAACCCGGCGGGCAGGTAGCCGACCAGGGCGGCCCGGCCCTCGGCGCGGGTCTTCTCGAAAGCGGCCGCGGTCGAGGTCATCGCGCATCTCCCTGGTCGCCGAGGCCGAACCACTCGATGGCGGTACCCATGTCCTTGTCACCACGCCCGGAGAGGTTGATCAGGATCGTCGCGCCCGGGTTCTCGGCCGCCAGCCGCAGCGACCCGGCGACGGCGTGCGCCGACTCGATCGCGCAGATGATGCCCTCGGTACGTGCCAGCAGGGCGAGGGCGTCCATCGCCTCGGCGTCGGTGACCGGCTGGTACTCCGCGCGCCCGATGTGCGCCAGGTAGGCGTGCTGCGGTCCGACGCCCGGGTAGTCCAGGCCCGCCGAGATCGAGTGCGACTCGATCGTCTGGCCGTCGGCGTCCTGGAGCACGTAGGTGCGGGCGCCGTGCAGCACCCCGACCTCGCCGGCGTGGATGGTGGCCGCGTGCCGCGGCGTTTCCACGCCGTCGCCACCCGCCTCGAAACCGACGATCCGGACGTCGGCGTCGTCGAGGAACGCGGTGAACATGCCGATGGCGTTCGAACCGCCGCCCACGCACGCGGTGACGATGTCCGGCAGGGCCCCGAACTGCTCCAGGCACTGCGCCCGAGCCTCGTCACCGATGCCCCGGCAGAAGTCGCGGACCATCGCCGGGAACGGGTGCGGACCCGCAGCGGTGCCGAAGCAGTACGCCGTGTGCTCGACACTGGCGACCCAGTCCCGGATGGCCTCGTTGATCGCGTCCTTGAGCGTCATGCTGCCGGAGTCGACGGCGACGACCTCGGCGCCGAGCAGATTCATCCGGGCGACGTTGAGCGCCTGCCGCTCGGTGTCGACCTTGCCCATGTAGACCACGCACTCCAGACCCAGGTACGCCGCGGCGGTCGCGGTGGCGACGCCGTGCTGCCCCGCGCCGGTCTCGGCGATCAGCCGGGTCTTGCCCATCCGCTTGGCCAGCAGCGCCTGACCGAGGACGTTGCGGATCTTGTGGGCGCCGGTGTGGTTGAGATCCTCGCGCTTGAGCAGAATTCTTGTGCCGGCGGTCCCTGTTTCCTTGGAGAGCCGGCTGGCGTCGTACAACGGACTGGGGATGTTGGCGTACTCGCGCAGCATCCGCCGGAACTCGGCCGTGAAGGTGTCGTCGGCCATCGCGTCGGTCCACACCCGGGTCAACGCGTCGAGCTCGGCGATCAGCGCCTCCGGCATGAACCGGCCGCCGAAGGCGGTGCCGTCCGGGCTGGCGAACTGCCCGCGCTCGTCGGGCCCCTGGTCGGTGACGCTGCTCATCGTGCTCCTCCTGCGTTGCGGATCGCCCGGACGGCCGCGGTCGGGTCGCCGTCCTTGACCAGGGCCTCGCCGACCAGGACCACGTCGGCACCCTCCTGGGCGTACCGGGCTGCGTCAGCGGGGCCGGAGATGCCCGACTCGGCGACCTTGACGATGCCGTCGGGGACCCGTGCCGCGAGCCGGCCGAAGGCGTCGGGGTCGACCTCGAGGGTCTTCAGGTTGCGGGCGTTCACGCCGAGCAGCTCGGTCCCGACCGCCAGGGCCCGCTCGACCTCCGCCTCGTCGTGCACCTCGACCAGGACGGTCATCCCCCAGCTTCGGGCGAAGGAGTACAGGCGCTGCAGGGCGGAGTCGTCGAGCGCGGCGACGATCAGCAGGACCAGGTCGGCGCCGGCGGACCGCGCCTCCAGGATCTGGTACTCGGTGACGATGAAGTCCTTGCGGAGCAGCGGCGTGGCCACCGCGGCGCGGACGGCGTCCAGGTCTGCCAACGAGCCCGAGAAGCGGCGCTGCTCGGTGAGCACCGAGATCGCGTCGGCACCGCCGGCCTCGTAGGCACGGGCGAGCTTGGCCGGGTCCGGGATCCTCGCCAGGTCGCCCTTGCTCGGAGACCTGCGCTTGACCTCGGCGATCACGCTGAGGCCGGCGGACCGGAACGACGGCATCGGGTCGAGCGCCGGCGTCGCCCGATCGGCGATGCGGCGGCGCAGATCGGCCTCGTTGACCCGCACCTGACGGGCAGCGAGGTCGTCGAGCACACCGGCGACGATGTCGTCGAGGACGGACATGGTGAGCCTTACTGGTTGACGCGGGTGATGACCGGGTGGGATGTCGGGCGCCGTTGCCAACCCCAGGCTCTCACGGCAGGGTCAGTGACCCGAGTGGTAGCCCAGCCGGGCCATCACCGCGAAGACGATGAGGGCGATCGGTGCCAGCGCGACGCCGACCCAGAAGACCGGCATCGAGTAGGCCATCAGGCCGATGCCGCCCACCACGAACGCGGCCAGGCCGAGAGCGACGGCGGTCCAAGCGGCCGGGGTGTTCCCGTGGTTGTCCGACATGCGTTCGACTCCTTGGTGCGGGGATGCGGGGCGAGGAGCATCCTAATCGGTCTCACGACTGGGTCGGGTCACGACCCTCGTCGAGCGCCTTCCAGAGGGTCAGCTCGTCGGCGTCGACGCCCGGCGCGGAAGCAGACCCGGAGCTCGGCGCGTCGTACCGACTGCTCATCGTGGGCCATCGCGGGGCCAGCCTCCACCCGGCGACCATCGTGGCCAGGGCAAGGACGACCGCCACGCACGCCACGACGTACCAGCCGGTCTCCTGGATCTCCCCGTCGAAGGCGCCGAGGCGATCGGCGATCTGGTCGGGCAGCAGCCACGGCGCCCGTGCGACGCAGGCCAGCACCCCGACGATCGCCAGGATCCCGACGGCAAGGACGACGCGTCGTGTCGTGGCACCGGTGACCAGGACGACGCCCCAGGCGGCCAGCGCCACCAGCGCGCAGGCCAGCGCAAGCGGCATGTCCGCCTCGTTGCCGGCGTCGCTCAGCCCGATGATCCGGTGCTCGCCCGAGGCACGGAACCAGGGGTTCGCCGCAGCAACGGCGGTCAGCCCCGACGTCGCCAGCCCGGCCAGGACGACGACGCCGAAGCGCCCGGTGTCCCGGCGCTCAGCCACCGCTCAGCACGTCCGCGTCGAAGCAGGTCCGCTCCCCGGTGTGGCAGGCGGGACCCTCCTGGTCCACCTTGACCAGCAGGGTGTCGCCGTCGCAGTCGAGGCGGACCTCGACGACGTGCTGGTGGTGCCCGGAGGTCTCCCCCTTGACCCAGTACTCGTTGCGCGACCGGCTCCAGTAGGTGCCGCGCCCGGTGGTCAGGGTCCGGTGCAACGCCTCGTCGTCCATCCAGCCGAGCATCAGCACCTCGCCGGTGTCGTGCTGCTGAACCACGGCCGGGACGAGCCCCTGGTCGTTGCGCTTGAGTCGGGCGGCGATGGCCGGGTCGAGGCTGGTCACCGCACCAGTATCCCCGGTCAGCGTTGCTGAGCGGCCCAGGACGCGTGCAGCCGACCGTAGACGCCGCCCTCCGCGACGAGAACGGCGTGCGGCCCGCGCTGCACCACCCGGCCGCGGTCGAAGACGATCACCTCGTCCGCGTTCTCCGCAGCACTCATCCGGTGCGCGATCGTGACGCTGGTCCGGCCGGAGAGCAGCTGCTCCAGGGCACGACCGATCCGCATCTCCAGGGCGGGGTCGACGGCACTGGTGGCCTCGTCGAGGACCAGCAGGTCCGGGTCCGCCAGGTGCGCCCGGATCAGCGCGACCAGCTGCCGCTCCCCGGCGCTGAGCGACTCACCGCGCTGGCCGACCCTGGTCTCCAGGCCCTGCGGGAGCCCGTCGAGCCAGTCCCGGAGCCCGAGCTCGTCGATCGCGCGCCGGACCTCGTCCGGTCCGGCGGCCAGGTCGCCGTACGCTGCGTTCGCGAAGAGCGTGGAGTCGAAGAGGAAGCCCTCCTGCGGCACCAGCACGACCCGCCTGCGCAGCGACGCGAAGCCGACCCGACGCAGGTCGTGGCCGGCCAACCGGACCGTCCCGCTGGACGGGTCCATCAACCGGGTCAGCACCTTGGCGAAGGTGGTCTTCCCGGAGCCGGTCTCCCCGACGACGGCGACCCGGGTGCCGGCTGCGATCTCCAGGTCGACGTCCCGCATCACCAGCGGGCCGTCCGGGTAGGCGAAGTCGACGTGCTCGAAGCTGATGCTGAGCGGAACGTGCGGCAGCGACTCCCCGGCCGGTCCGGGGTCCTCGAGGTCTGCGGGGGTGTCGAGGATCCCGATCACCCGGCGCCATCCGGCGATCGCGTTCTGGGCGTCGGTGAGAACCTGGGTGCCCATCTGCACCGGCGAGACGAACAGCGTCACCAGGAACGCGAACGCGAGCACCTCGCCGGAACTGATGTCCCCCGCGAACCCGAGCCAGATCCCGATGATCAGCACCAGCGCGTTGGCCAGGCCGGCCGAGACGCCGCCGAGCGAGAACGAGAACGCGGTCAGGCCCTGGGCTCGGGTGCTGGCTCGTTGGTACTCGCTGATCGCCTCGTCGATCCGGGCCTGGGTCCGGCCCTCGATCGCGTGGGTGCGGACGACCAGCGCGCCGACGACCGGCTCGGCCACCACGGCCAGCATCTGCCCGACCATCCGGCGCACGATCGCGTAGGAGTCCGACAGCCGACGCTGGAAGTAGCGCAACGATCCGAACAGTGGTGCGAAGCAGACCCAGACCACGATGGTCAGCTGCCAGCTGTAGACGAGCATGATCACCGTCGCCACGACGATCTGGCCGACGCTGACGATCCCGATGATCCCGCCGAAGACCAGGAACTGGCTGACCTGGTCGACGTCGCTGGTGACCCGGGAGACCAGGGATCCGCGGCGTTCGGTGTTCTGGGTGAGCAACGGCAGGTCGTGGACGTGCCGGAACGCCTTGATCCGCAGTGTCGCCAGCCCGCGCTCGGCGGTCGCGAACAGGCGCGCGGTCATCAGGTACGACGAGATGCCGGTGAGCACCATCGCCAGCGCCGCCAGGACCGCCATGGTGCTCACGAAGCCGACATCGACGCCGTCCGGGCCGTTGATGCCGCGGTCGAGGGTCTGCTGCACCGCAACCGGGACCACCACCCGCCCGGCGGTGCCGAGCAGCGCGAGCAGGACCGTGCCGCCGAGCCCGTCCTTGAGCTCGGGAGAGATCTCGGCGCCGCGCTTGAGGGTCTGCCAGGCCGAGATGTCCTCGCCGGAGTCGACCGAGGTGCCGGAGGTCACGGCGACACCTCCGTGTCGACGGCGACCGTGTCGTAGGCGTTGACCAGGTCGACGTAGGCAGGGTTGCGGGCGATCAGGTCGGCGTGCGCGCCCCGGTCAGCGATCCGCCCGTCGGCCAGGAAGAGCACCTCGTCGGCGAGCGCGATGGTGGCCTTGCGGTAGGCGATCAGGACCAGCGTCGAGTCGGCGCCCTCCGAACCGCGCAGCCCGTTCAGGATCCTGGCCTCGACCTCGGAGTCGACCGCGGAGGTCGCGTCGTCCAGGATCAGCAACCGGGGGCGCCGTACCAGGGCGCGGGCCAGCGAGAGCCGCTGCCGCTGCCCACCCGACAGGGTGGTTCCGCGCTCCCCCAACCGGGAGTCGATGCCGTGCGGCAGGGCCGCCACGAAGCCGTCCGCCTGGGCGGTGCGCAGGGCGGCCCAGATCTTCTCGTCCGGGACGTCCTCGCCGAGGGCGACGTTGCCCCGGACGGTGTCGTCGAAGAGGAACGCGGACTGCGGGACCAGGGCGACGCTGCCGGCCAGCTCGCCGGGGGCGAGGGTGCGCAGGTCGATCCCGTCGACCAGCACGCGGCCCGAGGCCGGGTCGACGAGACGGGTGAGCAGGGTGGTCAGGGTGCTCTTGCCGGACGCGGTCTCACCGACGATCGCAACGGTCCGTCCCGGCTGGACGGTGAACGAGAGACCCTCGAGCAGGCGCTGTCCCGGGACGTAGGAGAACGCCAGGTCGTCGACGGTCAGGGTGGCCCCGGCGCCGCCGGAGGGCAGCGTCGCGGTTCCGTACGACGTCCGCACCGGCTCGTCGAGGACCCGGCGCACCCGGCGGAACCCCACCACCGAGCGCGGGAACTCCCCGAGCAACCACCCGATCGACCGGATCGGGAACGCGACGATGGTCAACAGGTACGCGATGGTCACCACGTCGCCGGGGTCCGCGTTGCCGTTCTGGACCTGCACGACACCGACCCCGAGGACACCCAGCACACCGATGCTCGGGATCGCCTCGAGGAGCGGGTCGAACAGCGCCCGGATCTTGCCGACCCGGATGCCCAGGTCGCGCAGCTGGTCGGCCTTTGCGGCGAAGCGGGCGGTCTCCTCGGACTCGCGGCCCAGCGTCTTGACGACCATCGCGCCGTCGAAGGACTCGTGGGCGATCTCGCTGAGCTCCGCGCGCAGCGCCTGGATCTGGGTGAACAGCGGCGAGGAGAAGTGCTGGTAGACGAGGGTTGCGACCGTGACGAGCGGGAAGACCATCAACCCCACCAGGGACATCGTCAGGTCGACGACGAGCATCTGGGCGACCGCGATCACCATCATCGCGACCGTGCCGACCGCCATCGGCAGCGGTGCGATCGGCGCCCATGCCGCCTCGACGTCGGAGTTGGCGTTGGAGAGCAGCTGACCGGTCGGGTGCCGCTGGTGCCAGGCCATCGGGAGGCTGAGGTACTGCGCGGTCACCTCGCGCCGGTACGCCGCCTGCATCCGGTACTGCATGATCCCGGCGCCGAGCCGGCGAGCGACGATGCCGACGGCGCGCAGCAGCGCGACGCCCAGGAACAGGGCCAGCACGGCCCACAGCAAGCCGCTGCCGATCTCACCGTCGGCGAACGCGGGCAGCAGGACGTTGTCCGTCGACCAGCCGAGCACCCAGGCGTCGGCGACGGTCAACGCCCCGAACAGCACGCTGCCGAGGGTGGAGAGGGTGAAGATCCACGGCTCTCGCCGGATCGCGACCCCGAGGACCCGGAACCCGTCCATCAGGGTGGTGCGTGAACCGTCCGCCAGGGCGTCGTCGGTCACGGTCTCAGAACTCACAGTGACGCAACCCTACGGGCGGGCCGGCTGTTCCCCCACCTGATTTTCAGGCGCTGAGGGCGCTCAGTTCACGGAGACGTGGACGTGCCCGTAGTGGTTGGCCGTCGACGAGCCACGGTCCGCCATCAGGCGCCATCCCTCGCTGGCCCGCTGGACGGTGAAGATGCGCTGGCGCCAGATCACGTTGTAGAGCCCGAGCTCACGCGCGTTGGCGCGCAGGAACTCCGCGATCGCGGTCCCGAGCGCGACGTCGCTGGTCACGATGTCGATCGCCCGGCCGCTGCTGTGCTCGCCGTGCGGGTCGTAGCCGCCGTACGAGGTGATCTGGGGGAAGTTGTTGCAGACCGCGCGGTAGACCCGGATCGCGGCCGGGGTGAGGCCGCTCTCGACCCCGCTCGTGCCCGGGCACGGCTTGCCGGCGATGGGCAGCGCAGCCGACGTCGCGGGCGTCGTCGGCTTCGTGACCGCGAGGTAGTCGTTGGTCACCCAGTAGATGCGTCCCTTGACCTTGACCTGGGCGAAGCCGTTGACGTGGACGCCGGTGACCGCGACCTTCGTCAGCGCCTTGAGTTCACCCTTGACCGGGGCGGTCTTCTTCGGCGCGGTCCGCAGGTCCAGGTCAGCCGTGGTCCATCGGCGGGCGACCACCTTCGGCTCCGGCTTCGGCGCCGTGCGTACGGCGTCCCGGGAGAACGGCAGGGCCCGCTCCGCGGCGGCCGCGCTGATCGACGCGCCGGCCTGGCTGGCGAAGTCGACCTCCGGGGTGCCGCCCGACAGGGTCACTCCGGCGCCGATGACGGCGCAGGTGACCAGCGGAGCGGCGATCAGGGTGCGGCGCTGGGCCGGAGTGCGTGAGGCAAGGCTGTGTCGGCCTCGGGTCACGGGGCTTCCTAACGTCGACTGCAGGTCATGCCCTCCCCGAGAGGGCGCAGCCATGGAAGCACGATCGAGCACCGAAAGGCCAACTGAAGTGCCGGCATACCACCACAGACCGGACAGGCGGGCTGGCGTTTCCCGTGGCCGGAGTGCCGCGGATCACGTCGGCGCAGGCGGTCAGCCGCCGCTGATCTCGTCCGCGTCCTCGTGGACCACCAAGCCGCTTCCGTCGGCGTCGTCGAGCCAGCCCTCGGGCAGGACGACACGCTTGCGCGGGCTGCCCTGACGGCCGCGCGGGGTGCCCAGCACCGTCGCCGGGAACGGCTCGTCCGGGTCCAGACCCTGCAGCAGCCGCTCCAGCTCAGCCAGGGAGCTGACCAGGGCGAGCGCGTGTCGCAGGTCCCCACCGGCCCCGAATCCCCGCAGGTACCAGGAGATGTGCTTGCGGAACTCCTTGCACCCCCGCTCCTCGCCCATGTGCTGGCTGAGCAGCTCGGCGTGCCGGTACATCATCGTGGTGACCTCGCCCAGCGACGGCAGGGTCGCCGACCGCTCGCCCCGGAACGCTGCGGCGAGGTCGCGGAAGAGCCAGGGCCTGCCCAGACAACCGCGACCGACGACCACCCCGGCCGCGCCGGTCTCGGCGACCATCCGGGTCGCGTCGGAGGCCTCCCAGATGTCCCCGTTACCGAGCACCGGGATACCGACGTGCTCGACGAGCGCCGCGATCGAGGTCCAGTCCGCCGTCCCGGAGTAACCCTGGACGGCGGTCCTCCCGTGCAGGGCGATCGCGGCGGCGCCGGTCTCCTCCGCGATCCGGCCGGCGTCGAGGTAGGTCAGGTGCTCGGGGTCGATGCCCATCCGGGTCTTCATGGTCACCGGCACGTCGTAGCGCGCCGCTGCGGTGACCGCGGCGGTCAGGATCTCGCCGAGTAGGTTCCGCTTCCACGGGAGGGCGGCTCCTCCCCCCTTTCGGGTCACCTTCGGGACCGGGCAGCCGAAGTTCAGGTCGACGTGCGCCACCCCGTAGTCAGCGCAGAGGATCTCGGTCGCCTTGCCGACGTAGGCGGGGTCGGTGCCGTAGAGCTGGACCGAGCGCACGTCCTCGAGCTCGTCGAAGACGAGCATCGCCTTCGTGGTCGCGTCTCCCTCGACCAGTCCGCGGCTGGTGATCATCTCGCAGACGAAGAGGCCCGAGGATCCCTGGGCGTGCATCTGCTCCAGGCACAGCCGGCGGTACGCCGCGTTGGTGATGCCTGCCATCGGGGCCAGCACCACCGGAACGTCGACCTGGACGGAGCCGAGGCTCAGCCCGCGGGAAGGTACCCCGTTCAGGATGCCTTCTTCTTGATCACGCCGACATTGCCGGTCCACAGGATCGGTGCGTGCTCCTGGATCGCCCGGAAGCTCATCGCGGTGATCTTGCCGCCGTCGGGCACCAGGTAGACCAGGCACGCGTCCACCGAGTCCCCGGGGCCGAAGGTGGTCGGGAGCCGCGGTGAGGGGCAGTTCTCCATCGGGATGGACTCGAAGGTCGAGGGGTTGATCAGGAACGGCGGCGTCCGGTTGTCCGCGAGGTACAGCGGGATCGGCGTCCGACCGACGTCGCCGTCACCGACGTTCTTCACCGTCACCTTGACGAAGTACGGCGTCGACGCGCGGGCACGCTCGTCGAGGCGGTAGGCCTTGAACGTCGAGATCGGCACGTTCCTCACCGACACGACGGTGATCTCCAGGACGGTCCGCTTCTTGGGGTTCGGCGAGTAGGCGACCACTGCGGACTCGCCGAACTTCAGGTCGGTGCCGTACTCGGTCAACGTCACTCCGGCGGGCACCGGGACCGCGGTCTGCTCGCTGGCCTTCGGCAGGGTCGACTCCGGAACCGGAGCCTGCTCCTCCTTCCCGCACCCGACCAGCGCCAGGCCGACCACGACCAGGAGGGAGACGATCCGAGCGGACGGGCGACGGCGGCTGTTCATGGCGACATTCTGCCCGACGGGACCATCAGCAACCGACCAGTCGTTCGGCGAAGTAGCTGCGCAGACCCGCGAGGGAGACCCGCTCCTGGGCCATCGAGTCACGCTCGCGGACCGTCGCGGCACCATCGTCGAGCGAGTCGAAGTCGATGGTCACGCAGTACGGCGTCCCGATCTCGTCCTGCCGCCGGTAGCGGCGACCAATCGCACCGGAGTCGTCGAACTCCACGTTCCAGTTCTGCCGGAGCTCGGCGGCGAGGTCGCGCGCCTTGGGGGTGAGGTCCTCGTTGCGGCTCAAGGGGAGGACGGCGACCTTGACCGGGGCCAGCCGCGGGTCGAGCCTCAGCACGGTCCGCTTGTCGACGCCGCCCTTCGTGTTCGGGGCCTCGTCCTCGGTGTACGCGTCGACCAGGAAGGTCATCAGGCTGCGGGAGAGCCCCGCGGCAGGCTCGATCACGTAGGGGTAGTAGCGCTCGTTCGCGGCCTGGTCGAAGTAGGACAGGTCGCTGCCGGACGCCTCGGCGTGCGTGCTCAGGTCGAAGTCGGTGCGGTTGGCGATGCCCTCGAGCTCGCCCCACTCCGACCCGGCGAAGTTGAACCGGTACTCGATGTCGACGGTCCTCTTGGAGTAGTGGCTGAGCTTCTCCTGGGCGTGCTCGTAGTGCCGCAGGTTCTCCGCGGCGATGCCCAGGTCGACGTACCAGCGGGTGCGCTCGTCGATCCAGTACTGGTGCCAGTCCTCGTCCTCGCCGGGCTTGACGAAGAACTCCATCTCCATCTGCTCGAACTCACGGGTCCGGAAGATGAAGTTGCCCGGGGTGATCTCGTTGCGGAAGCTCTTGCCGATCTGGGCGATGCCGAACGGGGGCTTCTTGCGGCTCGACGTCACCACGTTGGCGAAGTTCAGGAAGATGCCCTGTGCCGTCTCGGGGCGCAGGTAGTGCAGCCCGGACTCGTCCTCGATGACCCCGAGATAGGTCTTCAGCAGGCCGGAGAACTGGCGCGGCTCGGTCCAGGAGCCGCGGGTGCCGCAGTTCGGGCAGGCGATCCCGGCCAGGTCGACGTCGTCGGGCGACGCCGGGGCGTCGGCCTTCTTGGAGAGCTTCTCGAACGCCTGCTCCTGGAGGTGGTCGGCCCGGAAGCGCTTGTGGCACGACTGGCACTCGGTCAGCGGGTCGGAGAAGGTCGCGACGTGGCCTGAGGCCTCCCAGGTCTTGCGCGGCAGGATCACGCTGGAGTCCAGGCCGACGACGTCCTCGCGGGACTGCACCATCGAGCGCCACCACTGGCGCTTGATGTTCTCCTTCAGCTCCACGCCGAGCGGGCCGTAGTCCCAGGCGGAACGGGTGCCGCCGTAGATCTCCCCGCACGGGAAGACGAACCCGCGCCGCTTGGCGAGGGAGACGACGTTGTCGACGGTGGAAGCGGGCGCCTTGGCCACGGTTCTTATCTCCTGTGAGTCTGCCGACTGGCTGCCGGCGAGCGTTGTCGCGAAGTCCCCACCCTAGCGAGCGCCGAGGTCCCGCGGCACGGCGGTGTTCAGCTCGCCGTCGAGCGGCTCGAAGGCGCTGGGTTCCTCGATGGCGCGGCTGAGCGTCTGCACCGCCCCCATCTTGACGTCGTAGGACGACAGGGCACGTCGGTAGGACCCGACATCGCGCCACCGGGTCACCATCACCCACAGGTCGGGCTCGTCGACGTTACGGCCGAGTCGGCCGTCCTCGCACCCCTCCCGGGCCGCGAGCACGGCGAGCGCTCGTTCGAGGTCGGCTCGGAAGGCGACGTCGTCCGCCGGGGCCCGGAACCTGTTCACGACCAGCACGGGGCAAGGCTACGCGCCCGTCATCCCGCAGCCGGTGCGAGGAACCGCGCGGTGTACGCCGCGAAGCGCTCGCGGAGCTCGTCCGGGTCGAGACCCAGGTCGGCGGCGCGGTAGTCGATCCGGCCGTGCCGGTCGCGCTGGTGTCCTGCGAGGTAGTCCTGCATCGCCGCCTCGGCGGTCGGGGTCACCTCCTCCCCCGCGAGCGCGTAGACGCGACGGGCCGTCGCCAGGTCGTCAGCCATGAAGTCGTCGAACCGGACGTCGGTCGAAGTCGCCGCCGGGAGCAGGTCGCGGTCGGCGACCAGGCTGGCCAGCATCGTCTCGATCCGGTCGGCCCAGTACTGCGCGAGCCGCCGCACCGGGACGACGCTCCGGTACATCCGCGCGGTGTAGACGACCATCGTGGCCATCGAGACGACCACCGAGACCGGGTCGCGGTGGGTGACGACCACTGCGGCGCCGGGGAAGACCTCGTGGAGCACCGGGAGCTGCTCGAGGTGCTGGGGGGACTTCAGCAGCCAGCGCCGGCCACCGCGCAGGTGCTGGAGCGCCTTCAGCTGGAGGGCCAGGTGCCGGTAGTGCGGTGCCTGGTCGCTGGCCAGGTAGTGGTCGCGCCAAGCCGGGATGTCGGCCACCGTCTCGAAGAACATGGTCGAGAAGTCGTTGGCGAGGAGCTGGATCTCCTCGTGCACGTGGTCGGTGGTCATCTCGTGCATCGCGGCGAAGTGCGGCATCGCCTCCCCCGCGAACCAGACCGCCTGGGACGTGCGCTCCCGGCGCGGCGCGGGATCGGAGCCCTCGGCGGCCGACGGGAACGGCTCGAGGCTCTCCCAGTAGGGCAGCGTCCGGAACGACGGTCCGGCGGAGAGCAGGTTGTGCAGGTGGGTGGTCCCGGTGCGGGGCAGACCCGCGATGACCACCGGGGGCTCCAGCTCGATCTCGGCGATCTCCGGGTGCCGGCCGAGCAGGTCGACGAGCTGGAGCCGGTTCTTGAGCAGCTGGAGGAGTTGGGTGTGCAGGTTGAGCAGCCCCGCCGGGGTGAGTCCGTCGATCTGGTTCATCGCCGACAGCAGCACCGCCAGCCGGGACTCGTAGTCGCGCGGCCCGAAGTCGGAGAGCCCCGTCTGCTCGGCTGCCATCCGGTGCAGCTGGTCGGCGTCCAGGCGGAGGTCGGCCGCCATCGGGGCCATCACCTCGAAGATCGCCCGGACGTCGTCGGAGAACCTGGGCTCGGCGAGATCGGTCAACCGCACGACGTCTGACATCTGGTGCCCCCGGGTGAGTTCCGTTACAGTCCGTAACGGAATGGTGACACAGGCAACGACGGCTGAACAGAGTCCCGGACGACCTCGCGACCCGAAGATCGACGAGGCGGTGCTGGAGGCCGTCCGCGGTCTGCTCCTCGAGGTCGGGTACGGCGGGCTCTCGCTGACCGCGATCGCCGAACGTGCCGGCACCACCCGGCCAGCGCTCTCCCGGCGGTGGCCCTCGCTGCCCCACCTCGTGCACGAGGCGGCGTTCCCGGCGGACCTGACCCTCCCGCGCGCCGCCCCCGGCACGACCCCCGACCTCCGGGACCTGGTCGCCGGCTCGCTGGCCGCGTTCGCGGACCCGGTCGCCCGGGCCGCCGCTCCCGGTCTCGTCGCCGCGATCACCGCCGACCCCCAGCTGCACCGGACCCTGCTGGAGCGCTTCTCGGTCGCCCTCGGCGGGATCGACCAACCGCTGCTCGACCTGGTCGCCGGCGGCGCCTTCTTCGCGCTCCTGCTCCACCCCGACGACCTCGTGGGCGAGGGCGACGGGGCCGAGGCGTGGGTCGACAGGATCACCGCCCTCCTCACGAAAGGCACCTCATGACCGAGAGCACCTGGGAGTCGACCGCGGCCTGGAACGAGCTCGTCGCCGGACTCGGTGAGCTCCAGGACGCGTTCCTGACCGGAGACCGCGCCGTGACGACCGAGACCGGGGTCGTCAACGGCTACCGGATGCTGGCGACGATCCTGGGTATCGGGTTGGACATCTACCTCTACCCCGAGAAGAGCCGGCCCGTCTGGGTGGACACGGTGACCCCGTTCCGCCGCGACCGCCGGTGGGGCGGGGACAACACCGACGCGACGTACAAGTTCGTCGTCTTCGACCCCGAGCGGACCTACCGGATCTGGGGCAAGCGGAACGACAGCGCCTACTTCTCCGTGACCGTCTACAACGAGCCCGCGCCGGGCGCCTGGTCCGACAAGGTGATCGGCGTGATCAAGGACGCCGACCTGAGCTTCGACGCGGACGGCAACTTCTCCTTCTACCTCGGCTCCACCAAGCCCGACGGGTACGACGGACCCTGGATCCAGTTCACCCCGGACACTGCAGCCGCCTTGACCCGCGACTACCAGGCCGACCCGCTGACCGGGACCCCGGTGGAGTGGCAGATCGAGTGCCTCGACGAGCCCGACCCGATCGTGCGCTCCGACGCCGCCACGGCCCAGGCGTTGCGCTCGACGCTGAGCTGGATGAGAACGATGTTCCTGATCGTGCCGATGACGATCCAGGAGCGCACCGACTCCGACCGTCTCGGCCTGGGTCACGAGACACCGGACGGCGTCAACGTGGTCGCCGAGCCGTACCGGGTGCCCGACTTCAACTTCGGCTGGTCGGCCACGGACGCGACGTACTGCTTCGGGAGCTACGACCTGGCCCCCGGCGAGGCGCTGGTCCTCACTCACCGACCTCCGACCCGGTCCCGGTTCTGGAACTTCATGCCGTGGACCGAGTACATGGCCGGGCACAACGCCGCCGACGGCAAGACCTCGCTGAACAACCACACCGCCGTCGCGAACAGCGACGGCACCGTCACGATCGTCGTCTCCCGCACCCAGCTGGAGCACCCCAACGCGGTGACCACCCTGGACAACCAGCGCGGGATGCTCGCCTTCCGCTGGTTCCTCGCCGACGAGGTGCCGGCCAAACCGGTGGTGCAGCTGGTCAGCGCGGCGGACGCGCCGACCTCGCTGACCTGACCCCCCGGCGATAACTTGACAATGATTCTCATTATGAATGAGAATCATTGTCATGTCGTTCCTCCCCCGCCGCTCCCGTTCCCTGAAGGTCGTCCTCGCCGGACTGCTCCTGCTTCCCCTGGCCGCCTGCGCCAGCACCGACGACGACGGTCGCCCGACCGTGGTCGCATCGTTCTACCCGCTCCAGTACCTCACCGAGCGGATCGCCGGTGACACCGTCCGCGTCGTCAACCTGACCGAACCCGGCACCGAGCCGCACGACCTGGACCCGTCGGTGCAGCAGATCGCCGAGCTCAGCAACGCCGACCTCGTCCTGTACGTCGCCGGACTGGCTCCCGCGGTGGACAAGGCCGCCCGGGAGAACGCCCGGGACCACGCCACCGACCTGACCGACGCGGTCGACCTCGACGAGGGCAACCCGCACTTCTGGCTCGACCCGCTCCGGATGGAGAAGGCCGGGACCGCGATCGCGGCCCGCCTCGCCGAGGTCGACCCGGAGCACGCCGAGGAGTTCCGCACCAACCTGGCGACGCTGGTCGGCGACCTGGAAAGCGTGGACGCGGAGTACACCGCGGGCCTCGCGGACTGCACCCGCTCGCTGGTGGTCACCAGCCACGACGCGTTCGGGTACCTGGAGCGCTACGGGCTGGAGTTCGCGGAGATCGCTGGGCTCTCCCCCGACGCCGAGCCGAGCCCGGCCCGGATCGCGGAGCTGCGCGAGCTGATCGCCGAGAACGGGATCACCACGGTGTTCACCGAGACCCTGATCAGCCCGAAGATGGCCGAGTCGCTGGCCGAGGGCGAGGTCACCACCGACGTACTCGACCCGATCGAAGGGATCGCCGACGGAGGTGGCGACGACTACCTCTCGCTGATGCGGGCCAACCTCACCGCGCTCCAGAACGCCAACGGGTGCAAGAGTTGACCCCATGAGCAGCGGCACCATCCTCGAGATCCGCGGCGGCGGCGTCACCCTCGGTGGCCGCCCGATCCTCCGCGACCTCGACCTGACCGTGGAGGCGGGCGACGTCGTCGCCGTCCTCGGCGCCAACGGATCGGGCAAGTCGACCCTGGTCAGGTCGATCACCGGACTGCTCCCGCTCTCCGCCGGCAGTGCCCGCCTCTTCGGTCAGCCCATCGAGACGTTCGACCAGTGGCCGCGGCTGGGCTACGTGCCGCAGCGCTCCCCGATCGCGCAGGGAGTGCCGGCCACGGTCACCGAGGTCGTCGCGGCCGGTCGGCTTGCCCACCGGCGTCCGTTCCTGCCGGCACGGGCCGCCGACCGGGCGGCCGTCACCGCCGCTCTCGAGGCCGTCGGTCTCGCCGACCGGGCCCACCACCAGGTCTCCACCCTCTCCGGCGGCCAGCAGCAGCGGGTGCTGATCGCCCGCACCTTGGCCGGCTCCCCGGAGCTGCTCGTCCTCGACGAACCCAACGCAGGGGTCGACCTGGTCAGCCAGCAGGCCATCGCCGACACGCTCGAGTCCAGCGCCCGCGCCGGTGCCACCATCGTCGTGGTCCTGCACGAGCTCGGTGCGTTCGCCCCGTTCATCCGCCGCGCGATCGTGCTCCGCGAAGGGCGCATCACCTACGACGGCTCCCCCGACGGTGTCCAGGCCCACGACCCGCACGTCCACTGCGAGACGACCTCCGGTCCGGCGCTGCGGATCGCACCGCTGACCGGCGTACTCGGGGAGGAGCTGCCGTGACCTCGATCCTGCTGGCCCCGTTCATGATCAAGGCCCTGATCGCGGCCGCCGTCACCGGCCTGGCCTCCCCCGCTGTCGGCACCTACCTGGTGCAGCGCCGGCTCGCGCTGATGGGCGACGGCATCGGGCACATCAGCGTCACCGGGGTCGCCCTCGGGCTGCTCACCGGGACCTCGCCGACGATCACCGCCGTCGTCGTCGCGATCATCGGCGCTGTCGCGATCGAGGCTCTGCGTGCGTCCGGACGCGCCTCGGGGGACGTCGCCCTCGCGCTGATCTTCTACGGCGGCCTCGCCGGTGGGTTGATGCTGGTCTCGTTCGCCGGCAACGGCGCCCTGGCGCTGCAGTCCTACCTGTTCGGCTCGATCACGACGCTGTCCACCACCGACGTGGTGGTCAGCGGCAGCCTGGCGCTGGTCGTGATCGCGCTCAGCCTGACCCTGCTGCCCCAGCTGTTCTCGGTGGCCAACGACGAGGACTACGCCCGGACCACCGGCCTGTCGGTCCCGCTGTACAACGTGCTGGTCTCGGTCCTGGCGGCGGTCACCGTCAGCGTCGCGATGCGCACCGTCGGCCTGCTGCTGGTCAGCGCCCTGCTGGTGATCCCGGTCGCGACCGCCCAGCAGTTCGCCCGCGGTTTCCGGGCCACCATGCTCGGCGCCATGGTCGCCGGTCTGCTGGCGTCGGTCTCCGGGGTCGTCATCGCGGCGTACGTCGACGTGCCGCCGGGCGCGACCATCGTGCTGGTTGCCCTGGCCGGGTTCGCGGTGACCGCCCCGGTCGGCGTCCTCCTCGGCAAGCGCCGCTTGGCCCGGGTGCCTTTCGAGATGCCGGAGGAGCCGCAGCAGCAGCGGGTCACCGAGCCGCACCGGCACCAGCACGGCCCCGGCTGCGGGCACCTCGCCGTCGAGCACGGCGACCACATCGACTACATCCACGACGGGCACCGGCACGCGGTCCACGGAGGTCACTATGACGAGCACTGAGCCGACGCTCCGCCCGACCCGGCAACGACTCGCCGTCGCCGCGGCCCTGGAGCAGTTCAGCGACTTCCGCAGCGCCCAGGAGGTGCACGAGGCCCTCCGCGCCACGGGCGACAACGTCGGGCTCTCGACGGTCTACCGGGCGCTGACCGCGATGGCCGACGCCGGCGAGATCGACATGCTCCGCTCCGAGGTGGGCGAGGCCGTCTACCGGCGCTGCAGCGGAAGCCACCACCACCACCTGGTCTGCCGGACCTGCGGCGCCACCGTCGAGGTGGAGGGACCGGCCGTCGAGAAGTGGACCCGCGCGGTCGCCGCCGAGCACGGGTACACCGAGGTGAGCCACACCCTGGAGATCTTCGGCACCTGCTCGAACTGCTGAGCGGTCAGCTGGCGTAGGCGTACTCCCAGTCGAGGTCGGGGCGTTGGGCTCGGGCGTGCTTGAGTTTGTGGTGGCGTCGGCAGCGGGGGTGGAGGTTGCTGGTGCTGGTCTCGCCGTGGGGCCAGGGGTCTTGGTGGTCGAGTTCGCACTCGGTCGAGGGGCGGTCGCAACCGGGCTCGACACAGGTCGGGGTGGTGGCCACGACGTGGCGCCAGATCGCCTCGGTCGGCGCATACGACTTGGTGGACAGGGTGACGGGGTCACCGGCGGGGTCGGTCAGCAGCCGGTACCAGGTCGCGCCCTCCCGGGTCGCGATGGCGCGGGCCAGG